>JAHBXT010000002.1:0-692076 GCA_019636385.1 Pirellulaceae bacterium | reverse complement strand
GTGTACGCCTTCGGATGTGGCCAATTTGAAAGGCAACGCTGCCAAGGTCGTTTTCTGCGAGCAGTTCAAGGAAGTCCAGCGGCTCAAGACCCAGCTCGATCAATACACCGACCTCACCGAGGAAAACAAAGCGGCTATCGAGAAGGTTCTACCGGAGGACAGTCATCGTGGTTTTCGCGGGCAGTATCTCGAAACCGCCAAGAAGCTGCGAGACCCGCGACAGAAAAATACCGACACAGCCAATCCCGCCGATCAGCTTGAATTCGAGTTCATCCTCTTCGCCTCCGCCGTCATTGATTACGACTACATCATGGGCCTGATCGCCAAGTTCTCCGCCAAGGGGCCGGGCAAGTCGAAGATGACCCGCGAGCAGCTTATCGGCTTGATCAGTGCCGATGCCAAGTTCATGAACGAGCGGGACGAGATCGCCGAATACATCGGCACGCTCAAGGCGGGCGAGGGGCTGAGCGAAACCGCCATCCGCGACGGCTACACCCGCTTCAAGGCGGAGAAGAACGCCAAGGAACTGGCCGCCATCGCCGCGAAGCACGGCCTTGCCACCGCCGCCCTGCAAGGCTTCGTGGATGCCATCCTCGACCGCATGATCTTCGATGGCGAGCAGCTCAGCGACCTCATGGCCCCGCTCGACCTCGGCTGGAAAGCCCGCACGCAAGCCGAACTCGCCCTCATGGCCGATCTGTATCCCCTGCTTACCAAACGCGCCGCTGGCCGCGACATTTCAGGACTGAGCGCGTATGAGCAGTAAGAGCCCGGCCTTAATTATGGCGAATTCGCCACAATTAAAGTTCTCGAAGTCGCGACCATTAAGACTTTTGGCAGCTCTAATTCCCTCGAATTCGATGGAATTGGAACCACCTCAACCAACCAGCCAATCCCATGAGTAAAGCCAAACGAATCACCGTTGAAGTTCAAGGAGCCTCCGTCGCGATTATTTCGCAGAATCGGCAGGACTTCATCAGCCTCACCGACATCGCCCGGTTCAAGAACCCGGAGCGCAGTGACGATCTCGTTCGCAACTGGCTGCGTAACCGCAACACCGTCGAGTTCCTCGGCATCTGGGAAAAACTCCACAACCCGGATTTTAATTCCGTCGAATTCGACGGAATTAGAATTCAGACCGGACTGAACAGTTTCGTTCTCACGCCAAAGCACTGGATCGAGAAAACGGGAGCCATTGGCATCGTTTCCAGCACTGGCCGCTACGGTGGCACCTACGCCCACAAGGATATCGCCTTCGAATTCGCGTCCTGGGTCTCGGTCGAATTCAAGCTTTACCTCATCAAGGAATTCCAGCGACTGAAAGAAGAGGAAAACGACCGCCTCAAGCTCGAATGGAACCTTCAGCGGACGCTTGCCAAGATCAACTACCGCATCCACACCGATGCGATCAAGGAAACGCTGATTCCGCCCACGATCACCAAGGCTCAGGCCAGTTTCGTTTATGCCAACGAAGCCGACTTGTTGAACGTCGCTCTCTTTGGCCAGACCGCCAAACAATGGCGCGACGCCCATCCGGACGCCGAAGGCAACGTTCGCGACCACGCTCCGTTGGAGCAGCTCGTTGTCCTGACCAACTTGGAAAGCCTCAACTCCGTGCTCATCCGTCAGGGATTGTCCCAGGAAGAACGCCTGCGGAAGCTCAATGAAATCGCCATCACCCAGATGCGAACTTTGCTGTCCGACACCAAAATCAAGCGGCTGAAATAGTGAACGACCAACGACTGCCACAAGAGGCGGCTTCAATCGAGGCCGATGCCTACCAGGACTTACTCCACGACCTCTCGGCGATCATTGACCCGCTTCAGACGCTTCATCAGCAAGCCGTCGCGATCCACGCGCCTACGGTGCGGGAAATGGTTCGCAATGGCAGCCGGGATAAACAGTTGATTGAACACACGCTCGATCAGCTTCTGGACCATGCCTGCATCCCAAATGGACTGGTGCTTTTCAAAACTCTGTGTCGGTACTATTGGCCAATCGATCCACAAGCCACCGCCAGCTACGTCTACGCCTACCGCGAGATGTGGGATTCAGACGACGAAGTCGAGTCGAGTGAATATTCAGACCTTCAACAGCTTGAAGTTGCGAACGAGAAACGGGACGTGGGAGAAGCTCTCACAAAGATACGAAGGCACAGAGGAGGAAAGGAATGAAGAAATCCCGTTCGCCAAAAAAACTTAGTGCCTCTGCGCCTTTGTGCGCAACAAAACACGAAGACAGCAAACCCGCGCTGGTGCCGAAGTTGCGGTTTCCGGAGTTTCGTAACGCAGAGGAATGGGAGCGGAACGAAGTAGGCGACGTGTTTCAGGTCACGCGAGGCAATGTCCTTTCAATGACTTTGGTGCAGGATGTAAAAACTGAGGCGAACCCGTATCCCGTTTACTCATCTCAGACCAAAAACAATGGTTTAAGCGGATACTACTCAGACTTCCTTTTTGATAACGCAATTACTTGGACCACGGACGGTGCGAACGCGGGTGACGTGAATTTCCGACCGGGGAAGTTTTATTGCACCAATGTTTGTGGAGTGCTTCTCAACTCAACTGGCTTTGCGAATGCTTGCATCGCCGCGTTGATCAACGCTGTCGCCAAAAAGTACGTCTCTTACGTTGGAAATCCAAAGCTCATGAATGGCGTCATGAGCAAGATACCGATCCCGTTTCCATCCCTCGCCGAGCAGCAAAAAATCGCCTCGTGCCTGAGTTCGGTGGACGAGCTGATGGCCGCGCAAGCGCGGAAAGTGGACGCGCTCAAGACCCACAAAAAAGGGCTGATGCAGCAGCTTTTCCCCCGCGAAGGCGAAACCCAACCCCGCCTCCGCTTCCCCGAATTCAAAGGCGAATGGAATGATGCAACTCTCGGAGATCTATGTTTCAACGTCTCGTCTGGCAAAGACGCGCGGGATTCTGATGGAGCATTTGACCTCTATGGCTCAACAGGCGTCATCGGCAAAACTGCCAAAGCCAGTTACGACACTCCCCACATCCTCGTTGCCCGTGTCGGTGCGAATGCTGGCTATTTGACGAAGGCCAGCGGTCAGTTTGGCGTGACTGATAACACCCTCGTCATCAAACTCAAGCCAGCGGCAAGAATCGACTACATCTTCCATTACCTCGGAAACATAAACATCAACAAGCTGATCTTTGGTTCAGGTCAGCCACTCATTACCGGAAGCATCTTAAAGGCGCAGCGTGTGCTTGTCCCCTCTGATGCCGAGCAGAGCAAAATCTCGAACTGTCTTTCCTCCATTGATGACCTGATCAAAGCTGAAAGCGATAAGCTGGAAGCTCTCAATGCCCACAAGAAAGGGCTCATGCAGCAGCTTTTCCCATCAGCAGAGGAGGGTGAAGGATGAGCATTCCACCGTTTGCCGATTTGCCGGATTTGGCAGCTCATCTGCGGAAGGAACTCGCCTCGAAGAAGTTCATCCTGCTTTACGCTTACAATGGGACTGGAAAGACTCGCCTCTCGACCATCTTCAAGAACTTGGTCAAAGTCAGCGATGAGCCCGATACCCTCTATTTCAATGCTTTCACCGAGGACCTCTTTTCGTGGGACAACGACCTCAAGGAAGACCGTGAGAGGAAGTTAAAGATCAATCCCGAGTCTCGCTTCATTACTTCGCTCTGGGAAATCGAGATGGATACTCGCATTCGTCCCTTTCTCAGTCGTTACACAGACTTCGATTTCCGAATTGATACAGACAAATGGGAGGTCGTTTTCTCCCGCAAGGTCCCCAATCCCAATTATGTCGAGGATGCGGAGCCTCAGACTGAGGAGCGGACCAAGATTGAAACACACATCAAAGTTTCACGCGGTGAAGAGAACATTTTCATTTGGTGCTTTTTCCTGGCGGTGGTGCAACTCGCAATGGACGGCATCGAAGCCTACAACTGGGTTAAATACATTTACATCGACGACCCGATCTCTTCTCTCGATGAACATAATGCAATCACGGTCGCGAACCATCTTGCATACTTGCTCAAGACGCAGGGCAGCCATCTGAAGACGGTTATCTCAACCCACCACACACTGTTTTTCAATGTCCTCTACAACGAGTTCAGAGAGGAAAGCAGAAACAAGAAGGCATCCCAGTATTTCCTGAGCCGCGATAAGCAGCCGGGTAGCTATGTCATTCGAGAAACAGGCGAGACGCCGTTCTTTCACCACGTCGCTGCACTGGCTGAACTCTACGAAGCCGACCAAAGCGGAAAGCTCTTCACGCACCACTTCAATATGCTGCGTTCGATTCTTGAGAAGACCGCCAGCTTCCACGGTTATCGCCACTTTTCCGCCTGTATCAAAAAGGATGCGGACGACGAAGACGGGCTGCTTCACCAGCGCCTCATCAACATCCTCAGCCACGGCGGATACTCTCTATATGAGCCGCAGGAGATGCTGGAAGAGAACAAGAACTACTTCCGCAAAGTTCTTCACGACTTCATCAATCGCTATCCCTTCAATCCCGCTCTTTTCCCAACGACTCCAACGCCAATAGCGCCGCCTGCGGCTACACCAGCAAAGGCCCCGAAAAAGGCCCGACCAAAAACCGCAAAGCCTCCAGCATCATGACCGACACCAACCAAAAACAACTGGGCAACACCCTCTGGAGCATCGCCGACCAACTGCGCGGGGCGATGGATGCGGACGACTTCCGCGACTATATGCTGTCCTTCCTATTCCTGCGCTACCTCTCCGACAACTACGAGACGGCGGCGAAGAAGGAGCTGGGGCGGGATTACCCCGACACCCGTGGCGACGCCCCCAAGGTGCCGCTGTCGCTGTGGTATGCGAACAACGTGGACGACATCCCGGAGTTCGAGAAGCAGATGCGGCGCAAGGTGCATTACGTCATCCAGCCCGCCCACCTCTGGAACAGCATCGCCAACCTGGCCCGCACCCAGAACGCGGAGCTGCTGAACACGCTGCAAGCGGGCTTCAAATACATCGAGACGGAATCCTTCGAGAGCACTTTCCAGGGCCTGTTCTCCGAGATCGACCTGAATTCCCCCAAGCTGGGCAAGACCTACCCCGATCGGAACGCCAAGCTCTGCACCATCATCCAGAAGATCGCCGAAGGGCTGGCAGAGTTTTCCACGGACATCGACGCGCTGGGCGATGCCTATGAATACCTGATCGGCCAGTTTGCCGCCGGTTCAGGCAAGAAGGCGGGCGAGTTCTACACCCCGCAGCAGATATCCAGCATCCTATCCGGCATTGTCACGCTCGACAGTCAGGAACCGAAGACCGGGACCAGGAAGCGGCTGGAGAGCGTGATGGACTTCGCGTGCGGCTCCGGCTCCCTGCTGCTCAATGTGCGCAAGAGGTTGGCCCAGGCAGGCGGCACCATCGGCAAAATATTCGGCCAGGAGAAGAACATCACCACCTACAACCTCGCCCGCATGAACATGCTGCTGCACGGGGTGAAGGACACGGAGTTCGAGATCTTCCACGGCGACACCCTGCTCAACGAGTGGGACATGATGCGGGAGCAGAACCCGGCCAAAAAGCCGAGCTTCGACGCCATCGTGGCCAATCCACCGTTCAGCTACCGCTGGGAACCCACCGACGCGCTGGCCGACGATGTCCGTTTCAAAAGCCACGGCCTCGCCCCCAAGTCCGCCGCCGACTTCGCCTTCCTGCTGCACGGCTTTCACTACCTGAAAGACGAAGGCGTGATGGCGATCATCCTGCCGCATGGGGTGCTGTTCCGTGGCGGGGCCGAGGAACGCATCCGCACCAAATTGCTCAAGGATGGCCACATCGACACCGTCATCGGCCTGCCTGCCAACCTCTTCTACTCCACCGGCATCCCCGTCTGCATCCTCGTCCTCAAGAAATGCAAGAAGCCCGACGACGTGCTCTTCATCAACGCCGCCGAACACTTCGTCAAAGGCAAGCGCCAGAACCAGCTCAGCAAGGAGCACATCCAGAAGATCATCGACACCTACCAGCACCGGAAGGAGGAGACCCGTTACTCCCGCCGCGTGGACATGGCAGAGATCGAGAAGAACGACTTCAACCTGAACATCTCCCGCTACATCAGCACGGCGGTGGGCGAGGAAGAGATCAACCTGGCCGCAACGCATCGTGAACTAGTCAAAATCGAAGAGTCGATCCAGAAGGCAACGGCGGAGCACAATAAATTCTTGAAGGAACTTGGACTTCCTTTATTGCGGTAGCCCTTAGTGCAAACAGGAGTCTGTACGGGCCAGCTAAGTCTGCTTTCTCAGAGGCCAGTCGACTATTGATCTCACGGAGGTGACCAGCAAATACCCGCTACTGTTATTGCCGCTTTTTGAGCACATTATTGTTCTGAGAACTTGCCTTTGCAGCAACCCATTGAGCTGCGGGGGGCTTTTGGTTGATTTCTACCGCTTCAATTGAATGCAGTGGATTTGGTAAATTCGAGTACCAAGGCCGCCCGCCGCATTTGGACCAATTTCTTACTTACTATGCTGCGGGCCTAAGCCATGTCCTGGTTGGTTGAGTTCACTAAATCCAATTGGCTTCGCGGGCCAATTGCGGGTGATTTCGACTCCGCTACGGTCAATTCGGCTTTCAAGTCGATCCGCAATGGTAAGGCCATCTTACGAACTGTCGCCAGCATCTTGACCGCACGCAAATGTCGGCATTCGGCCCGTTCAACCCTTTCGGATTCATACTTTACACGATCGATCGATCGGTTCATGGACTGGGCGTCCACCATTTCCAACCAGTGGAGATAGAGCCAAGTTTGGCAGACACGCTCAATCAAAATGCGCTCGAGTTTCGGCGACTCATTCCAACCAAGTTCAGTTCGCATTTGTTCCAGCCTCCTCAAGAGCACCAACCGAGTCCCTTGTTGCCCGTCGCCAAGCATGGCATTTAATGTCGATTGCTCCAGACTGTTAGCGAGATTACCGACAAAGTCGATGATCGCGTTCGCATGTTCGCCGACAAGTTCACGCCTCAAAATTGCCAACGATTGTTTGTCGCCAGAATTGGCCTTTTTCACAGTTTCCACCAGGTCAACTTCGGCGTTGACAATGGCTTGTGTTTCAATCTTGCTCATGCCGTTTTCTCCATTCGCTTCGGTTGTGTTGGTGATACCCTGCCACGATCAATAACCCACGACCGATGTAGTCGGCCAGTTCTTCAAATTCGGCCAGTGCTTCGTCCATTCGTTCGGCTTGTCGTCGCGATTCGCGAATTGCTTCAGCCTCACGCAATCGCGATTCACGGTCAATTTCGTCGAGCGTTGCCACTAGCTCTCCGACTGTCCCGCCGCCGACATATTCCCGCTGAATCCGCCCTCCGACACGACGACTACGGGTATAGTACCGATTCCCGTCTGCTCTTGTTTCCCAACTCATTGTGTAACACCTATTTCGATTGCCCCGCTGTCGCTTGCATTCCTAGCAGGTTGGTTAAGTGGGTTTGGTGGGTTGGTTTGGGTCACTCGCCGTCCGAGTTCGCCTGTGTCGCACGCCTGGGACTGCATCACATTCCGTGAAAGACCTACCAAACAACAAGAGTGTGACTTGTAACCCACTGAACCCACTTCCATTCAGTCCCTTTCCGCACATCGGGTCAGAGCGTTGGCAAGTCTTCCCAATGCGTCAGGTTCGAGCGAATCCGCCAGCACTTCGGCCAGCGTTTGGAGCCTATTCCGTTCGACCAATTCAGCGATTTGGTGCAAGCATTGGTGCAAGCGTTCTCTTGTATCGCAATTTACCCAATGATTTACGGCATTTTTGATCGATCGCTCGGACGTTGACATCGTTGAGGTCACTGGTTCGAGTCCAGCACCGCCCATTGGTTACTACTATGCAGGTTCCCTCTTGGGCCATCAGGATCAGTCGTAAATGACTGTCTATTAGGTACTTCTGCCAATTCTTGACGGCTATTGCGAATTGGTGATGGCGGCTGATTTCCCCCAAATTCTTCTCCAATGTTCCGCACTGGCGCAACCTGCCTCTACAGTTTTTTGTCGTGCTGCCCTATCGGGATGAGGTGGTACCGGGCCTGGGGGACAGCAGTTGTCGAGGTGATCGCTGGGACGAATGCCTGCTAGACATCTGGAAACGACGATACGGCGTTGTGATGGTGGGCACAGAAGCCGTTCTTGGCCTATGGTCAATTCATGAGCTGAGGAGGAAGTGCCGAAGCGAGGGTTTGCGTAGGGTGCGGCGGACGAATTCGCGATTACGGATTTCGCTAAGGTTCACGAGATGTTGTAGCCGCTTGACAATTGACGATCAAACTTGCCAGCCTGAACGAAAGTCGGGCTGAATCCAGGCATCAGCTTCGGGGACTCCGATGGCTCGCATTTTGACCGGATCCCATTTGATCGGCTTGCCGGCGCGAATCGCCAGATTGCCTAGCAGGACAACTTCGGTCAATAGTGCCGCATAGGTGAAGTTGGATTGAGGCTGGGCTCCGCCTTTGCAGCCATCCAGCCATTCTCGGTAATGACTCGCCGCTACTAGGATGTCGTTGGACGCGGTCGTAACCCGAGGCAATGATGGCGCAGGTGGTTTGTAGTCAGCAAATTTATCGGCAGGAAACAATTGATATTTGTTACCATAATCGCCGGGCAAATACATACTGCCCTGGTCTCCGACCAAGATTGATCCACCTGATGCTAATTGGCTCTGCCCTACTAGTTTGGGATCTGGCTTCCGACCGCCGTCGTACCAAGTAAATTTAACCGGTGGCTGGTCGCCTCTGGCGGGAAACTGAAACTGAACGGTGCTCGACCTGGGAGGTGAATCTGGAGATTGACCGGTCGCATCGGCGACGACTAGGTCTGGATATTTCAAATCCAATGCCCAGAAGCCCATATCGACGATGTGGCAGGCCATATCTCCCAAGGCACCAGTGCCGAAGTCCCACCAGCCTCGCCAATTAAAGGGGCAGTAAGCCGGATGATAGTCTCTGTAAGCGGCACGTCCTAGCCAAAGGTCCCAATTCAAGTCGGCAGGAATTGGCGGCTGCTCGGTTGGCTTGCTCAATCCCTGCGGCCATGACGGTCTGTTCGTCCAAGCATGAAACTCAGTGACTTTACCGATAGCCCCAGACCGGATGATCTCTACCGCCTCGCGAAGTACTGGACTGGCATGACCCTGGTTTCCCATTTGAGTGACTAGATTCTTCTCCTCTGCGATCTGCTTCATCAGCCGCGCCTCATAGATCGAATGCGCGAGCGGCTTTTCGCAGTAGACGTGGTATCCCATACGAAGTGACCGAATGGCAGCTGGCCCATGAGAATGATCCGGCGTGCTGACAACAACACAGTCGATGTCCTTCAGATCATCTAACATTTCACGATAGTCCACATATCGCTTTGCCCGAGGGACCAGTTTGAATCCCTTTTGACCCCGCGACTGATCGACATCACACACAGCGACCACCTGCTCACGCATGACACCTAAAATGTTGGTCTCGCCCTTGCCCCCGGCACCGATGCAGGCAATGTGGAGTTTCTCCAATGAAGAATTGGAGTCTTTGGCTGGCAGCGACTCCGCAACGAAGCAACCACCGCCCAGCACTGCTGTGTGCCAGAGCCACTGTCGTCGATTTGATCTTGAAGTTGGCTGATTTTTCATTGAGATTTTCTGGTTACTTTACGATTTAGGTCGAATCGAAAGTTGTCCAATGGCAAGACCAATTGTGTCGGATTAGGTTATATGCTGTTGAGCGGTTGAATAGCGCTCAAACATTACCAAAAAGCTTCGATTTTTGTCAGCCAATCCCCGGTTGAAATTACTGGTTATCCCCAAAAGATGGCTTCGATGGAATGCACCACAGATGTCTAAATCTCCGCCAATTGACACTGACAAGATAACCGACATGTTTGATTCACTGGCGGACCAGTACGATAGCCAGTGCGAACAAGTCGGCTATCTGGGACCACGGCTCGTGGCCGACTTGTTGCGAGAATGTCAGTTGCCCGAAGCGGACACCATTCGCATTCTGGATGCCGGTTGTGGCACCGGCTTGCTGGGTCCGGCTCTGGGGAGTCAGAGTCGCTGGCTGGATGGAGTCGACCTATCCACGAGGATGCTTGATATGGCCCGACAGCGAGGTTGTTACCGAGGACTGATCACGGCTGAGTTGACTGAGTACCTGACGGGCACCGATACTTCTTATCACCTGATCGCAGCCGTCAGCGTTTTGCAGTACCAGGGATCGCTAGAGCAGTTCATTCAGGTCGCCTTGAAACGATTGGTACTCGGCGGCTGGCTGGTGTTCAACGTAGCCGCCGGTCCGTTGTTAGGCGATGGATATGATTGGCATACAGATGGATTCTATAGCCATTCACCGCAGTACGTTATGCGTCTGCTGGGCGAAGCCGGAGTTGCTGGGGGCGGCCTGCGGCGATTGGCCTGGCCCTGCCCCTGTCCGTTCAGCGAACACGCACTAGTATTTGCCGTTCAGCGTCCGGTCGGTTTGGCTGAATAGCTACCCCCGGAGCAACCGGAGCGGCCATGTTATCGGCAGAAAGCCAGCCAAACATGCGATTGCCTCGATCACCCGATAACAGAGTGCGACCGTCAGCGGTAAATTGGAGTAGGTTCACACTAGCCCCCGCATGTCCGGGAAGACTAAACAGCTCTTTGCCGGCTTCACCCAGACTGGGAGCGCTAAAGTAGATGGCTACCGTTCCGTAACCGCCAACAGCCACCAGTCCCTCGGTCGGCGAACACTGAAGGGACGTCACGCGCGAGGGCAAGTCGACCGACACGGGCTGTGCTCCGGGGTTGAGCGGGAAGTAGTGAAGCCGGTCGTAAGTGGCAGTCGAGGTTTGCACCAGCAGCCAGCGATCTTTGGGCTTGGCCGGGTCATTCCACGCTTCATTGAAGTATTGAACGCGCTTGGCTACTTCTCCAGCCGGCAATTTGATGATCTCAACCCATCCGGCTTCCGTTAGTCGTCCCACGGTACCATCGCTGCCCACTATGGCGAAGGTCGATGGCTGCTGGCGGTCCCAGGTGAACGCGGCAATCGGGCCACCAGCAAACTGCTGCAATAGCGCCCCGGTATCGGCTGAATATAGCCCTAAGCCTGTACCGGTCCGGATAGACAGTTGGCTGCCGTCTGGCGATAGGTCAATTGACTCGGCATCAGCCGATGCCAAAGGCAATTGCCGCCAGCTCCACTGACCATCTTGCCAGTCAGCTCGCCACAGTACTCCGCCTTCATGCAAGGTGATGATGGTGTTGGCCGACTTGTCGCCGGTGGCCGACAGTAACTTGGGGCGCCCGTAGGCTTGCAAATCAGCCTGCTGCGCAGCGACTCGTAGGACCGTTCCAGACTTGGTGGCCACATACGTGTGCAGACCTGCGGTACGCATACCAGCGATTTGTTGATCCAACCGAGGATGCCTATTCTTCATTTGCTCCAAGGGGCCTGTGATGGCCTGTGGTACTTCATCGTCGCTCAGCACGCAATGCCGGCTACCCAGCCTGGAATCGCTGTATTGCATCTGAACAGAACCGCCATTGACGGGAAAAGCAATTCGGGTCAACCGCGTCAGTCCGGACTTTCCAGGAAAGCGCACCAAAGCATATAGCAAGTTATGGCCAGATGCCGAGCGAACTTTCATATCCACGTTCCACCGCGAGGCGATGCGGATAGTGGGAGTTTGGCTTCGGCCAGCGTCAGCTTGTGCCGCAGCTGGCTGAGTCGAATCCACAGCCAGTTCAATCTTTTGACCAGCCTGACGCAGGTCGCGCTCGAGGGCCAAGCGACTTCCGTCCCACGACAATTCAATCACACGCCCAGATTCCCAGATCAGATAGAATCGATCACCAGCCGGGGACCATTGGCCAATGATCGGACGATCCCCCGTGGTGGCCAGCGCAAAGAATTCTGTCTGTCGCCACGAATCATCCAAATTGTCGACATCCACCAATTGTAGGGCACCATTTAGCTTGACGAGCATCACCAGGTTGCTCGACTTGGGACTAGCAACTCCAAAGAAACTACCAAAGTCGAACTTTGCGATTTCACTTTGGTTGGCGGTATTTCTAAACCGTGTCTCTGAATCGCTACCGTATAGTACGTAGTGGCCGCGGCCCACTAGCGAGACCGCTTGCTCCTCTCCAGACCGCCGATTCCAGCGGTCCAGCATCTTCATGCCGTTCAGGTCCCACTTGACAAATTCCCAATCCCACTCGAGCGACTTCTTCGAATCGGTTTTGTCAGCACCTGCGGACTGATGAACTTGCGTTCCCAGAGGCAATCTGGCCGAGGTAATCATGATGCCGGACTGAGGGTCGATGGACATATCGACGAATTGTGCTCGAGGATCATGCCCAACGTAGCCAATCGGAATCTGCCCAGTGTGTTCGGCCAGACCGGTATAAATGTTCCATCGGTCAATGGTGCCGTCCTCCAGAACTGAAACCGCACGCTGGCCATCTTCCGAGGTGACCATAGCCATGACCGGAGTCGCATAATCTAGCTCTTGTCCATCGGGCGTGACGCGACGCACGCGTTGCCGCAGCCGCTGGCGATTGACGTCCCAAACAATCGATCTGGTATCGCTTGATAGCGCCAGAATTTGCTGTGATGACTGTCCAAAGTCAGCCAATTGTACGTTGCTGGGAGTACCTGTCAGCCGAATGTCCAGGGTCCACCCGAGTTCCGTAGCCACCGGTCGCCAGACATTGACCTGCGGTTCCTCGGCGATGGTCAACAGCGTTCCATCTGCATGCGCTCTAATCGACTTGATTCTGGACTGGTGCTGTTGCGGAATTTCGCTGAGCAGACTGGCATCTATGTCGACACCGCGATCTGTCACGCCGCCAACTGCTGGTTGAGTAGAGGTGGTCGAGCCCAACATGTACGGCAGACTAAACAACTTGCCCGACTCGGTGCCCAGTACCAACCGCCCATTGGCGTATGCAACGGCCGACAGCCGTTCTCGGCCCAAGCCCTGCTGAGTTCGCAAGTATTGATGATCATTACTGTCTAGCAGAGACACAATATGCGGGTAACGCTGCCCATTGGGCATCTCAGCTAGCACCAGCACTGAATTATTAGGCAGCAACTGCATCGACAGCAGCCGCCCTTGAACCTTATCAATTCGTTTTGACTCTTCGTCTGAACCATTTCGACTCCACACCCACAGACCTTGGTTCAGGCCCGCCACGTCGGCAGTATCGGTGGCGACGAACCCTTGGAACGCACGCATATCGGCACCGGCGATCGGTTCGGCAGCGGTGCTACCCACCTGCCAGCGAAACAGCCTGGGCAGATCGTTCTTGCCGGCGGCCAACGAGTACAACACGCTCTGGCCATCCGGTGAAATCGAGGCGGCCTCGACGACCTCTGCTTCGAGCTTTAGCGAGTGTTGCGGATCAATAACTAATTTGTCATTGTGGATGCTGGCGATGTGCAGCCAGTTCTGCTGCTGGCGAGTCAGCGCCACCACGCCGCGATTGGCTGACTGAGAAAATGCCAACGCCGTCACCTGCTCACCGACCGGATCGCTCAATAGGTCCGAGTTGCTCAGCAGATTGATGCGATTCCAGGCCCAGTTCTTGAGAAGAGGAAGTTGCTGCTTGTCGGCTAACACTTGATGCTTACTTGGCGTGCCAATATCGCTAATAAGAGCGGTGGCGCGACTAAGGTCTGATTGTTCAACTTGCCCAAATGCAAGAGATAGATTGGATTGGATCGCTGCCAACTGCACCATGGATGTTTGGGTTTCCGCAATCGTAGCCTGTCGCTTCGCTTCTTCTTCGTTGTCTTTGGCCAGCGCTGCTTGTCGCTTCGCTTCTTCTTCGTTGTCTTTGGCCAGCGCTGCCTGTCGCTTCGCTTCCTCTTCGTTGTCTTTGGCTAACGTTGCCTGTCGCTTCGCTTCTTCTTCGTTGTCTTTGGCCAATTGTGCCTGTCGCGTAGCTTCTTCTTCATTGTCTTTGGCCAGTTGTGCCTGCCGCTTAGCCTCCTCTTCGTTTTTTAGGGCCAAGTCTTTTTGCTTTTCAGCAATATCTGTCTGCTCTACAGCAATATTCTTCTGTATGGAAGCATAAACTGCAAATGCTGTGGAAACAACGAGTCCAACTACTATCGCGCCGGCTAGGCCACTTAACGCAAACTTAAGCCATTTCGATCTATCCTCTACAGACTTCTTGGCTTTTTCAGCTTTCACGTACAACGCATTCTGATCCGGCGCATTGCGATCGAGCACTTCGAGGCACTGGCCGTAGTCCCCTTTGGTGTAGGCCAATTGACCGTAAGCGAACTTCGACGCTCGCAGACCGTCCGACGCAGCGGGGTTGTCGGGCCAGAGTTCCAGGGCCTCTTGAAATCCGAATATCGAGCGCGAAAATCGCTCATAGTCCTTATTCGCAATCGCCTGTTCCAGCAAATTCTCCGAGCGTGCGGTCATCGCGACGCTCTCGGAGTGTCGTTGATACAGCCGAATCGCCTCTTGCATCTCCTCGACCGTGGCATACCGATCTTCGACAGCGGTCTGCATGGCTCGCAGGGCGATTTTTAGGAGAGGATCGCTACTGGTAGTGGCGATAATTTCATTCTTGGCCGCTGAGTGCAGCACCTCCATTACCGTCCGACCGGCATGTGGCGGATGCCCCACGACGATCTGATACAGGATGGCCCCCAGCAAGTAGATATCGCTGCCGGTACCAATACGGTTGCGCTGGTGCAGCGCCATTTCGGGTGCCATCCACGGCGGCGAGCCCGCTCCGGAAAACTCTTCTTTTAGGCTGAGGTCGACCGCGCAGCCCCAGTCCACCACCAACACTTCACCAAACGGCCCCAGCATCACATTTTCTGGCTTCAAGTCGCGGTGGATGATTTGACGCTGGTGGGCAAAGGCCATCGCGTCGGCAACTTTCGTCAGAATATCCAGGTTCTCTTCTTTGGAGCGTTTGGAAAAACTCTGCTTCCATTCGGTACCCACGATTTTCTTCATCGTGTAGAACAGCAGACTGTTGCACATTCCCAACTCGTAGACGGGCACGATGTTCGGGTGATCCAGCTTGCCGGTAATCTGCGCTTCGTATAAGAATTTCTTTTGCAGATTGCGGGTACTGCTGGCGGTTCGCGTTCCGCCGGCGGAAGGTTGAATCATCTTGATGGCCACATCGCGACCAATGCCCACTTGGCGCCCTTGAAATACAACGCCCATCGCCCCGCGACCGATATAGCCGTTGATTTCGTAGTCCGGCGTCGCGGTCTCAGACACCTCCTTACCGCAGGCTTCGCTCAGGCAGGCTTCGATCAGCTTGGGATCACGCTGCTTGTCTTTGGCACGCTTGATAACGTCAGCTAAGATGTCCTCCCGTTGTGACGTCACCAGCAACCGAGGTGAGACGCGCTGAAAGATTGAATCCGACGCCTGCCCAACGCTGACCTTTAGGGTATGCATCGGGTCAGCCGATGACCCGCCCACCGCGCCCCAAACACGGCGCAATTGCCCTGAAGGAGTCGATCTGCCAGTATCTGCGGCCGCAGCCGCGACTTGGTCATCTGAATAGGGAATGGTGCCGGAACTGGTATTGTGCGAATCGAACGCCCGGCCCGTTCCTAAATCGAGCGTAATAGCGGACTCTTGAGCATTGTCTGATTGATCGAAGTCGATTGTGTTGACTTCGTCCGTCCGCGGGCCAGCGGTCTTGGGCGGAATGGGTTCTACAGGAAAGAAGGGCTGGTCCAAAGAACGAGTCGCCTGCTGGTCTCCAGCATTGTCGCCACCAGCCTGAAATTCCAAATCGAGCGTATCGCGCTGGTCAGAGTTGTCGAGCAGCGTTCCTGGAGGCAGCGTATCTGAGCTGACCGTTTTTTCAGGAGCAGCCGCCTGCGACAAATTCGGAATGGGGATAGTGCCAAAGGAGTCTGCCGACGAGCTACCTATCTGGCCTGACCGAACAGAATCCATGGCGGGAGCATCGGGTATCCGCAATGTTCCCTGTACCGAGTCTTCCCCCCAGCCGCTGCCCTCGGTCGATGCACTATCGGCTGCCAAAGAAGAATCAGTGTCCATCGGCAGCAATTCCGTGCCTGGCTCTTCTGCCTGCGCACCCGAAAAGTCCTGGGCAATTGCATCGACCGTTGGCGATGCTGGCTCCATGTCTATCGTCGAATCGCTGACAAAATCCAGCGTAGAGTGCAGCTTTTCAAGTGACGGTCTGTCGGCATCGTTTAGAGCGCTGGACCCTGGCGGCACCATCGCATCTTCAGACGAAAGATTGCTTAGCAGACCGCCTTTGGGAAAATCAAGCGTGTCGCTCAATTTCGCTGGTGGGTCGTCGTGCTGTTTGGCATCTTCAGTGACCGCTGGTTCCAACGTCCAACCACAGGCCAAACATGCTTTAGCGTCCACATCAAGCTGCTGATTGCATTGCGGACAACGTTGCATTTCCCAATCTCCCAAGTAAGACTACGTAGCGGTATGAATTGTCAATAATAAAGCTTCTACGAGTTGTCAGCGGTTGAAGCCAAGTATCTCAGCTTTCGCAACCGCCGTGCTCGACGACAAAACTCGGTAGGCGGGGCGCTGTTGGTAGCTGAATCTCCAGCAACGGGAGCAACGACCGAAGTGTGTCCTTGCGAACCGGACTGCAATCGACGGTACAACCACAGTGAACTCAACAGTCCAATACCTCCAGCAAACCGCGGTGATACAGAATCATCCAGCGCGTGTCGCGAATCGTTCTGACCCAAAGGATCGGTAGGCGGGAGGGGCAGGGGCCGCAGGTCGGCTGCCGGTGGCGGCAACGGCAATTCGACATCCGCTGGAGGCTCGACCGGAGTAAACGGCTTCAGCGCAGGTGGGGCGACTTCGTCGGCGGTACCATCGGCCTGGGCCGCATCAACCTGTTCTGGCCAATCGCGAATTGAGAAGACGTCCAGCACCTCTTCGCTGCCATCGAACAGCTTACGAATGATGGAATATGCGCCGCTGGGCTGATCCGGCTGGCTGGTAATCTGCAGCTTCTGCTGTTCAATTTCTCCCTGAGTGGGCGTACCGCCGTCCTGCGCTTTGATGACGATCTTTCCCTCGCGTTTCAGCTTGGCAAGCACGTCTTCATAATCCGGCAACTCGACCGCATCGACTTGACCATCGCCATTTTCATCCTCGTAATGAACCGGATAAATAGCCACTTCCATCGTTTTCGGCTGCAGGTATCCTGGCTCGTACTCAGGCCGCGCTTGATCCAGCGGCGGATCGAGCGGCAACGGATTCGGTGGGGTCACAGGTGCCGGAAGTGGAACCGTACTGGGTGGCGGGTCGGGTGTCAGTGGTGGTCTTGTTTCAATATTGGTTTCAACACCAAGTACATCTTGATGCGCGGAAGTATGATCTATCACCGCTGCGCTATTATCGGCTTGGCCATTAGAAAACAAGAAGAAGTCTAATGAGCGACGGATGACTACGTCCGTCGGCAAGTCGCGGTTATTGGCGAGGAACGCGGGATCGAAATTGCCATCCGTAGTCGCTGAGCGAGCGAAAAGTGCTTTGTTGACTGCCGGCGTATCGACTGTATTACTAATCGGTTGAATGACGCCACTTGCACTATCAAGTTTGAAGTTGCTGCCAGCGGCTAACTGGGCTACATCCGCTTGTTCAGTAAATTGTTGATAGCGATTGTCCGCGTAATGCACGATGGTCATGAATCCGCTTTCGCCAGAATTGCCAAACTCCATGCGCACTCGCTGCTGAAAGTGCGTTTTCTCGTTCTCCAAATTCTTGCGGCTGGCATCCACAACGAACTTGGTTGACACGGGATAAACGCTGCCGTCAACTATTGGTCCTAATCCGGCGTCGTAGGCATCGGCCTTGAGGTCGAGAGAATAAACAACTTGTCTATAGTCGCTCACAGCGCCTGGTGGTTGCGATTCCAGATTCAGCGATCCGCCGCCTTCAATGGACAATGTTTGTCCAGCAATCAAGACGATACCTGGATTTGGATTCGTAGTCTCACTGACTAAAGTAATCTCACCCTTAACCTTTAAATCTGAAGCACCTAACGTCTCAACATAAACTGCTGGTTTCGTGCCAGAGATTTCCATGGCCTGTCCAAAGTTGAATTTTTCAATGGACAGCTCTCCAGCGTTACGAACAAACAATGCATAGCCATCAACGAAGCGATTTGTAAATTCGAAGCTCGCTTTTATATCGTTAAAGCCTGGAGTAGTACCAATCGGATGAAGAGGATCAGGAAATGTAACATTCGCTGGAATCAGATCATGCTTCAATTCTTCCAGGATTAATGGGCCGCTGGCGTTTGCGTTAGCATTGATCAACACGGCGTTGATTTGTTGATCTCCTTCGAATACCGTCTTTTGATTCCTCGCGCCGACCATCCTCGCTTCTAGACTGTCTACGTGGGTATTCGGCAAGAAAACGGACTGTTGCGCATACAGCGTTAGCGATACTCCATCAACTTCGGCGAACTGTAGTAGTCCGTTTAAATCCGGCGAATATACAGACCCACCAGCCGCAAACCAAATATTCCCCTGGGCTGCAGAGCCATTTGATGTCACAGCAGCCTTAACAATCAAATTACCACTGATCGGACCGGCAGCCAACACGATTTGCGTCGCCGCAGTAACCGGCTGATCAACGGTGACACTGCCGGCTGATGACCACAGTTTGTATTGGCCACCCGAGGTTCCTCCAACCAACGCAGCATTGCCAACCTCCAATACGCCAGAATTAAAATGCACCTGGGTGACAAACGTTTCCGCTACGCTACCGATAACCAAAGGATCACTCTGGTAAAGATACGTGCCCTCCTTAGACACACTAGCCAAAGTTCCAATTCGTGTATCAAGCGGGTTATTCTGCGTACCGATGTTACCACCGGCTAACAATGTGCCGTCCACGCCAGATCGCAACTTGGCAGCATTAGCAATTATATTGTGAACGCGCGTGGAACCCGCCTCAACGACGAAGCCCGTAGTCCCATCAAAGCTCACTGTGTCATTGTGACTATCTAGAATATCTCGCCCCGCCGTGATCGAAACAGTTCCTGTGCCAGCGTTCAGTTGTCCCAGGCTCGCATCAATCGCTGCCATGTAGTCAATATTTCCGCCTGAACTCACTGTGAATGCCACAGCACCCATAATGACGGCGCCGCCTACGGCCTGCACATAGACCGTACCACCTCCCGTGCTGATGCCGGCGACTTGAGCGATGTCGTCTCGGGCTATCAGGCTAATATGTCCGCTGCCGCTGCCCACCGTCGCATTGACCAACACGTCACTGGCCACACCTCGCGCCTCCAGCAGCACGTCGCCTGTGCCCTGAGCACTGACGGCCGAGGCCACCGTCAGACTACCAGACTCAGCGACTACCTTCACCGGGCCGTTGTTGGTCGTTGTGCCTCCAGCCAGCCCTGCTAGCGTGCCGCTGCCTTGCCGAACAGTCTGCGTGCTGTTCAAGTTCACCTGCTGCGCATCGACTGTCACCGCTGCTACCGGAACAACTCCGATGATCAGTCCGCCTCCGGCCGCTAGCTCTCTGAGGTAAATGCCCTGCGCCGACGAGGCCGCCACCGTATCCACGTTCAAGTCCAGTGCGTTGGCGTTGATCCCGGGCGTGCCGTTGCCAGCATCGGCCTGGCCGATCGTCCCCGTACCGGCTCGCAGACTGACCGTCGTCGTCGCTGCGGCTACCGTCTCTTCTATGTTCACCCCACCACCGTTGGCATCTACAATGCTCACTCCCGCTGATAAGCCTATGCGATTGCCCGTAGCATGCGTGACCCGGATGACTCCTAACTGTAGCGTGCCCGCTGTCGCCTGACCTACTACATCTCCGCCTCCGGCCGTGAGCGTCGTCGCTGCGGCCATCGTCCAGTTGTTGCCCGCTCGTACCAGCACGTCTCCACCGCTGGCCGTAATATGACCCACCGCCGTGTGCGTAATGGTCCCACCGGCTACCAGTCCAATGTCTCCGCTAGTACTGGAGATGATTGCGCTCTGGCTAATGTCCTGAGCAGCACTTAGCAGAATGTCTCCCGTCTGCGTAGTCAGCGTGTTTTGCACGTCGATCGATCTACCGGACTGCACATACACACTGCCCGTGCCACCGGTGATCACCGCCGCATTGATGGCTACGTCTCGCCCGGCTACCAGGCTGATGTGTCCGCTGCCGCTGCCCACCGCCGCATTGACCAACAAGTCGCTTGTTACACCACCCGCAGCCAATAGGATATTACCTCCTGCCCCAACCTGAGAAGCTATCGTCTGTGTTCCACCAATCGTTTCAATCTTGATCTGACTATTGGCCGTGACACCGTTGCGACCTAGGACAGGAATGCCCGGCGCGTTGGAGTTCAGTTGAACTTGGGCAACTGCAATGCTGGCCACGGTGCCGATCGTTAGTGCATTGCTTTCGTAGATGTAAGTATTGCCATTTGAGCCAGATGCCAAACTGACGACCTGGGTGTCCAACGGATTGCCGGCGGCACCTACGTTGACACCAGCAAACAAATTGGCTGCATCCCCGATGATATTGACCTCGCGCGTTCCAATCTGCGTTGCGAAGCCGTTGGCATCTAGGCCGATCGTGTCGTTTTGGCCGTCCAAAATACTTCCCGTGGTGGCCGTAACCGCTACCGTACTGGTCAGCAAACTAGTGGAGGCATTCAGCACACCTACCGTTACATTGGCCTGCGCTAGATAGTGAATGTGCCCTCCCTGGGTGGTCGACGACGCATCGCCGGCCATGGTGATCGACCCGGTCAGGGCTCGGGCATAGATACTGCCTAGGGCACCGTTAGTGACTAAGACATTTCCACCACTGTTCTGAGCGATACTTCCACCTGCGCCCATGAAGATGCTTCCCGTATCGGTCTGCACCTGACTGTTGAGAATCAAATCACTGCCGCCCCCGCGAGCCTGTAGTAGAATATTGCCTGTACCGTGGGCGCTGACAGCTTGGCCGTTGGCACCGCCAATTGAGCCGAGGGCTCCATCGTTGATGGTCAAGTTGCCGGTCACGCTGGCTAGTAAAATGTTGCCATTGTTGGTCGTGACAAGATCTGAAAGAGAGCTTGCCGTCACTGGGTTGGTTATGAGTGGCAGAATCGAGACGACTTGCGTCACCGTGATATCGCCAGTGGAATCAACGGCTAATTCGTCAGCTTCAAGGATGTAGATACCTTCGGCGCTGCGGGCCGCCAGGATATCGACTTGCGTGGTCACGGCTTGACTGTTGGCTTCGGAATCAGCGGTCAGAGTATCGGGACGCCCGATCGTGCCCTGGCCGTTGCTGGCATTGGAGATGTTGGCATCGGCCCGCAGGCTAAGGGCCGAGGCGCGCACGTTGGTCAACTGAGTGGTGACTCGAGCTGATTGTGCGGTGGTATAGTCTTGCGCTAGGTTGCCTGACATCGTCAATACGGTTCCAGCAATGGCTGTGATCGTAAGGAACTGGGCGGGTGAGTCGGCATCTTGGATCATCAGCAGATCGCCAAGCTGAAATCCGACTGCGCTGCCTAAGGTCAATTGATTCTGACCAGCCAAGGCGTCGGCAGCCAAGTTTTCGCGTCGCGCGTTGTTGAGAATATCGCCTTCCGCAACCAAGCTGACGCGTCCCGCTCCGACGTCGATGTGGGTTAGCAGGATATCGCCGCCATTGTCAGCCACTAGCTGCACATTGCCGCCAGCGGTGGAAATGACTGCGCCAGCATTCATGACAATTCCAGCAGTGGCGTCTACCGTATTATTTCCGGCGATGAAGTATACGGTGCCTGCACCGCCGGCTGATACGAGAGCGTTTTGCACAATATCGTCGCCGGCGTTGACGGTAATATTTCCTGCAACGCTGGTGACATTGGCATTGATCGTGACATCCAACGCAGCCTCCAACAAGACGTTGGTGGCGTAATCAGCTACTTGGGAGTCGATGATCAAACTGCCATTGGTCGAGCGAACATGAATTGAGCCTGAGGGAGTGGCTTGCAACGCATAACCGTTACCATCCAAATCTGAGAAGACGACATTGCTAGGCGCGGTCACAACCAAGTCGCCGTGCGTACGTGCGTCTACCTGGACAGACTGACCGCTGATCGGATGACCGACAGTGAACTGCTCGGACTGTCCAGAGATCAGCAGGATGCGCTGGGCAACTAGCGAAAGGGAGCCGTTTGAGCTGACATCGGCACCCTGTACTCGCAAGTCGCCGGCAAAGTTCAGTGTATTCGGTAGAATAGCTGTACCTGTCGAATTACCATCCGCATCGGCGATTACCGCCAAATTCGTGGCCACGATATTCCAAGAGTTGAGGTCAACGTTATGGGCGGACATGACGATTGCAGTGGGAGCAGCGATCGATGCAGTGCCATTGAAATTGGCATTAAGAATGACGACTCCGTCCGGAGCATTCGCTGACAAGTCCTGGCTCGCCTGAACGCGCAGCCAGCGATACGCGCCTTGGAAAATCGAGCCCGATATTTCGCCAATGTTGCCTTGATTCGCTACCAAATGAACAAACTGACCTGCGACATCAACACTTAACTGGTCATTGTCGCCATCGACAACATGTCTTTCCGCAGTGATCCACACCTGCCCCAACTGCTGACCGGCTCGAACTTTGCCTACCAAGACGTCGCTGGACATGCTGTTGGCCGATAAGTTAACGCTATTGTCTGTAGAGTCGGTCTGGCTGGTATCCACTAGACGAGCATTCAAAGTACCATTGGTTGTGACATCAACTGCACCGTCCTGAGTGATCGCCGATGTCAGCGTCAGATCGCCAAGTCCATATAACCGTATGTCACCTGAAGCGAATGACTGCGCAATAACTACGCTGTCTGCCGACAGTTCCAAACGACCGTCAGCGCCATTGCCGGAAATATTAAAGGCGGCCTGCAGAGTAATCGTGCCGTTGGCAGTTAGATCGGCCAATTGATCGTCTTGCCAATCTAATATAGATCCATCAATTGCCGTAATATCGATCGTTGTTCCTGAATCGAGTGTACCAATTAAGACATCTCCACCCCGTGCCAGAACCGCCAATGCCCCGGACGTGCTGAACGACTCTAGGGATATGGTGTCCGCAACCAGCAGTGCTTGTGAGGCGGCGCTGCCGGACAGCACATGTAAGCTGCCATCGACATTCAACTGACTGGCACCCGTTGTGTTAAGCCGCAATGCGCCCACCGAATAGCTGTCGAGTGCATCTTCACCCAGCGTGACTCTGTTGGCTGCAATTATAAAATCACCAGCTACCACCAGACTCGTCCCGGATGAATCAGAAACATCTCCCAAAGTGGAGACATCGATGTTGCTGATTGTGCCAAGATCACCTTGGAGGAAGATGTTTGTATCCGTTAACGAATTGATATTTAACCCACCGGTTAGCGCGATCGACAGAATCGAGCTAGTCGTATCGATGCCATTGGAGTCGAACCACGTCCCTGAACTCAAGGTAAATTGATGATCTGAAAGCAACATCTGGATGTCTAGATGCGCGCCGTCCGCAAAGTTGGCAAGCTGAAGTTCGCCAGCAATGACTTCAAACGTCGCGTTCAAGACGCGGCGTGCCTCAAGCTTTCGAAAGTAAATCGGCGGCGCTGAACTTAACGCCTGGTGAAATTCGCGTGCTGCGTGAATTCGCTGACGCTGGCCGTTGGCCATCTGATTGAACCAGCCAATCAGAGCTGACAGAGCTGAGTAAGGTGATCGGTAGGCACCAGCCATGATGCCCATCCATTTCACGAGGAAGCCCATTCTTGTTCTCATGTCCTCGAATCCCAAAGTACGCGATCAACACTGGATTTCATGCTGATTTCGGTTTGCGGTCGCGGACCGCTGGCCATACTGAGGATAATTGGTAGGTGCGCGGATTGGAATACAACGCCAGACGGGGGAGTTTGGAGATTCAAAAAAATCACAGGAATCGAGGATTTGTTGGCAACTACCGACTCAGGCCTGCGATAACACTTGTGTGGCAGACAGGTGATCCAAGGCCGTTCTTGGATTCGGTTTCACTTCAAAGTAAGGAGAATCTCAGATGGCAGGTTATTTGAAAATTGGCGACATCAAGGGTGAGAGCACCGATGCCAAACACAAGGAATGGATCGATCTTGAGTCCATGAGCCAAGGGCTGAGCCGCCCAACTGGTGGAACGAACACTTCCCGCAATAAGGGTTCTGTTCAATGCGGCGATGTGGTCTGCACCAAGCGACTCGACGCCTCAACACCTAAGCTGATTCAAGCCGTTTGTGACGGCACAAACTTCAAAGAAGTGCTGATTGACGTGTGCTCCTCGCAAGGCGCCGGTGGTCGAGTGCCGTTCTTCCAATGGAAGCTGAAGAACGTACGGGTTTCCAACTACAACCTGAACGGATCGGCTAACGACAGCGACCTATACGAAACACTGTCCTTGAACTACGAGGCCATCGACTGGATTTACGACAAAATGGGTAAAGACGGCAAGTCGCAGGGGAAGGTGGACGCGACCTGGAAGGTCGAAGAAGGTGAGAAGTAGTCAGCTGCAACTGGCAGTTCAGGAGATCAACAGCCTTCGAGTCATATGCTCGAAGGCTGTCGGCGTCTGCAATGCGTTTGATCTTATTGCAGCAGAGCGACGCCTGCTCAGCTCACGGTCTTGACCCGTATCCGAGCTAGTGAACCGAGCAACCGGGTCTAGCGCAATTGTAGCTGACTCGCACCCTGTAGCTGATTCGCAAATTGAGATGGCCTGCGAACGATAACTGCCAGCAGGCCGTGGGCCGTATCCTAGCTAAGTTGGTCGAAACTGCGTGCAAGTCTCGAAATGAAAAGCTAACAGCGATTCGCTCAATTGCTGATTGGCAGCCAACAAAGCCGTGTGATTATCCCAGGGTGAAGCCATCAAAGCTCCGGCGATGTTACCTTGAAACAGCTGTTGGCAAGCGCTGGGCCCGCCAACTTCCAACATTGTCGCCAGTGACGACGGCCAAAAGCACGATAGAAACCCTCCTGGTTCAGAGAAGCCCTGCACTCCACGCTCTGTCAGCTCCCGTAATTCTTGCTGAAGCGGTGCGGAGTTCCGACCCAGATAGATCACCAGAGCATCTGCGGCCAAATAGCGTGGCATAAACGTGATGTAATGCACCTTGAACTCGGTCCACGATACTACGATCGGACCAATTTCTGCCGTTGCCGAATTCCAGTTCCACAAGCGAATGGTGTTGCTTGAGTGCATGGATATGTCGTGGCGAATTTTGCGTGGATGAAGGACGAATTGCACTGACCATTCTTTGCTCAGGCGATCAGCAATGATCGGTAGGCCCACGGCCAGTTCAGTTGTAAACCGCTTGCTGAATAATCGGTAGGTATCGGAGATGCCCTGATGCGCCGCACCCTCTGAGCTGGACACGCTTGGGTCCGTTGTGTCCGCCACGTTCACAGATTCGATCAGCGACGACTCGCTGATCGGCGAAATTGGCTTCGAGTCCTCCGCTTTGCGGGCCACGTCTTTGACCTTCGCAGACACGCTCGATGAATCCCGCGGGCTATCGGCATTTGCTAACTGGCGACTGGCTCCACTTCTGGACTCAAACCTGGAATCTCTGACAACTTCCGCCAGCGGATTGCTACTGGGCTGCTGTGTGCCCTGGTCGATGAGGACTTCAAAGGTCGTACAGCCAGCCCGAATTTTATCTCCTGAAGTCAATCGCTGCTTGCCGGAAATTTTCGATCCATTGACAAAAGTTCCATTGCTGCTTCCTCGATCACTCAATTCAGCGTGACGTCCAGTAAAGTCGATCTCAAAATGCACTCGCGACATATGGCGATCGGCTTCGTAACTGTTCTGTGCGTCACTGGTTCGACCAAACGTAATGCACTGGCCATGGCTAATCTCTACCTGACCCGCCGGCTCCAAACCGTGAAATGCAGTCAATTTCAACTTCATGGCTTAAATACAGCCCCGATTCAAAGTGACTCAGGCAAGCATTGGCACGGACAAGCGAGTCAATGTCGAACTTTGAAGGATTTTCGGAAATTCTGATTGGCAGCTCCAGCTCCGAATGCGGAAAGCTGAAGGTGGCGGTCGATACCCAAACTGAAGGTATGCATGTTTGCCATAACGGCAACCTCGTATTCTAGCCAAAAACCTGCGACATGTAGTGACTGCAGTTAAGAAAGTGGGGGGAGTCCATGACTTGGCGTCAGATACCATTATTTTTCCTTGTCACCACACTGCATTTGCCGGCTTTCGGCCAGACGACCGCGTCAGGTACTCGGCACAACCTGATTTGGAGTAGCATTCCCACGCAACAAGTTCACACCAGCGGTTCTGGCAGCGCGAATTTTGACTGGGTACAGCTTGCTGCCGGTGCAACCCAAAATGAGTCAAGTCGGCCCGCTGCTAAGCATGTTATTCCTCCGGCAAGTCTTCTTCTGAATTCATCGTTGCCGTGGATGCCACTGGAAACCCATCAAGCCGCCGATTCAGAACTTAATACAGTTAATCGTCATATCAGCACCGAAGCAGCGCCACTGCCTACCAGCCAGCAGCCGATGCAACTACCCGCTGGTAGCCTTGAAAGTCAATCCAGCGCAGCGGCCCCCGACCACTCCAGCCGGATCGAGCAGCCGCAACCGGGATGGTCCTCGACCACATCCAGCCGTTCAACGGTTACGACTACCGTATCGGCGAACTTGAAAGACGATTCGCAGTCACTAGAGATCGAAGTGCCGCCTTCGATTACCGCTAGTCAAGAGAAACTGGAAAAGCTGAGAACAAAGATACTTGAAGTTCGGAGCGTTGGGCACTTGTCAGTGAATGCGCAGTCTGGTGTCGATCAGATTCAGCTCAGGCCGCTAAAGAATTTAGCCGACTCCGATACCGCCAAGCCTTTGAGTGGCGATTTTAGCACAGAAAGGTTTACTGGACCGCTAAGCAGCAGCGAACAGATATTTTCGAACTTAGGGATTAGCGATCGATTCGAGGACATCGCTCACATGACCTCTGATCCAGAGTGCTCCGAGCCATACTTGCCATTTACGTGGGCTGCCCCTGGATTCTGCCATCGACCGCTGTATTTCGAGCAGGTCAATCTGGAACGCTACGGCATTGGTCATCACCGCTGCATTCAGCCATCGCTTTCCGGCCTTTCTTTCTTTGGTTCCGTGTTGTTACTACCATACAAGATGATTGTCCAGCACCCGAATGATTCGGTATACACGCTCGGACATCAACGTCCTGGAGACGCAGCCTGCTATCAGCGGCATGTTTCAGGCAAGAAGTAACAAGAAGTAATCTGTAAAGCACTGGAGCTCGCCCGGCGATACTCCATGATGCTCGCGCAACAACGCGTCAAGCCGGCATCAGCAAGATCGCGTTTGCAGATCAAGGGGCAACTGTAGTGCATGAACGACTTCAGTAAACCGCTGTACACTCGCAGCTTTCCGACTTGACTCTCACCTGCGCGGGGGGATGCCATCAAGCTCAATTTGCGTGATTGTACCTTTGCCAACTAGTTGCTTGAGCTGGTCGCTTGTGATTACAAAAATCTCTGCGTCCGCAAGCCCGTTGCTCAGCGTCAGAGTGTGCTCATCGTGCATTGGGAAATATTTGCGGCTCGCCTGACGTATATTTCGACTGACTACAAACACCCGATCAACAGCCGGCGCGGCTTTGTAATTCACCTGTGCAGTAACCATAGAACCAGACCGCGACAGCCGGATTCGTACGCGCTCACGATCGAACGGGACGTCAATATACTGTTCGTTTTGTAATGGCAGTGGTCTCAGTTCAGTAGGAAAACTGTCGGCTACCCACAGTTTGACATTTATCTTTTGGTAACCAGGGTCCAGTGGTGGAATAGGCCCCAAGGACAATAACGGATAGTGCTGATCAGGAAGAAACGAGCAGTCGGCGATGGGTACAACATCGCCAGGCAAACTGCCTGATGGCAGAGCCTCAATCAATCCCAGCACGAATTGTGGACGCGCGGTAAAATCTCGAGATTGCTTAGCGCGGAACGCCCACTTAAAGCGCAGGGGATTGGCGAAATCATTCATCCACCAGGCGTCGGATGTAAAACCTGCTCCCTGACGTTGGAGGGGCTGTACATCTCTCCAACCCGACTTTTCCGCTGCCGATACCGGATCGAATACCGGATAATCAAAGCGGCTGTCCCCATCCGTCCCTGCCAGTTTTAGCCTGATTTTTTCACCACCACACAACGCAACGCTAGTTGTGATCTCCGTTCCCGACGGACGTCTGGCAATGACTACGAAGCGCCCAGGCAAAGAATCTTGGGACACAGTAAATTCTCGCCCGTTAATAATCGGCGTGCTGGAATAACTGGCTGTTGAATTGTTACCTTGTACCTCGTAGGTCGCTCGTGGCAGTCGCTCGATCACTTCGTTGGCCAACCGGAGATGATTTGCAGATTCGTGATAACGCACAGACGCACTCGCACGATCTAGATTTTCCAGTTCTTTCTTACCTTCCACATGTTCCTTTTTCCATTTGTCTTGATAGTTCTTCGAAAACTTATCAAAAAAGTCGTAATGGAAAATATCTAGTGCCACCTTGGAACTAGCTCCCTTGAACTCGTCTTCCACGTGCTTGCTGGTCTGCCTGTAGGGTGAACCAGTGTTCACGTAGTTGGCTCCATCGGAAAAAACGTAAATCACCTTCTGAGCCCCCTCGCTACTGTACTTCTTGAAGAGGTTGCAGGCTTGGAGAATGGCATCATACAAGGGTGTATCTGTACTTGGCTCCAATGAGCTGATGATCTGCTGCAGGGATTCTCTTCTGGCTTCTGTCAGCTCTTGAAATCCAGTGGCATAAAACCGGCCAAAACCTTCTTTCTTCGTTGCCGATGTGGAGGCGGACCGTTCGAATTGTTGCCAATCGGCAGGATCCAGGTTTTCAAACTGCGCCGCCGCCAATCCGAACAACATCAACCCAACTCGCACCACCGCGTCACGCTTCTGATGTGACCGCTGCAATTCGGCCAATACCCTGAGCACATCATCGCGAACTATGTCAAAAATCTTCCTCTTGGCGGACCCGCCACCCTCAAGGGGAACTTCAATTACTTCGCTCATCGAACCTGAGCAGTCGAGCAATAATGCAAAGTCGATGAGAGGAGGCTTGTCAGCGGCTTCTACGCGAATGACCGCGTTGTTGTTAAGTTGAGATTCAAACTCGATGTGAATTGGCACTTCCGAGTCTGAAGACCAATCGAGCTCGTTCGAGCGATAATTGCCGCGCCAAGCCAGCGTACACGAAGGAAGCTTTGTTTTGCCCTTCCAGTGATCTGTCGATAGTAACTTAGTCCGGTCACCTGCTACCTGCAGATCTTCAACAGATTTGAGAGCTTCACCGTTGGATGGTGCGGGTGGCTGGGGCGCGAAAGCTTCGACTCGCCTTGGCTCCTGCGGGTGCCACTGATGGACTGCGCCTGGCGTTCCCAAATAGACCGCTGCCACGGAGTTGGCTGGCAGTCCCGAAACGGCAATCGGCACTTGCATTTCCTGTTCCTCTTGAGGAAGACGCTGATGCTCTTGCCCAATGCGAACCTGGAGCGACTGCAGATTGCTTACCGTTTCTCCCAACTGGCGCTCTACCTTAGCTTTGGCACTAGACAATTTCGTCTGCATCGGGTTCCGGTCCAGCGCTTGTAAGTACTGATCGGCCAATTGCCCAAAGTAAAAGTAATTCCATTGTTTCTCAGATGCATCCGGAATTTTCCTGTTACCCCATCCGGCCTGAGCCAACCGCTCAACTTGCCGACAACAACGCTCGAATTCAAGCTCGGCCCAGCGGTTTCGTGGCCCTGCTAACAGCTCCGTCACCGGCTCCAGTGGCGAGCTGCGTAGCGATGGCATGTCGCCTGCCAACCAAGAAAACATTCTCAAACCGTCCTGCTTGGCCAAGTGTTCGCGCCCTTGTGCATCGTACAACTTCGCATGCAGAGCAAAACGTCCGTCTCCACCCAGACCAGCCTTCCAAATATCGGGTAGCTTGAGATCGTCGATCTGGTCGAAAAACAACTGTGCGACGGACATAACCTCACGCCCGGACTCGCCGGGTTGTGCCGACCCAGTGTTTGACGAAGCAGAGGCAGTAGTCCCGAGTACAACCGCCTCGGAATTCAAAAACGCTACGACTCTATCATGCAGATCAACGCGCTCTCGCCACTCCAGCAGCGGACATTCCAAGGCGATGCGATTACGCCGAAAGGTTTGTGGAGAGCGTGCAGCGGCAGCGGTCTGTTTCAGTCCCGTATCATTCTGCACATATCTACGGACGGCGTTTTTTAGTCTCTCAATTCGCGCAGATAGCCACTGATCCTTACTCAGCGATTCACTCTCGACAGTCAATGAATTCCTCGCATCAGCCTGCAACAGAACTTGGCGTATCCCCAAGCATTGATTGAAGGCAACGCCCAGCTCCTCAAGCTGCTGTCTGACAGCAGTGAGGTCTTCGGTGATTTGAGATTCCTTTAACAACCACCCCAACAGATGAGGAGCCAAATATAGCAGCTCGCGCGAGGCCGCTGCCTCACGCGCCCATGTTTCCGCTTGCGCGTGCAGTTCCCCGAGCGACATGTGCAGCTTCTTCAATTCTCTGTCGGCTTGTTGGTATTGGCCGGCCAGCAATTGGTCGAGCGAGCGCAGAAATTCTGGCTCCCATTGCCCAATCCGCGTACTAATCCAGCAGTCGATTTCCGGGTCGGGTTGCGTACCGAGCCTCTGCAAGACATCGAATGTCTGTATTGCCTGCGCACACGCATCAGGACGCCAAGACTGTTGATTTTCAGAGTTTGCTTCCCAGTCGATATCGATCAGCATTCGCTGCAAGAGGTAGATTTCGATCGGAACCCGGCCTGCGGCCACGGAGGAGGCTTCCACAAGCCCTGGGTCGACCCAGCGTAGGGCATCCGTCAGCCGGGCTTTTGTAAACGCATCCTGTCTCTCTTTACCACCGGCCACAGCCCGATTTAAGTAAACCTGCCAGACTAGCCGCTGCTTATCAACCTCAGCGGTAAGCTCCAAGGGCTTGGGCGGCTCGGAATCAGGCTTCTTCCAAAAATCGGGGTCAAGCAATTGCGCATTCGGCGCGGACAGCATCATCGAATCCGACATATGCTTATAGAAGTCCCGTCTTTGGTCGTCCTCGATCAAGCTAACGTTCATTTCGACTGGTGGGCAATACAGCTTGTCCAGTGCATCGTCCACACGCATCGCTGCCGCACCAAAACTGCCGGGGCTATGTAAGACCAACTCCTCCATGGCTAACAATTGCGACTCGACCTTGGCGTATCCAACCGGATCCCAGTGAAAGGCCGACGTATACTTGCTAAATTTCTTCCAATACTGGTCTAACTTCTCGATTTGATTGCCATATTCCATAGCAACTGACGAGTAATATGCCCTATTGCCGGCCACTAATCCCATCGACTGATATTCTTGAAGATTCTCTGCTGGTAGCCACACCGGCGTTTGGATCGCAACGCGGTGATTGGCGACATCCGTGCTCACCTCATCGTGCAGGCGATTGCGGAATTCTTCCAGCGACAATGCACCGCGCCAAATCCGCCTGTACCACGCGCCACGGCGCGGAGCGTCTAGCAGCTTGAAGATGTGATGCCCGAAGAACGACGCCGAGTATTCCGGTGCCAGCCATGATGCTTGGCCGTCATCAGCCGGCAGCGTTACAATCAGTCGTTTACGTAGTTGGGGATCCATCCTTTCCAAGACCGTAGTAGCCGCTGTTCGCCAGCATGGATTCATATTCCCCAAGCCACCCGCCACCGATGGCAGACGCAGGTCTAAAATCACCCAGGAGTACGCGTGAGGCTTCTTGGCAACCGCTTGAACAAAGTTCTCGAGCACCTGCTTCAGGTCAACTAGCGCGCGTTCATCAGCAAACAGATCCTCAATCTGCCCGTGGTATAACCAGATTCCTTCGGGCGTCACCTTGGCATAGCTATTCACATACCAAGCCGTTACCGGGTCACCTAGCTTCTCCAAGGGATTGGTCCCCTGAAATTTCCAATCGACCTCGCCTAGAGAGTGGAGTTGCTGGTCGATTGCGGGCTCCGGGAAAACGTTAGACGAAATGTAGCGTGTATTGATAGTCTCGATTTGCTTGAGCTGGCTGGCAGCAAGGGGATTCTCAAATAGCTCCAGAATCCGCTGGTATTTATTGACGGCTAAAACGTGTAATGGCAATTTGCCAGGGGCAAAGAACAGTTCATAAATCAGCAGGAAGGTTAGGCCACAAGCCAAAACAGACATCAAGAAGACCTTGGTCCATTTCCAAGCCGAACCGGCGGATAAAGGCGGTTCAGCCTCCGGAGACATCTTCCAAGAACTGGTCGAAGTCTGGGCACTGGAACGGGCGACAGTAGGCTTCAGCTTGGACCGCCACCGCTGATCCTTGGCCGCTGATGAATCGCCCGCGTCAGGCATCTTGGGTGGCCGAACATCCAAAGGCCCGTCGTCTTGTTCACGCCAGTCAGCCATTTTCTAGCTCCCTTTACCTAGTCTCACAGCGGAACAGATGACGCCAGGAATTCTGATGGTGTTGATTTAGAAACCTCAGCGGCAAGGCGTTTACCTGGATATCCCCATCCAGTGAACTGGCGACCGGGCGGATGCCCTTCGGCTGCTCGAGACGCCGCAGTAAGTTTTGACTATTCAATATCACCTGGACAACGCGCTAACCATAGCCGTTAACAGGCTCAGCGACCACGGACCACACACAGCATTCTGCAATACCCGCTGCCCGTCAGCAACTACCGTCGCTAGAGGATGAGCGTGTTGCCTTTCCACCGCTTGGCGACGATAGCTACCATCTCAATCGCCTAGAGACGGTAGCCGCTGGCATATTCGAATTACCTGCTCACTCAAATGCGTTTGCGCACTGCAAAAATAGCAAACTCCAGACTATACATCTTCGAGCCTACCGAAAGCCGCAATCGGCGCGTACCCTCCAGTGAATCCAAATTGGCGACTTGCTGAGTCTTAACTCGCATGGCCATCGTTTGCGTGGACTGTACATGCTGCCAGGGGTGGCCATCGCGACGAATCTGGTAATAGACCCAATTACCTCGACTGGGCAAGGCGCGCGGGGCCTGCGGAACCGGCTTGAGCTTCACTCCCGGTTGACGATTGACCATGTACTGCTCAACCTGGTCGGCACTGCCCAATCGCCAGTCGACCAAGTTTGCTAACAGCTCGACACATTCGTCCTTACTTACATTGATCGGATCAACTCCAAAATACCAATCCCACTCCAGGCCAAACCAATCTGGCTCCAGTTGAACCATCATGCCCGTTCCAGAACCCACAAAATACCGTTGCTCGTAATCGTCTTCTTTGACGGCATAGATCAATTTGCGGATTTGGTCGTGAGCCCAGCGAAAAATCGTCGCCAAATCGTCGTGGTCATATCTAGGCACGTTATCAAGGCCAATCCGGTCGCCAAAAATCGTGCACATCCCCACGATTTTGCACAAAGCGGTGTAGGCTACCAAGGGATGTACACCGGCAGCAAATGCTAGGCAATTAAGCTCGCCATAAGCTTGATTCAACACCTGAATCAACAGCATCTTTTCGGCGTCACCTTGCGCCTGGCTCGACAGCGAAATATTTTTGTCTTTGATGATCTCGCTCAGCACTTGTAGCCGGCTGCCAATCAGATCGAAGATCGCCCTCATCACACCGGCCAATTGCGGCCACGACTGAATCGTCAGCACAGGCGGAAAGTAATCAGCATCAATGGCCAAGCCACCCTCTTCAGCGTGCACCTTCACGATCCGCGTCAGTGGAATAACTTCAAACCCCGTCAGCTCCTCATGGGCCAGCAACACGCGATAGTTGACCTTTTTTAATGAGACTTCCTGTCGATTGCCGCCTTCTGCTTCTTCATCGCATTGCCGTGGAAACTCCACGTAGCGACACATTCCGCCGGCGGTTCGCGTTAGATTGGGCTGCCCCTCTTGGATCATAGGAATCGCTAGATAAACCATTACCGGCTGCGCCCCGACAGAAGTCAAACGTTCCGCGAGCGCAATGCGTTCAACATGGTTGTCTTCCTGAGAAACGACCGTACCGCTGTGCCACCGCGCTCGCAGTCCCGTGAACTCCAAAATTCCGTTTGACAAAGCTTTGGTCGACAGATTGACATGAAACACGCCATATCCGTAGGCACCACCAAAGTTGACCTGTGTTGCCAACAGTTCGTTCCAGTAGCGGTCGGCCGCTTGAAAATGGTGTGGGCGAAGGAACATTCCCTCGAACCAATTCACTGCCGGGTTGCGCATGGCATTTTCACAAACAGAGGCAACTTCATTCCACAGGGGCGTTATGATAATATTATTCACCCTGGATTTCAACGCTCGTCCAAGACCCGAGGACCGTCGCCCACCTGCAAGACCGTTGGTCAAAGTTGACGTGTCGATTCGTATGATGTGGCGACATTGAAGACCAACTGCAGGTCGTTGCCCAGCCATTGATTTCCTCACCGCCGATGAATCGGCAATCGGATATCACGCGCATATTAGCTCTTTACAGGGTTGACCAAACCATGAATCAATCTGTGGTCAAACGCCCCATCAAGTCGTATGGTGAGCAACCTGCGGCTCCCACCAACAAATGGCTGGCCGTTGCAACCTTGACCGCACTGCTGGTTCTCGGCCTGGGATCATTCTTATGGATGCTCTGGCCTCGCGACGAAGAACGCGTCTTCTTATCCGGTGTGAATATCGCGGAATTTGGAGAGCGCATTTTGCCACAACCTGCATTCCCTAATTGGCAGGCCGACATGCCGGAGCCGGACGCTTGGAAGCCCTGGGTTCCACTGACCGGTCAACAGCGCACCGGATCAAGTCAGCATTCAATTACGGCTGCCACCAGTAGCCAACTACCGCAAATAGCCCAGACCATCCGCAGGGACTTCAGCGATCACAACGGAACTAGCAAAGACACGCTAATCGTCTATGTGCGTGGCCAGGCGCTGCAACCCAACGAGGGGGATACCACTGACGTTCTGCTGCTAGCCCCCGAATATCATCCCACCAGTGCCCCGAGTGCACGACTGTCCGTCAAGCAGCTTCTGGAAGAAATTAAGAAAACTCGGGCTGCCAATATTGTGGTGCTGGCAGATATTCAGGACATGTTGGTGGCACCCAAGCTGGGTGTACTGCGCAACGATGTCTGCAGCGGACTCATGAAAATCGTCAGCGACTTGCCCAAGCAGGGAACGCCTCTGTGGCTGATCACGGCCGCCAACTCTTCTCAGCCGGCTCACGTCTCTTATTTGCTTGAGAAAACACTGTTCCAAAGCGCGGTAGATTTTTCTCTATCGTTCAATCGACCGGACCAACAAAACCACTTATCGCTAGCTGACTTCTACGAAGTGATGCTGCGATATTGCCACAAGGCCAGCGATGGCTATCAGACTCCCCTGCTGCTGGCCAGCGGATACGGGCGATACTTGGATAACCCGCAATCTGACCAGTGGCGTCGGGCCGAGAAAGTCATCGTTGCTCAATACAACAAGCGTTGGAGCACCCAGCAAATAAAAAAGGTGACGCCCGAGCCCACGGAACCGCCGACAGTGGCTTCTCAAAATCGTAACTCCGCTGCGCCTCGCATGGTCTCGATCAGTCAGTTGCCTAGCTCGCCGGACGTCAGTCAACAGACTCTCTCCTCAGTTGCGAATTCACCGGCCGGCGCGGCTACAGCCACAACGGCCGGCCAAAACCAACAAAACACGCCACAGCCTGATTCACAATCCTCTGGTACCGAACAGCCCGGAACGGCCCTACCAACTGAAACAGACGCATGGTTGCAATTCTGGCAGGAACGCGACAAAGTTGCGCAAACCAAACCCGGTGCACTGCCGCCACCAATCAGTTTCGCTGCTGCACGTTGGCAGTTCGTCTTGCAGGAGGCCATACGAATCGAGCGATTGACACGATTAGGCTCCAGCAAAACCACCAATAACCGGGAATTGAACGAATTGCACCTGGAGTTGTCTGAGTGTTTGAACCATGCGCCTTCTGCTCGCAGCTTCAGCTCAACCCGTCGCGTCAACGCGGCCACGTTGTCCGAATTGTGGACTCAGGTGCAGCTGGATCTCGATAAGCCCAGCGATCCACGTCGCCCTTGGTTGAACCCGCAGCTATTGGCACCAGACATCCAGCCAATTTGGGAACAAGAGCGCGGCGCTCTGCTTGAGTTTATGTACTCCGCAGAACAGTTGTCTCAGTGGATGGAATTGTATTTGCAACCCGATATTGACGATCTGGCTGTCGGGCTACGAACATCCACAGACGCTCTTGCCCGCGAAATACAGCGAACCAAGAGAAAACTGGCGTTACGAGAATTCCTATTAGATGATGCGGCGCAGCTTTCACAAATTTCTACTACCCTGCGCGCGGCCCTCAACAATCTCCGACGGTCACTGGATGCCAGCTACAGTAAATTGTCCGCGTTGCTGCCTGGGGATCAACAGACAGTACCGCGTTCAAAATTGAGTTGGCGTGACGAACGCAAGCTTCAACTATGGCTGTCAACCAGCTTGTTGACCTATCCTCAGCGAAAGAGGTTGGCTGAATACTACCAGCTGTCCGCTGACGATCTCTTGGATTCGTTGCCCGAAAGGATTCTTCTGAGCCGTTCAAAACCTTGGTCGGAACTTTTGAAGCCGGCGCGCTCGGATGGTTTAGACGCCCAAGTCTGGCTGACGACCATTGATGACTTGTGTGTCGGTGAGAAACCGGTCGATCAATGGTTACACGGCTGCTTTAGCGAGCTGCGTCGCATTTTGCCTGATCCGTCCAGTAGCAAGGTCACCACTGGCGACTTGTTAATGCCCATTAGCAGCGATCAGCGCATTCAACTGGTGGGAATTCCAGATACGCACCAGCTTCCTAGCACATTGAATCTAGCTATTCGCCGACGCAATGGTACCAGTTTAGATAAGTGCTACCTGAAATGGACCGCTGAGCCGGTCGGTGGGCAGCCAGACTGGTGGATTGTGGGTTCTGGGGGAACTCGCGTTGAACCGGACAGCCCCGTACTTGTCGATATCCGCAATGATTACATCGATCTGGATATCCGCGTTGCTGGTGGGCCGCAGAAATTGACGTCTGCCGTCAGAGCGAGACTGCGGTTGTCAGAAGACAACGCTGATGCTGCAGACTACCTCGAACACTGGCTAACGATTGTCCCGCCAATTTCCGAGCGCGTCGAACTGTTCGTAAAGCGGTGGGATGGCAGTCAGCGCAAGCTAGAGGAAACTGTCGCTAGAGCGTCCTTCGATGAACAAGGCCATGGATGGCTAAACAATTCGATTACGGTTCCTGCCATCGGTCAAGCCACCGCGCAGTACCAATTCTATCTGTCTAATCGCTCTAACGAAAGCAAACAGTTCCGAGTGCGGTTGTATCCTGCTACAGATGACAAGCTGTCACTCGGTGATGGTCATGTGGTACCCGATAGCACAAGCGGCGTGATAGCTGGTTTGGACAAGTTAACAGCGCTGGCCGAGGTTCCATCAATCACCCTGCCAGCCTCTACGCCCAAGGACTTTGATTCTGTCCACAAGATTCCCAAAAATGCCCAGCAACTGGACTTGGCTCAACCTTCTCCACCACCTGGGGCTCCGGAGGTACTTAAGAAATCCAAGGAAAACTTGACTGGCGGCCTGCTACTGGAGCTTGCGGAGCTCGTGGAAGCGCAGGCCGTGCCTAGCCAGCCTGGACCGCAAGGTACTGAGAATGCTTCGAAGTGGACGCTAGGGCAGCAGCGGCACTATTTTTGGATCGACTGCACCTATCAGAATCCCTCTGGTTGGATCAACGGCCTAGCGTCGCAGCCCTTCATTAGGCTTGATGTCGTTCCAAACGACGAATCCGTATCGCTCCAGGCTCAGGTGGACAGGTCGTTTTGGGCATACTGGGATGTTGAGGACTTGAAGATTGTCGGCACATTCACCGACCAGGATGGTAATCCCTTACAAAACCGCCGGGCAGGCTCGGTGGACGCAGACTCTCCCGATGCTGGCTCTCAGGTCGTCATGTTGCTGAATCCTCAAAAGCCCTCGGACAAACGGCCATTTGAGCTAAGCACCGCCGGACTGACTGGTCGTCCCGAGAAGGTAGTTTTGCATGTCGACATTGGCAACTACCCGCGGGCCGTTGCCTACCAGTGGGAGCATGAAGTCTTCGATATTACTTCGTCGAATCAATCGTTCCTGTGGATTGATGAGTCGCGTATGAGTCTGACCACTGAAACTGAACAAGATACGAACTTAGTGCTTCCCAAATTTTCAAATGAGGAGGGACCTGCGTATATCTTACCTCGACGCAAGGGCGTCACCCACAATAGTCGCGGCACGGAAGTCAAGCCGCTGATGCTCAGCATTCCATTCCGGGTCGATCTACCGCGATCCAATTCAGACAGCAGCTTTACAGCCAGTCTATCTAATGACGGATTAAGCAGCCGTACTTACGATTGCGACAGACGATTCAACCCCAGTCTGCAGTTCTTCGAAGGCCGACTGGCTGTGTCTGCCAGTGCTGACGACCACGTCTTCGATGTCAAACCGGCAGAATTAGGTAGCAAATCTGGCGTGCGAAAATTTCAGGTTTCTGTCGGTGACAAATCGCGAACTTTAACGTTGATCGTGGACAATGAGCCACCGCGGGAGTCAGCAACTGTCAGGATTCGGGAAAGTGCTCGAGGAGTACTGCGAGAACGAGCGGACCTGTATGTAGGGGAATCAGTTGAAATCGCACTCCGAGCAGAAGATGTACTGAGCCCAATCAACCACGTGTACTTTGCGATCAACCGGAGATTGGATAACCAAGTAAAAATCCAATACGATGAAGACGACTTTGATCTGATCGAGTCCATATTGAGAGACGATGGAATCTGGTCTGCCTCAATCAGCGCCGAGGAGTTCGAAGTTAAACGCCGACCCAATTTAGGCCAAGAGTATCACGTTGTAGCCCGCAGCGTCGATGCGGCAGGCAATATTCAAGACCAACATCAACATGCTACGCTAGTTTGGATGGGCAAGCGTCCTGTTAAGCCGCCCAAACAGGTCGAGCCGCCAGCACCTCCGCCGCCGGAACCTCCCAAGACATTCACCATCACTGTGGTAGTCTTGGCTGAGGGCCAATCGCCGAACTACCCCGACCGAATCAAGGTCAGTGGCCCTGGAGACAGGCGGGCACCGTCGGAAAACCGTTTCCACTTCGACAATGTGCCTGCCGGAAACGCGGAATTCAAGGCCGTGTACACCACGCCGAACAACAAGATTTTTGAAGCTCAAGAAGCGATCAACGTTACCCGGTCTCAGACAATTCGGTTGAACGCGACCCCCAAGAAATAGCCAGTCAATTAGCTTGCATTTCGTGGCAAGTTGCTCGGTTTGCAGCCCCTCTGCCGTCGCCAGTTTTTCCTGCGAAGTAATTGACTGTAATGTTCCGATGCTATCAGAAGTTGCAATCAGTTCTTGCTTGAGCCCAAGAGGATCGGCGTGATTTGCGAAGCCATCAACTCTGCAACGCGTAAGATATCACGCTTATGTGACTAGACGAATGGTCGTGGGAGCATTCAAAATGAAATGGATATCAGTTGTAACCGCATTGATCTTAGCAGCAGGCGGCTGGAGCAACGCTTTTGGACAACAACCGGCAGCCGCAGTGGCTACCGCTGGTGGAAACACTGTCTGGCATCGGCTTGGCATCCCACAGGCTTACACCGGCATTCGCGACGCGGTGGTGAACAGGCGTGGAAATCTCCCGGGACTGGAAAGAAAACCGCCGGTCTTGGCCTTGGCCGACCCCAAGAACTTGGATCCCTCCAAGCCTGAGATGATTCAGGCAGCCGCGAAAATCAAACAGGATCAGGATCTAAAGAAGCAGAAGATTAAGGCTCTCAAGTTCTTAGCGGACGTCAACTGCGGTTGCTACAACAAAGACTCTAAAGTCGAGGCCGCATTCTTGGAAGCTCTGGACGACTGCGATCCCGACGTACGAAAACAGGCCATTGAATCCCTATCGGAAGCGGCAGGTAAGTGCACGAAGTGCCGTACGGGCTGCGAAATCACCTGCTGTACGGAAAAGATACTCAAGAAGCTGGATGACATCGCTAATGGCATGGAGGACGGCTGTTACAAGGAGCCAGACAAGGAAATTCGCAAAGCTGCTCAGGCCTTGTTCTGCAAGTGTCCACCACCCAAGTGCAAGCCGCTGGATCCGCCTGAAGAATTGATCGCGCCGCCACCAGCCTACCCAGAAGAACTGCTTGAAAAACGCGAGGGAGTGGACGAGTCCCCAGACGCAGAAGGATCTGTGGGCGAAGCTGACGACAATGATTCGCAGTCGTCGCGGCGCAGAAACTCTTACCGCTTCTCAGATCAGCCCGTGAGTGCCACCCCCCCGAACTCGACTGCCACAAAGACTTCTTTAATTTCCGCTCAGATCAGTCCCGCAGCACCAGAGTTAGTTGGGATTATCTCCAACCCAGAGTATCTCATCGAATGTCGCACCGTGTCCTACAACGCACACTTGGGCGAACTGGTGATACAACTTCCTCAAGCGCTGTCGCTCAGCGTCGGCTGGCAGGTCATTCTGGTGGACCAGTCCGGAAATGCATCGCGGGCCGAAGTGGCCGTTGCCGGAGGACGCCGCTTGCTCCTGACACTCGATGATCAAGGCTCTATGAATGTTGGCGTAGGCGACAAACTGAAGATGGGTGCCATCGAAAACCAATAGAGCTGCAAGCAGTTCAGGTCTTCGACAACAAGTAACGCGAACAGGCTCCGCACACAGATTTCGCTCCGAACCAGTGTTTCTTTCTGCGGATTGGCGGGTACACTAAGACGCAGCCGTTCAAGGCTTGAGCCGTTTCCTGCGGGGGAAAAGAATCGGCCGCAGGACGTTTGCTCCGATACAAGCCATAGCGCATTCGTCCAGATTCCCTGAACAAGGGCAGCCACAAGCGGGGCTAACGCGCTGCGGCCAATTCAGGCCTGAGCGGTTACACGATGGTAGGTCGCGCTCCCGTCAATAATCTGGGGAGCGAATGCGCCATACCTTGGCCGTTGTCGTCACTCCTGTTGGGAATTAGCGTGCGTCCTGAGTTTGCTGGACAAATCGATCCGATTTTTCTGTCTATTATGGACTACGTGGAGCGGATGGAGCGCCACGAGCGACTGGTTGAACGTCAGGTCCAAGCCCATATCGAAAACAAACTTGACGCCGCTGAGAACGCGCTGGGAAACACCGACCAGTGGAGGCTTTCCAAGTACGCATTATGCGCCCTGATAGACGACTTGTTCATTGCCGCCCCCTGGGGCGGACGAGCTTGGTGGACGGACAATTGCTTGGAGCGAAAGTACTTCGGCGATCGCAAGGCCCACGAGGACTTCTTCGGTAACGCTAATCGGGCTGGCGAATTGTCCTGCAAAGATGCCCTGGAAGTCTACTATCTGTCGGTGGTTCTTGGTTTTCGCGGCTTCTACGCTTCATCAGACGCCAGCTATCGGAGTTCTTGCATCAAGCGTTTCAACCTGCCCGAGTCGATCGAGGCCTGGTGCGCACGCGCCGCCCGCAGCCTACAGCTGAAACAAGGTAGGCCGCCCATACCTGATGAAATTCAAGTTGGTTCCGGAGCTCGACCGCTGGCGGGTCGTTCGTGGTTGATTACCAGCGCAGTGCTGAGTGTAGTGCTGCTGGGCTGTGCCATCGCCACGGCCACGCTGCTGATTGATTTCTCACAACTCTTTGGAGACCCTTCTCAGTGAATCCCAGCGGTCTCTTTTCAGCCATCAACTTCATTACGTCACCTGTGCGACGGTTGTTTCAACTGACACTACGCATCGTTCCTGGACTGAAGCGACTTCCGTCGCTTCCACTGCCAAAACTGGCCGCGCTAATTGCGTTTTTATTCTTGTTGATCGTGTATATCGCGGCGATAGTCAAGTATTGGATTGGCTACGATACCATTCAGCGCCAAGAGTGGTTTGTGTGGTTGCTACTGTTTGGCGGTGTATGCGTCATACCTGTCATCGTCCATTACCTGGTAAAATTCTGGATGATTCAGGAGGATTCTCGCTATCCCGAGATCGACCAACTGTGGAAGCTGGCCCTGCAGCAATGCGAACAACATCAGGTCGCGTTTAAGAACGTACCAATCTATCTCGTGTTAGGCGGCCGGGAATGTTCGACGGTACTAGAAATGCTCAATGCTGCTCAATTACCTCTAGTTATCACGTTACCGCCCAGCGAGCGGTCGGACATTGGCTTCTATGCCACGGCAGACGCGATCTTTATTTCACTCAATGGTTGCAGCTATCTGTCAGGCTTGGCCGGCGCCGAATTGACCGTCGGCAGCCCTACCAGCGCAGCAGTTCCTTCTAGCAACGCTCCAGACTTGGGAGCGACTATGGATCCGACTCACTACGCCAAATTGCTTGGCCAAACAACCGGGGCGCGCAGCGATTCCAGCGGTTTACACGATACCTATCTTCCCCCGGCAGAGGAACAAGTAGACAAAACTTTGATGCTGCCGGCCGATCTGACCGGCTTAGAGGATTTTGGCCAGGTCATCGAGGCCATCAAGCCCTCCGGATCGCTGACCGCCAGTTTGAACTCTGAACAAATCCACCAGCGTGATCAAAAACTGAGATACGTCTGCGGCTTGATTGCCAAATCACGGCAGCCCATCTGTCCGATCAATGGCATCGTTACTCTGTTGCCCTTTGAGCTGGTTGAGAAGGTCAGTGGCCAATTGCAGATCGGGCTAAAAAGTGATTTGCGAACCTTGCGAGAATTGGTCAAGGTTCGTTGCCCTCATGTGGTGCTAGTGACCGAAATGGAATCGGACGATGGATTCCAAGAGCTGGTCAAGCGCGTGGGCGAGCGTGAATGCCGCTCATCGCGTTTTGGTCGAGGAAGCGAAGTCTGGAATAGCCCAACCGCTGTGCGGCTGCAAGCCATCACCGCCCACGCGGTCGGAGCCTTCGAAGACTGGACCTATCTGCTCTTTCAGAAAGAGAACGCACTCAAGCAAAAGTACAATCTGCGACTACTGAAATTACTCTGCCGAATTCGAGGAAGATTTGCTGCAAACTTGGGCAAAATTTTGGCTGCCGGTGCAGGATTTGATCCCCAGGTAGAGCCGGAACTAGCCAACACCCAGTTCCTGTTCTCTGGGTGCTATTTTGTCAGTGCCGACCCACAGCGGCCAGCTTTCACAAAAAGCGCGATCAGCAAGATTATGCAACTTGATGGGGAGTTAGAGTGGACGGCGGCCGCCCGAGCCCGCGACCACGAATACATTATGGCCGCCAATTTGTTCGCCTTTGTCGGCGGACTGTCGCTGCTGTCCATTTTGGCCATGCTGATTTGGAAACTAGCATTTGCCGGAAGCTAACTACCTGCAAGTTAGAGTCACCGTTGTATTGCAGTTGTCCCAATTGCCGATCGGCCGCAATCGGTCATAATTCCCATTCATCCACAACTGCCTACCGCTCGCGAGCGCTGCCACTCAGGCCTTGAACTGTCGTTATGTCGCACCCTGGCACCGAACATGCTGTTCCTAACTTATCATAACGCGTCAGGCCAGATGCAAACGGTTTGGTTGAAGCCCAATCAAACTTTGATGATCGGCAGCGGCTTTGAAAGCGATGTGGATTGTCGGTTCGATCGGCAAATGGCCGACCTCCATTTCCAGCTTCAATCCGATGGTAACAGTTGGACGGTGCGACCGCTGCGGTCCGACCCGCTGTTCGTCAATGGCAATCCAGTGGCCGCCTCTCAGACGCTCCACGACGGTTGCCGCATTCGAGCAGGTGATACAGAGTTTACGATTAGCATCGAGGGTGCCTCCACACCGACTCCAACTCAACCCCCCGAAAAAGCTCCGCCACCTTCCGCTCCGAATATACCGCTTGCCTGGACTCAGCAATCGCCGATCGCGCTCGACATCCAGTGCGATCCAACCATGCAGCCGCTACTGCTGCAGTCGTTGTGCAAAGGCTACAACCTTTATGCTGCCGTCAATCAACTACGGCTCAAGCGCTCCATCGATGGATTGCCGCTGGTTGGTGACGACCTGTTTGAGCAGGCCCCGGAGGAGATTCGCGCCACCGACTCGTTGCATTTGATCTCCGTTCCGCTGGACAAACTGTCCGGACTGTCTCAATCGCTATTAGCATGCGGTCGGTCCGATGGACTCAGCCTGCTGATCGCCAAGTTGCCTCTGGAAGCAATGATTGAAGAGATGAGAATCCTGTGGGCCTGGTTCAGCCGTCCTAGCCTATTGCGATTCCATCTCCTTCAGGGTTCTAAGTTTCTTACCGACAAGTTGCTTGAACATCCACGCTGCCTAGTTTTATCGCAACCAGACGACGCCAACCGCTTGCAACTATTGGCCTCCACGGAACGGTTTGCGGATTTGACGAAACAAATTGAGCTGTTCGCTCAATCCCACCCGACCACCACCGGCAGCGTTGCGTCAGTGGCGCGCTGACTGAGCAGCCACCTACCGCCCCTCATCCATGGCGTCTCTCAATTGGCTGCCACCTGCCGCATGCTGACGATGCGATGACTGAACAGTTGAGCCGCTTCACCAAATTTGACAGCCGACTCTTTTATCCCTGCCCGACTGAATGAATTGGGGCAATCGTGCTACGCCGGTGATCCATACTTGTGGGTGGCCTTAGCAACGAAACATCCGCAACAGTCTTGACCTGAGCCCATATTATGGCTCGAATTGGGTTAGACTTGCCTGCAAGACTAAAACGAAGTTGAGGAGTATGTTGCCATGGCCTTGAAACACGCGACCCGCAATCTTCACCTGCAGAGTGCGCTCGGCCCTGACGTCCTGCAAGTCACTCGCTTTCAAGCCGCCGAAGAGCTGTCCGCGCCGTTCCACTTCAATTTAGAATTGATTTCCGACGATCCAAAGATAGCTCCCGAAGATATCGTTGGCACGAGCGCTACCATCGCCATCGATATCGCCGCCGGTGGCCAGCGGTTCTTCAACGGCTTCGTGCAACGCTTCTCGGCTCTGGACGAAGATAATCTTGGCACCCGCTACTACCGGGCTGTCATGGTCCCCTGGATGTGGTTTTTGACGCAGACCAATGATTGCCGCATCTTTCAGGAAATGACCATCGTCAAGATCATCGAAAAGATATTCAATGACCTGGGCTTCACCGATTTTGATACCAGCAAGATTTCCGGTAATCATCCCAAGCGCGAATACTGTGTCCAGTACCGGGAAACCGACTTCGACTTCGTCTCGCGGCTGATGGAAGAGGAAGGCATTTTTTACTTCTTTGTCCACGAAAATGGAAAGCATACGTTGCACCTGGCCGACAGCGCCAGCGTATACAAGGAATGCCAGGAATCAACGGTGGACTATCCTAAGAGCAAGCTGGACACGCGCGAGCTGAAGGCCCAAATCCACGCCTGGGAGCACGACTATCAATTCCGCCCCGGTGCCTGGGCGCACACCGATTACAACTTCAAAATGCCTCGCGACCGACTAATGGCCACGGAAAAGACAGTTATGAAGTTCAAGAACGTCAAGAACTTCGAAGTCTACGACTATCCGGGTGAATACGATGCTAAAGGTGACGGTACAGCTCTAGCCCGCGTTCGCATGGAAGAGATGGAAGTCGAGCACGATATAGTCACTGGCTCCAGTGGCTGCATGTCCTTTTCGCCCGGCCAAAAGTTCAAGGTCGGCAAGCACCGCGCCAAGACTGAAGAGGGTAAGTCGTATGTCATCAAGAAGGTGCTACACCTGGCAGAAGAGCACACCTACGAGACCGATCCGGTCGATCCCGGCTTTGCCTATACCAACCAGTTCGAATGCATCCCTGATAAAGCCACCTTCCGGCCGGCTCGACTGACCCCCAGACCGTTTGTTCGTGGCTGCCAAACCGCTGTGGTTACCGGTCCGGACGGCGAGGAGATTTACACCGACAAATATGGTCGCGTCAAAGTCCAATTCCATTGGGACCGCGAGGGAAAGAAGGATGAGAATACTTGCTGCTGGGTACGAGTTTCTCAGTTGCATGCCGGCGCAGGTTTTGGCGGAATTGACATCCCTCGTATCGGCGAAGAGGTGATCATCTCTTTCATCGAAGGAGATCCGGATCGTCCCGTCGTCACCGGCCGCTTCTACAACGCAGAGATGATGCCGCCGTTTGAATTACCCCAACACAAAACTCGTTCTGGAATACGCAGTAAGACTTACAAAGGCAAAGGTCACAACGAGATTATTCTGGAAGACAAGACCGATGACGAACGCATCTACATGCACGCCCAAAAGAATATGGATATCCGGGTTCTGAATGATTCGACGACGCGAGTCTTTGGGAATCAGCATCAGATCGTTGGTTGGGAAAAGGATGGTAAAAAGGGCGGAGATTACCGAGAACTGGTCTACGAGGACAGACACTCCCAAATCAAGCGTCATCAATTCGAGCACATCGAAGGAAATGCGGAGTTGCTTATTGGCGAAGGCGAAAATGACGACGGAGGAAATCTGGATGTCTTTGTTGGCAAGAAGAAATCCGAAACAATCGGCGCTGAATCACACTTGATTGTCAAAGGTCCGCACAGCGAAAAGATCGATGGTAATTTTTCAGCGACCGTGGCTGGCAATCACCATACCAAAGTCGCCAAAAACATTGCCCAAGAGGCTGGTGCTCTGGGTGAAATTCACCTGAAGGCAGGTATGAAGATCATCATCGAGGCCGGCATGCAATTGTCACTGGTTGGCCCCGGCGGGTTTATCGATATTGGCCCGGCAGGTGTGACCATCCAAGGAGTCATGGTCAAGATCAATAGTGGTGGCTCCAAAGGGTCTGGCAGCGGCTGCGAACCCATCGAACCCGAAGAAGCCAAAAAGGCCAAACCGGTTAAGCCCGCGATCGCGAAGAACTCGAAATGATCCGGATGCACCCGGCGAGACGTTCCATGGAAAGCTACGAACTGTTGGTTTTGAATGGTGAACACGCAGGACAGTCGATGCCACTGAAGCCTGGCGCTATCGTGTTGGGCCGGGCCGCAAATGTGGACTGGGCCTTCCCTCGCGATCCGCTGGTCTCGTCACGGCATTGCCAGCTATGGTGCGACACTGAAGCCTGCACGATCGTTGATCTATCCAGCCGCAATGGAACCTTCGTCAACGCCCGGCGTCTGGCAGACAAAGAAACTCTCTCAGCAGGAGACGTCATCAGAATTGGCTTGACGGAGATCGAGCTGCGAGCTGTTCCGAAAGACGCATCCATCCGCATCAGCCCGATTGTCCAAAACTTTGAAGATACATCGCTCTCGTTGCACATTGAAGAGCCCGCGCTAATGCACCTGCGCTCGGAAGGCGAGCATTCCGATTCGCAAGCTCGTTCCAATTCCGAAATGAAGGTGGATCAGATCGTTCGTTGCCAATTGCGGCAGTCAACTCGACATGGGGTTGGACAACTATGTTGGATTGCGTTAGATCAATCGATGGTGATCGGTAGAAGTGCCTGGACCGATTATCCTTTTGCCGATGATCAGAAGATGTCCTCCAAACATTTTCGAGTCACGCTGCAAGGAGATGGCTGTATTATTGAAGATCTGCGTTCTAAGCGTGGCACCTGGGTCAACGGGCAACGCATTGAGCGCTGCAAACTGTTTCATGGGGCGAGCGTCTTAGCTGGGGATACAGTTTTTGACGTCGAGCTGTTGGGGATCGACCAATTGGCAAACATCGCAGCCTCCGCTCCACCAAAATCTGTGCCGCCACCGCCGCCCCAGTCCACCCTAAAAATGACGGGCCTTCGCAGTTCGCTTGCTGACAACTTCCAACGGATTCTCGGCAACTGGGCTGACCAGCCCGCTCCGGTTGCGTGGATCGAAAAACTCCTGCTCCAAGAGGCGAATGCGTATCTGCTGTTGGACCTGATGCGCATGGACCTAGAATTGCCGGAGGAGCAGTTTCAGCATCCTTACAGTCTGTTTGACTGGCTACCTGCGCCCGCTTCACGCAAGACCCCATGTTTGTTCGATCTCAGGGCCTGTAACGACTGGCGATTAGCGGTCGATGAGGCGTGGGGCAGCGATGCTTTGATGGTCGTGTCGAGCACGAAATCGAAAGTCGAGCTGCTTGCCAGTTTGCAAGAACTGCTGCGCGGCCGGTCAGGTCAGCGTTCGGATGCCGAGGGAATTCAAGGGATTTGTTGGCCCTCAGTTTTGCGTTCGATGATTGAAGTCAATGCGCACGGATTTGCTGAAAGGTATTTTGAAGTCGTAGATGCGGTTTGGATGGAGGGAAGCGATGATCCGCTAGTCTGGGATTGGCTAGGGAAATCAACCGTTTTGGAGCCGCTGTGCGCTGCGATGGAGATTCGCGTTCGTGAAGCCTCAACGAATGATCCGCGCGAGGGCACTGTATGAAGGACTTTCGAGTCATAGATGCGGCTAATATGGCGAACGACAGACGTGTAGCATCCCTCGCCAGACTATGGATTTCCGGCTGGACCACCGTCCGACAACGGCAGCTACAAAATTGCCGACTGCCGCGTGGCTCAGCAATTCCCCGGTATTTGTCCAGCGTTCAGTTGGCAGTAAACTACTGCGATCATGAGTCTAACCGAGTAAACAACCATGCCTCCAGCGGCCCGCATTAGTGACTTGCATGTATGTCCCATGGTTGACGGACTGAAACCACACGTAGGTGGTCCGGTTGCGGTCGGCTGTCCGATGGTCATGATCGGTTTCATGCCCGCAGCCCGCGTGGGTGACATGTGCGTGTGCGTGGGCCCGCCGGACGTCATTGCCAAGGGCTCCCCCACCGTCCTGATCGGCGGCATGATGGCCGCCCGCATGGGAGACCTCACCGCACACGGCGGTTGCATCACTCTCGGCTTTCCGACCGTCATGATCGGTGAAATGGGTATGGGTGGAGCGGTAACGGTTCAGGGACAAGCTATGGTGGCTGCCAAGAAAGCCGGAAAACCGTTTTGCGAGCAGTGCTAAGAGAGGCTAGTTATGACTGACCTCGAATCGGCTGAATTATTTACAACTTCGGGGACAATCGACTCGATTGTTGACCGGTTGGAAAAAGGCCAACAAGTCTTCGCAATTTTAGATGCCTGTGATGATCCACGCGTCCCAATTGTCGTGTCGAAGCTAGGAAATGATAAAGCAGTCTCGCTCTTCAGTGGCAGCGCTGCAATGGAGTTTTCGTCAATCGCACCATACATTGCCAAATTAGATGCAGACTGGATTCGCTGGATCGCGATGGAATTCCAGGGAGCACCATGGGGCTTTCTCTTCACCGCCAATTCGAGACTAGACTTTGAGCTCGTGCGCCGTCATTGGAAAAAATTCCTGATGGTTCAAGCGCCAGACGGCCGCAAGCTCTACTTCCGCTTCTACGATCCGCGCGTCTTGGAAACGTTTTTGGGAGCATCGACGTCCTCCGAGTTGGATCAATTCTTTGGTCCGATTGAGGAGATCGTCCTACTGCGATCGAACAACGAGGTCTCTGTTTATTGTCGCACTAGCAATTCAGCCGCAGGGAATCGTTGATTGTGTTTCGAATCTCCGAGAATCAATGGCGGGCCTTCGAGGCTTCACAAGTTAGACGATTTGTGACGTTGCAAGCGAATCGGCTTGAATCTTCCTACCCGGAAAGTGTCACGAGCCAATTTAATGACGATCGTGCCAGATTCGAGCAGGCGATTGAATTATGGATCGATGAAGCCGCCACGTTTGGCGTGCACGGTGAAGATGACGTAGCCTACTATCTCGATTGTCTGTTTGAGATCGGCTTCGATTTTGCGAAGAATGACCAGTGGTCGTCGGAAATTCTTCGCCGTCGTGATATCGATGGAACGGCAAAAATGGATTTGATCTGGCAGCGACTGCATCCACAGGCAAGAGTGGAGCAAACCGAATGAGCAGTGGTCGACAAAAAGGCAACAACACTTCGGTCAAATCGCCGGTCGAACCGTGCCCAAAGCACACGATCGACTTGCTATACCTGGACTGCAAGGATCGAGGCATTGCGGGCGCCAAGTATCAAGTTGACTCTGTCGATTGGGACGGCAAGGAGGATGGTTACTTCAGCAAGTCTGGAACGCTCGATGCAGAAGGCAAAGTACACATCGACAATGTTCCTGAGATCAAAGCCTTTGTCTACTACTTCGAGAAGGACCCCAAGAATTATAAGCCGGAAGTGGTACCCTCAGTTCAGCCAGATCACCTGGCAACGAAGTCGATTTTCGACTCCATCGGTAACTGGCTGGTTGGCGCTGCCAAAGGGGACTTCAACCACGATCAGTCGGCAGGGCAGAACGCCTTAAACGCTTTCTTAGGACTGATTCCGGTTGTCGATCAAATTCTAGATGCCCGTGACCTTGCCGCTGGCCTGGACATGATCGTCGAATACTACATGGAAGAGGAGGGAAGTCAGTCGAAGCGCCCTGACGTGCTGGGGTTTGACTACGAGAAATGGATTTGGATTAACGTCTTCATCATCGCGATCGGCTGCATACCCATTGTAGGCTCGGCGGTGAAGGGGGTACTCAAGGGGCTCATTCACTACTTAAAATCGGTTGGCAAGACCGCTGGCAAACTCAGCCCGCGACAACTCCAGGCCGGTTGGGAATACCTAGTTGCCATTCTCAATAAATTCGGAGTTGGAAACGCTCACAAGTGGCTAAAGCACGAATTCCCCGCTCAGCTCGATGATTGGATGGCCAAGGGATCGAGGACTATCAGCGATGGCCTTGATCGCCTCAAAGACGCCGCTGACGCAGCGGTATCTGGCGCCAAGTTCTTTAGCCCTGCCCAAGCCGCTAAGATAGCCGAGCGTGTCAGTGCCTATAAGACCGCCATCACCAAAGCCAAATCCAAGGTAGACGTCATGGCCAACCAAGTCAAAGCTTGGTTGAAGGAGCAAGTCCAAGTACTGACTGGCGGCGCACACAAGTCAGAAAAATTGGGAGCAACAGGAACGAAAGCAAACAAAATAGAACATACTCGGCAGCAGCGAGCTGTCGACCCGCCTGAGTTATTGCCCCCATTACCTCCACTTAGAAAAAAATACGTTGATGAGGTTCATGCATTGCGTTCCAAAGCTGACCAGCTAAAGGCGAACGGCAAATCCACTGAGCAAATTGCGCGAGAGCTGCATGCTGAGCGACGCGCAATCGGGGAACGCTATAAAGATTTGACGCCTCCAGATAGGCTACGGGAGATTTATGCGCGCAACACTAAGAGATACGGCGACCCGCTCGGACCATCTATCGAATATTTACGTGGAAAAGGAAAATCGTGGGATGATATAATCGACAGTGCCTGCCGTCCGGGAGGAAAAGATTTAGGATACTGAATATGCTGAACCAACATAGTTTAATTTATTTGCAGGACTGGGATCAATATGATCGGATCGCCCAAATTGACGGCAAGTCTGGAGAATTGCAGTTACTTCCCATGAATGACAGTTCGCTTTCATTGCGAACGACGGGCCGCTTTACGGATCAAGTTGGAGCGATCCTGGCATTCTTTGCTGCTGATGGCGTGCTTTTTCTTCGATTAAATGATTTCGTCTGCGAGTTTACAGATTCAGTGGATATCCGACTTCTCGGTGTGAGCTCAGATCGAAGAATCTCTGTTTATCGCGACGGAGTCGAACTCTACAGTACTGCATGTCGAGTCAACGTCACAGACAAATTCGATGATGATCTGACTGCGTTCGTCGACGACGAAGATTTCGATTTCGGTCTGTTTCTGATGAATGTGAGCAAATCCCCGGATAGAAAGGCCATTCTACTACAACATTACTCATAGCGATGTAGACAACAAAGTGCTGCAAGCGCTAACGCCTCGGTCAGATGCAGGTTGTTAGCCTAAGGTTTTCCATCTCCTTAATTCACTTTAGGCACGCCTGAGCAACTGAAAGAATGGCGAAGGTTGCTTCGAGGCGCAATGGGCCGTAGATTCGGAGAAACGGTTGGCTGGCGCCGAGATCGCTCAATCTCAGATTTCATTGACTACTAACGCGTCAGCATGGCTTGCGAGCGACAAGGAGGTCTTGAGCCTCTCGCTGGAGGTTTATTTGAAGTTACTCGATTTTCTCGGTCGGCTCGTGCGACCGGTAAACGGAGATAGATTCCTTCTGAGCAATTGCCGATCTTGCAGCGGTTAGGGATCCAGGCCGGGATGTGGCGCGATTTGGCTTAGAGTTTCAATTAGTACTTTGGACGAAGTCGCGGCGCGGGAACGCCGGCTCGAAGGCACAAGATGGCCACCAGGCATAATCTTGCGTTCCATCTCGGTCAAAGGCGAGTGCAAGCTTATTTTAGTGGCTGCGAGCATTTTCTCGTTGCCAGTCAGGACACTGACCAATATCAAGATTCTGATTCGCGGCTAGGCAACTTTGCCAATTTTAGCACGATAACTCTTATGGCGACAGCATTCGGGGACAGGAGGAATTGACCATGATCAATGTAAACCAACTCAACACGTGGCTCGGAAAGAACATCAGCGACATCTGCTTAAACGGCTACACGGCGGCTGACTTGAATCACTGTGCTCACTTTGTTAGCCACGCGCTGGCACTTAGTGTTGGATACACGTGCAAGCACGCTACGCGGAAACAGAACTTTGGAGCTAGTCTGCGCGTCCACGAAATATTCGACCGCTGCACAGGTCATCAAGAAATTAACCAATCCAGCAATAGCTACTCCGGGCTGGTGTTTGTCAGTGCGCGAACCAATTTCCGCACAGTTGCTGGACGAATGACACTGGCAAATGTTCCGCGAAAGCATATGGGTATCATTCTTGGAGGCCAAGTTTGGCACTACTCCAACACTCGCGACATGGTTGTCGTTCAGGTAATGTCGCAATTTATCTTCCACTATTCCGGTCAAGAAAATGCTCTGTGGTGCGCCAACCCGCCCGCCGGCTATCGGGCGCTTTCTTTCGGGCAGTGCTAACTGCGAGGATTGGGACGGCATCCTGTCTTCGCAAAGAAACACTGTTACCGCGGTAAATATATCCGGGCAGGACCGGAGAGCCTCGCATCCGCCCTCCCCGTCTCGCGCCTATCGGGGCAGTCCCGATGGTCAGGAATTGGCGAGCCCATGCTGAGCCGGGGCATCCAATGATCGACGATACCCCAGATCGAAGTGCATGACCGGAATCGAAGACGGAGCAGCAAGCCTCTTGCCGCAGCCTCGAAGCATCTCTCCAACGGCCCGGTACGCCGACTACGATTGGCATCATGCCAGTGGAGCGATGACTGAGCAGCTACAGCCCGCCCATCCGCAAATTCATCTCTGTCCATGCTTTTAGTCCAGGCCCGACTGAACGATTGAGGACAATCGCTCTACATTGTCCCGCCATTGCTAGAGGGGGACGCCAGAATGCGAATTTGACCAATTCCAACTTTACCGTGCAAATTCTGGCAACAATCCTGCAGTGGCTACGATAACCACCTAGAGCTGCTGCATGGTTGCGTAGCATTTCCCATGACTCAGCTCGGGCAACGCTAGAAATCAGCCGCAGGGCGCTAGCCCCTGGATTTTGCAGCTACTAGCCCCGGTTCCCTGACCTTCAAGACAGGAATGTGATCCCATGGCCTTGAAACACGCGACCCGCAATCTTCACCTACAGACGGCGCTCGGCCCCGATGTCCTGCAGGTCACTCGCTTTCAAGCCGCCGAAGAGCTATCTGCGCCGTTCTACTTCAATTTGGAATTGATCTCCGACAACGCCAAAATCGCCGCTGAGGATATCATCGGTACCAATGCAACCATCGCCATCGATATTGCTGCCGGTGGCCAGCGGTTCTTCAACGGCTTCGTGCAACGCTTCTCGGCTCTGGACGAAGATAATCTTGGCACCCGCTACTACCGGGCTGTCATGGTCCCGTGGATGTGGTTTTTGACGCAGACCAATGATTGCCGCATCTTTCAGGAGATGACCATCGTCAAGATCATCGAAAAGATATTCAATGACCTGGGCTTCACCGATTTTGATACCAGCAAGATTTCCGGCAATCATCCCAAACGCGAATACTGCGTCCAGTACCGCGAGACCGACTTCGACTTTGTCTGCCGGCTGATGGAAGAGGAAGGCATTTTTTACTTCTTTGTCCACGAGAATGGAAAGCATACGCTGCACTTGGCCGACAGCGCCAGCGTTTACAAGGACTGTCAGGAATCGACGGTCGATTACTACAAAAGCAAATTAGATACGCGGGAGTTGAAGGCACAAATTCATGGCTGGGAACACAACTACCAATTCCGTCCCGGTGCCTGGGCGCACACCGATTACAACTTCAAGAAGCCTCGCGACCGGCTAATGGCTGCCGAAAAGACGGTCATGAAGTTCAAAAGCGCAAAGAACTTCGAGGTCTACGACTATCCCGGTGAATACCATGCCAAGGGCGACGGTGCTGCGCTAGCGCGCATTCGCATGGAGGAACTGGAATTGGAGCATGATACGGTTACTGGCTCCAGCGGTTGCATGTCCTTTTCGCCCGGACAGAAGTTCAAAGTCGGCAAGCACCGCGCCAAGACCGAAGAGGGCAAGTCGTATGTCATCAAAAAGATACTGCACTTGGCCGAAGAACACACCTACGAGACCGACCCGGTTGATCCTGGCTTTGCCTACACCAACCAGTTCGAATGTTTTCCAGACAAAGCCACCTTCCGGCCCGCGCGGCTAACCCCCAAGCCTGTGGTGCGTGGTTGTCAAACCGCCGTTGTTACCGGTCCGCCTGGTGAAGAGATTTTCCCTGACGAACACGGTCGGGTCAAAGTTCAATTCCACTGGGATCGCGAGGGCAAGTTCGACGACAAGAGTTCCTGCTGGATCAGGGTCTCGCAAATTCATGCCGGCAAGGGCTGGGGTTACATGGACATCCCGCGGATTGGCGAGGAGGTGATCGTCGACTTCATGGAAGGCGACCCCGATCAACCCATCATCGTCGGTCGAGTTTACAACGGCGACAACAAGCCCCCCTACGACCTACCTGCCGGGAAGACCCGCCGCGGCAACAAGACCAAGACCTACAAAGGCAGTGGCTTTAATGAAATGTCCATGGATGACACTCCAGGCAAGGAGCAAATCCGCATCCACGGCCAGTACAACATGGACACTGAAGTCCAAAACGATGAAACACACACCATCCACAACAACCGCACCAAAACCATCGGCGTCGATGAAACGATGACCATCGGCAATAATCAAAAACTGGATGTGGGGGTGAACAAGACGGTCAGTGTGGGCACAAACCACATGGAGACCATCGGATCGAACCAAAAAGTGACGGTTGGCAGCAACCAATCGATCTCGGTCGGTAGTTCGCAAACCAATTCTGTCGGCAAGACGAAGAACGAGACCGTCGGCATGATGAGCAACGAAATGGTTGGCATCATGAAAGCAACGAATGTAGGCGCGGTCTATTCGATCATTTCCGGCGCGGCGATGAATACGGCGGTAGGGTTTGTGAGTGCAGAAGAAGTCGGAATGAACAAGACGGTCATCGTTGGAAGCTCACTTAAGATCTCGGCTGGTTCAAAAATCGAAATCGCTTGCGGAGCCAGCAAGATCACCATGGATGCAGGCGGCAAGGTCACGATCTCTGGCACATCGTTCAACTTCAGTGCCAGTGGTCCCGTCAAGATCAACGGCGCCATCATCGACCTCAACTGACAGAGTCCAAGTAAGGTGTGAGACACCCATGTTATTTCGGAACTACACCCCCTTCCCACCGCTGCAATTCGAAAGTCGCGACGAGAAACGCAACGACTTTGGAGTCATTGTCTTACGTGGTACGTTTCAGATTGAAAGCGGAAAGCGGCTGAGGCTCGTTCAAAAACAAGAACCGCTGGTGATGGCAGACGAATACTACGGCCAGCCTGGCATGTCCAGCATCCGGTTGGAAAGCAGCATCGCTCCCTACAAGCCCAAAACCGACATTCTGGTCAACGCCACAGCTTACTCGCCCAGTGGTCAACCCGAAAAACAGTGGCTCGCCGGGATTCAATTCGGCAATATCCAAAAGGTAATCCAAGTCACCGGGCCACGCCGCTGGGAAAAGGGATTTGGAGGCTGGCGACTGACTGACATCGAGCCGATCAAATCGCTGCCCATTCGTTACGAATACGCTTACGGCGGAAACTACCGAACCGAAGACAAACACGAACTGTGCGACGAGAACTACGTGGGAGTTGGCTTTGCCAATCCTAAGACCACCGAACCTGTCCCCTGTCCACAGATACTACCCGCCAACTACGGCACACCCGAATTCGGCAAGCCCATCCCCGTCGAGGGCCTTGGCGTCATCGCCCCCGCCTGGAAGCCGCGTCGCGACCGAGCCGGCACCTTTAACCTGATTTGGGAAAAGACCCGCTGGCCCGATCTGCCCGAGGACTTTTCCTTCGAGTTCTACAACACCGCCTCGCCAGGATTAACCTTACCCGGATTCGCCGATGGAACCGAGACCGTCCACCTCAAGAACCTCACCCCCAACGGCACACTCTCCTTCCAACTCCCCCGCTTTGAACTCGCCACCTTACTTCGGTTCGAAGACGGGCGACTTGTGCCTGCCCCTATTAACCTAGACACTATCCACATCGACGGGGAAGCAAATCGGGTGTTTTTGACTTGGCGCGGAGTACATCCTCTGTCCCCACCTCTGCGAGTCGTAGAAGTTCGGATGCGAGCCCCAGACGACGTAATTGACCGTTCCCTGCCAACTTTAACAACTCCGGTATGAGGTAGGCAAACCATGGCACTAAAAGAAGGCACACGGCAAGATTCCCAGTTCATTGTTATGAGCATCTGTCCAGATGTTTGCAAATCGCCAACTGTTCCAGTTCCATATCCAATTGTAGGCTTCTTGGACAAATCGATTTTCATAAGCCCGAACGTGCGGTCGTTGGGCAAACCAGTTTTTCACATGGGCTCGCGAGTTGCGACAGTCATGGGCGACGAAGCTGGAGTGGGCGGAGGAGTGGCGTCCCAAGTTATCAAAGGTTTTTGCAAGCCGATCGTGCCCATCACCACAGTCAGAATTAACGGTCAGTTCGCAAATCACAACGACATCTGCTACATGCTAATGAATGGAGCCAGCCCAGAAGGCCCGTTCAATACGATAGGTCAAGTGCTCTTTCTGGGGCCGATGTTTTTTGCTGACGTCGGGCCTGGCGGCACAATCCCTCCTGGAACCAATCCACCGATTCAGGCGAACTCGATCGTTGAGGGTGGATGCTTGCCTGATATGAGTGGAATGCCGGGTGGTGGTTTTGGAGATTTAGGAGAGGTAATTGATATTGCAAAACAAGCGTATGCGCTCGCGACTACTGACTGGAGGAATCCGGCATCAGTTCTTGGTGCGATAGGAGGGGTCGCTGGCCTCGCAAATTTTGGTCAACTCGCGCAAGCTGCACAACTAGCTCAAACAGGTTACTCCCTCGCAACCGCAGATTGGTCGAATCCCGGCGCGGCCATGGGTGCGGTCATGGGCATTGCCGGGCCAATGCTGGCCGGCGCCACTAGAGGAGTATCCGATGGTGAGTCACTTTCGACCACAGGTTCGGCAAAAAATTTTCCACCTGGCATCGTTTGTTACTAGGATCGAGGCATGATTCAAATTGATCGACGTTTAGTTTTGACAGTCCGTCGCAATTGGAGGTCAACAAGGTTTATTTTGGACAACTCAATTGCAGCTTGCAAAATCGACGTCATGGGTCATTTACGTGGTGATACAGATAAAGAGTTAGCACCTGAGACACCCAACGAATTGTTTGCAACAATGGTTATGCTGACAATCCAAAGTGTTCGTTGCAGCGAAATCGAACCACTTAAAATTAGCGATTCAGGGCAAATTATTGGAATCATTGAGCGGCAAGAGTTTCCAACGTCTGTAAGCAATTAATAATCAAGACAAATGAATTGAGCTAGGGTTGTTTCGATGTCTGACAAAGATCAAAGATCAAATGGACTATTTGGGTCTGATGGCTTCAATCCTAGCTGGGAAGCTGCGGGGAACATTGCGTTCGGTGGCTTACAGGCTGCCGGTGGGGCGATTGTCGCAGTTCCGTCAGTAATTGGACTGGTTGCTCCCGAACCTTTAACGACCGCTGCAGGCGCGGTTGGTGCAGTTTGGTCAGCGGATCAAATACAAGCGGGTAGCCGGACTTTTTGGGCAGGTTTGTTTGGCGGTGATGCAGTTGAATCATTCGGTAGTTCCTTGCTGGGTGGAGGAGCTCTCGGCTTTTTGTACGACCTCGGACCAAGCGGCGTAACTCTCCTGAAGAAAGGCGCAGACTTTCTAAAAGGATGGAAAGCTTTGAAAGAAGCGGGAAAATTAGCTGATGAGCTAAAGGCGATGAGCCCTCAGCAGTTGGACGATTTTCTAGAGCAAGCCAAGAAAAATCTTTCCCCTGAAGAATTCAAACAACTTCTAGATGATCTAGAAGAATTAAACATTAAGCCGCCTGGGGTTAAGGCAAGCGTTCGACCCGTAAAAGTAGTCAGGAGAGTTAACCAAGATGAGGCAAGGGAGTGGTTGAAAAAGAATAGGCCAGATCTTAGCGATGCTGATATTGAGTCATACCTGAAATCATTCGATTCTAAGATGCCTCTTGAAATTGTGGAAGTCCCAGAAGGATTTAGGTTTGAAACCTATAAATATCCAAGTAGGATTGACCCAAATGCTGTAATGTCCGGGACTCATCCACCTGGGTTCGTTACGGATGTTGGTTCAGACCCTTCAATGTCCGCGATTCTATTACCAGGCAGAAGTCCGGGTGTCGCTACTACGATTCAACCAACCGAGGCTTTGCGGGGAACGACAGCGAATTGGACTGATTTTGATTACGCGTCGGGCATAGGTGGTCGGGGGGGGAACTCGCAGTATATCTTTCCGCAAAATTCAGCTTCATTCGACGGATTTGGCCCACATTAATTTCGTTCTCCAAGTTTTCAGGACGCAGCACCGTGCAGAAAGTGCCGATACCTTCGTGAAAACTAAATCGCTGATGGCAATTTCCGCATTTGTTGGTGATAGCAGTATGCTAATCTCAAATGAAACCCCATTTTCGCCATTCATCTTCGAAGCCTATTCGCAGCGGGATGAGTTGTTGCAGGTGGTGTTCTGCCGAGGGACGTTTGATATTCAGGCGGATGGGAAGTTGACGCTGGCGGCGGAGCAACAGCCGGTGGTGCTGGCGGATCACTATCGCACCGAGCCGCTGGTCTCCAGCGTTCAAGTCGATACCGATCTGGTCCCCCACAAATTCAATGCCGATATCACACTCAACGCCGTCGCTCATGCTCCCCACGGCCAGCCCAGCAAAGATTGGCTGGTCAATGTCCGCGTCGGCAAAGTCTCGCAATCGCTGCGAGTCACCGGGCCTCGACGCTGGGAGTATTCGATGCTGACCGGTTGGCAACTCACGCTACCCGAACCGACTCGATCCGTTCCGATCCACTTCGAGTACGCCTTTGGCGGCAAGTATCTCAAAGGGGAAGAAGAAGTAATCTTCGAACAAGGCGATGGCCTAGTGGTGCCATCTATCAAATATTGTTGAGCAACTCCTTGTCGGACAATTAGTTATTTACGCGCTGGCCGTAGTTCCTAAGAGCGCCTGATCTCAGTTGCTGGCTATGGAGGTAGCACCATCGCCCGCAATCGTTCTACGCAGTTACGTTCCGCCGTCTGCAACGAAGAATTATCGTTAATGGCAGTAAAACCAATGCCGCTGAACCGGGCTCAGGAACCGGTTGTCCCCAGTTCAATGAAACGTTGTCTAATCCCCAGGTTGATGAAGAACCTGTCTTGGTAAACCGCAGCCACAGATCGAATGGTAGTCGGTCACTCGTGTCAGGGTCTATTTCAGGCTGATATCTCAACACAAAATCAGCCTGAATGTTTCGCCGCCCCACTGTCACCAGATCCAGCAATGGTCGTTGAAAGATAACCTCGTCATTGGCGCGGACCGTAAATTGGTCAGCACTGCCAGGCAATGGGAAAACAGTTGGGAACACCAAGTCGAAATTCAGTAAAAACAGCCGGTCGGTAGTGTCCAACATGCTGGTACGCAAATTCAATGCTGGCAGCACATCCATCAGCCCCAATGAGACGGTGCCTGCAGCATATGGCCCAAGGAATACGTTACCGCCCGCCGTACTGCCGTAGGCTTCAGGAAAGAAATAGCCTCGGTGAACATCGAAGTCAAAGAACTCTGAATTGTGACCCGCTAAAGCCGGTTGGTGAAAAATTACCCAGAGCACCAAGACGCTTAAACTCATTTTTTTGGTCATATTGCATTCTCCATTTGTTCGGATGACTCTTCGCTCACTGATTACATGGGAGTTAGCTCGGACGTCAAGAACGTGTTGCCACGCTCTTGGGTTTGTGCCCAAGGGCAGATTTCTGATCTAAGTCGCAATCAACTCGGCTTGGCTCGCAAACGGCTACTCGCCGTGATTGCTGAGCATCTCAACAACCTGCCAGATTCTGGGACAACCCTCACCGAATTCAGGCAACATTCGTTGTCTGGTTTATGATAATCTTTGTACTTCGTTGTGCAAATCAGGAACAACCATGATGACACCGTTGGTGAAGAGATGAAGCTCATTAAAGCTGCTGTTGGTCGTGGTGGCATAAACCACCCTGAAGATGTTGTCGTGATCCAGCAATTGCTTGAAGGCTGTACTTGGCACTTGTTTCCGTTGAAACCCATCAATGTCACTGGCCGTATCGACGCAGTGACGCAAGCTGCGATTGAAACATTTCAGCCTAAGGTGGAAGGTTAAACCAGTCCTTCGGGATTAGTCTCGCCGCTTGGCAAGACGTTGGCACTGCTAAACGAATAGTTTTCAGCCAGCCCATGTCAATCAACGTCAACGGCAAAACTTAATTTTGCGTTGGACGGACTCAAATCGGAAGCATTGAATTTTGTAACGCGGTTCATCCAGGACGGAAGGGTAAGGCAAGGCTACATTCTAGAATCCAAAAAGTCTGCCAAATTGATTCTGGACGAGGTTCAATCTGGCAAGCTAACACCCTTGGAAGGTGCCGACGAGGCCAACAAAATTCGCAATTCAATCATGGACGCTGCCAGAATACGAAGCAGTGACATCGGTCGAGCGCAGGCCGAAGCGTTCAAAGGCTCTGGACTTACCCTACAGGCGTTGGAAGAGAAATACGCTCAGCGGCTATTCAATCAAACATTTGATAAATTGTCCTCAGCACAAAAGAATCAAGTTTGGTTGACCATAATCGAGTCATCAGGACGAGCCAATCCAGCGATGAATGCCAAGGCAGCCAAGGTGGCTAATGCCGGGAAAGCTTTGGTTTTCGTGTCGGCTGGTATCGCGGTTTATAACATTGCGACCGCCGAAGAAAAGGGCCGACAAGTTGTCAAGGAAGGAGCAACTGCTGGTGCGGGAATACTAGGAAGTATGGGCGGCGCGCTGGCGGAGTTGGCATGTGCTCCCGATGCTCCTGCATGCGTAGCGGTCGGAGTCTTTGTTGGCGGTGCCGCAGCCGCTAAAGTCGGTGCTGAGCCAACTGGGTATTGAAGCCTCGATATGGCGGGACCTGGTGTGGAATTTCAAGATGTACTTTGGCAAGAGCAGTTGTGCCGGTTCGCCGGGTTCGATGTCGGCAGAGGCTGAGCGTCATGGCAAACGTCGGCATCGCGGTCAGGCTCAGGTGCGCGAGTGTTTCGTGTAGCTCAATCGGGAGATTGAGATGAGATACGTGTAGCCGCCCAGTCATATTCCCATCGGGGCAGGCCCTTGTAGCTGCTCAGTCATGCTTCCATCGGGACAAGCCTGATGGCGGCCCGAAAGCTGGTAGCGACTATCGAATCCGATTTCAGTTTCGATTCGAAAACTAATGGCCACCGCTGGCCTTGTACCAGTGGAGCCATTCGCAATTCTATTGGTGAATGCCTGCACCCATGGGGCTCGCACCCCATGAGCAGGGAAACCGCTCGATGTTCCATTGGGCTATCTTTCTTCGCAGATGCCTAGTGGCTGAGTCATGATGCCGCTGTCAGAATTACTAGAGGTGTGAACAGCTCCCGATGAACTCTACCTACGGAGAAGTGTGTGCCTACATGGCCTAGCCCGTCAGTGAAGTGTCCGCAATGCGGCTGCACTATTGAGAATCGACTCGACCAGCTGATGGGCGTCTGTTCCGATTTGCGTTGTCGTGGGCGATTCTTGGCTGAAAGAAGCCGGGAGCGCGAGGCTGAACGCAGAGCTACCGAGCAGGCTTTGCTCGATCACGCGACCGAGCGACTCAGAGATGAGTTGGATGCCGAGCTTTCCAGCGTCGTGCAGGAATGCAAGAGTGCAGGCCGGCTGTCGAAGGTACCCAGTTGTGACGCACCAACTGCGACACTGCCGGCTGAACGAGTGGAAAAATTCAAACAGCATCTAAGACAGGTTCTTGAACAAGCACAAGCGATGCTTTCCCAGCCCCGGTACGTACAAGCCGTTCTGGTCGAGTACGCTCACCGTCAGGGACAAAGTGACATGGTTCCTTTGCTGCCCGTGATCAATGGTTGCACTACATGCCGGGGATACTGTTGCCGCAACGGTGCCGATACTGCGTTCCTGTCTGCGGAGTACATCGCCTGGCAGATGCTCTGTGACCCAACGGCGACGATCGAAGCGATTGAGAAGTGGTATCTGCTGCAGTTGCCGGACGAGTCCATTGAGGATTCCTGCGTTTATCATTCTCAGCAGGGATGCTCCTTGCCGCGCCAGCAGCGAGCCAGCATTTGCAACGACTTTCACTGCTGGGGATTACAAGATGCACTGGCCAAGCATCGCCAGGACGAAGTCCACCCCTGGACCTCGATCGCCTACATCGACCAGAGCGCCGTTCGGGTTGGCATCGTCACGCCAGCTGGAGATCGCATCGAGAGAGATATCCCAAACCGGTCGGTTGAAAGCCATGAGGTGGCCCCGAGCTAACGGACCAGCCTGCGCAAAAAAAATGCACTACCCAACGCTTGGACTGCCCCCCGAAGGCTGAATCAGGGGGCGTGAGAGTCTAAGAGTCTGCTGGCGCGACTGGATTTCGACAAACCTGGTAATTTGGTACAGGAGGGACGGTGCTGAGGTTGCTGGATGCTGTCCATTCCGACGTTAAATTGAAGAAAAACATGGCCTGCAAACAGGTCCTGGGGCTGAACGGTTGGCAAGGGCCTATTACAATCTGCGGTTCGCGCATACGGTGATCTGCGAGCCGGTCCCTATTTGAACGAGGCTGACCAGCCGCCGCTCGACCCACTCCAACGGTGCCGCTACTTAGGCACTTCACTTTTCCTTGCTGGACTGACAAGCATGAGCCAGAGAGTAGTGTTAATTGACGGTGCCCGAACACCCTTCCTGCGTGCCGGTACCGAATATTTTGATTTGATGAATTACCAATTGGGTGCGTTTGCCATCAAAGGATTGATCGACAAGACTGGCATCGACAATAAAATCGTTGATGAAGTTGTGTTGGGTACGGTCGTCCACAATGTGCAGACTCCAAATGTGGCACGCGAAGCGGCGCTGACTGCTGGACTGAGCTATCGCACACCCTGCCACACGGTTTCCCAGGCATGTATTTCTGCCAATCAAGCCATCAGCCGGGCGGCGGATTTGATTCGACTGGGCCACGCAGAAATTGTGATCGCGGGCGGAACGGAATGCACCAGCGACACTCCAATTGTGTATCGCAAGCAGATGCGTAAGAAGCTATTCAAGGCGCAGAAGCTCAAGACACCACTGGAGGTAGCCCGCTTTGCCGCCACGCTACGCCCTAGCGACTTTATGCCGGAGCGGCCGGCGGTGGCTGAAATGTTGACCGGCAAGCTGATGGGCGAAGATTGCGAAATGCTGGTGGCCAAATTCCAAGTCACTCGCCAGGCGCAAGACGAATTCGCACTGCGGTCCCACACACTGGCTCAGCAGGCTACCAATGAAGGCACCCTGGCCAAGGAGATCACGACGGTCGAACTGCCTCCCAAGTTTAAGTCGATCCAGCGCGACAACGGTATTCGCGTAGCCCCTTTGGATCAATTGGCCAAGTTGCGTCCAGCCTTCGTCAAGCCCCATGGATCGATCACTGCTGCTAACGCGTCGTTTTTGACCGACGGTGCCGCCGTGGTGATGCTGATGTCAGAAGATAAGGCTCGACAATTAGGCCTGACGCCCAAGGCGGTGATACATGACTACCTGTTTACCAGCTCTGATATTCGCGACGAATTGTTGTTAGGACCGGCTTACGCAATTTCCAAAATCCTCAAACGCAACAACTTGCAGTTGGATCAAATGGACGTCATCGAATTGCACGAAGCGTTTGCCGGCCAAGTACTAGCCAATATTGCGGCTCTGGCCAGCGACAACTTCTGCCGCGAAAAGCTCGGTCGCGAGCAGTCGGTGGGACAGGTGAATATGGATAAACTGAATCGGTGGGGAGGGTCGTTGAGTATCGGGCATCCCTTTGGTGCCACGGGCGCGCGAATAATGACTACCACTGCCAATCGACTCATTGCTGAGAACGGTAAATACGGCTTGCTGGCCGCCTGTGCCGCGGGCGCACATGGACATGCCACCATCCTGGAACGTTACGCTGCTTAAGCGAGCTGCTAATCAGAATCTACCTTTCGCCACCGTCAGTTGACGGAGAAAACCCAGTCTAACCACCGCGAGCGCGTCGGTAGTTACCACATTGCCGCAAGCCATAGCCTGAACACGAGAGCTGAATACGCCATGAAAAACGACTATTTTGAAGTAGAGAATCGCGACGGAATCGCTGTGATCTGGTTGGACCAGAAAGATAGTAAGGTCAATAAGATCGGGCCGGAGATGCTGGGCGTGTTTGGCCCTCTGGTCGATCATCTTGAACGCGATCCATCGGTGCGGGCGGCTGTCATGATCAGCCGCAAGAAGGACTTCATAGCCGGTGCCGATATCGAAGCCTTCAGCATGGTCAAGAAACCTGGTGATTGGCAACCGATTGCGCAACAGGCTCATGCTCTGTTGCGACGCATGGAGCACAGCCGCAAGCCGATCGTGGCCGCCATTAGCGGTGCCTGTATGGGTGGTGGACTGGAAGTCGCCTTAGCCTGTACGGCTCGCGTCGCCGCCGATGAGGGAACAATCTTGTCTGTGCCCGAGGTCAAACTGGGCCTGCTGCCGGGCGGTCGTGGCACGCAGCGATTGACGCAACTTGTCGGCATCCAAAACGCGCTGGACATGATGTTGACTGGCAAGAACGTTTATGCACGGCAGGCCAAAAAGATGGGCCTGGTTGATCGCCTGGCTACTCTGCCCGCCCTGCTATCAGCGGCTATCTACATGGCTAATGAATTGACCGAAGGCCCACTCAAGCGCAACGTCAAGCGACCCTTGGCTACCAAAATCTTGGAAGGCACCGGCTTCACGCGGGGCATTATTTTCAAGAAGGCCAAGGAGATGGTCGATCGGCAAACCAAAGGCAATTATCCAGCGCCGTACGAAATCATCGAGTGCGTCAAGGTTGGCTCAGAGCAGGGGGCCGAAGCCGGTTATGCCGAAGAGATCAAGCGTTTCGAGAAGCTCATTCTGACGCCTGAGAGCTTTCAGTTGCGGAACATCTTTTTCGCTATGACCGAAAAGAAGAAGAATCCACACCAAGACCTGGTGCGCCCTGTCAGTACCCTAGCCATGGTCGGTGCAGGTTTCATGGGTGCCGGCATCGCTGAAGTCAGCGCTGCCAAAGACATTCGCGTACTACTGAAGGATGTGAAGAGCGAAACATTATCGCAAGCTAAAGCGACAGTGTGGAGTACGCTGGGCAAGAAGGTCAAGCGTAAGGCGATGTCTCAACTGGAGGCGGATCAGATGATGAGCCGCATTGTTGGCCAACTAGACTATGCGCACTTTGAACAGGCTCAGGTCGTGATCGAAGCCGTGTTTGAAGACCTCGACTTGAAACATCGAGTCTTGGCCGAATGCGAAAGTCACATGAACCCACAAGCCATCTTCGCATCCAACACATCGGCGCTGCCCATCAAGGAAATCGCCTCGGCATCCAAACGCCCTGAACAGGTTATCGGCATGCACTACTTCAGTCCCGTGCCCAAGATGCCTCTGCTGGAAATCATCGTTACCGATCAGACGGCCGACTGGGTCACCGCCACCTGCTACGATATCGGTGTTCGTCAAGGCAAAACTGTGATTGTTGTCAAAGATGGTCCTGGTTTTTACACGACACGCATCTTGGCACCGCTTATGGGCGAAGCGCTTAACATGCTCGACGAAGGCGCGGACGCCTTGCAGGTCGACCGCGTTCTTAAGAAGTTCGGCTTCCCAGTTGGGCCGATTACGCTGATGGACGAAGTGGGCATCGACATTGGAGCGCACATCATGAGCGGCAGTTTGATGCAAACTTTTGTCGCCAATCGCGAAGGCCTTAAGTTATCGATGGGCCTCAAGCGAATGTATGACGCAGGCTACCATGGTCGCAAAAACAAGAAGGGGTTCTTCAAATACGACGCCAAAGGCAAAAAGGTGCGCGACCAACTGGACGACAACGTATACAACTACTTTGGTGGATCGCAGCGCAAGCAGTTCAGCGATCAAGAGATCACCGAGCGGATTGGACTAAGTATGGTTCACGAGGCCGCTCTGTGCCTGCAAGAGGGTATCGTGGCTAATCCACTGGATGGTGACATCGGTGCAGTGTTCGGACTGGGGTTCCCTCCATTTCGAGGCGGTCCATTTCGCTATATCGACTCCGTGGGCGCACGGAGCATTGTCGATACATTCAATCGCCTGACTCAGAACCACGGACTGCGATTCAAGACTCCTCAAATATTGGTTGAGGCTGCCAATAACAATCGCAAATTCTATGACAGTTGAGATGTAAATTGAAGTCGAGCGCCAGGCACTTTCTGCCTTACAAAACTCAATGCAGATGTAGGCTCGTAGTGGCCTGCCTGATGGGCAGTCCCGGGAGTGTGCCGCCCCACGTTCTGGGGAACTCAGCTACACTGGCGAATGTAGTTTCATTGGCAAACGTAGCTCTTCTGACCAGCGTAACGCTCGATCGCTCCTAGCCTGTTAGGGCTGCAGCCAAGAGAGCTGGAAGTCGCAGCGCAGAAGGTTTGGCACACAGAGCCAGCAAACGCTGGGCCACCTTGTCGGGATGTCGATGCGTGGAGAACCAGATGGGCTTAGGCGACATACACAACGGCGCGTAGATCACAGTCTTTTGTGGACGCTGTAACAAGTAGGTATTGTGCACCGACCCGATGCCACTTTGCACATCGGCCAACGTCGCGCCAGGATAGCCACCCCAGGGTGGCGACATCCAGGCAAAGCTAAGCCCCGCCCACTGATTGACACCAATCGTTCCATACCGCAGACCTTGCAACCCGCGATCAAATTCTTGCGATTCACGACGGCGGAAATCATCTGGCACTGTCAACTCGACAGCCAGTGTCCCAGTCATCTGTTGATTGGCAAAGTCCACTGCCCGTTGAAGGAATTGGGATGGCGAGTCAGCCTCTAACTGTGTCTCGCCAGCCACGCAAACAAACGACTCACGTTGGAATAATAACGGATCGTCCTTGATGTTCACACCGGCTCGCACTGTCCAAGGCAAACGCCCATGGCTACCCGCCTGACTTCCTCCGGAAAACTGTGCAAAGCGATCAGCCGCACCAGGATAATAGGCGTAACGCAGCGCAGTGCGTTCCAGAGCCGCTCGCAGCATGCCTAAGAATCGGTCGCGCTGACTCCAGTTCCGCGCCGTTAGAATCATCTTGGTCGCCACACAATTGAATGATGCGTTATTGGTGATCGAAGCCGCGATCGACTCGGCTTGGCTGGCGAGTTGTCGTGCCGAGTAATTCCCAGGCACAATGATCCACGGCGTCACATTGCCTAGCTCGCTGGAGATCGGTTTGGTCAGCAGGGGATCCCCCGCTTGCTTGCGTTGTTGTCGAATGGCTGCGTCGCATCCCCACACGATGGCTTCATGGGTATCGGTCGAACCGGTGATATGTACACTGCCGATCTGTGGATGTTGCGTGGCATAGGTGCCCTCAGCAGCCGCCCCATACATAATCCGCAACCAACCGCACTGAATCAGTGGCTGTAACGCATCTTGAAACACTGGTCCCAAATACTCGTTGACCGGATTCATCTTCAACAGCACAGTGCAATCGTCCTGGAAGATTTTGGTCAAGGCGTCGGTAATGGCGATGGAAGAAACGTTGCCAGCGCCCAAAACCAACTCCACTCGGGCCTCTGGCGTTTGCTGCCTCAAAAGTCTGGCTGGCGCGCTGCCAAAGATTGTCTCGGTAGTGACACCGGGCTCTAGCCAAGTATCGCCCTTGAGTCCGCGAAACGCCAATCCATCAAACAGTAGCGGTGTCGGAAATACGGGCACGCGCAATTGTCCTGCTACCTGCCGAGGCCTACCAGGCAATTGTGGTTTTCCATACTGCTTCAGATCGCCAAGGGTTTTGATGATCAATCGCAGGTACCGCAAGGTCGCAATTGGTCCCGTCAGTAACTCTTCAGCCCGTCCTACCGCTGTATCGCCGGACCGCTTGGCCTCGCAGCCCGCTTGTTGCCAGCGCTCCGCGACCGAGATCACTCCCTCCAGACACGCCTCGGCAGTCGCAATTCGCGTATCAAGCGAGCTAGAAACGAGACTGCGCGCACCCGCGATCAGATCGGCTATGGCCAAGTCGATGGCTTGATGAGTTGTAACCGCGTTCATCAAAAAAGTTCCTTTCGCAATTACACCAAAATGAATCCGCAACCGCCTACAATTCGCTTTTCCTGAACTAGGCTCACATAAAGCTACCACACCGTTAAGCCTCAATCAATCGGCAACCAATGCCTGGCAGGTCGCGCGGGGTTTCTGAGGGCTTTTCTTAGTCCCGCAGCGCTAGCGCGGAACCAACAATATCCCGCGCTAACATAGTGGGATACGATTTTCGCCTGCGTTACAACCTGCATTGTTGAGTTGTTCTGGCCTGACCGTCGAGCCTGACTAGGGCTGTGGCACGATCGGCGTGACTGATTGGCCTGAAGTGGCGTCGATCGGGAACACCGCCGAGTAGCGATGCAAGGCAGCTACCATGCCATTCATCATGCGCCCAAGCACTTCCGGCTCGCCATCCGACAGATCGGCTTGCTCAAATGGGTCTTGGGACAGATTAAACAGTTGATACCGCCGGCCCGCAGACTGCGCTGTAGGAAAATAGTGGTAGATGGCTTTCCAGGGACCTTCGCGATAAGTTGTAAAGTAGTCACTGCGGTGGGGTGCATGCGGATAGTGCATCAGAAAGTCTTGGCTGCGCCCGACGTCCGACTGACCAGTCAGCAGCGTATTGAGCGGCCTGCCGTCCACCACATGCTCGTGCGGGGCGGTCGCACCGGCCACGTTTAACAGCGTTGGAAACAGATCGTACACGGTTGCCAGTTGCGGCTGGATCGCATTCGCAGCGATTGGCAGCTCGACCTGGCACTGCAACGTCGGATTACTCTTGGCCCAGGCAACAATAAATGGAACTCGCATTCCGCCCTCGTAGTGCGACCCTTTGCGGCCACGGAGTGGCGCTGCACAAGCCACCGCGTGCTCGTGACCCAGCGGCGCATCGCTGCCGTTGTCGCCTAAGAACAATATCAAGGTATTCTCGGCGACTCCCAGCGATTCCACGTGGTCGAGCAGTTCGCCCAACGATCGGTCCATACCTTCGATCAGCGACGCAAACGCCTGCCAACTTTTCGGTCGCTCTGAATTCTGATAGTGGACAATAAAACGTGGGTCCGGATTAAACGGTCCATGAACTGCGTAGTGCGGCATATACAGAAAGAACGGCTGGTGCGCCTGCACCGCCGCAGTTACCAGTGATTTGGCTTCCTGCGTCAACGCTTCTGTCAGAAATGTATCAGTGCCATGATACTTTTTCAGCTGCGGCACGCCCCGCGGACTGTCCGGTTGCAAGTTGCCGTAATTCTGGTTGCCATAGTAGCTGCCAGGTGCTCCGATCGAGCAGCCTGCAACATTCACATCGAAACCCAAGTTCGTTGGGTCCGCACCTTCCGAGCCGCGTGGCCCAAAATGTCCTTTGCCAACATGAAAGGTTCGATAGCCACTGGTCTGCAAAATCCGGGCCAATGTAATGCTCGATTTGTTCAGCCCCTGCCAATTCCAACTTGGCGGCCCCTGCGGGCCACCATTATCTTGATCGGGGTTAATCCAATTCGTAGTCCGATGACGAGCCGCATTCTGACCCGTCATGATCGAAATCCGCGTCGGTGAGCAGACGCTCATCGCGCAAAAATTGTTGAATCGTATTCCGTGTGCTGCCAATCGCTCCATATTCGGCGTCCGATAGGCGTCGTTGAGCGGGTAACGAATCGGCTTGCGCTCAGCATCCGTCAAGAACGGAACCGATGTATCCATAATTCCCATGTCATCGACCAGGAACAGCACGATATTGGGCTTGCTCAATCGCGGCGCACCACTCTCACCGCTGCTACTGGATGCAGTACAGTCGATCAGGACGATTATAAGAAGCAGCCTGCACACACCAGCGGCGGCATAGCAGTGTCGCTTGGCTTGACGGTTCACTTCAATCCGTTCTCTATCGGGCACTTGGGGCGATACGTTGAACCCATCACCGATTGACTGTAACATAGGAGAATCATTTCGAGACATTCCAAATCGCAACTCTAAACTAGACAACATAGCCATGTTGATGAACTGCATTATTTTATGAACTGTATTATCACGCACGGTCGGATCGGTTTGGCAATCCTTCAGCTGCTGGTATTGCCTGAGATGCTTGCACACGCCCAACAGGCATTACCCACTGTACCGTATGTCGACCTCCAATCCTATTCGGGCACATGGTATGAGATTGCTCGCTTACCCAACATTTTCCAGCGAACCTGCCAATGCTCGACAGCCACCTACACCCTACATGCCGACGGTTCAATCCAAGTTGTCAACCGCTGTATTACACCGCGAGGTCGTACGCGGCAGGTCAGTGGGCGAGCAGAAGCGGTCCCGTGTAGTGGCAATGCAAGACTACAAGTGAGCTTTGGCCGCGTCTCATCGCTTTTCGCAAAAAACTCTGGGGGCAACTACTGGATCATTGCGCTAGGGCCCGCCGAATCCCACGCTGCATGTATCGACGCAACAATATCGCATTTAGACAGCTTTGCATTGAGCCATCATCCGCAGTATCAGTGGGCTCTGGTAGGCACACCAGATCGCAAGTTCTTGTGGATACTCTCGCGCACCCCCGACCTGCCAAGCGAAACCTACCAACAACTAGTTTGTCAGGCTCGCGAATTAGGCTTCGACGTTAGCCGCCTGATTCGCTGATTCAGTTGCTGAATACCAGTGCACCTGCCACCAGTACTATCTCTAGCGCCAGCCGCAGTGTGCCAATATGCGTTCTTGGATGAGCGCAGGCACTCCACCTTAAGCCAAAGGTCAGGACTCACGGATGATCTTTCAGCACAGCAACTCAAAAGGAATTGCCACTAAGCCTCAAACCGCTTACTGCAACGTACTTGTTCGGTGCTAGTGGCCAGACTACGATATCGGCTGGTGGACTGAACAGAGCTTCAGCAACCGAGCATCGCCGATCGTACTTGTTATCCTGGATAAACAGCATTGTGTTACGAGCCTGCCATCGATGCACAGCGACCGGCCCCCGTTGGCGTGCTGGCCATGTTCATCTTTTCCTAATAGTTGTTTCGGCACTCTTGTTTAGTAACGCTGGCTGTGCCTCCCGCTCCAATCAGTATTCGCCTGCTCCACCTCCGGAGGTAACGGGGATTCGGCCACTGGTCCAGGATGTCGTGGTTTTTCTGGATAAGAATGGCGAAACTGAATCGGCTGGTAAAGCCGAAGTGCGTTCTCGGGTACGAGGCATCGTTCAGAGAATTCATTTTCAATCCGGGCAGCTGGTTGACGAGGGAGCTGTGCTATTTTCGATTGAGCCCGATGCCTACCAAGCCGCAGTGTCGGCGGCGCGGGCAGAAGTGGTGGCGGCTCAGTCTCAAGTATTAGTGGCTCAGGCGAACATCGCAGTCAACGAGGCATCGGTCGAGCAGACGCGCAATGAATTCGCCAGACAAGAGCAGCTACTAGCCCAACGCGTAACTTCGCAGGCTGAGTACGATTCTGCTAAGGCGAATCTTGTGTCAGCTAATGCAACCTCCGATGCCGCGCGTGCAGCTCTGGCCACTGCCAACGCGGCGGTTCTACAGGCCCAAGCAAAACTGGAGAGTGCAGAGTTGGAATTGGGCTACACTGAAATTCGCGCTCCTATTCGTGGCCGACTGACTCAATCGTTAGTGTTACTAGGAAATCTAGTCGAACCTGGCACTTCGCTGGTAACAATCATCGACGCTGACAAGCTGTACATTAATTTTACTCTTAGCGATCGCGAAGCGCTAGTCCTGGCAGACACTCAACGGCAGGAGGGCGCTCAACCGGCTCGCAAGGGTCCCTTGGCCTGGGCAGAGACACCTGTCTTGATCGCCCGTGAGACAGATTCTCAATTCCCATTTCGCGGGCAATTAGAATATGTTGCTCAAGAAGGTGTAGATGCAAACACCGGTACGCTTCGATTGCGAGCAACGGTGGAAAATCGCGCAGGCCAATTGTTGCCTGGACTTTTTGTGCGATTACGAGTCCCGGTCGCACTACAACACAAAGCCATCCTGGTTCCAGAGACCGTGGTTCAAACCGAGCGTAGCGGCAAGTTCGTGTTGATCGCCGACGAACGCGGAAAACTTCAGCGCCGGCCGATCAGGCTGGGCCGCCGGTTGAGCGGCTGGGTGGTGGTCGAGCAGGGACTTGGCGCTGACGAACAGGTCATCAGCGACGGATTTCACCTGGTTGCTTCAGGACAAGTTACCGTCAGCCTGCGATCGTTTACCGATAGTGAATTACCGATTCAGGACGATACCGAAATTGTTGACCTGATGCGTCAGCGCTAGCCAAACAAAAGGGAGAATTGTAGCTCCCGTCAGCCGACGGTGGGCGAGCTGACTTTTCACCGTCTGGTGAAACTGGCAACGAGTACATTTTGAAGTGCCGCCAGCTTCACAGCGCGGACTTGCCATTTTGGCGAATGCCTACCGAGAGCTTCTCACGTATGTCCCACTTTTTCATCCATCGCCCAATCTTTGCTGCGGTCATCTCGATTGTTATCGTCATTGCTGGTGCCGTATCCTTCACGTCTTTGCCGATTGCCAAGTTCCCAGACATAGCTCCACCGACAATCAAAGTTTCCGCTGTTTATCCTGGAGCCAGCGCTACCACAATCGCTGAAACTGTAGCAGCTCCTATCGAGCAAGAGGTCAATGGTGTGGAAGGCATGATCTACATGTCTTCCAACAGCGCTGCCGACGGCTCGTATGGCCTGACGGTCACCTTTCGCCAGGGCATCGATTTAGATTTGGCCGCCGTGCTGGTGCAAAACCGTGTTGCCGTCGCCCTGTCAAAATTACCGCAGGAGGTAAGACAGCAAGGCGTCACTACCAAGAAGCAGTCAACTCAGATTTTGCAATTTATTACCTTAACCGCAAACTCACATTCAGATTCGGTGGCCGATGACTTATTCTTGAGCAATTACGCGCTCAATATCAAGGACCAGCTCAGCCGAGTCGACGGTGTGGGCGAAGTTCAAGTCTTTGGCGCTGGCGAATACAGTATGCGCATTTGGTTAGATGCCAATAAACTGAAGCAGCGCTCATTAACGACCGAAGAAGTCATTCTGGCTATCCGGGAACAAAACGTACAGGTTGCTGCTGGTCAGGTGGGCGCGGCGCCTGCGCCGGAAAATACCGGAGTCCAGTTAGCGGTTACGACACAGGGGCGTCTTAACCGCCCTGAGCAATTTGAGAAGATCATCTTGCGCACCGGGGATGGCCGAGCAACCTTGCAATTGTCAGATGTTGCTCGTGTTGAACTTGGTGCCAAAGACTACACGCTGACCTCCACGTTCAATGGCCGGCCGGCAGCCTCCATCGCCATCTATCAGCTACCTTCGGCCAACGCAATTTCTACCGCGCAATTGGTAAGACAGCGTCTGACTGAATTGGCTGATAGTAGGGACTGGCCGCAATCAATCAGTTATGCAATCCCCTTCGATGCAACGACTTTTGTTTCTGCTTCGATTCGTGAAGTGTACAGCACGCTGGTCGTGGCCGTCCTGTTGGTGGTAGTGGTCATTTTCATCTTCTTGCAGGATTGGCGTGCCACACTCATACCCACAATTGCGATTCCTGTTTCACTTGTGGGCACTTTTGCCGTTATGAGTCTGATGGGGTTTTCCATCAACATGCTTTCTTTGTTCGGCATTGTATTGGCGATTGGCATCGTGGTGGACGATGCCATCGTGGTCGTAGAAAACGCAACCCGACATTTGGCGGAGGGCTTACCACCTAAGGCAGCCGCTGAAAAAGCGATGTCTGAAATCACGGGTCCCGTGATTGCCACCACCCTGGTACTCCTGGCGGTTTTCGTTCCAACAGCATTTATGCCTGGAATTACCGGACAGCTGTTTCGCCAATTCGCGCTGACCATTTCAGCGGCTGTTGTTGTTAGCACCATTAATGCCCTGACTCTCAGCCCAGCGCTCTGTGGTCTGTTACTGCGCGCTCCCCAACCTGCTTCATTTTTTGGGTTCCGCTGGTTTAATTCCGGGTTCGACTTGGCTACTAAGGGATATCGCTGGAGCGTCGATCGCCTTGTGCGCTCTGCAATCCTCACGGTGGTAGCTTATTTGGGATTGGTAATCGTAACCGGAGGAACATTTGCGCGCATTCCCACCGGCTTTATACCTGAGGAAGACCAGGGCTATCTATTTGTGAACGCTCAACTGCCCGATGCGGCGTCTAATCAACGTACCGACGAGGTCATGCAGCGGCTAGAACAGATTTATCGGCAAGTCCCGGGAATTGCCGACTCCGTGACCATCTCCGGCTATTCATTACTGGGTGGAAACGCAGGATCGAATCTCGGGTTTTCCATATTGATTCTGGAGCCTTGGGAGAAACGTGAGACAGGCGATTTGTCCGTGCAGGGAATTAGGAATGCTCTACGAAAGGAATTCTCGGCACTGCGGGCGGGACTGGTATTTTCTTTTACTCCTCCAGCCATCGACGGATTGGGAGCCGCCGGCGGGTTCCAGATGGAAGTCCTCGATCAAGGCGGAGCGGGCTACACGCAACTGCAGGATACTGCAGCGGAATTGGCTCGGGAGGGCAATACGCAAAGTGGTCTACTGGGATTGAATAGCACCTTTCGAGCCGAAGTGCCGCAGGTGTTAGTAGATGTAGATCGTACGAAAGCCAAAACCATGGGCATTGCGTTGAGTTCAATTTACGGGACTCTACAAGCCTATCTGGGGTCGGTGTACATCAACGATTTCCATCACAACAATCGGCTGTACCAAGTGCGCGCTCAAGCCGATCCAAAGTATCGTGCCACCGCAGACGATATTCGCCAACTCGAGGTTCGCAATGGTGCGGGCGAGATGGTGCCCCTAGCATCAGTGGTCTCCATCGACGATACCCTTGGCCCCACCACGGTTCGCCGCTTCAATCTGTTTCCCGCAGCAGCCATCAATGGTTCAGCGGCACCCGGATTCAGCAGTGGACAAGCTTTGCGCGTCATGGAAAGTATGGCAGATGCCAAACTGCCAAGCGGTTTTGGATATCAGTGGACTGGAATGGCCTTTCAAGAGAAGTTAAGCTCGCAGGGACAACTAGTCGTCTTGGCGTTAGCGGTCGTGTTCGTCTTTCTAGTTCTGGCCGCGCAATACGAAAGTTGGACCAGTCCGGCAGTGGTCATTGCCATTGTACCGCTGGCCGCCGTAGGTGTCGTGGTTATGTTGCTGCTGTTTGGAGCTGACAACAATACCTACACGCAGGTTGGCCTAGTTCTGCTGGTGGGATTGGCGAGCAAGAATGCAATTCTGATAGTGGAGTTTGCCAGCGAATTGCGCAAGCAGGGACACAGCATTCGCGAAGCTGCGGTCAACGCCTCGGCCTTGCGGTTTCGAGCAATTCTGATGACCTCTGTGAGCGGTATCTTCGGATTCCTGCCCCTGGCCGTCGCCACTGGGGCTGGGGCAGCCAGTCGGCGAGCCGTTGGCAACGTACTGATTGGCGGCATGATTGCAGCCACCGTGTTTTCGTTGCTATTTGTCGGAGTGTTCTTCTATCTCTTGCGATCTGCTTCTGAGAGGCGATGAATGTGGCCGCTGGTCGCTGCCATAGTCATCGTTGTCATAGTCGATGAGTAAGCAAGACCCGATGGAGTCGCCTGACAAAACGGTTCGAAACAAGGCGGAAATCATCGGCCAGCTCATCTACCGGCCTTCATGCCCCCCTATTTACCTAGTTCACCAGTAATGCAATGCGGTCCGCTTGCATAGTGTCGAGCAAAGTCTTATGTTGAGTTCCATCTACTTTCTTCGGTCTTTGAATTTCGTCGCGCATTCGCGAAGTGAACAGCGACTCTCGGATCGGTAGCGCTACTCGATTCAAGTTTCCATTTCTTTTGCTGTATTGTCGGGAACAAGCATGGTATGATGCTGCCGGCACTCAACCTTTATAGGGGACCAATCATGAACGTAAAGCGGCGAGCGTTTTTGGCGGATGTAGGTCGCGGGATGATGGTTTCGACGCTTGGCACGTCGCTGGCCATCGAATTGGGGTTGGAACAAGCCGTTGCTCTAGAAACATCGCAGCGACTGACCTTTGGCGATATCGAGCCGCTGGTCGATATGATGCAGAATACGCCTGCCGACCAACTTCAGCGAGCGGTTGTCGAGCGCCATCGATCTGGCGTTGACTTGCGGGCGCTGACCTCTGCCGCTGCGCTGGCCAATGCCCGGGCTTTTGGCGGCCAGGACTACGACGGCTACCATACATTTATGGCGCTCGGTCCAGCTCTAGATATGGCGCGCGAACTGCCGGCTGACCAGCAATTATTGCCACTACTCAAGGTCTTCTATCGCAACACCAGTCGCATTCAACAGACCGGGGCCAATGCCAATGAGGTGTTGCGGCGTATCGAAATATCGAAGAATTCCGGGGCGGCGGCGGATGCGCGGATGCTGCAAGCGGCCACGCGCGATGTGGATGTCGATCATGCTGAAGAACTGTTTGCCGTAATGGCCAGTGCTCCGCCTAATGAAGCGTACAATCATCTTCAATTCGCTATTCAAGACGAGGTGGATGTGCATCGGACGGTACTGGCTTGGCGTGCTTGGGTCATGCTGGATATTGCCGGCCCACAACATGCCCACACCTTGTTGCGCCAATCGGTGCGCTACTGCGTTGACTCGGAAGATCGCCGTCGAAAGAACAATAGAACTCCATCGGATGTCCGCGAACTGCTGCCCAAATTGTTAGATGAATATCGCCTATTGGATCGAGTGCCCGGGAGCGCTCGATTGAGTGATGATAGCTTGAACGATCTAACACAGGTCATTTTCAGTGGCGATCGTTCGCAAGCTGCTACGGCCGTTGCCGCTGCCTTATCGGATGGGATTTCACCGGCGACGGTTGGCGAAGCGTTGTCACTGGCGGCAAATCAACTGCTGTTGCATGACCCAGGTCGATCCCCCGAGTACTCTACCCCAGACAAGCCAGCCGGCAGCGTTCATGGAGCCAGCGTTGGCGTGCATGCTATGGACGCTGCCAATGCTTGGCGAAACATAGCCAGCGTGTGCAATGTGCGTAATCAATATGCCAGCCTGATCGTGGGAGCCTTCCATACGGCTGGCCAGACAAAAACCAGTGGTCCAACCCCAATACCATTCGTTGATGCTGCGGAGTCGTTGCCTTCAAACGACAAACCGTCATTGCTCGAAAGACTAACGGCATCGGTGCGGGCTAACGATCAGGTAGGAGCAAGTGCTGCCGCCTATGGACTGAGCCTGCAAGCAGACGCCAGCGAAGATGTCTTTCGTGCCTTATTGCCGTTCGCTGTCAGCGAAGACGGGGCGCTGCATGCCGAGAAATTCTATCGCACTGTTCGCGAAGAATTCGCGCGTACTCGGCCTTCCCGACGCTGGAATCACCTGATCGCACTGGCGCGCGTGACGGCCAGCGAATTTGGAAATCCCGCCCCAGGTCGCAGTGAAGCACTCCAGCTCTTAAACCTGAGCTAACATTAACACTGCGGCAAATTCCTCAATTAGGCTCCAAACAGTTTTTTCAGTAGGTGGACCGTCGTCGCTCGACCGGCTCGTCCAATGGATGTGGTCAATGGAATAGCTTTTGGGCATACCGCGACGCAATTCTGTGAATTGCCACACTCATGCACGCCGCCAGGACCTTGCAAAGTCTCCAGGCGATCTTCTTGCAAGGCATTACCTACTGGATGCGCGTTGAATAACATCGCCTGGCTTATCACCGCCGCACCTAGAAATTGCTGATCAAAAGCGGCCTTCTGGCGTTGCGCAAACTGCTGATCCGTTTCCCCTGGATTGCGAACTAGTTCCGCTTTTTGATATTGCGGACATGCGTCCAAACAACAACCGCAACTCATACATTCACTCAGCGGGTAGGCCTGCTCTTGCTGCTGACGGCTTTGCCGAGGACCAGCCCCCAAATCACCGTAACTGTCGACCGGCACCCACGCTTTGACGCGCTGCAGTCCGCGAAACAGTCGGCTGCGGTCGACCACTAAGTCTCTCAGTACCGGAAACTTGGTCATCGGACGCAGTTCGATCTCAGTGCCATTTTCATCCAACAACCGATCAACCAGTGCCGAACAGCTCTGGCGAACGCGACCATTGATGACCATGGTGCAGGAACCGCACACTTCCTCGAGACATCCGCATTCCCAAGCAACTGGGCAAACGCTTTGGCCGTCAGCGGTCGTAGCTTGAGCAGCAATCTTTTGCAGCAAGCTAATGACGTTCATATTCTCTTCGTACTCTACTCGATGCCGCTCCCAGTAGGCGGGCTGGTTAGGGCTCTGTTGGCGAAGAATTTTGACCTGAATTTTACGGGCTGACTGACGAGCGTGCATGACTGCCGATTACCATCTTGAACTCTAAAGGAAACCAAACTTAATACAACTCTGTTACTGACTGGCGGATACTTCGCGGCGCTGAGCCAGCGAGGCGCTGCGCTCTTTCCACGCTTGGTCGATCTCCTCCGCCCCAACCAATCCATACAATCTGGGACGCGGCGGGATGAGTGACGTATCTATATCTTCATATTCGATGTGCACATCCATTCCTCGGCAAGTCGCAATTGACGACCTGAGGAATCTGCGGCTATTTTCCGCGAACCGATCGCACCAAGCCTGCGCCTCGACCCGGCGCCGCTCCGGCTCTCGTTCCGCCAAGCTAGGCATAGCAAACTCGGGCTTGAAATGCGCTCCACGACATTCGTCGCGCAACAACGCTCCCTGCAAAATCGCCTTGGCTATAGGAAACATATCTCGCAAGGCCTTGGTGAAAATCGCATTCTGGTTCGTCCAGCTGCCAGTGTCTGACAGCGAACAGTTCGTAGCCCGCTGGTGAAGCTCGGCGACCTTGTCGATGGCTTCTCGCAATTGATCGTTGCGGCGCACGACGGTGGCTGCACGAGTCATGACATCGCCCAACTCTTGGTGAATTAGATACGGATTCTCACCGCCCGTGTTAGCCAACAATTGCTGGTGTCGACGTTGCTCCTGAGCCACGGCTCGCTCATATACACTTGATCGCAAATCGACCGCCGCTTTAGCCTGACCGTTAATGTAGGTCTCAATGCACGGGCCGACGAATAGCCCGCTGAAGATACAGCTCAATAGCGAATTGGCTCCCAGGCGATTGGCCCCATGATATTGGTAGTCGCATTCGCCTATCGCGTACAGTCCCGGAATGTTGGTGGCTTGATTCCGAGGGTGACCGGCTTGCAGCCCACCGTCGCTACTCTTTGCATAATCCACCCACAGGCCACCCATCGAATAGTGCACTGCCGGGAAGATTTTCATCGGCACTTGGCGCGGATCCACCCCCTGGAACTTTTCGTAGATATCCAAGATTCCGCCGAGTTTGCGATCCAACTCTGGCCGTGCGATGTGCGTTAAATCCAAGTAGACACACATTCGCTGGCTCTCAACGCTCAGCCCCTCGTTGACGCAGATATCAAAAATCTCGCGTGTGGCAATATCGCGCGGAACCAAATTGCCATACTTGGGGTAGCGATCCTCCAAGAAATAGTAGCGTTCGGACTCAGGGATCGACTTGGGCGGTCGGCTATCCTGAGGCTGTCGCGGCACCCACACACGCCCACCTTCACCGCGAGCTGATTCGCTCATGAGCCGCAATTTGTCAGCCCCCGGTATGGCGGTGGGATGCACTTGAATGAACTCGGCGTTGCCGTACTTGGCACCGACTTGGAGACAACGACTTGCGGCACTGCCATTGCAAAACACAGACATCGTCGAGCGGCCATAGATCAAGCCACATCCTCCCGAGGCCACAATGGTAGCTTCTGCGGGAAATGCTCGAATCTCCATGGAGACCATGTCCTGTGCTACAGCACCGACACAACGACCCTCATCATCAAGCACCGGCCCCAGGAAGTCCCAGAACTCGAACTTGCGCACCATGGCGTCAACTTCCCATCGTCGCACTTGCTCATCTAGCGCATACAGCAACTGCTGGCCGGTCGTTGCGCCTGCGAAGGCGGTGCGCTTGTAGAGAGTTCCACCGAACCGACGACGATCGATAAACCCCTCTTGAGTGCGATTAAAAGGCACTCCCAGGCGATCCATTAAGTCGATAACTTTTGGTGCCCAATAAGACATCTCCTTGACTGGCGGCTGATGCTGTAGAAAGTCGCCGCCATAAATGGTATCGTCAAAATGCTTCCACTCCGAGTCGCCCAGTTGACGCGTCTGATCGTTGCAACTATTGATTCCTCCTTGAGCACAGACGCTGTGAGAGCGTTTAACTGGTGTCAAACTGATTAAGTCTACAGCAATACCCAGTTCAGCCAATTTCATGGAGGCGGCTAATCCGGCCAAGCCACCTCCCACAACTACAACTCTACTCGCTGCCATTTTCTCTCCACTTTACCGAACGCTCTAATCACCACGGCTATCCGCAGCAGGCGAAACACAGGTTGCTATCTATCAAACTAAAACTGAACGTATCACTGGTGTGCCGTTACAAGCTGAACTAACCAAAGTCTTAACGCTGCCTTTCGTCTATCTTGCGAAACACCATGCTGGCGCTGTTTGGGTGTCGCACTCTACAAACCCCAGTTCCAATTAGATATCGCACAGTGTCACTGGGGCTTGGATCGTTTTTCTGGAGCGGGTGTGGTTTGCCCAGACCTCACGCCCGCGTCATACATTTGATTTTCAATGGTCCGAGCTGCGTCGACATCGACGCGACGGGCACTGACCAATGCCGCCAAGCCAACCGTCAACAAGCCTACGCCCATGAGGCTGCATGCTCTGGAAGCCCAGCGCTGAGCCTGAGGGGAGACCCAGATCCCCCAGGTAATTCCCATCGTCCAAAGCCCGTTGGCCAAGTGGTACACGCAGGCCACTATTCCCACCACATAGAAGACCGGCCACACCATGCCACTGAGCGCCATCGCTAGCGTACTGGCCGCATTGTACGGGCGAAAATTCGCCATCCCCAACGGCTCCGCGATGCCGTGACGCCACCAATCAGCATGAATCCAGCCGTGCAAGTGAAAGACGTGCCCGAAGATAAACACAATAGCGATCATCCCGCTTGCCCGCTGAAGCGAATAGCGCCAATTCGACAGATAGGGATAACTGGCCGTGTTAGACCGACCGGTACGAATGATCCACAATCCAAACAAGCCATGAAACAAAATAGGCAAAAAGATGAACACCCACTCGATCAGCGGCAGCAGTCTGCCCAGCGAGTGAATTTGATTGACGAAGAACTGGAACCTGCCAGGTCCGATCACCAGCGAGGCGTTGACCAGCAGATGGACTACCATGTAGGCCCCCACCGGGATCAAGCCTGTTAGGGAATGCAGGCGTCGGATTAGAAATTCATGCTTACCCAAGAAATCGGTGGACTGAGGCACACTCATCGCATTGTCATGCTGCACAAAGGACTCGTCGCTTGCCAACAATCATCCTGGTACAATCGAAATCCTATGACCTCGACCACACTGGCAAGCCAACTTGTGCCAAATATACCGGATCCGGCCCGATTCGTGCAGTCCAACATCGGCCAGATCGGGCCGCTAGCGCCTGCGGCGATTGTGCGCTTCACGCTCAATTTGTTGAAATGCCATCCACCACAGTCGAGGATCGGCCGCAGCCCCTTGAATTGATGCAGCTTCACCCTCGGCAGGAAATGAGGCCGACTGGCGCTGTGCGGGATCGTTCAAGAAATTGACGACAATCAATGCATCCATGGCGGTCAAGCGATTGTCCCCATTGACATCGTAGTCAAACATTGTTTGCTGCTGTAAGCTGCGCGGTATCGTGAGCGGCTGTGAGGGCTGGGCATTCAGTCGATTGACGACCTGCAGCGCATCCTGCGCGGTCACACGACCGTCGCGATTGACGTCTGCTCGCAAAACGGGATTCTGCCAGGGTGGGCGATCAACAATCTGAATGGTCACCAGCAACTCCGCAAAACTGCTGGCGTCTGACTGATCGGTTACCAGCAAGCGAGCCGTTGTCGTACTGCCACCGGCCACAGACTGGAGATATTGATCGGGCTTAAGCGCCAAGTTGCCGTCACGAATTTCAAAGCGAGGATCCAGTGAGCTGAACGTGTAACCGCCATCTGGCGAATCCTCATCCTGCACAATCAAGGGAGTTGTTACCGCACCCAGCCGCGCGGTCAAAATGCTGACGGGCAGCAAACCGTGTGGAGGATCATTTACATCGCTCAATTCGATGGGGATTTCCGCTTCTATGTGCCGAGTCGCTCCGTTTACCTCTACGGTCTCCAGCACCCGCACCTTCAGAGCTTGGCGGATAGGGTTCTCAAAATTAAAGCGACTAGCATCCGTTGCGGTCACGGCTCCCGTGGCGGAATCTAAGCGCACCCAATTCGCTTCGCCTCCCAAGACTTCCAACAACTCGAACCGCAGCGGGGTCCCATCACGATCGCTGGCACGCACGGTTCCCAAGTACTGACCAGGCGGCGGATTCTCTTGAAATCTCAGCACCTGGGAGGGTTCAATCTCGGGCGGGTAGTCGTTGGGCGGTAAAACGTTGACCACGAACTGAGCCGTAGTCGCTTTTTGTGGTGTGCCGCTGTCGTATGCTTCCACAAACAACCGAAACTGGGGCTTGACTTGCCAGTTGACCCATTCCAGCAGTCGCAGTTCGCCGGTATCCCCGTCCAGCGAAAATGCGACCGCATCCCCATCTACTATACGGAATTGGACGACTTGCCGGATATCATCGTCGGGTGCCAGCAGTCTGGCGATCAGGCTGCCGGCGGCCGTCCCACTTGGAATACTAAACGCTTGGCCAGTCAGCTGTGGGTAATGCTCGTTGACATCCTCGACTTCAAAAGTGATCGCCAGAGAGGCTGACAATGGTGGGTCCTGGTTGTCAGTAGCCTGGAAGGTGACCCACACTTGAGGCTCGACTTCATGATCTAGCGCGGTGGTCAGGCGCACCTGATTGCCCACAATCTGAAAGCGCGGGTCGGACGAGGACCACGTGATCGGATCGCCGTCGGGGTCCACTGCGAACAGCGTCCCCACAATAAAATTGCTGTGATTTTCAGGCAGGCCCTGGCGCACCAGCCGCAGTTGCTCCGGCGGGTCGTTTACATTCTGGACCGTTAACGTCACAGGCAACGATGCGGAGTATTGCTGGTCGTTTACGATCAACCACAGATTATGCACACCTACATCACGATTGCGCGGCGTGCCCGTCAGCAATCGGCTGGCAGGCGAGAACGACAGCCAGCGCGGTAGCGGACCACCTCCCACCGCCTGCATCGACCAAGTCAGTGGTGAGTCAACGTCGAAAAACAAGTCTGCTGAAAACTGATACTCGAGCCGCTGATCCTGAACAATCGCGACCTGCTCGGAGCTGGACAGCGCCACAGGCGGATCGTTCACGGGGATCACAACCACGCCCAGCGTGACCGACTGGACAGCAATTGCAAATTGTTCACTGGGATTGATCATGCGACGGATGCCGGATTGCGTATCGCTAAAACCATCCAGATAGCTGTCATCCAGCGCGCGCACAAACAGTGGATCGGGCGTACCGTAGTAATCCACAGCCGGCGTAAAGCGCAGTCGGGTAAGCCGTGACAAAGCCAGCCCACCGCTAGCATCACCTACCTGACCGATGTCTTGCCAAGGACCGCCAGTTGTGTACTGCCAATGTCCCTGCTCACTAAGCTGCGGATTGGCCACAACAACGACGCCTGCCAGAGTCGCGCTGTCAGGATCAACAAAGCTACCGCTCCACAAAGCCGCGACTGTCGCACCCAAATTCTGGACAGCGTCTTCCAGTATTTCAGGCAAATTGGCTGAGCTAATGACTGGAGGATCGTTCACGGGCTGCACGGTTATATTAACCGACTGACGGAACGTACCGGCCAAGACAAACTCGACCGTTCGGGTAGCACTGGAAGGATTATCTGTCACGTGCACAAAACCGATGCTGCGCAACACAGTCTCCAAACTACTCGCATCCGCATTGTTGCCAAACTGTATGGACAGTCCTGTTCCAGCAAAGGCCGATGCCCAGGTTCCCAGGTCGGTATTGCCCAACAAAAGTCGATTTCCCAGTGTGCTAATTCCTTGGCTATTGATAAAGGTCAAGAAATCTCCTACCTGGGATGCAGATGTGATAGACACCGTCAACGTCACTCCCACCACGTTTTCAATCTGCAGGACCTGACTAGTGGCAGCTACGGCGACAGGCGGCTGATTTTCAACATAATTGGTCTGCGCCGGTGCAATATTCACTTCGATTGTCGAGACTTCAATGGCGAAATCAGCATTGGAAATGTCAAAGAAGATATTGTTGTGGCCGCGAACCATGACTCGCGCGCGTGCCGTAGAAACATTGGGAACTGTAATGGTGGCTGATCCCGTGTTGGGAACTTGATCGGCAATTACAATCGGGTATGTAAAACCACCGTCTAACGAGAGATAGATTGAAACGTTGACGGCTCCGATTGGCAATGCACTCGTCCCCGCCACATCCCACTGGACCGATTGTTGCGACAGACCGCGCCAGCGAACCGCCGCAGTATTGGGCTGGGTGACGGCAAATGGCCTGCCGGTATCGACGACTCGCAGTCGCACATTATCCGTATTGAATGCCCCCGCTCCTGGAAAATTGTCGCGCACCGTGACTCGGAAGTTTAAGTCGCGGTTGGTGGTGGGCAATGTCTCCGACGATTGCGATACATTATTAATCAAATCTGGAAGTCGCGGTACATAGCGCGTACTTTCGGTCACCGGAGCAAATGCGCGGATGATAGCTCCTTGGCCAGTGTCTCCCGCCGACAAGGCTCGCTGCGGTCCGAGATCAAACTGCTCCCAACTATAGGTCAGCGATTGTGGATTGTTGGCATCGGACCCAATGGCTTCCAGGACGAATGGCGTTCGAGCCGGAATGGACAACCCAGATGGCACCAGTGACTCCACTTGCGGAAGCGCATTGGCAAATGGAATTCTCGCTCCGACGTCGGGCACAATGTTATCCATATGGTTCATGAACAATTGTGCACTGAGACTGTGATAGTACGGATCGTAGTTATTCTGAATGTTATCAGCACCACATAGCCCTGCATAACTCATAAACGTGGACCCGCTCCCCGGCTCAATGGCGGTCTCCAGCGCAATATTGTCTGCACAGGCCCCACCGGCACCCGAAAACGTGTGACGCGAGCCCATTTGATGGCCGATTTCGTGCAATACAACGTGGTCAAATCCGACACTTGGCCATCCGGACGTGGCCCCCCCGGCTTTAAAAGGTCTGCCTAATGAAGACACGTATGCGACGCCATTACCCGCTCCCGACGCATAGACATGGCCAATATCGTAGTTATTGGGTCCAATCACTTGGTCCATCAACTGGATGTTCTCGTCAATGTTGGCGCGTACATTGTTAGCGGTAAACGGATCGTTACCTGCGTTCAAAAATGTCAATTGATCGTTGTTGGCAATCAATTGAAAGCTGATGGACAATTCGTTTTGCGTAATAGCGTTGATTCGATTGAGGCTCTCGACGATGGCCGACTGAACAGCCTGCATCGTGCCACCAATCTGCTGGGCATATCCACTATTGGCTGAAATTCCAATGCGGTAGACTCGCAAACTGGTTCCCGAGTTGACCGCTGCCGTTTGCCCGGCACTCACGTCTCGTATTTGTGCAAGGAATTGATCATCGGTGTCATGTCTAAGGGGCGTTGACCATGAATGATGGTCACCCAACGACTTATCTACCAGTAGTTCGTCAGACTCGAGCCAGGACGCGCGGGCCGATGGCTTATACGCCACATATTGATTGTCCGCGTGACCATCAACAACGCGATCGACAACGTAATCTCCGTCGAGAGAGCGGACGATAGCATGAAACCCAAGGTCTGATATCCCAAAGCGGAGTGTCGTTCCGGGATTGTCCTGGCTGTAACCTGCATAGGTACGAATACTGGGAAACTTCTCAGCAAATTCAGCCGCATAAACCGGTGAATACGCAAACGAAAACTTTTCGAATCCACCCTGTATCGTAGGCAACTCAATGCTTGAAAGTCGGTGGCTGGCGGACACTAAATCATTCAGCCCAGCAATCGCCTCTGCATCTCGCGGAATCTGGCTGAGCTGATTTGTTAGTTGCGACAAGTTCAACTGAAACACCAGCGACGCCTCCGAGACTGGTTGGCCAACTACAGCCTCTGTGGCTGGCGAACGCTGGTCGTTGGGCCAAGACTGAGCCTCCCACAGTTCACGGCCAATGGCCGCTGCCAACAATAGGCGCCCCTCCAACTTCTCGACTCCCAAGATGCGCTTGCGGTTCGCAGCAATACAATACCGACGGCTCTGGGGGTGACGACTCATAAGAACCTCAAAGCAAGTAATTCTCGACAGTCGATTCGATGCTCCATAGTATACACACCTGGCGGATGGTTTCCGCAAAGCGACTGTTATCCGAGTGTGTAAAATGAGCGGTTCTTGGTCCTGCTGGCTAATCGCCGATAGTTGATGACTGGACTATCGTACTCAATGAAATCAGGCTCATACTCGAAGGCGGTGGAGGATTCGGCCGCGAGTACGGTCACCTCCAACAGTAAGGTACTGGTAATAGTGAGCCGAACTCTGGGTTCATCTGAGTCTCTTTGACGCAACTGTTCACGACTCGACTGGCAATTATTGCGATCAGCCATAGCGTTTTCTTTTCGGTCACGTGATTCCGGCATCGAAAGCTACTGTGCAATTCGCACTAACTGTGATGTGGTTCTTAAAATAAGTGAATCTCGCAAGAGTGCCGGCGACGCGTTGCAACCTTCGTCGAGCCGATTTTCGCCAACCAATTGCGGTTGGTCGGCGACGGTGAACACATAGCCCGCACCATCATGATCCACGGCAATGACATGCTGGTCGGTGGCCACCAAAGAAGCACTGAATTTGCCTCCTAGACGTTGTTGCCAGCGAATCTCACCAGTCTGGACATCTAAACGCGAGATTACTCCGTCGTCGGATACTACAAACAACTTTCCGTTGACCAGGACAGGGCTCGGCTTGGAACCGATCGACTTATGCTGGCTCCATACGATGTGGCTGTCGGTCACATCTCCGCTGCCGTCGGCTCGCACACACAGCAATTTGGGTTTGCTGAAGCCGGTACTTAAATACAGAAATTGACCATCGAACAGCGGGCGAACGGTCGTCGAGTGCTCTTCGTAGCGGACTCGCCACAATTCTTTCCCGGTCAGCGGATCAAGCGCCAGACAGGCCATGCTGGCGGGGCTGATCAATTGGTCGTGGCCGTCCAACTGGATCACTCTTGGAGTCGAAAAGGCCTTGTAGTAATCGCCATTGTCAGTCCCATACTCAACTTGGCGATCGGCCTTCCAGACCGTCTGCCCGGAGACGCGATCCAGTGCGATGGCATACTGATAGTCAAACCCGTCCATGTGAAAAATCAGCAAATCGCGGTAGAGAATTGGCGAACTGCCGGGACCGCGATAGTGATTACAAGGCAAATCGCGTCGTTGCCAGCGCAGGCTGAAGTCACTCCTTCGCAAACAAGCGGTACCGTAAGCCCCAAAATGAACATAGATGTGCTGATCATCCAGAACCGGGGTCGGGGAGGCATAGCTGTTCGTGATGTGATAGTCTGGCTGGACGACTTCATTTTCGAAAATCAATCGATCGTGAACAATTGCACCGCTGTCCAAAGCAACGCACACCACATGCATCTTCAGCCCGTCTTCGGTTGCCGTCGTCAACCAAATCTCATTGCCATCTACCACTGGCGACGACCAACCACGACCGTGAATCGTAGTCCGCCAGCGTAGGCCGCTGGTCGGGCTCCACTGAATCGGAAATCTGGCCAATGGAGCGCGGCCGTCATCGAGATTTCCACGGAACTGGCGCCACGAATCCCCGGAATACTGAGCACACAATACCGTGTGACTGCTAGCACTAGCGAGGAGAGCCGCGGCTGCAATTACGCAGAATACAATCTTCCGGTTAACGTCCATAAACTCCTCAGCGTTTTGCGATGCCTGCGCTGAACATAAAGAATTCTGACACCCACTGCTGCTAGCAAGAGATGCGGCGCAAGCCCCACTTGTCCCCCACTTCCTGACCACCTGTGACAGGGCATGCATTATAGGCACCTAATTTGGCGAGCGTCTGACCAGGTGGCGTTTAATTGGATGGTTCAACTCTTGCGCTCGTTCGGCAGGCCAAGCCCAGGATCAATGAGAGTTTCACCACCAGCAGCCGTCACCAGAGGATGACCGCCCAAATCTCTCGCCGCCTGAACCGTAGTGTAGTCACCTTCACGCCACTGACCAAAACAACAGACAAACCACCCAAAAGAGCTACCAACATCAGCCAAACCGGCCAAGCCTAGCCATTTTGACTGAATTATTCCACACAAACGATTGATAAATGTCACGTACGTGATAGATTTGATTGTTGAATTGACATTCTGTGCTCAACACCGAGCTTTGGAGTGATTGATTTTGAGCACAGCTGGTATCACCGAATTGCGTCGAGCGAAGCTGAAGGAGCTGATTCGCAATCAGGGATTCGTGTCGATTCCCGACCTGCGAGCGGCATTGGACGTCAGCGAGTCGACGATTCGTCGCGATTTGGATTACCTGGAAGCCGAAGGCGAAGCGCAGCGGACGCATGGCGGAGTCTTTTCCACGGGACCTACGGCTTCGCTCAAGTTGTTTGAGCATCGCCGCGCCGAACAATGGGAAAAGAAACGGCAGGTCGCGCAGGCCGCCAGCCGCCTGATTGAAGATCACGATACAGTGCTGCTAGATGGTGGCAGTACAACCTACGAATTAGCCAAACAACTGGTGGGACGCCCACTGCAAATCGTGACCAATTCCCTGCCGCTAGCCAGTCTGTTTACTTCGAACGATCAAGTCGACTTGGTTGTCTTGGGGGGTTATGTACATAGTCGCACCGGAGTCACGATTGGGCCCTACACCAATCAGATGTTGGGCACGATCAACGTCCAGACCGCCGTACTGAGCATCGCTGGTGCCGATCATCGCGGTTACTACAACAGCAACTTGCTGCTGGTCGAGGCTGAAAAAGCCATGATGCGCTGCGCCGATAAGACCATGGTAGTGGCCGATAGCAGCAAATTTGGCAAGAGTTCCCTGGCCCGACTGTGCCCATTGCATGAAGTACACACCTTAGTGAGTGATGACCAACTGACCGACGCCTGGCGCGAACAGCTCAGTAACGCAGGGGTCAACTTGGTAGTAGCTCCGCCGGACAGGCCCGCGACAGATGTTCCCGAGGCAACCAACGCATGAATTCACTTGCGCATAATCCCCTGACCATCGACCGCAGCCGCGTAGAGTCATTAGTACGGCAGATCGTTCGCCAAGCTGCAACTGCGAGCGCTACACCACACGCGTCCAGCAGGTCACCGGAGCTACGCGTGAGCATCTCGGCGCGGCATGTCCACCTGACCGACGAACACGTCGAGCAATTATTTGGTAAGGGCCATCGGTTGACTCCAGGCAAGCCGCTTTACCAAGACGGCTTTTATGCGGCGCAAGAGACGGTGATGTTGGTCGGTCCGCGTCGCCGGATGTTGCCAGAAGTTCGCGTACTGGGACCAACACGACCGCATAGCCAAGTCGAATTGGCACTGACCGATGCCATATCGCTGGGCATCGACGCTCCCGTTCGGCATTCAGGCGCTATCGCCGGTACTCCGGGCTGCGTTCTTGTAGGTCCGGCCGGTGCGGTGGAATTGCATCAAGGCGTCATTCGCGCTGCGCGGCATGTACACATGAATTTTGACGAGGCCGCTTACTACGGGGTAAAGAACGGGCAGCTGATGGCATTAAAAGTCGTCAGCCCGCAGTGCACGATCACTTTCGACGATCTGCTAGTGCGGGCCGATACCAAGGCCAAACTAGAGGTACACATCGATACTGACGAAGGCAACGCCTGCAATTTGGATTCAGCCACCGAGGTCATTTTGAAACCTCAAGGTGATTGCAGGTGTCAACATTAATATTAGACCGGCAGCCGGTTTGGCTACAGTTGCCACCAAAACCATCGGCGATGCCAACTGAGCCTGTGCGCTTCATCAATACATTCCCAATTTCGTTTCTTTAGCTGCGACCTGCGAAGGTCGAACCAACAATGTCAACTGCCAGGAGAAAATCGAACATGGCACAAATTTCTGAAGCGCTAGGCATGATCGAGACCAAGGGATTCGTCTCTTTGGTCGAATCGGTCGATGCCATGATGAAGGCTGCCAACGTGCAGTTCTTAGGGTGGGACAAGGTCGGCAGCGGCCTGGTTTCCGCATTTGTATCTGGCGATGTCGCGGCTGTAAAAGCAGCTACCGACGCCGGAGCCGCAGCGGCCGGCCGCGTGGGTGAGGTTGTGAGCGTGCAAGTCATCGCTCGACCTCATCAAGACCTGCCCAAAGTTCTGAAGGTCAGCCTGTAACTCATTTTGTCGTACACACTCAATCAACAGTCTTAGGTTAGAACACCATGCAAACAGCAATTGGAATGATCGAAACAAAGGGCCTGCTGGCCTTAGTCGAAGCTACCGACGCGATGGTCAAGGCGGCCAACGTTGAAATCGTCAAGCGCGTCGATATTGGCGGCGGCTTGGTTACTACTGTGGTCAGTGGCGATGTGGGCAGCGTGCGTGCAGCCGTTGAAGCCGGCGCCAGCGCAGCGTCGCAGGTCGGCGAACTGGTCAGCAGTCACGTCATCCCTCGACCGGCTGAAGGTCTGTCGAAGGCTTTTTTCGCTTAAACTCGTCGACGATGCACTGGCCGCCGCCTGGCAATTTCATTCCGGTGGCGGTCGGATTAGCCACGCCGACCGAGGCTACGGGCACTGATTCGTATCAGAAACGTGAAATCGGCCGAAGTACACGGGAATCTGGAATGAAGGTCTTGGTTGCCAACCTGGGCTCGACGAGCTTCAAGTATCGACTGCTGGACATGTCTGGCCAGTCACAGAGCCGGCCTGCGCGCCAATTGGCTCGTGGCGGTGTCGAGCGGATCGGTTCTAAGAACTGTCCTTGTACAGTTGAAATTGGCGATCGACGTACCGTCATGGAACTGGATATTCCGCACCACGGTGCGGCGGTGCGTGCTTGCCTAAACCAATTGACCGATCCGCAAGCGGGCTGTTTAACCAGTGCCGACCAAGTTGCCGCTATCGGCTTCAAGGCGGTGCATGGCGGGCGATTGCAAGGCGTATTTCGCATTACCAGCGAAGTCTTGGATGCTATGCAACAAGTCAGCTCGGTTGCCCCAGCGCACAACCCACCTTACCTTGCGGCCATGCGACAGCTGGCCGAAACAGTTCCGGACATTCCACTGGTGGCAGCCTTTGAAACCGATTTTCACCGCACGATTCCGGAAGCTCGTCGCCGATATGCACTGCCCAAACACTGGGCCGATGCATTGCCAATTCGCAAGTGGGGCTTTCACGGTGCCAGCCATCGTTACATTGCTACTCGCGCCGCAGAAATATTGGGCTCTCAAAAACAGCGAATCATTTCATGTCATTTGGGCGGCTCCAGCAGCCTGTGCGCGATCGACAACGGTCGGAGTGTGGCCACGACGATGGGCATGAGTCCGCAATCGGGATTGCCTCAAAACAATCGCGTCGGTGACTTGGATCCTTTTTGCCTGCCGATGTTGATGGAACACTCGGGACAAAGTCTCCAACAGTTACTGACGACGCTGTCGACACAGGCCGGTCTGCTAGGCCTGTCGGGCGGAGTGAGCGGTGACATTCGCGATTTGGAACAAGCCGCGATGCAGGGCCATGCCGACGCCAAGCTGGCGCTGGATGTGTACGTCGAGGAAATCCGACGGCATTTGGGGGGAATGCTGGTGGCTTTGGGGGGCTGTGATGCCTTGGTGTTCACCGGCGGCATCGGCGAAAACAGCGAATCCATTCGCGCAGCGGTTTGCAATGGATTGGCCGAACTGGGATTTGTATTGGACAGTCAGCAAAACACGTCGGCCCGCAGCCGCGAGCAACGCATCGACGGCAGCGGCAGCCGCTGCCAGATTTGGGTCATACCCACCAACGAAGAACTAATTGTAGCTCAGCAGACCATAGCGCTGCTAGCCGCCGAGGACCGACGCTAAGAGTCCTGCCCATCAGGGTCGAGGCTCCGCAGACCAGAAGCCGCCTGAGTGGCTTCGCACTTCATACTGAATAACGGACCAGAACATGTTTGTTGCTAAAGTCACCGGATCGGTGGTTGCGACTCAAAAGGTCGAAACCATGCGCGGACAAAAATTGTTGGTGGTCGAGCCGTATCGTTTGGAGTCTGCCAACCGCAGCCAGTTGGTTACCACGGGCCGCACATTCATCGCCGTAGATACGCTGGGCGCGGGCGTGGGGGACTATGTGCTCATCGTGCAGGGAAGCAGCGCACGCTTTACGCCAGAAACTCAAAAGCTACCGGTCGACTGCGTGGTCATTGGCATCGTCGACACCGTCAATATCGGGAACTCCTCGGTTTATAGTCGCCAATAATTCCGTGACTCAATATTTCTAAGCAGATGTCCATTATGCAAATCACTGAAGACCTGATTCGTAGTGTCGTCACTCAAGTGCTGACCGAAGTACGCGGCCAAGGTCAAGCGCAGCGCCCGTCGCCAGTGGCAACTGGTGGTTCAGCTGGCGCCGAGCGATACGGCTTATTTACATGCGCCGATCGGGCGGCGGCGGCAGCGCGGCGGGCCTTCGAGCAATTGCGTTGTCGTCCCATGCAAGATCGCAAGAAGGCCATCGATCATATTCGCCGCATTTCCATTTCACAGTCCGTAGAGCTGGGCACGATGGAAATGAACGAAACCAAGATTGGACGCTTGAAGCACAAGATCGACAAATTAGAAACACTCGGACGACGCTCACCGGGTACTGAGTTTTTGTCGACTCAGGCTTACAGTGGAGATCGGGGTCTGGCGGTCATTGAGCACGCCCCGTTCGGTGTGATTGGGGCGATCACTCCGGTGACGCATTCGCTGCCGACGATTACCGGCAACGCGGTCAGCATGATCGCCGCCGGAAATGCGTTGGTAGTCAATCCACACCCCAGTGGTCGCAAGGTCGCCGCCGAGGGCGTCAAGCGATTCAATCAAGCCATCTACGAGGATATTGGCATCGACAACTTGATCTGTCTGATTACCGAACCGACGCTTGAATCGGCATCGGCTATTTTTCGCAGCCGCGACGTATCTCTGATCTGCGTAACTGGCGGTCCAGCCGTCGCACGAGCCGCCTTGAACAGTGGTAAGCGGGCCATTGTGGCGGGTCCGGGCAATCCTCCGGTCGTGGTCGACGAGACAGCGGATTTGGACCGCGCAGCGCGATGTATCATTCAAGGTGCCGCCTACGACAACAACCTGCTATGTATCGCAGAGAAGGAAGTGTTCGTGGTTGACTCGGTGTTCGAGGCCATGCTGGCAGCCATGGAACGCGCCGGTGCCGTGAGACTCAACAGCAGCCAGATCGAGCGACTAACGTCAGCCGCCTTCCAAGAGGTGGGAGAGGATCGGCACCTGACGCCGACCAAGGAGCTTCTGGGTCAGGATGCCGCCAAGTTGGCAGCAGCCGCTGGAGCGCACGTAAGCCCCGACGTGGAGCTGGTGTTCGGCGAAACGCCTGCCGAGCATCCGTTTGTGTCCGTCGAGCAGATGATGCCGTTTCTACCGTTTGTTCGCTGCCGCGATGTGCGACACGCCATCGAACTGGCGCAGCACTATGAACACGGTTATCGCCATACCAGCATTATTCACTCGCGCAATGTCAACAATATGACCAAGATGGCTCGCGCACTAGATACGACGCTTTTCGTCAAGAACGGTCCGTGCATGGCCGCTTTGGGATTGGGTGGTGAAGGCTATCTTTCATTCTCAATCGCCGGTCCAACCGGAGAAGGCGTGACCACGCCACTAACATTTACCCGTGAACGACGCTGCAGCTTGATTGACGATCTGTGGATTTTGGGTGGACCGGATCGCTAGTTTTATTGTTGACAACTGGATAAATCACTATGCAAGTAGCCTTGGTCGTTGGCCACGCACACGCCACCATCAAACATTCGACGTTGCGGTCACTAAAACTGCTGTTGACTCAGCCGTTGCAGTCCGATGGTGTAACCGCCGATGCCGCACCTGTGCTGTCAGTTGACAACATGGGCGCGGGCCCTGGAGATCGGGTGATGTTGACGACTGACGGTGCTGCGATTCGCGACCTGTTTGGAATTCAGAATTCGCCGATTCGTTGGGCTGTGCTGGGCATTGTCGATGGCCAATCCTGTGAAACCAACAACAGAGGCTGATATCCCTGATCACACTGAACCGCATCACCGCCCCTCAAGCTGAACCAACCTCCCCGCCACAAACCAACATCTCAGCCACTGTCTTGGTGACGGTGGCTACCGCGATATGAACCAGCCTTCTAATCCCGAAGTTGAACGCATCGTCCGCCTAGTGGTCGCACGCCTGAGCCAGCAGAATGCCGTGAGCAGCGCTGCCACAGTCGGATCGAGTGCCGTCGCTACGGTGCTCGAAGAACAGCAAACTTCAGTGTTAGGCGAACCGCAATCTGCGGCTGAATCGACAACCGCTGAGCAAACAGCTGGAGCATTGCATCTTTCCAATCGAATCGTCACCTTAAACGATTTGAAAGATCGGCTCACCGGTGTCCATAAGTTGCATGTAGGCCCCAAAACGGTTGTAACTCCGGCTGTATGTGACCTATTGAGGCGACTCGAAATCGCGCTCGTTCGTTCCTCAGGTCATACGACCAGTCGCGATAGCGCTGCGGGCCCAAAAAATGGCCAAGCTTTCATTGTCATTGCCAATCCTGAAAAACTACAATCGATTTCAGCACTGGCCAAACAACCGCTGAGTTTATTTCCTGCGGGGGCTGCGATTGATCAGGTTGCCTTGCAATTGTCTCAACAGTTGGAAAGCAATTCGCAGAGTGTGTGGCTCTCGACGCACCCCTTCGCTGTACAGATCGCCTGCGGGGCTAAATCTAGTCCAGCACTGCGAGCGGTTTCTCTGCATGCCTCTACCGATTTACCCCGAGCCATGGCGGAGGCGCGTCCAAATCTATTGATCCTTGATGATAGCCGTTGGTCTGCGTATCAGGTCGCGAAATTGATTCAATCTTGGACTCACAGCAAGCACTAACCGGGGAGCCCGAACTATGAAAATTCACAAGGTGATCGGTAATGTGACGCTTAGCCGCTGCCATCCGTGCTATCAATCGGCGCGATTGTTGGCCGCTGAACCTCAAGAACAGACGACACTCACCGGCAAGCCTACCCCACAACCAGAACTGGCTGTGGTGTGGGACGATTTGGGAGCAGGACTCGACAGTTTAATCGCCGTCAGCGACGGTGCCGAAGCCGCTCAACCGTTTCGACCAGACCTGAAAGCCGTTGATGCCTATTGTTCAGCCATTCTCGATAACGTGCATGTCGACGCGGTCGCCGTCGGACAACTCAAATTCTAATACATCCTTTCATTCCCTGGCAAATTCAATTCACAGTTAACTAAAGCACAATCATGCTCAACAGCCATAAGATTAAACAGGACATCTGCGAAATTGGCAGCCGCATCTACAACAAGGGATTTGCGGCCGCCAACGATGGTAACATTTCGGTGCGCATCGGCGAGAACGAAGTGTTATGCACGCCGACCATGCAATCCAAGGGATATCTGAAGCCCGACGATATCTGCCTGATCGACATGACCGGCAAGCAGTTGGCTGGCCGCAAGAAGCGCAGCAGCGAAGCGCTTTTGCATCTGGAAATATATCGCCAGCGGACAGACATTAAATCGGTGGTCCACTGTCATCCGCCACATGCCACAGCGTTTGCAGTAGCCCGCGAACCGATTCCGCAGTGTGTGTTACCGGAAGTGGAAGTATTCTTGGGAGATGTACCAATCACCAAATACGAAACACCGGGCGGACAAGCATTTGCCGACACGATCATTCCGTTCGTAAACAAATGCAACGTCATGATCTTGGCCAACCATGGCACAGTCAGCTTTGGTGAAGACGTGGAGAAGGCCTACTGGTGGACGGAAATTCTAGACGCCTATTGCCGGATCTTGATGCTGGCTCGTCAATTGGGCCATGTCAGTTACTTGGACCAGCAAAAGAGCCAAGAGTTGCTGGAACTGAAGAATAAATGGGGTTTCGCCGATCCGCGGCTGACCGAAGAGTACAAGAACTGCGACATTTGCGCCAACGATATCTTTCGTGATAGTTGGCAATCGGCTGGCGTGCAACGGCGAGCCTTCGACGCTCCACCGCCGATGCCGGCCCAAGCCCCCAGCGGCGCAGCAGCAACGCCCAGCACCGGCAGCTCGTCTTCAGCCAAGTCCGCTGCGGCTGCGGTCTCAGGCTCCACAGGGCTGGATGAGGAGCGACTGGTGAAAATGATTACCGATTTGGTGATGACCCAGCTAGCCGCCCGCAGTTGAAGGGCGGTGCAGAATACGAATGAACAGGCAGTGGTGCCTAAAGTGACGCAAGCGAAGCTGGTGCCGACTGCGTGTTACACTCCAAAACACGTGCAGTGAGCCCAAATCACTTCAAATGTGGTCGACTCCAGTTCCATGCCGGCCAGCAACTTCGCCCTGGGGAGCGTGGCCTGAACATTTACAAACTCATGGGCCCTTAACAGAACGAAACACACATGACTAAAGTAAGCATTATCGGTGGAGGTGGATTGGTAGGCAGTTGTGCTGCTTTTGCCTTGCAGTGCGGCGGCATTGCCCACGAAATCGCACTGTTGGATGTCAATCAAGCTCTGGCCGAGGGTCAGGCGCTGGACCTGCAACACGGTTCGCCGAGCGTGGCGGACCAGGTTTTGGTTGCGGGCTCGTACGAACACATTCCATCCAGTGACGTGATCTGCATCACCGCTGGCTTGCGACGCAAGCCCGACGAGTCGCGCCTGGACCTGATCAATCGCAACACCGACCTATTTGTCGATATCCTCCGCCAAGTCAAAGCAGCCGGAATCAAAGAATCCGCCAAAGTCCTGGTGGTCAGCAATCCAGTGGACATCTTGACTTACGTAGCGGCAAAAATGCTGGGCATACCTAATGATCATGTCATGGGGCTTGGGACGCAGCTTGATACGATTCGTTTTTGCAGCTTGATCGCGCAGCAGATTGCGGCACCAGCCACGCAGACTCGAGCCTTGATTCTGGGTGAGCACGGAGACAGCATGGTGCCGATTTGGTCAAGCGCTGCCGTGGGTGGGTTGCCGCTTGACAAGTATCCTGGCTGGAATCTGAATTTGGCAAATCAGATATTTGCGCGCACCAAACAATCTGGTGCCGAAGTATTGTCGCGCAAAGGTGGTGCAGGATTTGCTGTGGGAATCGCCATTCGCGACGTTATTGAGTCGATCTTGTTAGACCAGCACCGCATTCTGCCGGTCAGCAGTGTGCAAACTGGATGTTATGGAATTCGCGACGTAGCCCTGTCGGTTCCGACAATTGTCAGCCGGTGTGGTGTCAAGCAGCGTCTGGAAATAGAACTGTGGCCCAAAGAGTTGCAGGGACTTCGCGGTAGCGCTGCGGCACTGCGACCGACACTCGAGAGCGTCATGAAGCGGGTCAGTGCCGTTTAAGACGAGCAGAATCATAATATTTTGCGGCACCAGACCGTGGACTAACTGGAGTTCACCGTCGGGGACAGTGGCGACTGGTCTACTCTTATCGACCGCGCAGCCTAGGCCAGTTGCAACTGCCACTGGCGAGCCGTTTGATGGGAATGATCCAGCAGTTGCATATACTCCAGGTGCTGGACACCTTCGCCTTGGAGTTCAATTTCGTAGTAGCCGCCATAACGACTGCTTTGAAAGAGATCAATCAGTTCTAGCAGCGGCAAGTGACCATCGCCTAACGGGCAGCGATTCTGTTGTCCGACAGGAGCAGACTTGGCATCGCCCAGTTGCACTAATCGAACTAACGAGGCGGCGGCTTTCATCCACTGCCATAGCGACGAGTCATGCGCCACATGATAAATATCTATATTAAGTCCAAGGTTCGGACTACCGATTTCAGCGATCACATCCAGGCATTGTGGAATTGTGTTTAGATACGAATCGCTCGAACAGCCCAAGTGTGTCGGCTCGAGAGCCAATTGAACTCCCACAGCCTGAGCTGCTTCGGCTAAAACATGGAGAGCGGAACGTAGGATTCGCAGCGCATGATTGCGCGTGTGGCCGTTGCGGCTACCAGCCACAAGCACAACTGTGGGAGCACCGATATCGGCAGCCAGCTGGATAACATCCAAGGCTTCTAGAATACTCTGTCGATAGGTAACCCCACAGTGTCCGGTGAACCCGCTCACGTAAGACAACGAGGAAATCGAGAAACCGTACTCCTGCAGCAACTCACTGCCTTTCTCTTCTCCGTAGCGAGCCAACTTGGGATACCAGATGCCGATTGTCGAGAATCCCGCTTCATGGTAGTGAACAACATCTTCTTCGAAATTCCATTTCATCGTCGACAGTTCATTGACCGAAAGCTGCAACATCCTAAACATCCATTCTGGTTGAATCGCCTAAGCCTGCGGCTTGTGAACTTCATGTCCCACTCGCAGACTAATCTTATTGCATTGTCAAACGCTCGTCACTCACGGCATTGAGGCTGAGTATTGTGAAGTAGACGAGCGAAATTGTAAACTGCGACTTTCAAGATTCCTTCTATGCTAGCACGCGGCGGCCTGTTTGCACTGGAATTCAATTCACCCCTAGCTCATGACGATCACGCGTGATATTTTGACTGCCATCAAAACCTCTAACGCTCACATTCTTGCGCGGACCATGTCAGCATACTTCATTTCGATCGACGGCATTGATGGCTGTGGTAAGTCGACCCAGTGCCGGCTGTTAGCCGACTGGCTTGAGAGGCAGGGTCAGCCCACCATCACCTTGCGCGATCCAGGCGGTACGAAACTTGGCGAAAGCCTCCGAGAGATATTGCTGCATCGCCTCGAAATTCCGATGACGACTATGGCCGAGATGCTGCTGTACATGTCCAGTCGCGCCCAATTGATTCAAGAGGTGATCCAGCCCGCCTTGGCAAGCGGTCGCAGCGTTGTTTGCGACCGCTTTCTACTGGCAAATGTGGTCTATCAAGGCTGTGGCGGCGGACTGGAGCCGCAACACATCTGGGATGTCGGAGAGATTGCCACTGGCGGTGTCACGCCTGACCTGACCTTCCTACTCGATTTGGATCCGGTACTGGCGCGAAGTCGCCTAAAGGGTCGTCCCGACCGCCTTGAAAGTCGGGGCCTAGAATACATGCAGCGCGTTCGCGACGGATTCTTGCAACAGGGCAAACGACTGAGCAAACAACTGATGGTAGTCGATGCGACTCAGTCCATCGAAGCTATTCACCTGCAGATTACAGATGCGATTGCTCATCAACTGCTATTGCGCTCCAGCGACGCCCCGCGCTGAATATCTCGCTAAATACATATCGCTACTGCGCTTTACGGACCGTAGCTTGGCAGCGCCGTGCGCAACACGTTACAGTACGCGGCCTAATCACAAGCGGCTACCTTGTCTCTCGGTCATGCGGCGCATTGTGTATGCAGCCCATCGTGCCATGCAGCTGGGCGCTCTGGCCATTACCGGAGGGATTCCAAGCGGCGAGATTCGGCCATGGCATCTTCGGCTAGCTGTATAAATTGCGTGTCGCGGGTCCCGGCATACGTCCGCTGAAATGTCAAGCTGAGAGCTGTAAAATTAAACGGCTCGTTCGGCTCTAGTTCGCACGCCTTCCGACCATGCTCGATGGCTTGCTGAAATTCACCAGCCAACGTATACAATCGGCAGAGGGTCAAATGACTGAGGACGTGATGTGGGTCATCGTTTAGAATATCTCGGAGCGCCGCGATGGCCTCTTGCGATTTTCCCTCGTCCTTTAGTTTTTCGGCAGCGTTATAGCGCTCGCTGATCGTTGACATGAATTCCCATGTTCCTTTGCAAGATCGAGTACGTCGCAGGCTCATACCTGCGGAACGAGGATTGTAACCTCAATCACCAGCTTTGCGACAGTACCGTTGACGCCTGTGCCGCTGCAAAATCCGGGCAAAGGCTACTTCGTCAATAGCCGCTTGAGAGCCTGCTCCAGCGTCTTGGCATTGGTTGAGTGTAGGCGAATCAGTTCGACGCGTCGCGATGGCGTGTCAGCGGTCCTCTGATCTAGGGAACCGACGAATGCCTGGATTTCCTGTGACAAGTCAGGTGGCGCACGCACAATCAACGAATTCGTGGTTTCGTCGGCTGTGATGGTCAGCAAGGGGCTGGCCGATTGAGCATTGAGCTGCTGCAGTAGCGTGGCAACATCAGCAGATACTCCTTCGGGAATCGCAATGGGACGTCTGGAACCGCTGGTTGCCAATTGCGAGCGATAGATATCGCGCAGAATGTTGAGGACCTGATTGGCGGTGGCACTTGATAGCTCCAGTACCACTGGTACCATCTGCTGTAATCCTCCCATCAAGTCTTCCGAGTCCAGGACACCAATTAACTCTTCGACGACTTTGCGCTCGGCGGCAGAGCCTGAAACGACCAGTGAATTGGTACGGGCGTCGGCGACAATCTTGATTCGCCTATACAAGTCGCTCGAACTGCTTCGTGAGGACCGTCCGTCACTGGAACGCAATAAATCCAGTAGCAGCGTTTGCATATCGACGGCATTGGCGCGTTGTAGGAGGTACAGCGAATAGCTGCCGGTCGATACCAAAGGTTCGGCTTTCGGATTGCGAATCGCTTTTAGTACCCGCTCAAGTTCGGCGACGGCGAGCGGGTCTTCTGAGGCGAGCAACCATTGCTGTTCTCCAGTCACTATAACAACAGGCGCTGCGTTTGCCTCAGGGGCGCCGGACTGAGCAGCTGCCTGGCCAGAAGGTTGCTCCTCTGACTCCTGAATAGTATTTACTAGCCGAATCGTTGAGGACCGAACCTTGGCTGTGTCCATTTTTCTGTGAATTTGATGCAGTGCGTCCTTTGCTGCAACTTGCAGATTGCCATCCAGCCCTTGAAAAGCAGCCCCTTCATCGCTAGCAGGCGCCGACAGAGTCTCGGGCGAAACGATTCGCAACGGATTGGTGCGCAATGTCGGCCATATCTGTTGCAATTGCTCCAAAATTCGCTGCGAACCGCGAGGCATGGGAAGCACTCTGACATGGCTGTGCCCAGTTTCCATCGGACCTGCGGCCGGACCACGATCGTCATTGGCGGTCGCAGCTCCTGTCATCTGCCTCAGCAACGAGCGAATTTGTTCGTGCTGTGCCTCGGTTGCCTTGATCAGCAGACGTTGTTGGTCCGCGTCGACTGTGACTAAGGGAGTACGACTGTAGGGCGTATCGGTAAACAGCGTGTCAACCGCCTCTTTGGTCACGATCGGATCTAAGTCACCCAGCGCAATAACCTGCAACGTTCGGGGCAGGGGCGCAAGACTCTTGATCACTTGTTCGGCGCGGGACAGTTGGTGTTCATTGCCGAACACATAGAGCCGGCCAGCCGTATAGTCATGACGCATTTCCAGACGCTGGGGGTCATCGCGAAAGACCGCTTCCAGCGACTCCATCACCGAGCGACCATCCAGTCCATCGACTGAAAACACTTGCAACTGTCGCGGCTCGCGGTTTTGCCCGGGCACATCCACCATTCGCACTAGCTCTTCGGCCATCTTCAAGTCTTCGCGCATGCCGACGACAAAGACCGACTGAGTATCTTCGTTAAATGACACACTGGCTGTACCTCGTCGCCCCAACGTCTCGGTCAGCGCTTTTGCAACAGCCGGTGGTGGCACATGTTCGACTATAAATGTTCGCAAAGCCGCTAAGCGTCCGGGCTGTTCATTTAGTTGTTCTACGAGCGCGCGTATCTGCTCGTGCTGCTCTAGGCTGGCTGTAACAAACACACCGCCACTAGTAGTGTCGCCAGCCACAGTGGCTTTGGGAAAATTGACTTGCAAAGCCCCCGCCAACACCGTCGGATTGGCTGATTGCAGCACATAGAATCGCGTTACCTGCTGATCGCTGGCCGACCCGTCAACATCGGCAACAATCTGCTCGATTCGCTTCAGCTCGTCGTCCGTTGCAGAAACAATCAGAGTATTGGATGCCACATCAGCTGACACTTTGACATTGCGATTCCATTCAAGTACTGCGGCACGCAATGACTGCGCGTTACCTCGCTGCAGTGGAAAAACTCGTGTCGATGACGGTGGTGCAGCTTTTGCCAGTTGGTCAATCATCGGTTGAATCCGCGCGTGCTGTATGTGAGTCGCCACCGCCAACACCGCATTGCCTTCGCGATCCGGGAAGAAGCGCGCATCGGGAAATAGTGCCGTTAGAGCACTGGCCAGCGCCGTTCCACCGCCACTTTCCACGCGGTAGACCTGATAGATTTGGCCGTTCTCACGCGGAGTATCGAAGAGCTTCAGAAACTCCTCGATTTTCTGACGATCCATCGGAGTTGCCGTGACAGCTATGGTTTGCGTAGTTGCGTCCTGAGCAAGAGTTGCTTTGGGAAACAAGGCTTGTAACATGGCTAGCGTGGTAGCGGTGTTGGCGTGCTGCAATTTGAATACGCTGGGCTGCGGCAGTTCTCCGGCGGGCAGTTGTTGCTTCAGCGAATCAACTTGTCGGGCAATCTCAGCTAACTCCTCCGGTGTACCAACCGCCAAGATTGCTCCCGATTGAGGGCTCAACGATAGACGAACAGGCGACGGGACGAGTGTTTGAAGCGTCGCTAGAAAGCTGGCGGCCTCCGAACGATGCTCGTCCAGCGGAAAGGCTTGCACCGTCCGTTCAGCACCTCCCGCACCCGTGGCTAACATTTCCACAACCTTGCCAATTTCTTGATGTATGGGTTGCCCAGCGACGACGATTACTTGTCCAGTAGTCGCGTCACCAGCTAGACTGATTCCTGGGAACAGTGACAACAAGGTGTTCTGCACGGCCGTTAGTTGCGAAGGTTTGACAGAATAAGTAGTCGCCTGCTTGGAACTGCTGGCTGCCAGGGTGAGTTGCTCTAGGGCCTGCCGAACGCGCGCGTGTTGCGATTCATCAGCGGCTACTGTAACCGTTCTGGAAAGCGGATCGCTACTGATGGTGGCGTGCGGTGCAATCTGCTTCAAAGTCGCGGGCAAGGAATTCATTTCGCCCTGTGGCACCGCATACGTGCGAATAATATCCGGCGTTGCGGCCGGCGTGTGCAGCAGTTGTTCAAGCGACTTGCCAACTTGATCCAGTTCAGCGGATGATCCCGAAGCAATCAAGCGATTGGCCGTTGAATCGACGGACATCTTCAGGTTGGGCCACAGGGGCTGCAGTGTCGTCAACAATTGTGCAGCTTGAAATGACTTGACATCATAGCTGCGCACTAGCGGCTGGGGGCTGGTCGCAGACTGCCGGTCGATCTGCGCAATCACCGACTGCAAAATGCCATGATCGGCAATAGTCCCGGTGACGGCCAGTTGCCGGAGCTTGTCATCTGCCACCACCGTTGCGCTTAGCCCCAGCTGATCAAGCACCAATTTGACGTTACTGGCCAGAGCGCTGGTCAGCGGATAGACCACGACAATCTTTTGCCGGTCAGCGTCAGGGCGTTCACTCAACGTTTTCACCATGGCCGCGATACGTTCATGGATGTCTGGCGTGGCCCAGATCAGCAGTCGCTCGCGCTGAACATCCAACTGCACGGTACTGGTGGCCGTCGCACTGGTAAGGGCCTGTTGCAAGGCCACTGCAGTCATACCCGGTACATCGTACGTTTCCAACACCGCCTCTTCGCGCGGCGGCAATTGCTGATTCATTTGTTCGACCCGAGCACGAATCCGTTCGTGTAATTCCTCTTCCGCAACGCAAACAAGCTGTCGACCAGTGGGACTAAGATTGAATCCGGCAGCCGGAAACTCAGCTGTCAGCAGTTGCATGGCTGTAGCCGTATCGTGCATGGCCAACGGGTAAACGTGAGGCGATCGCACTTGGGCGGGTGGTGGCGATTGATCAAGCTGCTGCAAATAGTCCGCAAACGCGGCATGCTCTTTGGCTGTTCCCCACACGAATAATTCTGACGCTTGCCCCCCGTCAGCCACGGTCATGCCCGAGAGTTCTTTGGGCAATCGGCCGAGAGTCGATCGGCGCAGCATTTGTTGCTTGGTCAGCGAATAGATATGCAGCTTCCTTTCGCTGGACTCAGGCAATAGCTCATTCAGTGCCGGAAGTGACGATTCGACGGTCCGAATATCTTCTTCACTGCCCAACATCAACAAACGTGTTGCTTCCTGGGCTAGCCACAATTTGCCGCCAGGCACCAGCTGCGATGTTGTCGCTAGCCACTCGGAATCTGCCGGGCGCTGCAAACTCCAGACTTGCAATCTGAGCTGTCGCTTTTCAGTGGAACGTTTCCAGGCCTGGACAATCTCTTCTGCGCTGGCTAACTCTGCAGCCGATCCGCGAACGATTAAGCTTCCCTGCGGATTGGCAATCACGCGCCCTGCCGGCAGAAAACTGCGTAGCGCTGTGTCGAGCGAAGCGACATCAGCTGCGGCAACCTCAAAGCTACGTGTGTCTTGCTCGACTTGCTCTGGATGAATGCCAAGTGCCGCGAGTCCCTCCTGAATCAGCCCGTGCTCAGACGGCATAGCAACGATCAATCCGCGCTGGCTGGTGGTTAGGACCTTGACGTTTGGAGCAAGAATAGCCACCTGCGTCCGAAACTCAGCCGCCGTCATGCTGGTCAACGGATAAACCACTGACTGGAGTGCAGGTAGCTCGGACTGCTTCTCCTGCATGGTATCGAGAGCCCGTTTGATCGCTACATGTTGGTCGGGAACTACAAAAGCGCTCAGGACCGCTGTGCGTTGGTCTACCGACAGGTGCTCACTAGGAATTAACTGACGAAGTACAGTCAGTGTCTGGCTAGCCTCAAGATTGCCAATCGAGTAAGACGCGAAGACTGGCGATGGTGGGGCCGGTGGTCGATCGGGCGATTTTGCAACTGGCACCGATGATATCAACTCGTTGATCATCTGCATTTTGCCAGCGTGCTCTATAACCAATAGATGACTGCCACGCGCCAGCGGCAATACGCGGCCATAGCTGCTCAAATAAGGTTTGACCTCCGCTAAAACTGAATCGATCGGCCTGCCGTCGAGAGAGAAGTCAACCGTGACCAGCTCGAATTTGCCGCGCTCAGGTAACTGTTCGAGTCGAATTTTGGGTAACAATTCGATCGGCAATCCATCGCCTAATTCCATTAGCGTCAACATTCGTTCACGTCGCACCAACGTGAAACCGCGTGTCATCAGTACGCTATTCAACAAATCCAGGGCTTCGGCGGCCGAGTAAGCTCGAGTGTCGCTGTAAGTGAAACTGCCAGGTGGTGTTCGATCCATCACCAGAGTCAAATCCTGTTGAGAGGCAAACCAATTCAGGACTTGGTCCCATTTCATATCCCGGAATTGAAACATCAACTTTTCAGCCGGCCGTGACTGCTGCCAGCGCTCGAGCTGCTGAGCGGTCAGCAGCTTTTGCAGGCGGGAGTCAAATTCCCTCTTGACCGAATCGGCCGCCTTGGCGTCAGCAGCTGCAGCAATCTCATTGGCGCGCTCTAACAGAATCTTCTGCACCTCAGCCCGTTGCTGGTCGGTCAAGCTCAGACGCTCAGCCACCTCAGGGTGCGCCAAGGAGGTTATGTCTTGCTCTTCTTGAGCAGCGATTACTGTTGGGAATAGCAACAGCCCTAGAAGTGCTAGGTTCAACGAATTCTTCAGGCATTGATTCAGCATTTTCAGATGTACCCGGTTGGGTACCAAATAGGCGGGAAGGGCAGGGAAGGCGGGAGCTTCCAGTTTAGTCGATCGCATCCCCATACGCCAAGAAAAACTTAGTTTCTGCCAGGCTGAAAGAATGCGTTTTCTTTAAAATTTTGGCTATTTATCGCCAGCCAACAGAATTCTTGTCTTCCGAAAGCTTGTCTAGTGTAGGGCACTATGCAGCCTACGCCTGAGTCTGCTACCGGGCGTGAATCATCAACGGCTGCCGCGGGCGCTCCGAAGGCTTCACAATGCGCATCTTCAAGGGCCATCTGGAGCCGCTGCCGGTCGAGTTTGTGGCTAAGACAACCAACAGATGATCGGGGCAGAGCCTCTGATCAACATGAGTCTGGAACAGACTCAGTTGAGTTTTATCGGGCTAGATTCTCGATTTCTTGCCACGTCCCCGTATCGCAAGGTTCAACGTTAATGCCCCCCGAGTAAATGCATCACTAGCGCCCGTCAACTTCCTTTGACCTCAATTAAATTCAGCTGCTTAAATTCGGCTGCGCCGAAACCTTCAGAGCCCGCTGAGTTCACCAAGGCTCAGGGCCTTGTTCAGTGATTTATTGACTGCTGCGCGACTTCCTCCACGCGCTATCAAGCGCAACACTGGGCACGCCGCTGACTCTGGGACGCGTTAAAGGCTTAGGGTCGTAACGGTTCTGCGGATTGACAAGAGGCTGTCACCTGCACTGTCTCAGCTATTTGAGCAAATTTGTTGCACTTGTCCGACTGCGCTAGTGCTAGGTGCTAAGGTCTACCAGCACGTTTCCCAAGGTGTGTCTGCACTGTGAGGCTGGCAAGCGTGCTAAGGAACTGAAGCGTAACCAAAAACCAATTAGCCAAGCCTGACCGCTGGCAAACCTGTTCGATCGCCTTTCCAGAACGACTCAGCCCTACAGCGAACCTGTCTGTTCTAGCGATCCGACCAACCGGAGAAGTAAAGAATGACACGAATCAACACGAACGTGGGCTCGTTAGTAGCCCAAAACCGCCTGAATCGAACGAACATGGATTTGCAAACGGCGCTGACTCGCCTGAGCACCGGTATGCGAATCAACAGCGGCAAAGATGACCCGGCTGGTCTGATCGCCAGCGAAGCACTGCGCAGCGATATTACCAGCCTGAACAAGGCTATTTCAAATACGAAGCGGGCTTCGCAAATCATTGCCACCGCCGATAGTGCTCTGGGACAGGTCAGTTCGCTGCTGAACAACATCCGCGGTTTGGCCGTGGAAGCAGCCAACAGCGGTGCCATGAGTGAATCGGAAATCGCCGCTAACCAGTTGCAAGTCGATAGCTCGTTGGAAGCCATCAACCGAATTGCTCGGACCACCACCTTCCAAGGTCGCAAGCTGTTGGATGGCAGCATGGACTTCTTGACTACCGCTGGTACCAACTACGCTCAAGTCAAGGACTTGAAGATCAACCAGGCCAACCTGGGATCAACCGGTCAAATGGCGGTTTCGGTCAACATCAGTAGCGCTGCTCAGCAAGCCCAAGTGGCTGTAGGGGACATTGCGGCGACGGTTGACTCGGTGGCCTCCACAGGCTCGCTGACCCTCGAACGCTCCGTTACTGGAAGCGGTGCCTCGCGCACTCTCGAATTCACTCGAACCATCGCTGGCGCTGTCGCCGAAACTGGTGCCATCGACATCGACGGTGGTGGTGATCGCGTGTTCACCTTACTCACTAAAGAACAAACCGACGCTTATAACGGCTATACCGTCAACGTCACCACTACTGACGCTGGCAACTTCTCCTCCATCACCATCGACGATGATGCCCAAACCATCACCGTGCGACTGGAAGAGGGTAAGGCACTAGGGGCCATCGCTACCGAACTGGCAGATCATGCGGTTTTTGAGTTGGATGTCACGTCCAACACCGGCACCGTCACCAACGGCGACGCCGCTGCTGGCGTTGCCTTCGCTACCGCTGGTACTGCGGCTACCACCCAGACAGCCAGCATCACGGTGACCGCCGCTGTCGATGGTCTGACCGATTTTGACTTCGTAGTTGCCGACAATACCCCTCCGGACGCTGTTCCGTCGGCGGCGCTCAATGGTAGCAATATCGAAATCACCGTTGGTTCGGCCGGTAATACCCGCCTGGATGTGATCCTGGCTGCCATCAACGGCATCCAGGGCTTCAGCGCCACGCTGGACGATCCAGACAACATCGAGTACTTCGATCCCGCTGACCACACCACCGCCTCAGGCGACTTGGTCGAGGCCGTTGAAGCTGCCAATCTGTCAGCCACAATCAACCTGTCTCGTAACGGTGCCGCAGCCAATGGTGCTACCATCACTTTTGCTACCGGCGGTACGGGGGCTCCCACAGTAGCCGTGGATGTTGACGGCAACCTGACCATCACCGTCGATGACAGCATCTCCACGTCGATTGACGATATCGTTGATGCCATCAACCAAGAAGGCACTTACACGGCCGAAGCCGCTGAAGACAATACGCTAACCAGTTTCCAAAGCGGTGATGCTGATTCCAGCGTTAGTTTCGACAATGGTGTGGACGGCCAAGCCGGTGGTATCAGCCACAATGTGGTTTTTGAACTGCTGGGCAAGAACGGTTCGGAAGTATTCAACGTCAGTGCTGGTACAACACTCGCCGAACTGGTAACGCAGATCAACTTAGTTAGCGATGCAACCGGCGTTAGCGCTGCTGTTGATTCAGACGACAACACCCGATTGATTCTGAAGTCGACCGCTTACGGTTCAGAGGCTATTGTCGATCTGCGAGTAATCCAAGAAAACGCACTTGGCTCGTTCACCTCGGCGATAGGGGCCGGTGCCCGCGACTTTGGTGCAGACATCGCTGCCAAAGTTAACGGTACCAATGCCAAAGGCCGTGGCAATACGCTATCGGTTAACACCGCCAGTCTGGCCATGACTCTGACAGTTGCCGAAGGTTCCAGCGACAACATCGAATTCTCGATTACTGGAGGCGGTGCCCTGTTCCAGTTGGGTAGTGATGTAGTCAGCAATCAGCAGGCACGCGTGGGCATCTCCAGCGTCAGCACCTCTCGCTTGGGCGGCGTTTCTGGTCGATTGTTCCAGTTGGGTAGCGGCGAAATCGCATCGCTTGAGTCGAATCCAGGTATGGCGGTTCAGATCGTCAGCGAAGCGATATCTCAGGTGACCAGCCTGCGAGGTCGATTGGGTGCATTCCAATCTACAACGCTGGAGAGCAACATGGTTTCGCTAACCGACACCGTCGGCAATCTGACTGAAGCTGAAAGTTCCATCCGTGACGCCGACTTCGCTCAAGAGACGGCTCGTCTAACGCGAGCTCAAATCCTGGTCCAGTCCGGTACTACGGTGTTGGCCTTGGCCAACCAGAGCCCACAAAATGCTCTGGCTTTGCTGCGATAAGACAAAGCTAGCGTAAACTACTAGGGCGGCTGGTGCCGAGCGATTCTTTCCCCAATCTCGCTCGGTGCCGCCGCCTCAGATAACTGCAAGCCGCAGCGTGCCAGTTGGACACGCTGCGGCTTTTAGCTGTCGCAACGCTCATCAGAGCGGGGAGACGGCTCGGTGACTACGCTCGTTAGAGCGTGGAGGGCTACGAATAATCACGGTCTGACGGCCGTAGCTACCGAAGACATCACGCATCCGCACCACGCGCGCGTAACGATTACGCAAGATATGTCTGGCAGATACTCCTCTTGCGGCTTACTGTCTGCCAGGAACCCAGGGAATCAGCGGACGCTGGTGGAGCCGACAGACTAAAAAAGTCGATTTTAAGACTCGTGTCGCTGCCACAGAGACCAGTCAGGAAATTGCCATGGGACGCATCCAATCCAGCGTCGGACTCATAACCGGCGTTCCCATCGAAGAGACCGTCAATCAATTGATGCAGATCAATGCGCTGCCCAGGAACCGACTATCCAACCGCAATGCAGAATTGACCAAAGAACAAACCGCGATCACCACACTGACGACGTTGGTAATCGGAGTCCAACTAAGTGGCGATCGACTCGGCCAAGCCTCGCTGTTCAACTCGGCCAAAGTCACCAGCTCCAAACCCGAGACTATCGCCGCCCGCAGCACCGGTACGGCCGCCTTGGGCAACTATAGCTTTATCCCGGTCCGCCAGGCGCAAAGCCAGCAATTAACCAGCTCACTATTTGCCTCGAGCCAGCACAAACTGTCTGCCGGTGATATCACCATTCACACCGGTGGGTTCTTAGACCAGTCTGCCAACCTGGATCAGCTGAACGGCGGTCGTGGCGTCGAGCGCGGGATGATACGCATTACCAATCGCGCTGGAACCAGTCGCGAGATCGACTTGCGTTTTGTTCAAACCGCTGCCGATGTAGTTACAGCGATCAACTCAGCCGAAGGTCTGTCGGTCGTCGCCAAAATTAACGGAGGCCAATTCGAACTGACCGATGTCTCGGGCAGCGTCGTCCACAACTTGAAAATAGTCGATATCGGTAGCGGTACAACCGCTCGCGATCTCGGATTCCAAAATGTTGACGTAGCATCCAGTACCGCCGTTGGAAATAATATTCATATCCTGAGTAATGCCACGGCGCTGCGGAGTTTGCGGGATGGTATTGGCATTGATATCCCGACTCAAGGCACCGCGCTGCGATTGTCACTGCGCGATGGTTCGACAGTTAATTGGACCAGTCAATTAGACGCCGCCAACGCCAGCGTTGGACAACTGGTTCAGTCGCTTAACACGGCCTCCAACGGCAAGTATGTGGCTCGCATCAGCAACGACGGGCATTCGCTCGAAGTACAAGACTTGACCTCTGGCACTGCCCAATTCTCGATCTCCAGCCCAGCCGGCAACCTGGCGCAACAACTCGGCCTAACCGGTCCTGGAATGGGTGGCACGATTACGGGCAGGAAACTACTTTCCGGACTAAGCGATACGCTACTGGACAGTCTCAAAGGCGGGCGTGGTCTGGGAGAGATGGGTTCTGTCACGATCACCGATCGACTAGGTCAGAGCGACACGATCGACCTGGCGGGTGCCAAGACGTTGGGTGATGTGATTCAACGCATAAACGACGGGGCTTCTAACGCTTCATTCCGCGTGCAGCTCAATCGTACAAAAACGGGCATCGAAATCGTGGATACTAGCGGTGGCACTGGTAGTCTCGTAATCGAAGATGCTGACTCGAAGAACTCGGCTACCGCTCTGGGTATCGCCCGAACAACAACCGGTACCAGCATTGATAGCGGATCGCTGCAGCGCCAATTCGTGAGCCGCACTACCTCACTGGACGACTTTCTAGCTGGCGGAACGTTATCGCAGTCCTCATTTCGCATCACCAATTCCGCTGGCAGCTCGGCGACTTACAATGTCTCTACGCGGTCTCCCAAGACCATCGGCGATATCATCGACGGCATCAACGGCATGGCGATCGGCGTTACCGCAAGCATTAACCATTCGGGCGACGGCATATTGCTGGTGGACACTGCGGGAGGAGCGGGCCCCATGACCGTAGCTGACGTCGGCACGGGATCAGCCGCCAAGCAACTGCGTATCGCTGGTTCTGCATCGACAATAACCATCGACGACGATCAGGTTTCGGGCATCGATGGCAGCAAGACGCTGCGAATGACCACAACCGCCACGACTACTCTGGCGGATTTAACTCAGCAGATCAACGAACTGTCTGGCTCGCCCGTTAAAGCCAGCTTGATTAATCTGGGAGCCAGCGGAGTTCGCTTGCAACTCAACGGACAAGCGACCGGCCAAGCATCGCGAGTAGCCATAAGTTCGTCTTCAGACATCGACTTCGCTCAGACCTCCGAAGCTCGCGACGCGTTGATATCCTACGGCACCAACAACTCGGGAGGCGGAGTGCTGGTTAGCTCGCGCACCAATCAGTTCAAGAATCTCATCGATGGCGTTGATTTAACAGTTAATTCGACATCCACCACGCCGGTTACAGTGGAAGTCTCCAGCAACAGCGACAGCTTGAGCAAGCAGATCGAAACGTTTGTCGACCAGTATAACAAACTGCGCGAGAAATACGATGAATTGACGGTGTTTGACGCGCAGAGTAATCAAGTTGGCTTGCTATTTGGTTCGAACATTGCCATTCGCATGGACTTGGCCTATTCCCGGCTGCTGACTGGATCGATCCGCAGCGGGTCGGGAGGTGCCATCCAGTCTCTGCCTGAATTGGGAATACGTTTGAACGACCGAGGCCGATTAACGTTTGACAAACAACAGTTCGAGCAGGTATTAGAGAACAATCCCGGTGCTGTTCAGGATTTTTTTACTAACACGGAAAACGGATTTGCCCGCCGCGCTAAAGCCGTCGCCGATTCGTTGGCCAGTATCGAGAGCGGTTCGTTACTGGCCCGCAACAATTCGCTGCAACAAACGATCGAACAGAACGCAACTCGCATTCAGTCGATGGATTTACGACTGGATCGCGAGCGGACCCGTCTGCTGCAACAGTTCTACAACATGGAGCAAGCCATCTCGCGGCTCCAAAGCAACATGACCTCCGTCAATCAACTGCAATCCCTCGCTCAGTCGCTGCGCTCGAACCGGTGATCGTACTGAAAGAAAATTCAAACATTGAAGCACTTCTCGTGAATCGACAGTCCTCTTCCCTACTTCTATGGAGCAGCCTAATCCGGAAGATGTAACTGGTAGCTTCCGGGCTGGCTAAGTCACCTCCAGCCTTCGTCTTGGAATGCATTGGCACTGAGGCTTGGCCCTCACGCAGGGACTGGCAGTTCCATTTCGGAAGACTAACCTTGGGTCTAGCTCTGATTTTGTTACAATGCGCGTGCATCGGTTGGCCGGATGGTCGCTGTTGGATTCGTCTGATGGAGGAAAGTCCGGGCTTCGCAGAGCAGGGCGGTCGGTAACGCCGACCAGTCGCAAGACTCGGGAAAGTGCCACAGAGAATAGTCAGCCGAACGAGTACCTTGGTACTGCGTGGCGATGGTGAAACGGTGGGGTAAGAGCCCACCAGCGCTGCAGGTGACTGCAGCGGCTCGGTAAACCCCGCTCGAAGCAAGATCAAACAGAAGGCAGCCTCGGCCTCGGTCGAGCACCTGGCGGCTCGCTGGGTCAGACTTTCGGGTAGATCGCTAGAGGCCGCAAGCAATTGCGGTCCCAGATAAATGACCATCGGCGGTTGTTCGCAGCCGCCACAGAACCCGGCTTACAGGCTAACCGATGCGCTTTAGACTTCCGACTGCCAGCGATACTGCGATCGTTCGACGCGCCACACCGCAACGGCCAGCAGTACAGCAACCGCAACCGCCATCACGCTCAAGTGCATCACCGCATCTTGCTCCCAGACAAATGGCAGCTCATCGTCGATCAATGCTTCCAAGTCAAGATCCAACCAATCAATTAGTAGTGAGCGCAATCGAAACGAGATGGTAAAGCGATTGACCACCGCTGGCACCCAGCCGAGGATGGCCTCGACGGCAACGGCATATGCGAAAGCGTAGACCATCGCGCGGCGCTGAAACAGCGTACCAATCATCATAAACAGGGCGCCATGTGCCATTGCGGATACCCAGTTCACAGCGACGATGGCCATCCCAACTTCCAGCGATCGTTCGATTCCAGCTGCCGTCGTAATAACGACGGCCAGCACCGCTGAAATGCTTGTGCAGGTACCGGTCCACAACACGGCGATCAGATATTTGCCGAGCAACAAACTGAGCCGCGCTCCCGGTCTCACCAGGATGTAAATCCAGGTTTGACTCTCCAGCTCCTCGTTCACGATCGGTGCTGCCCACAACAACATGCACAGCACTGTAACCACTTCAGACAGCAACACGTACAGCAAACCGCTGAGGACCACATGATTGTATTCCGGATCACGCACTTGGACCAAATACAACATTGCGGCGACTAACGCCACTGGCAACAGCATCAGGCTGAGCCACAATACGCTACGAAGCGGTGTGAGTGTCCGCGCCGCTTCGTAACGGATCACGCCCCCCAGCGCCTGCCAGAATCGCATGATCGGTCCTTGGGCTTGTGGATTGTGACGGAGCCTGTTAGCGAATTGGCTGTTCATCAGGCCACGCCTTTCATCATCACTTCGCCGCGATGTTTCGAGATCAGAAGATGAAACAATGCGCTGATATCACCTTCGCTGCCCGATATCTGCTCGACGGCGACCTGCCCCTGGGCCACCCATTTGGCGACGCTTTCGTATAGTTCTAAAGGTCGATCCACAGCCACTGTTAACAACTCTCGTTCCTCGCCGGATCGCTGGATTTGTCGCAGCCAGTTCATCGTCGCCAACCGCTCCGCCAACGCATCCGGCGTCGAAGAGCGGATCAAGATCTCCTGGGGCAGCCCTGCTAACAGCCGCCGCAGCTCACCCGACGTACCGCTGGCCAGCAATCGTCCACCGTAGATTAACAAGAACGAGTCGGTAATGCGTTCTACTTCGTGGAGGACATGGCTAGCCAATAGCAAACTCTTGCCGCGCGAACTCCAATCGCGCAGCAATTGCCCCATGTGATGACGGCCGATGGGGTCCAAGCCGTTGAAGGGTTCATCCAGGATCAATAAATCGGGATCGTTGGCCAGTGACTGCGCCAACTTGCAGCGTTGCCTCATACCTAGCGAGTAACTATGAATGGGCCAATGTTGCGCCTCACGCAAACCAACCAAGTCCAGCAACTCATCCAGTCGCTTTGTACCTTGCCTACCCGCCCAGCCGCTGAGCGACAGTTGCAGCCTCAGCCACTGACGCGCTGAGACGCCGTGAATCAGCAGGTCGCTGGCGGGGCACAGTCCGATGCGTCGCAACACCTGAGGCTGTTTGAATGGATCGAAATCAAACACGCGCACACTACCGAGTGTTGGCTTTAGGGCTCCGGTCAGCAATCCGATGAAGGTAGACTTGCCTGCTCCGTTCGGGCCCACCAGGGCGTAGGCGCCTGAAGGCAATTCTATGTGAAAGTCGTTGATGCCGATGACGGTTCCATATAACAATGTCGCATGATCTAACTGAATCATGATTTCAACATCCTCGACACACGCCAATAAGCTGTCCAGTATCCAACAAGCGTGATGGCAACGATCGCCAGCAGCGGCAGCCATAAGGGCGCGTCGCCAGGCAACAATCCGAAGACCATCTTCTGCATGTACCCCAATAATTCATAGGGCGAAAAATAGATAAATCGACTATAGGCCTCGTCGACAACCCGAGTTCCTGCGGCCCATTGGGGCAATCGCTCGCTCACCCAAAACGCTTGAAAAACGACCTGCCCTAAGAGCCACAGAGCAAACCAGATGAACCCAGCGTACCGACTCTCTGCAACCAGCGCAGACAGCGCCAGTGCAATGGCGGATGTCGGCAGAATCAAAACCAGCGATGCGCCCAGAATGCGCAGCGGGATATCCCAGGTTTCGAAGAGGGCCCACGAATTGGTGGATAGAAACAATCCCATCAAATAGATGGCGAGCGCCGGCAAAGTGGCCACCAAGAATACGATCACATATAGTATCCCCGCCTTGCCCAGCACATATTCGGCGGGAGTTAGCGGCCGCGAAAGATACAACAGATAACCACGACTGCGAATGTCGTAGCTAATCAAACGTGGAGCTACCAGGCCCACCAGAAGTATCATTCCGAAGGCCTGCGGATAACGAAATAATGAAAAGAGTACATACGTCCATACAAAGTGGCGAGCGATTTGCGGGTCGCTTCGTACTTCGGCCATATCCAGGCCTGCGTTCAGGGCAGCCTGTCGCGCCCTTGGGAATTCATCCAGAAATCTCCAAGCATCACGGGTCGAACTATTCGAGAGTGTCTGCTCAAACGTTCCTACCAAGATGGCCGCAATCAGCGACGGAAATGTCAGCAATATTAACAACCGCCTGAACCAAGCCCCGCGCCAGACCAGGCTGACTCCTGTGCTAGCCACTACCCAAGCTCGCGTCCAAGCCGGGCGGCGTTCTCCCTGCCAACTACGATAGCCGATATCTAGGATTGGCACCGCTAGCCCCCTGCCACTGCGTCGAGAAACGTTTGCTCAAGCGAATTGCGAGCCGGTTCGATACGTTGGATCAATACGTTACAACTTTGACTTCCCGACCATATTCGCGAGACGTCCGCTTGATCGCCTCGGATCAACAACCCCTGATCGCTAACTAATTCTGTGGTCACACCGCTGTTTGCCAGCGCCTGTTGCAAGCGAACTGCATCGGAAACGACCTGCACGAACAGTGTCGCCTCCGACGGACGCTGCAGATTGGCCAGCGAGTCGACCAAACGGACTTGCCCGCGTACCAGAATGATGACTTGATCGCAGACTCGTTGCACATCGTGCAGAATGTGCGTCGACAGCAGAACCGATTTTCCTTTCTGGCGCGACAGCACACGGACTCGATCCAGCAAACTCTCACGTTGCGAAGGGTCCAGGCCCGTGGTCGGCTCGTCCAGCACGACCAATTCCGGATCATGGACCAGAGCCTGAGCAAACTTGAGCTTCTGTCTCATACCGGTCGAATAGGTTTCGACGTTGCGATAACGCTCTTGGCCCAGATCGCTGAAGTCAGCCAATTCGTGGGCTCGACGCAGCGCCTCCATGTGGTGCAACCCAGACAGCCGAGCCATCATCTGAATCGACTCAATACCCTGTAAGCCGTGAATGTAGCAATCATCTTCGGGCAAGAAGCCCACGCGATCACGAAGGGCGCGAGTCTGCCCCGGCCACGGCAGCCCCAAAACCTGACCGCTACCGGAGTCGACTTTTACCAGCCCTAAAAGTGCCTTGATGAGCGTGCTCTTGCCAGAACCGTTTGGTCCGAGCAGCCCAGTAACCCCTGGCGGCAACTCCAGGCTAACATCTGACAGCGCCCGACGGGCGCCATACGACTTACAAACAGATTCAATTCTGGCAATGCAGGTGTTCGACACGCTGATGAATTACTTTGGCATCCTGAGTGCTCACATCGACAAATCGCCGCAGGGAGTATTTTATTCAACCCAAATCTAAGTATTCGATACTCCTGGGCCGATCTTGGCTCCAAAACCGAGAAATCTCGTAAATCTCCACGGCTCGACGCGCCTCTTGGGTGGGCAACGAACTGCGATCTCTGCGGACCAGCCTGCCTGCGATTCAGGACGCTCAATGGTCCCAGGCCTGGTCTTGCGGGAACGGACACAGCCACTATCGATTGCGTCCTAGCCTTTCGTGAGCATCGACAAATTCGTCGGCAACGATGGCGCTAGACAACGAAATATCACCAGCCAGAATGGTGGCTCCGATGATTTCAGCCAGCTTGCGTGCTTTTCCCTTACCAACACAACCAACCATCGCCAAACACTCGCGTTGGGATGGCAGACTTGTACCGCCTCCGTGAGTCGCGCAAATAACCGACGGTAAAGTAACTGAATAGTACAGGTCGCCATTGTCATGCAGGTCCAAGAAATTCAGGCCTGCGTGGGATTCAACCACATTGGCTACGTCCTGTCCGGTCGCGAGGAATAGCGCGGCGATACCATTTGCCGAATGTGGACCGTTGTATGCGGATCCAGACAATACTGCACCGGTCATTGAACGCAGACGCACACGAAACAAATCCGCAGGCTCGGCCCGCGTAATTCTGACCAGGACCTCACGCGGAATGGTTACCTCGGCGATTACGCGTTTGCCGCGACTGTGCATCAGATTCATGTGCGAATGTTTCTTATCAGTTTCGATGGCGCCGGACAATTGAACCCGCATAAAGCCACCTGGAAAATGTTCCGCGATCCACATCATGGCCGCGCGCGTTGCACGGCTGGTCATATTCTGTCCGGCAGCATCACCGGTGCTAAAGTTGAATCTCGTGTAGAGCATTCTGGCAACCGGCCACCGTTGGATGTTCTGCAACTTGCCGATCCGTGTAGTTGCCTCTGCCGCAGCCGCGATTTCATGAAAGTTCTCATCGATCCAATTGCTCAGATCGCGTGTGTCGCGAGCGTCGTGGCACTCGAACATGGGCGCGCGCTGCATGACGTCATCAATCACGGTGACCTTGGCACCGCCACTCTCCGATATCAACCGCATGCCGCGACTGTAGGAGGCCACCAGTGTTCCTTCGGTCGTGGCCATCGGTACATAAAACCAGCCCTCAGCGTGCTCGCCGTGAATCAGACAGGGCCCCGCCACACCCACCGGCATTTGAACTACGCCGATAAAATTCTCAATATTGCCCGAAAAGTCGCTCGGTTTGGCACTGTAATAAGAGGTGTAATCGAAATTCGCCCCCGTTTCTGCCGACAGAAAGGTGCGACGCTCGGCTGCTGAATGCTCGGTATAGTTATCATCTTTTTGGCGAGGAATTGGCTTGCGTTGGTTCATACACCATGCCCTGCGATCTAGTTAGATAGTAGCGATTCGGCAATTCACTGGTGGGCAATAACGAGGCGGCAGCAATGGCATCGAGAGGTATCTGGGCGTGATGCGCTACTGCTGACGGAACAGCTTTTCGAGGCCTCGATTGAGGCCCTGTTGGATCAGACCTTGGGCGGCGTTTTCGATGGTCTGACGACCAAATTGCCGCATCAACGATGCGTCTAATTGCGGGCGTGTAATCGTACCGCGCATAGGAAATTGTAGGGTTTGACCGCGCATGGCGGCCAGCACCGGACCTTTTTGAGTCCAACTGTCGGGGATGGGCAGTGATGCCAACATTTCCAGCTGGCCCGAAACATCTACTGAACCAGCGGTCGAGATAGATGCGTCGCCAATCGTTAGATTTAGATCGCGATGGTACACCCGGCCTTCGACCATGCGGAATGAAATATTCTGTTGAGGCATTTGCAGCCACACGCGACTCTGCGTGCTGACAGCTTGAGCCGGCTCGAGCTTGCGAATGGCTTCGAATTGCCGAATCAATCCGGCGATTTCGTTTGTCAACGGGCCGGGACCAACTTCGGCTTTATGAATCTGCAGCCGGCCTTCTACGGTTTGTTTTGATAGATCGGTGGGTGTCAATTCGGCGCGATCCAATGCTAAGCTCAGGCGACCGTCAATGCTGGTGGTTTCCGCCACCAAGGGTGCCACGTACTTCAGCCAGCCACTACACATCTCGCGCGTGATCGCCACGTTCTCCAGGACTACCATGGGCTTTTGCCGGATGACTAACAGGTCTTGGGTTAAGTCGCTGAAAATGTCCCAGCGCAACGTGCCTCCACTGACTGGGATTTCAGCGGCCGTGGTTAGCTGGCCAGCTTGAATCATTACCGGAACATTCGCCTTGCCGACTTCAATTCCGACGACGCGTGCTTGCTCCCAACCCAAGTGAGTACTGGCCTGCAGTCCAGCCAGTGCCGATGTTCCGGGTGGGACTATTGCAGATTGTTGCCAGCGAACCTCGATGGGTGCCGTGTGTTGCCCAACAAGCTGAATATTGTGGCCGGTCATTGGGCCGAGTTTGTTGGACAACTGAGCCGCATCGTAGACAGCCTGACCATTGACGGACAGATCGGAGCCTTGGTCGCCACTGCGATAGGCGGCTTGGCCTTGGTAGCTCAGCCAAGCGGTTTGCAACTGCAGCGTCGGCAGATCGATCGCGTTGTGCTCAGCCATCCACTTGCCTGCCACAGAAATATCCACCGTCGGCTCGGACCACAGCGGTGCCGACTCTGCAGTATTTACACCTCGACTGCTCACGAGCATATTCTGGCCCTTGGCTTGAGCTGCAAACTCAGCTCCAGACTTGCCAATTAGCCACTGAAGGTTCCCCTGCAATGTTCCCCCAGCCGCATATTGGCTAGGCGAGTTGGCTGCCGACGATGTGGCTGGCATCGAGGGGGATGTAGTATGCGACGTGGCAACGTTGCTCATCAGTCGCTGCAGGTCCACCAAAAAGTTCGCCTGGCCAGTACGTGCATCGGACTGGTCAGCGGCTTGATCGCGAGCCACAATCCAAAATGAATTGGCCTGAACGGTCAATTGGTCGACTTGCAAGCGAGTCAAATCTGCAGTGTCAACACGCCCCTTAAAATTGCCGATCATTTTTGGTTCGGCCAATGCCATGTCGGACATGCGAAATTGAACCGGTTCCATGTCCCAGTTCGCCTGCAACAATTCAACATGCTGTCGATCCAGTTTGCCCGATGCCGCCAAGCGCATGGTTCCCTGGACGTCGATGTCAGGAGGTTCGCTGAGCCACACCCAGCCACGACGCTGCCAATTCGCCAAGTCGCCGGAAATAGTCAGGCTGAAGCTAGCCGGCGGCAGACGTGAGGCGGTGGCGGCTGCCTCAGCAGCCGTCGCATCGATCATCTGTAGCGGCTCATGCAGCTCAACAGTCAATTGTTCATCCGGTGCGACCAGTTCGAGTCGCATTTTGTTGAGCCGTTCAGGGATGCCATCGCGCAATTGAGCGTTGGCTGTAAACGAACCCTGCCAATTCGGCTCGCGCATCTGCCCACCAGCTGAGGTTGCAATTAGCAGCGGTGTTGTATTCAGGCTTCCCGTGGCGGTAACTTGCTGCTGATCGTCCATCTTCCACTGAGTATCCAACCGCGCGCTGCCGGACATCGAGGTCACTGGCAGTTCTACGAACTGGCTGAGCCGATCGTAGAGTTGCTGTAAGTCGACATCGCCTTGCAGCGATCCGTTTTCGATTGTGCCGTGACCGGTCAAATTGCAGAACTCGGCAGTGGCCACGACATCAAAGATGGCGGCTGGCTGGCCGTCAGTGGCTCGTAGCTGGACGCTCAAGGGCTGATCCCAAGTTAAGGCTTGGCCGCTGGCGACCGCCTCTAAACCCGATAATCGAACTTCGACACTGGCCTGCGCGGTGCCAGAACCAGAATGAGGAGGCTGTTGAGACGCCTTGAACTGCATTGCTCCAGAGACCAAGCGAGTGTCTTCGCGAACCGGTATCAGCGACTGAGCAGCCTGCGCCAACTTGGGTAAATCTACGTTGCCCGACGCAGTAAATGTGGCTCGCTCCAGAAATGGATTCTTGAGCGATGGAATGACCAGCGGCCAAGGCACTGCTGCTTGGGCTTGTAAGTTGCCTACGTCACACTGCAGTTGAGTCTGATCCAGCTGCATCCATTGCTTGGCTAAGGTGACACGCCCGACTGCCTCAATACTGTTCAATCGAGCGGGCGACTCGCCAATCCAATCGGGTGCCAGCATGGCAAAGTTGCTGACATGGACCTGCTGAAGGTCAAACGACCACTGCTCGGCATCCATCGCATGTCCAGCCAACATACCCGATGCGCGACCTTCCAGAGCCAAAATGGGTAGCTCAGGAATCCTGGATCGAGCAACTTGCCAAATTTCGAGCGGCAAATTCTCCAACTTGGCCCGTAACTCGATGGAGCCGTCGGCAGCATGTTGAGCCTTGGCCTTGATCTGTCCCGTGCCTCCAGGGGTCGCCCCCGAGACGTCGGAAATAGTCGCCAACAATTCGATTGGACCAAACAATTGATCCGCAGCAGGCAGCTCCGCTTGCAGATTAGGCAGTTCGATCAACCACTGCTGCGGGTTGTCCTGCTCAATTAACACAATGCGTGCATCGCTGATTACAACGGTACCACTTAATGTTAGGTCTGAGGTGGGCGTATCGGCAGGCAGTTCTTCAGGTTGAGGTAACAGCCCAGTCATCGCCTGCTCTAAATTGGTAGTACCCATCGCAGACACCACGGTGGCCTCTACGCCGTCGATGCGTACCGTTCCCAGTTGACTGTAACTGCTGAGCCAACCAAACAGGCCTTTCTCAGTGGTGATCGACCTGATTTTGGCAAGGTCTCGTCCATTTTCATCGCGCACCGTCAGTTCGCCGATCTTCAACGGCGAAAACCACCCTGCCGAAAAACTTCCAACTTCAGCAGTCAGTGGCTGCAATCCTCCAAAGCGTGCCACAAGGTTGTTGATGAGAGGTGCCTTCAGGAATAACCAGGGAGTTGCTGCGATCAGCGTTAAGAACAACAGTGTGCACCCCATGCACCCGCGAACCAACCAGCGCACGATTCCGCCATTTTGCCTTCCTCGCGAGGCTCGCGTCACTGCGGGGCGAGGATATTCGTCGCGACTCCTTGATTTTCCCGCCATAGGTTGCACTCCTTGATCTAGGTTTCGCTCATGAGGCGTTGTGCCCAACTAAAGTTTTTCGCTCAAAGCTTGGCGTTAGCTAGCCCCTCATAGACTGCGCAGGTTACGCACAATCCGTCATAGGCAGATTCTTGCAGTCTGACTTGGCTAGAGCTAGAGAGAAACGGTGCGGATTCGCCAAAATCAAAGATCGACGCCCACCGCGCTTGACATGGATGCGCCTTGTGCGCTGCAATGAGATATCTGGCTACCAAACTGGATAGTTACAGTACTCCCGGTGCCCCCCAATCGACTTGCAGCACACCACAATAAGCGGTAAACTGGCGATGCTCCGGGTACGGCATGCTATCATTTAATCTTGATTGTAAGCCGCCCGGGTTTTGGGAAGTTACGAATGCGCGTAGGTGCGGTGGACGGCCAGCCCGACGAAAATAAGCTGGCTTACCTAATTCCGCCGGTACCCTCGCCGATCCGTCAACCGTAATAGTTTTCGCATGGATTCTATTCCCAAACAGAAGTAGAGCTTCGAGTTAATTTTCGGGAATCAATGTTGTCTGCATGGTCGACCTTCGAGGTTCGTCCGGTCAGGCTAGGCTCAGTTTCGCAATGCTTATTTGGTTGCTCGTTCTGCTTGAATTGACCGGCATGTTGGTTATGCGCATGGGTGCGAGTGCGAGTCGCCGGCTTGGTGTGCGGCAATCCACCCGTTACGCTAGCCATGGCGCGAGCCCGAGCATTCTCCGGATGCTTTTGTGCGAGCCAATGACGGTGGGCTGTAAGATTGGCGTTGAGTGTCGGCAATTGACATGCGCCTGGCTTGTTCCCTGGTCATTGGTCGAACGTGGCTGGAATGCAACCGGTTGGTGGCAGACAAGCAAGCGTTTACTAGCGTATAGCGGTTGAGTTGCGGGCAGCCGCGTCGACAAGACCGAAGGCTGCCGACGAAAAGCGTTCCGATTGTTCCTGAAAAAGGCTTAATGCGACCTCTGTTGGGGATGGAGTACGTCAACAGAAAGGTCGCTCCATGAACCCTATTTCAGTTAATTCCAGTAGCCACTGGCTGCTGTATTTCTTGGGCGACAGCGCCAGCATGGGGAGCGATTGGCTCCTGATTGCTGAGACAGAAGTATCAAACGTCGCTGTAGTGATTATCGCTGGGGTGGGCTTGATAATTGGTGCTGCTGCCGTGTGGTTGGTCTATCACTTGCGCGGCTTGGACCTCAAAAATCAGGCCCGCATCATTTTGGATCAAGCGCGTGGCGAGGCGGACAATCTGCGCCGTAGCGCGGAGCTGGCGGCCAAGGAAACAGCGCTCAAGGAAAAGCAGCAGGCGGAAGCCGAATCCAACAAATTGCGTGACCAGTTGCAGAAGCGCGAGACGGCACTGGATCGTCGCGAAGAGACGATTCAACAGTCTGCCGACGGACTGAAGAAACAAGAGAAAATGGTGGAAGCCAATCAGCGACGCTTTGCTGAAAAGGTGCAAGAAGCCACGAAAAAGTCCGAACGCTTGGATGAGCTGCTCAAAGCGCAGTCAATCGAACTCCAGAAACTGTCTGGCCTATCGAAAGACGAGGCGGCAGCGCGGCTGCTCAAGAATATTGAACGCGATTTGCAGCAAGAGATTGGCGTTCGATTGATCAAGCATGAACGCCGAGTGAGCGAAATGGCCGAGCAGAAGTCGCGAGAAATCTTGTTGACCGCCATGCAGCGTTACGCCTCGGCTCATACCGCCGACAGTACCACCAGCAGCGTCGATATACCCAATGATGAAATGAAAGGCCGCATCATCGGCCGCGAGGGGCGCAACGTGCGCGCCTTTGAAAAGGCGACGGGCGTGGACGTCATCATCGACGATACTCCCGGAGTTGTCATCGTCAGCGGCTTTGATCCTGTGCGGCGTGAAATCGGCCGGCGGTCTCTGGAAAAACTGATTGCCGATGGCCGAATTCACCCGTCGCGAATCGAAGAGGTGGTCGCCGAGACAACTCAAGAAATTGACAAACTAATTCGCCGCAAGGGACAGGAAGCTGCCGAAGAAGTAGATCTCCATGGGCTTCACGACAAAGTAATCGAAATGTTGGGTCGCCTGTATTTTCGAACCAGCTACAGTCAAAACGTACTGCAACACAGCATCGAAGTGGCATTTCTCTCCGGCATGTTGGCTGAAATGATCGGCTTGGATGCCGAGCAGGCCCGGCGGGCCGGCTTGTTACACGACATTGGCAAGGCAGCCGATCACGAACTGGAAGGTGGACATCCCAAGATCGGTGCTGACCTACTGAAGCGCCACGGCGAAAAGGAAATCGTCGTTCATGCCGCGTTAGGTCATCATGATCAACTTACCAGCGACTATCCATACACCTTGCTGGTTGCCACAGCCGATGCTTGTAGTGCTTCTCGGCCCGGTGCTCGCCGCGAATCACTGGAGCGTTATATTAAGCGCATGGAGGAATTGGAGACGATTGCCAAAGGATTCGATGGTGTCGAACAGGCATTTGCCATCCAGGCTGGTCGTGAATTGCGAGTGATCGTTAGCGCCAAGGATACCGACGACGCACTAGCAGGCAAAGTTTGCCACGACATCGCTCGAGCTTTCGAGCAGCAGTTAACATATCCCGGCGAAATCAAAGTCACGGTAGTGCGCGAGTCGCGATTCACCGAGATAGCGCGTTAGTTCACGCCATGTCAACAGCCGATGGAAATCAACCGATCGTTCACCCGCGTAGCCCAATCCCAGAGGCTCCTGGCGCTAACTATCGCCGAGTCGTGCTGGTGGGTGATACAGTTGGCAAACCAGGCATGCGCATTGCCTGCCTGGCAGCCGACTGGTTCAGAGAGCAATTGAACGCCGATTGTCTATTGATTAATGCAGAAAATGCAGCCGACGGTTCCGGCTTGCGCCAAGCTGACTACCGCCGCCTGATCCAAGCTGGTTACAACGGCATCACCTTGGGCGACCATATCTACAAACGTCAAGAAATTGTGCAGACGCTTGAGTCAGAACCCAACATCGTTCGCCCTTGTAATTTTCCGGCAACTTCGGCTGGCAAGTCACACATGCTGCTGAATCTCGAGCGCGGCGGTCAGGTGGCAGTCATCAGTGCGTTGGGACGGGCGTTTATGAAACCGGTTGACTGTCCGTTTACGTCAGTCGACCGCGAATTACAACAATTGCCCAAGGCTGCCACGATTCGCATCGTTGATTTTCACGCGGAAGCCACCAGCGACAAGCAGTTGATGGGGCGGTATTTAGACGGTCGAGTCACCGCCGTATTGGGAACGCATACTCACGTGACAACAGCGGATGAGCAGATATTCCCAGGCGGCACGGGCTTTCAATGTGATGTTGGAATGACCGGGCCATTTGACAGCATCATAGGCCGGAGTATTGATGCTGTGCAAGCCGTTACTCTGACAGCCATGCCCGCGCCTTTTCATGTGGCAAAAGGCGATGTGCGACTGAGCGCTACCTGGTTGGATGTCGATCCCACCAGCGGACAATGTCAGGCCATCGGTCGCATCAGTTTGAAGCTTAATGATCTAGAAGACTACGCCAAGTCCCGTGAGTCCGACGTGCGAAAAACTAGACCAATCTCAGCCGTCCGCGCAAGACGTACGGCGGGACAAGCGGAGCCTGAATGAACGTTATGGAATTGCACAGCAGTCCCTGTGAGTCTGCAACACGACTTTGAACTCACCGGCTCCTGCCCCGCGAAGGTCCGCTCATAGCGCATTCGCAACACAATGCCAGACAGTACAAACACACGATTGCCAAGCGAGGCTGATGAATGAAATCGAATCAAGCTCCAGTTCACTTAGCGATTGACGTGGGGGCTTCCGGAGGTCGCGTTCTCGCGGGCTGCATTCAGGATTCCAACATTCTGTTGGAAGAGGTGCATCGCTTTCCCAACGGCCCGCTGCCATTGGGCAAACGACTGGTGTGGAATCTGCTGGCTGTCTGGGAAGAGATTCAGAATGGCCTGCAAAAATCTGCAGCCCGCTACGGTCAACGCATTGTCAGCGTGGGAGCCGATACCTGGGGCGTCGACTTTGTCTTACTGGATCTGAATGACGATCTAGTTGGTCCCGCCTTCAGCTACCGCGATACGCGCACGCGCGGCGTCATGCAGCGAGCCTTTCAGCGCATAAGTCGCCAAGATATTTTTGCGCATACCGGCCTACAGTTCATGGAATTCAACTCGGCTTACCAATTGTACTCGATGCGATTAGAGAAATCGCCATTGTTGGATGTGGCTCGCCAGTTTTTGATGGTGCCCGACTTCTTTCATTGGTTGTTGTGCGGTGAAAAAAGCAACGAGTTCACCAACGCGTCGACAACTCAGTTACTGGACCCACGCACTTGCGATTGGAGCCAACCGGTTATCCAAGCACTTGATATTCCCCAGCAGATTTTTAGCAAGCCCATTCAACCCACTACGGTGCTGGGCAGCGTGACATCGGCGGTGCGTGAGCGCACTCACCTGGGTTCGCAGGTCAAGGTCGTCGTGCCTGCCACACACGATACCGGCTCGGCAGTGTTGGCGGTTCCCGCAAAAGCGTTCGCTCAGCAACAGCCAGATTGGTGCTACATAAGCTGTGGAACATGGTCGCTGATGGGCGTTGAACTGGCCTGCCCCAATCTCACTCCGGAATGCCAGGCACTGAACTTCACCAACGAAGGTGGCGTTGCGGGCAGTGTAAGGCTGCTCAAGAATATTTCTGGCTTGTGGATAGTCCAGCAGTGCCGCGATCAATGGCGACGCGATGGTTTCGATTGGGACTGGAACCATTTGACTCACTTGGCCAGCCAGGCAGAGAGCATGGTTGCCGTCATCGATCCTGATGACCCTAGTTTTGCTGCGCCAACCAACATGCCCGAAGCCATTCGACAGTATTGCAAGAAAACAGGGCAGCGAATTCCCTCGACCGAAGGAGAAGTGACTCGCTGCGCTCTGGAGAGTTTGGCGCTACGCTACCGAATGGTTCTGGATTCGCTACAGCAGTTGTTGGGTGCACCGTTATCCGTGGTTCACATGGTTGGCGGCGGCGTGCAGAATCGGTTATTGTGCCAATTCGCAGCCGATGCCTGTGATCGTGCAGTGGTTGCCGGTCCAGTCGAAGCAACCGCGCTAGGGAATATGCTGGTCCAAGCCGTCGGCAGTGGCGGTCTGGACAGTGTGCAACAAGCCCGACAGCTGGTGCTTGGCCTGCCGGATATCGTGCGCTACGAACCTGCGGTTGATTCTGCAAGTCGTGAACGTTGGCAACAGGGTTTGGCGACCTTGTCACGCCTGACAGGCTAAATCTAGTCGCTAATCATTTCCCGCTGGATATTGACGGATGCCTCACATAGATAAACTGCTGGTTGAACTTGGTCAGCGCAGCTACGCGATTGAAATCGGCCACGGACTGTTGCCCGGGCTGGGTTCCGCGATTGGCAAGCTGGTACCCAATTGCCGACACACGGCGATAGTATTTGATCGTGCCGTCGCGACTCATGCCGCGCAGGTCAGCCAATCCCTATCGACCCAAGGATTGCGGGTCACGGAAATTGAGGTGCCTAGCGGCGAGGAGAGCAAGAGCGTCGAGCAATTAAGCGCACTTTGGCAGCAATTGCTTGACGGTCGAACAGATCGCGGCAGCTTGATCGTGGCCGTCGGCGGTGGCGTAATCGGTGATTTGGCAGGATTTGCTGCCGCTACTTTTGCGCGCGGCCTGTCACTCGTTCAAGTTCCAACCACGCTGCTCAGTCAAGTCGACTCGAGCGTCGGCGGAAAGACCGGCATCAACTTGCCGACTGCCAAAAACATTGTCGGCGCGTTTTGGCAACCGTTGCATGTGTGCATCGACCTGGCGACGCTTGTGACATTGCCTGATCGCCAGTTTCTGTCGGGACTGGCAGAGGTGGTAAAATATGGCGTGATCATGCTGCCAGAATTATTGGACTACCTGCAGCAAAATGCCAACTCGATTCGCTCGCGCGATCCGGCGGCGCTCAGGCATATCATTGCTCAGTCATGTCGAGCCAAAGCCAGCGTCGTGCAGGATGACGAACGTGAATTGACCGGACGTCGAGCCATCTTGAACTATGGCCATACCTTTGCGCATGCGATCGAAGCTACGGCTGGCTACGGCACTTGGTTACATGGCGAGGCGGTCGCGATCGGAATGAACATGGCTGCGATCTTGGCTGCCGAGTTGGGCCGCGTCGACGGGACATTCGTAAATCGGCAGCGACAGTTACTGTGCGACTTGGGATTGCCCATAAACTACGCTGATGCCGATCCGGAAGCGATGTGGCAGGCCATGCAGCACGACAAAAAGGTCCAGCACGGCACGCTACGTTTCATTTTGCCCATGGGTCGATATGGAAACGTGCAGTTGGTAGATGGCATTAGCAAGCAGCAGGCAGTCGCCGCCATCAATGCGGCTCTCGTGTAGGCTGCAACCGGCTAGCTGTTGCACAATCACCGCATTCCAGCGACGATTAAATCCATCGCACATCGCAAAACGTCAATCACATAAACTTCGGTCCCGCGCCAACCGACTTCCAGCCCCTAATGGCACTCAATCACTACTGCCCCAAAGGCCGCTTACTTCTCAACTGTCTCCGAAAGCTCCTGCTTCATTGCGTTTAAGAATTCACGCAATTCTTTGCTCCCTGGGCTCAGCGCGACGGCCTGTGTCTGCACTTCGATAGCCCGCTGTAGATGATCGCTGAGGTACAGCAGTCGAGCCAATGTATCCAGAATCATTCCATTGTTGGGTGACAACTTGACCGCCTTTTCAGCCGCCTCAATCGCTGCGGTCAGCAATTCCACCGGAGCCTCTTGGTCAGCTTCTTGTGTTAGTTCAATGACTGAACTGGCTATTCTATTGAGCACCTCTGCCTCCATTTGCTGAGCAGTGATCTTTTGCAGGGTAGCTACGGCCCGTTGCGGATGTAGCTGAACCAGCAGTTCCAGCTGCAGAATTCGTAGCTCGACCTGAGTACTGGTGTCCTTGGTTCGCGCGATGAGTTCGTCCAATTCTTTGAGCGCCGGTTCCGTTTGACCAGCCTGAAGCTTCTGGTAGATCTCCGTGATCGCCGCCTGGATCGCACGTTGTTCAGCACGTTTTTGGATGAGCGCTTGGCGATCCCACTTGCCAGCTACAACCTGTGCCAACGGTTCGTCCAGTTCCATGGGGTGCCCAATCCATTCCACGACGCCATCCTTGCCAACGATAAATGCCGTCGGAATCCCACCTTCCTCTGAAGCTTCCATGAAGTCACGATAGACCGACTGATCAGGGTCGGTGGTTAAGCAGTAGCCAGCAGTCAGCTCCCCAAACGTCAGCTTTGCTGGCGGATCGGCCGCTGCCGGTGGCTCGTCGGATTTAGACTGGTCGCCTTCTTTCTTTAGCGCGCGCGTGATCCCTTCTGGGACCGGTTGTTTCAAGAACTCCTGAACGGTCGACTGCTCCTCGTCGCTAATGCTGACAATTTGAACTCCGTGATCTGCATAGCTGCGCTGTAACTTAGCCAAATGCGGCATGCTGGCCACGCACGGTGGACACCAAGTCGCCCAAAATTCAATTACATAAACTTTACCCGGCTCGAATTCTTGCACCGGCTTGAATTTTCCACCACCATCGCTGATCCAGTACTGAACATTGATCGGTGGAGCCTTTAATCCGATATCCAAGGTCGGCTGTGCTGTCGCTGTGGGCAATTGCAAAGACATCGTTGCATGCACGGCCAATAATCCGACGGCGATCATACGAAACGGGAGCATGTGATAATCCTATCCATTCAATAAACAGTGTACCGATCACGCAATTCTTAGGATGGGTCAAGCGAGAAGGATGGGAGTCGGCGGTTGGACCCGAATCACGTTGTTCGTGACAAAGTTTGCTTTACTACAACCAATCTGGTCCCGTGCCAGCCCGCCACAGGCGTGTACAGTTACAAAACAACAAACCCTCATTAGTCGATAAACCGCTTGGTTAGATCGCCATAAGCATCAACGCGCCGGTCGCGCAGGAACGGCCAGTGGGTACGCACCGAGTCGATTGAATTCAAATCGCAGGCCACCAGTATAATCTCTTCTTCGGTGTGGCTGGCGCGGCGAAGTAACTGGCCATGCGGATCGGCTACAAACGATGCACCCCAGAACTGCAGGCCACCCTCCACGCCGACGCGATTGGCCGCTGCCACAAAACATCCGTTGGCGATCGCATGCCCGCGCATGGCAGTTTCCCAACTGTCGTGTTGCACCATTCCATATTGCTCACGCTCCTGATGAATCCAGCCGATGGCCGTAGGATAAAGCAATATTTCTGCACCACGCAAGGCCAAGAGCCGAGCCGCCTCGGGATACCACTGATCCCAGCACACGCCAACTCCCAAACAGCCGTAACGGGTACGAGCGACCGTAAATCCCAGGTCGCCTGGTGTGAAGTAGAACTTTTCGTAGTACAGCGGGTCATCCGGAATGTGCATCTTGCGGTACAGACCAACTCGCTGACCATCCGCATCGAAAGTGAGCGCTGTGTTGTGGTACAGCCCCTGCGCACGCCGCTCGAATATCGAGCAGACAATCACCACACCATGTTGCCGGGCAGCATGGCTGAGCCGTCGGCTGGTGGGGCCATCCACGGGTTCTGCCAGCTCAAATTGGGCATGCACTTCGCTCTGGCAGGGATACTGTGTGTTGAACACTTCCTGTAGGCAGATAATGTTAGCACCATCACTGGCCGCCTGGGCAATGCACTCGATCGCTTTGTCAAGATTGTGCTGCTTGTCGTGAGTGCATGTCATCTGGACTAAAGCAAGCTGGACAACGCGGGAGTCAGACGTCATGATTTTGGGACAGGCGGTCGCGAGTATTTGGGCAGGGCAAACTCAGGCATGGTAATGATATCGTTGCCGCAGCCTCTAAGCCACAGCTTGTTGCTCCTCTCGCTATGAAATCCATACTCAGCATGATTCCGCCCGTCAAACCGCCTCCTGGACTCTTCTTCGTTGGAACTGACACCGACGTGGGCAAGACCTATTGGGCCTCACGTCTAGTGCGCGAACTTCGACTCGGCGCCGTGCGCGTTGGCGTCTATAAAGCGGTAGCTAGCGGTACAGGTCAATCCAATGTCGCTGGCGACGCCGAACAACTCTGTGAGGCTGCCGACCTGAACCCTGACCTTATCGACCGCGTCTGCCCTCAGCGATTTGCCGCGCCCTTGGCACCACCAATTGCAGCGGCCATAGAGGGTCGCACTGTAGATGAAGAAGCTCTGGTAAGCGGAGCGACTTGGTGGGCTGGCCATTGTGACTTGCTGGTCGTCGAAGGTGCTGGCGGCGTGCTGTCGCCAATTAGCGCATCGAAAACAGTATTGGATCTGGCAGAGCAATTAAGACTACCGTTGATCTTGGTGGTTGCCAGTCGCGTCGGTTGCGTGAATCACACCCTGCTGACTGTCGAAGCCATCGGGCGGCGCGACCTGTCATTGAGCGCGATCGTTTTCAACCGCATTTCCGATCGTCCCTCACAGCCTCTCGCTAACAGCCTGGCGTCCGCAAACGATCAATTGTGGCTAGACGACATACATTCGGGCAATCTCCAAATGCTGCGTACTTTCCTGCCTGAGGTGCCGTTGATTGAAACTTCAGAGGATCTACTGAAGTTGGCTCTGACGCAGATGAGCAACGCTAGATCAGAAAACCTCAATAGCTAAAAACGAAGCCCTCTGCCGATTCTACCCGCAGCATTGAATCTCGCTGACTCGTATTGTGGCTCAGTAGGCTTCTCACTAGTCACTAGTTGCGAAGCTGCGCCAGACGGTAGCCGGGGGCAGAGCGCAACTTCGATACAAAATCCTGCGACTGCCCAATCTTGGCAGGCTACTGGCGACGCCGCTCCAATCTTCTCGCCTAGCTGACCGAGCAACTTTGCGCAGCGAGTCTTCAACCGCTGGTCAGGTAACTTGCACCCTTCGATCTCTAGTTCGCCCCCAGCCTTCCATGACGACGGCCTCCGCAGATCGCAAACTCAGAAATCAATTTCTGTAGTTGCCAATCAAACTACTATCGACTCGAATCCACGGATACGGCAATAATTGCGCGTAATTGAAAGCTTCACGGAACGCTCACGGCTTGCCTAGTGCCGTTCCATTTGACTAGCCGGCGCGCAACCAGCCACAATTGACTTTCTTACTTCGCAGCAAAATTGGCCCGATTCACTCCTGCAAATTCCTGAACGATTACGAGTGAATATATATGAAAAAAACGCATCCCGCCGAAACCGTTATTTCGGTTCAGCGGGATGCGTCTTATGAATGTCTCAGGACTGCTGATGCACTAGAGCCGAGCTTGACCAGACCAAACTTATAGGTTCGATTAGCCGGCCGTTGGCAGATGCATGCCAGCCTGTTAGTACATATCGTGATCGCCAGCATGTCCGGCCTTGGAACCCTTGTCATCCTTGGGCTTTTCAGCGATCAGGGCATCACTGGTCAACAGTAGAATGGATACACTGGCTGCATTAGCCAGGGCGGTACGCGTGACCTTGGTGGGGTCGATCACCCCGGACTTGACCAGATCTTCGTAGGTGTCGGTCAACGCGTTGTAGCCCTGGTTGCCCTTGGCTTCCGAAACCTTCTCGCACACAATACCGCCATCTTTGCCCGCATTTTCGGCGATCATGGTCAGCGGAGCACGGCAGGCGCGAAGCACGATGTTGTAGCCAACGATTTCGTCAGTGCTCAAATCATCGCTAGGCTTCAGACCCACGCTGGCACGCAGCAGCGCCACGCCACCTCCAGGCAACACACCTTCTTCTACAGCGGCTCGTGTAGCATAGAGTGCGTCTTCGACGCGGGCCTTCTTCTCTTTCATTTCGCTTTCTGTAGCAGCCCCAACGTTGACCTTGGCAACACCACCGGCCAGCTTTGCCAGACGCTCATCCAGCTTTTCGCGATCATAGTCGCTGGTCGTGTTTTCGATTTCACGGCGAATCTGATCGATTCGCGACTTGATATCGGAACTCTTACCAGCGCCTTCGATAATCGTGGTGTTATCCTTGTCGATAATCACCTTCTTCGCGCGGCCCAGTTCAGCCAAGCCAACCGATTCCAGTTTGATGCCCAGAGCTTCAAAAATCGCTGTCCCACCGGTCAAGATGGCAATGTCTTCCATCATCGCCTTACGACGATCACCATAGCCCGGAGCCTTGACTGCTGCGATATTTAGCGTGCCGCGCAGGCGATTGATCACCAGCGTCGCCAAAGCTTCGCCATCGACTTCTTCAGCAATAATCAGCAGCGGCTTACCCTGCTGAACCACGGCTTCCAGTACCGGCACCAAATCCTTGATGTTAGAAATCTTCTTTTCATAAACCAAGATGTAGGGGTCTTCTAACACAGCTTCCATACTGGAAGCGTCGGTTACGAAGTACGGCGACAGATATCCACGGTCGAACTGCATGCCTTCCACGAACTCTAGTTCCGTATGCAGGCTCTTGCCTTCGTCTACCGTCACCACGCCATCCTTACCCACTTTTTCCATAGCTTCAGCCAACAGTTCACCGATCTCGCGGTCGTTGTTAGCGGCAATCGAAGCCACGTTGGCCATTTCACTTTTGTCGCGAATCTTGATCGACATCTTCTGCAAGCGTTCGGAAATGTCGGCGACGGCCTTCTCGATTCCGGCCTTCATTTGAATGGGATTAACACCCGCAACTACCGACTTCAGACCCTCATTGAAAATGGCTTCCGCCATCACAGTCGCAGTGGTCGTGCCGTCGCCAGCCACGTCGCTGGTCTTGCTGGCGACTTCGCGCACCATGCGTGCGCCCATGTTTTCGTAAACGTCTTCCAGGTCGATTTCTTTGGCCACGGTAACGCCATCTTTGGTGACCGTGGGGCTACCAAAGCTCTTTTGAATAATTACGTTACGACCCTTGGGTCCCAATGTCACTTTAACCGCGCGAGCCAACTTGGAAACGCCACGCCGAATCGCCTCACGCGCTTCTTGTTCAAATGCAATTATCTTTGCCATCGCTCAATATCACTCCACGTTTAGTTATGTTGGTTAGAACTTGAAAGCGCTCGATTACTCGATGACCGCCAGGATTTCGCTCTCGCCCATCAGAAGCACTTCTTCGTCAGCGATCTCGATCGTCTCGCCGGCGTAGCTCGTAAACAATACACGGTCGCCAGCCTTGACCTGCATCGGCGCTCGCGAACCATCATCCAGCAGACGACCATCGCCGATACTGACGACTATGCCTCGAGTCGGCTTATTCTTGGCGCTATCGGGCAGATAGATACCACCTTCGGTTCTCTCTTCGGATTCTTCTCGACGGACCACTAGGCGATCGCCTAGAGGCTGCAGCTTTACTTGATTGGAACTCTTTTTCTTTGTAGCCGTCGCCATGAGCGGCACTCCTCCACAAGGTTCTTCGGGTCAGATTGTGATCGCAGGCTGCATCTCAGGCAGCCCAACAGACGATTGTTCAGGTCGATCGCTGGTTATTGGCCAATAATCAGCTTCGTACAGGGCCTCACCATCTCGGTTAGGCCCGACACCAGGTCCATGCTCCATGTTTAGATTCTCAGCCAGTCAAAACGGCATAGGCACCCAGCCCCTAACTGCAACAGCAAACGGCGTGCCATTCACTCGTGGACCAGATTCTCAGTCCGCGCTTGATTATTCGGTTCTTGCCAGTAATTGACTGTCGAAGTTGCCAAAAGCCTATGATTACTAACTCTGGTTGAGTCATTTTAAGAGCTGATTAGTTGGCTTTGTCAATTTGGCAGCGGCCCTATTCGCGTCGGTCAGCCAACAAGCTAACTGCCTAACCATACGGGCTTAGCTTCTATGGCCTTGGATGTTCAGAAGGAACTGCCAATTGGGTATTTTTGACGGTTCTTGACCATCTTTTCAGCCATGGCCGTGGACAAGTCAATTCCTACCGCGTTGGCAATGGCCAAAGTATAGCACAATACATCGGCCAACTCTTCGGACACGCGACTGCGGTCGACCTGCAGCCCGGATTCAATTTTGCCCGTTTCGACCTGACTGGTTGTCAGCCATTGAGTCAACTCCATCAGTTCGGCGGCCTCCACGGCCAAAGCCATCGACAGATTCTTCAAATTGTGGAAACGCTCCCACTGTCGCTCAGCCACAAACAGTCGCATCGCCTGTCGTAATTGGTCAACGGTCGTATGACGATCATCACAGGCCATTTGTTTGCCTCAAGCAGAAAGTGTCTTCCGGTGGCTCAAACTCAAGCGCCAGCTGGCGCGCCGAGGTCCTCCACAACTCTGCCGGTCAAGATTAGAATTTCAGCGTTCGAGAAGATGGCAGCGAATCATCCTCGACCAATCATCATCCCTATAATCTTCAGAAAAGGAAGTAGAACATGAGCGTTCTCGTTACGCAACCTGCGCCTGACTTTAAAGCCGAAGCCGTGATGGAGGATGGAAGCTTCAAAGAGATCAGCCTCAGCGATTATCGTGGCCAATACGTGCTGCTGTTCTTCTATCCGCTGGATTTTACCTTCGTGTGTCCCACGGAAATCATCGCCTTTTCTGATCGAGCCGGCGAATTCAAAAAACTTGGCGTGCAGGTGATCGGTGTCAGTGTCGACAGCAAGTTCTCGCACCTAGCCTGGCGCAAGACGGCCCGCGATCAGGGAGGACTAGGCGACATCCAGTATCCGCTGGTGGCTGACTTGAGCAAACAAATCGCCAAAGACTACGACGTGTTGGTGGGAGGCACCGTTGCCCTCCGCGGCCTGTTCTTGATCGACAAACAAGGAACGGTTCGCCATCAAGTCATCAACGATTTGCCGTTGGGTCGGAGCGTCGACGAAGCGTTGCGGATGGTTCAAGCCCTGCAGTACTTTGAAGCCCACGGAGAAGTCTGTCCAGCTAATTGGAAACAAGGCGCTCGAACCATCAAGCCAAGTGTAGACGGTAGCAAAGAGTTCTTCGCCGCCGAGTACAAGGGGTAAGACAAACCACACGGGGCGTCGCCGCGGCGGTTGCCAAGAACGTGCTCATGCTTCTTGACGCCCTGCTTTTTAAGACGCGTTTGGTACTACGGATTCCGCTTTCAGGCTGCTGAGACTTCGAATCGAATGTTCTAATCCGAATCGTCGTTACCGACGGTAAGAGGATCAAGATAATGCGCGACTAAAAATGGCAAGCCTCCTTCACTGGTCCTGTGGGCCAAGCTACAATCTCACGCCAAGTGCTGGGGGATTAGCTCAGTTGGTAGAGCGCTTGCATGGCATGCAAGAGGTCATCGGTTCGAGTCCGTTATCCTCCACTGCGAAGAACCCTGTATTTCCTTCGGATTTACAGGGTTTTTTCGTATCGAGACTCTAGTCGCCAGAACTTCCTGAATTGCCAAGAATTGACATGCCGCACAACGTTTGGACTGTGGTTAGTGCAACCTTTGGTGCAACGAAGACTTTATCCAGGTCGGTCCCGGTCGCTTGTACAATCCCCGCAGTGCCTGGCTGCTCGCGCACGCTTGTGTAGCCGGCGCCATTCCACCCAGGGCCTTGGCAATCAGTCGCCGTCTCTCGGGTATAACGGTTGATCATACCTGTCTGAATAATCGCCCTGCGACTTCACCCATTCAGTAGTCGGCAATGTTACAGACGGGGAAGCTGCGCTCATTGGCTACCTGCTGGTACAATTCCATTGCTGTGGAGGAGCTGGCAAGCGGTCCACCACGCTTGCGATCGCCTGACTTGACGACCATTCGATTGTCAGATAATCTGTCAGCCAGGAGATGGTGACACAATCCGCCCAGGCAGAAAAATGCAAGTCGTACGTCGCCCCAAAGTGCGTGACCAAGCCACTCAACAGATCAAGCAATACATAGTCGACCACAATCTGACTCCTGGCGATCGGCTGCCGACGGAAACGCAACTTGCCGAAACGCTTGGTATTAGCCGGCTCAGCCTGCGTGAAGCAACAAAGGCGCTCGAGTTTTTGGGGATCATCCAATCGAAGACCGGCGTCGGGCTCACGGTCGGGCGCATCGACATGAGACGTGTGACTGAGCATCTCGGTTTTCACGCAGGTCTGCTGGATGTCGATCCGCTGCAGCTCATTGACAGCCGTGTGATCTTAGAAACCGGTGTCGTACCGCATGTCATTCGGCGGATGAAGGAAGACTCGGCGATTGAATCCGGCCTGCGTGAGATCGTCCGGCAGTTTGAGTCGGCGCGCGACTTGAAGAGCTTTATCGCACTCGACATCCAGTTCCATCGGTCGCTGCTGGAAGCAAGCGGCTTGCAGCCACTGGCGGCTTTCGGCGATTTGTTGCATGTTTTCTTCCAGCGATTTCGCGAGAGCGTGAAGCAGGCTGGCTGGAAATTGGGGGTGGAGAGCCACCGTCGGCTTGTCGACTTCCTGGCAGGTGGCCAGTCGGAAGCCGCTACCACTGAGCTGCGTAAGCACATCGAGAGCCACAGGGAGCGAATCTGATGTCGCTCATGCGCATGGCAAGTGGAGATTTCCGAGTCCGGCGTTCGAGACGGCTGGCCAAATTCGTTTCCGTTGTGCCAGTGCTTGCGTGTCTCCTACTCTCTACGGCCTCAGCCCTGGGGGCGGACGACCTCGCGCATTCCTTTGACAGGCATATTCAGCCGCTACTTGTCAAAGCCTGCGGGGACTGCCACGGCAAGACCCCCAAGGACAACGACCTTGACCTGACGAGCTTCGGCTCTGCCCAGGTGATCCTGGCCAATTCTGAGGTGCTGAGCGACGTGGTCGAGCGGTTGCGGTTGGGGGACATGCCTCCAAAGGAATCGCCACAGCCAAGTGAGGCCGAGCGGGAGCAGCTGCTGGGCTGGATCATCGCGGCGCTCGATGCCGAAGCTGCCGCGCGCGCGGGCGACCCCGGGCCGGTGACGCTACGACGGCTCAGTAACACCGAGTACGACAACGCGATCCGCGATCTGACAGGCATCGACTTGCGGCTGACACAGGCTCGCGAGTTTCCTACCGACAGCGTCGGCGGTGAAGGGTTTGCCAACGTTGGCGATGCGATGCCGGTGACTCCCGAATTGGTCGAACGCTATCATCAGACCGCTCGCGATGTCGCCGCACGGGCCGTGCTGCTGCCCACAGGCTTCCGCTTCTCTGCGTCTACCGAGCGCCCGGATTGGGCCGAGGAGGCTCTCCAGCCGCTTCGCGACTTCCACGCCCGCTATGCCGGACCCAACGGAGAGCCGCCGCTGGAGAAGCATCTGGCGGCGACCCTGAAGCACCGTGACAGGCTCACCCGTGACGGCCCGGCTGCCATCGGCACAGTGGCCGCCGAAGATAAACTCAACGCTACCTATCTGGCGGCGCTCTGGACATGGTTCAACAGCGAATCCGCAAGCCAAGCGGAAGTCGATGCCCACCCTGCCGATCTTCCTCCCGACACCCTGGCCCTTGTACGCGCCAAGTGGCGAGAGGCCACCTCTGATCCATCACCGGTCCTGGCGGAGATCAAAGCCGTGCAGGGCCAGTTGTTTCAAGGCAATTACATGAGGAATGCGGCCCTCGCAGTCGGCAATGGCTTTCCAGCCTGGGAGGAATTGCGTCGCGTGGTCGCGGTGGAGCGAGTTCAAGGTGCCGCCCGTGAACCGCTGTTCCGCATGGTCGCTTTGCCCGTTCAGCCTGACACGTTCGTGGTTTGGGACCGGCTGCGACTGGAAGGTGGTGACGGACCGCCGCTGGTATTTGCCGAGCACCCCGAATTGGGTGCCGCCATCGAGCACGCGACCGGACTAAAATTCGGCCAGCACCCACAGGGGCGATCGGTGCCCAAGTCCGCTTTGGTCACAGCGGCCGGTGACGAGGTGGTCATCGATCTGAGCAACCTCTCAGCCGAGTTGCAAAAGGCGCTCACGCTGCCTCGGTTCCTGCGTGCTGACGTGAGCTTGGACGCAGCCAGTCCGGAAGCGGCCTCGGTTCAGGCCTTCCTCATTGCTGCGACAGGCGGTGGCGGCAATCTGGCCGAACCGGTCGCTACGGCGACGCCCGGCGATCCGAGGGCCGCCCAAATCGCGCATCCGCGCGTCGCCGCCCAACGGGCTCGAGCGGCTGCCGAGTTTCGCGCTTTGTTTCCTCCTGCGGTCCTCTTCCAACCGATTATCCCACGAGACGCTCAAGGGAGCGTGTTTCTGTACCGCCGCGAGGACGAGCCGCTACGTCGACTCCTGCTCGACGACGCGGGTCGGGCAGAGATCGATCGACTGTGGAGCGAACTGGAGTTCGTGAGCGAGCAAGCTCTCGCCACCCCGATCGCGTATGCGGGGCTGGTGCAGTATTACCGCAAACCGAACGACGGCGCACGGATCATGTTCTTCTACATCCAGGAGTTCGAGGAACAGATCAAACGCGAAGAGCAGGCCCTCGTCGCGGCCCAAATCGCGGCAGAATCGGAACACCTTGAAGCGTTGCTGGCTTTTGCCGCCCGTGCCTGGCGCCGGCCGCTGGACGCGAACGAACGCCAGGCGATTCTGGCGTCCTATCATGCCGACCGAAACGAAGGCGTCAAACACGATCCAGCGTTCCGCGACGCGCTGACTCGGGTTCTGTCGTCGCCGTGGTTCCTCTACCGGGTTGAACAGCCGGCGATCGGGTCGCACTGGCAGCCGGTCTCGGGCGACGAACTGGCGACGCGGCTGAGCTTCCTTCTCTGGGACTCGATCCCCGACGATGAACTCCGTGCCAAGGCCGCGAAGCTCCACGAACCTTCCGTCATCGAGGAACAGCTCCGCCGCATGTTGAAAGATAGCCGCGTGAGCGGCATGGCCGCAGAGTTCGGAGCCCGCTGGCTCGGCGTGCGAGACTTCGCCATGAACCATGGCCGAAACCTGCAGCACTTCCCCGAATTCACGCCGGTCTTGCGAGACGCATTGGCCGAAGAGCCGGTGCGGTTCTTTGAGGACCTGCTGGTCAACGACCGCCCGGTGGCCGATGTGATCGCCGCCGACGCCGTGGTCATCAACGATATCCTCGCCGAGCACTATGGCATCCCCGGAGTAACTGGTCCTGAGTGGCGGCGCGTCGAGAATGTCTCCGCCTACGGACGCGGAGGTTTTCTGGGTTTCGGCGCGGTGATCGCCAAGCAATCGGCTGCCGCGCGAACGAGCCCCATCAAGCGTGGGGCGTGGCTGGTGCAGATGCTCGGCGAGCGTCTACCTAAAGTCCCGCCCGACGTGCCGCCGCTGCCCGAGACTCCCCCCGCCGGGCTCAGCGTCCGCGAGATCTCCGAGCGTCACCGTCAGGACTCAAAATGTGCCGGCTGCCACGTCCGCATCGATCCGTTCGGCATGGCGATGGAACGGTTCGACGCCATCGGTCGATTTCGTCCGGCCAGCGAGTTGAAGCCGAACGACACCATAGGAACGCTCAGCGACGGCACTCAGATCGAGGACATCGCCGGTTTGCGGAACTACGTGGCTGGCCCGCGCCGCGAGGATTTGTTGCGGTCGCTCGCCCGCAAGCTGACGGGCTACGCGCTGGGCCGCGCCGTGATGACATCGGACCGCAGGCTAGTGGACGAAGTGACCCAGACCATGAACGGCGGTGGTCGCTGGTCGGATGCCCTGCTCCTAATCGTCCGCAGCCAGCAGTTTGGCTGCATGCGACCGACGGCCCAAACCAGCTCAAGCAAGTAACCAACTACCCACGACTGGAGACTTCTGATGTTTATGAAATCAGAGCCCTTCTCGCGACGCACTCTGCTGCGCGGGCTGGGCGTATCCATGGCACTGCCCTGGCTCGAATCGCTGTCCTGGGCTGCGGGTAAGCGAACTACCGCTGCCGATCAGCCGCCGAGCCGCACGCTGGTTACTTTCACTGGCATGGGCTTCCACTCGCAGCACTGGTGGGCCAAGGGAGATGGAGCCAACATGGAACTTGGCCCGTGCCTGACGCCACTCGAGCCCTGGAAAGAACGACTGATCTTCCTTCGCGGCCTGTGGAACGAACAGGCCAATAACGGCGTCATCCACTGCATGCAAACAGGGAACATGCTCAGCGGTGCCCCGATGTCGAAGACCGAAGTCCGCACGGGCGTCAGTTTCGACCAGGTGATGGCCCAACGAATCGGCGACCGCACCCGAATTCCTTCGCTGGTGCTGGGCTGCGAAGGACCGATTCCAGGTCTTCAAGATGGGCATCCGTTGCTCTACAGCTCGCATATTTCCTGGAGCACGGCGGTATCGCCGACGTGGACCGAGACGCGTCCGGCGCTCTCGTTCGACCAGCTCTTCCGCACTGAACCCAACCGGGGCGATCGTCGTGTCGTCGATGCCGTGCTCGAAGACGCCCGGTCGCTACGTCAACGGCTCTCCCTGTCGGATCGTCAGCGGTTCGAGGAATACTTGGGCAGTGTCCACGAGATCGAAGGACGCATCAAACGATCCGACAAGCAGCGCGATGCAAGCGGTTGGCAGCCGACCCTGGCCGCGCCTGATCATCCGCGACCGGCCGACGGGATTCCCGCCGACATCCCGGAGTATTGGAGGCTGATGAACGATATCGTGTTGCTCGCCTTTCGCACGGACACCACTCGGATCGCAACCCTCAAGTATTGCAACGACGGCTCCGCCGAAACTCACACTCACTGCGGTGCCCAAGATCAGCATCACCAGATGGCCCACACTCAGCCGCCTGAACTCATTCCACTCAACCAGTTCTTTATGTCGCAGCTCGCCTATCTCTGTGAGCGGATGTCGGAGGTCAAGGAAGGGGACCGCACATTGCTCGACAACACGGCTATCATGCACTGTTCGAGCATGTTGCACGGCAACCACGACGCGAAGCAGTTGCCGATCCTCCTGCTTGGCGGCGCAGGAGGCCAGCTCCGGGGCGGACGCGTGCTCGACTACCTGAACTCGCCGAACCGCCGCCTGTGCAGCCTGTTTCTGCATCTCATGGACTGGGGTGGCCTGGAACTGGACCGCTTCGGTGACTCGAACGAACGGCTGACGGGCATCTGATGCACGTCGCCCAGCGCCCATTGACAGTTAGTGCTGAAACTCACTCATATCCACTGGTTCAATTGCGGATACTTTGGGTTCAAACCAACGGTAGATCGATGGCAGCACTAGCAAGGTCAAGACTGTGGAAGTTATCAGTCCACCAATGACGACTGTCGCGAGTGGCTGCTGAACTTCAGCACCTGAACTTGCAGACAGTGCCATCGGTGTGAAACCCAGTGCGCCGCAAGAAGCCGTCATTAGTACTGGTCGCAAACGATCCATCGCCCCATTGACCACGGCATCGCGCTGACTGGCACCTCCGCGGCGCAAATGACGAACGTGTTCAATCAATACCACGCCATTCATGACTGCGATGCCAAAGAGGGCGATGAACCCCACGCCAGCCGAAATAGAAAATGGCATATCGCGAAACCAGAGCAACAGGACGCCCCCGGTGGCTGCGATAGGCACGTTGAGATAAATCAGCATGGCAAGTTTGACTGAGCTGAAAGTCATGTAGAGTAATGCAAAGATTAGAAATAGTGCTACAGGCACAGCGATTGCTAAACGCTTGGTGGCTTGTTGCAGATTCTCAAATTGGCCACCCCACCTGAGTGCGTAGCCTTCAGGCAGTTTGACCTCTCGCTCTACAACTTCCTGGGCTTCCGCGACAAATCCGGCGAGGTCTCTTCCACGCACATTGCACTGCACAAGAATACGCCGTCGAATCGAATCGCGACTTATCTCAACCGGCCCTTCCTCAACGAAGATCTGCGCCAGTTGCGAAAGTGGAATCTGGCTGCCTTGCGGATCTTCAATTTTCAGATCAGACAGCTTGGTTACATCTTTACGCCAGTCCCAATTCAGGCGAACCTGAAGTGGAAAGCGTCGCTGTCCCTCAAAGACCTGCCCGACAACGGTACCGCCTACCGTTCCAATCGCATCCAGAATTGGTCGCGCATTTATTCCGTAGCGAGCGATTGCCTTCCGATCGATCACCACCCGCAAATAGGGCAAACCGGCGATTTGCTGAGCTTGCACATCAGCCGCTCCTGGCACTTTATTAAGGGCCGCAACTAACTCATCGCCTTTGCGTTTGAGTTCTTGTAGATCGTCGCCGTACAAACTAAGCCCAATATCAGACCGAACACCCGCGACAAGTTCTTGAACCCTAAGTTCAATCGGCTGAGTAAAGCTGTACGTGTTGGCAGGTACTTGGTCACTCAAGCTAGCTTGCATTTCCTCCACCAATTGAGCTTTAGAGATCTTGCGTTTCCACTGATTCATTGGCTTAAGGCGAACGAAGATGTCAGTTTGATAGACCCCCATTGGGTCATTCGCGATTTCCGGACGTCCGGTCTTTGAGACAACTGTTTCTACTTCCGGGAACTTGAGGAGACAGCGTTCCATTGACTTGGTCATCTCGACAGACGTTTCAAGAGATACGCTTGGTAGTCTGGCGGCTTGAATGGCAAGATCGCCCTCATCCAGCCGAGGTACGAACTCAACACCGAACCCGGATGCGATCCAAATGCTGATGGCAAACACAGCTACAGACGACGACATCAATAATTTGGGGCGTTTCATCGCCAACGCGAGCATCGGTTGATAAGCGGCTTTTATCCAACGGACCAGAAATGTCTCCCTTTCCTTGATTCGACGGGCAAGTAACAAGGAAGCCATTACTGGCATTACCGTAACTGCGATCACTAGTGCGGCCGATAACGCCGTCATGAACACAAAGGCCATCGGACGAAACATCTTCCCTTCCATTCCTTGCAGGCTAAGGATCGGAATGAAAACAAGGATGACAATGATTCCCGCGAACAAAATCGGCTTCCCGACTTCACTGGCTGACTCGCGATACACTCCCAGTGGAACATGGTCCTGGTTATGAGTCCTGCGATAATGCGCAGCTCTCCGTACGCAGTTTTCGATCATCACCACAGCGCCGTCGACAATAACACCGAAATCAACCGCCCCCATACTCATCAGATTCGCAGACACCCCTGCGTAACGCATGGCGATCAAGGTGCATGCGGCAGAAAGTGGAATAGCAGCGGCCACGATTAATCCTGCACGAATATCACCTAACAACAGAAAGAGCATTATGACAACCAACACCACCCCCAGACCTATGTTCTCGGCCACCGTATGAATCGTCTTCTCGACCAGTTCGGTTCGGTCATAGAAAGTGTCAGTGTAAACGCCTTCGGGAAGAGTCTTTTCAATTTCATGGATTTTGCGTTTGACATCCTCGACGACTTGCCGAGAACTCCCTCCCATGATCATCATGACCATTCCCACGACTGCTTCACGGTCGCCATCACGGGTAACGGCCCCTTGTCGGAGCATAGGCGCATATTGCACATCGGCAACGTCCGTGACTAAAACCGGCACTCCATTGTTACTCGTGAGGATGATTGAGCCTATATCTGCGAGACTTCCAACCAAGCCTTCACCGCGTATTAAGCGTTGCTCGGCACCATGAATTATATACCCTCCACCTGAGTTGCCATTGTTCGCCTGAAGTGCTGTAAAAACATCGTAAAGGGACAGGTTGTAATTCTGCAGCTTAGCAGGGTCAACTTGCACCTCATAGGTTTTTAGCTCGCCACCAAATGTGTTGACTTCAATGACTCCGGGTACGCTCCGAAGCTGAAATGCGATCTGCCAGTCAAGTATGGTCCTCAAATCTTTCAGTGAGTGATGGTAGCCTTGTTTGGCGCGAACTTCGAATTGATAGATCTCACTCATCCCGGTTGCAATTGGGCCCAGCTCCGGTGTGCCCATGCCTGGCGGGATCTCCTCCTTCGCACGTAAAAGCCTTTGACTAACAATATTGCGAGCCCAGTAAATATCGGTGCCATCTTCGAAGGTCACTGTAACGGCACTTAGGCCAAAACGACTGATCGAGCGGATTTCATCAACCTGTGGAATGCCGCTCATGGCATTCTCAACTGGAAAGGTTATGAACTGCTCTACTTCAACAGGCCCCAGGGCAGGGGAATTGGTCAAGACCTGAACTTGGATATTGGTAAGATCTGGCACTGCATCCAGTGGAATTGTAGTGGCAGCAAAACCACCCAATCCAAGCGTGACGACTGCCAGTAAGATGACAATAAATCGATTATTCAGGGACCACTCAATGAGATGATTCAACATCTTATTCATCTCCCATCAATGATTCGAGCATCTTTGATTTCAGGACGAAGCCACCCGTCGTAACGACCATGTCCGACTTGGCAATGCCCCGGTGAATTACGGTGGATGAGCCATTATTCTCTCCAACCTCCACGTCGCGTCGTTCAAATGTTGAATCATTGAGCTTCACAAAGACAAACTGGGAACCTGCGTGCTCAAGTACTGCGCCCGAGGGCACTTGTATCACCGGTTTGTCGTTACTCTGCGATGCGAAGGAGATCGTCACAAACATGCCTGGCTTGAGTAGGTGGTGGGCATTGTTAGCAACGGCCCGCATCGAGATAGTTCGCGTCTTCTCGTCCATGATTTCACCAGTAAAGAAAACCTTGGCTGGAAAATCTCTCTCCGGCCAGGCAGCATTGCGGACGCTCACCGATCGATCCTTGAGTGACTCCAGTAGCCGAGCGTCCTTTTCGTAGACATTGGCTTCGATCCAAACTGTCGACAGGTCCGCAATTGCCATGATTTGTGAATCGGGCCTTACTTGTTCGCGCCAGACGACATCCTTTGAGATGACCGTGCCACTCAGTGGAGCGCGAATGAAATAGTCGGAAACCGCTTCGCCTTGCTGTAAGGGATCGAAATTCTCAAAATCCCTGAGCTCACAGCCCATAATTCGTAAATTGGTAGTGGCTATCGCCACACGAGTCTCGGCCTCTTTTACGAGTTGTGAAGCCTGCAGTTGAGAGGTGCTTAGTTCATAGTCGATTTGCTCCAGCCTCGCATAAAACGTGGCTGAGTCTGCATTTCGCGAGGCCTTGGCGTACAGCAGTTGCTTAGAAGAAATCGCTCCAGAGTCAGCCACGTTGATCAATCTCTGAACATCTGCTTCCGACTTAACATACACGGCGTAGGCCTGCAACAGTCGCTCTCGATAGTCCCCCATCGAACGGCCCGTAAATTGTTCTTGTAACTCCGTGATATCCATCTTTTTTGTTAGCGCGACAAGAAGCTCTTTCGTGTTACTGGCGATTTCAGCTTGCAGATTAAGCTTGAGTCTAGCCAGCTCTAACTGCAGTTTCGCTTGAAAGAGATCCAGCTTGGCGGCTCCAACTTCGCGGCTATTGACGATTACGAGCACGTCCCCTTCAGCCACGGTATCGCCCAAAGCTACCTTTACGGCCCCTACTTGGCCACTGACATTTGGATAGATGTGCGCTAGCTTCTCTTCATTAAGCGACACCTTTCCCGTCAAGCTGATCGAACTTGAAAACGGCCCTTCAATAGCTGGAGCCACTTTCACAATAGCGGCCACACGCTGAGACTCGGTGAGGTTTACAGTTACAGGCAATTGAACCGATGAACTTGGCCCGCCAGTCTCTTTGAAGTTTGAACTTTCTTGACAACACCCGATGTTCGGCATCATCAACCAGATCCCGAATAGCATAGGAATCAACATCGCATAGTGGCAGCATTCGCGGCCGGATCGTAAACAAGGAACGACCATCAGTAAATAATGTGACATAGTAGAAGTATCTCTATTGATCAATAAACGGAAGACGCTGGCTGTCGACGCAGCATAAGAGCGTTAAGGACTGCGGTCTTTGACAAAGAAGAGAGCGAATGAACGAAGTGTCGTTAGTCGCTTTTCGCGGTATCCGCGTCAGATATTCCAAACGCAGAAACAGACACGTCGGAAACTGCTTGTGCTTGGGTGTTGGGGATCGCCACAGTCGGCCACTAGTGTTTCAGATTTGCGATCGGGCTCTTGCAGAATTGGCTCAGACTGCCAGCCCTGCTCAAGGCGCTCGAGCAGCGTTGAGTAACCTCCAGCGCCGCTCCCGCAAATACTGACCACTGAAGTCCCACAGGGCACTTCGGAAGACAGAAGCGAAAAAGCCAGGTGCAAGTGGAACTGATTCTCATCAACTAGCGACTTATCCGAGCCGTGATAGCGCTCGATATGTACAGCCAAGCTTTGATTCGCTCCATCGAGTCGGACGATATCAGCATGACGATGACCGACAACTCGCGGCGCAACCAGCGAAGCTACAAGTAGCCATCGAATTATGGTAACACTTGTCACGGCTCTCGGTTTGGCGAACATCATTATTCTATCAGACGGGCAGCAGACCTGCGATTTTTAACGGCAGATCGGAACACTAGCCTTATTGTACTTGCCGAATTTACGACCGTCTATGTGAATCAGAAAACCGTCAGGGCAAGCCATCGTTTGACTACCTGAGAACCTTATCGTAGCATGGGCAGGCTTGATTAACGGGCTGAACTTTGACATTTTAAAGGGCAGTTATGCGCATTTTCCGCAGACGGGAGTTGGCAGTCAATGTTGGCGGCAATTCCCGAATTTCGCGGGCGACTTCCAATTTCGCGACGAGCTAGGAGTCCAGTTGAGTTATGGGTGTTTTGCTTCAGATTCGCGGTGCCCAGAAGAGTTACGGTGAGCAAAGGCTGCTGGATGACGCTAGCGTTTCACTGACCGATAAGACCAAAGTCGGCTTTGTGGGGCGCAATGGTGCTGGCAAGTCGACTCTGCTGCGCGTTTTGATGGGCGAAGAGGAGTTGGAAAAAGGAGAAATCATTCGCAGCACTCAGTTGCGCATCGGCTATCTGCAACAGCACGATACCTTTCTACCTGAAGAATCGGCCATTGATTTTTTGATGCGCGATAGCGGTCAACCCGATTGGAAGTGCGGTGAAGTGGCCGGCGAATTTGAACTCAAAGGCGCGTATTTGAACGGTCCCATTTCTGCACTCTCTGGCGGTTGGAAGACGCGAGTCAAGCTAACGTCGCTTCTGCTGAAAGATCCGAACCTGTTGGTACTTGACGAGCCCACGAACTTCCTCGACATTCGCACGCAAATATTGCTTGAACACTTCTTGCGCCATTTCGACAGAGCTGCGCTGATCGTGTCGCACGATCGCTCCTTCCTGCAAGCCACTTGCGATCATACGCTTGACTTATCGCGTGGCAAACTGACGATGTTTCCTGGCAAGATTGAGGCTTACTTGAAATTTGCAGCCGAGAGACGCGAACACTTCGAGCGATCCAACGCAGCGATCGTCGCCAAGCAAAAGCACCTGCAGAATTTTATTGACAAGAATCGGGCTCGAGCCAGTACCGCTACTTTGGCGCGCTCCAAAGGCAGGCAACTCGAACGCCTACAGACGATCGACATCGATGCAGATCTCCCGACCGCCGCGATTCGTGCGCCCATTGTTCAGCCGCGTAAAGGGCCGGCTGTGCGGATGATCGATCTATCGATTGGCTATCCTGAAAGAACCGTTGCCACCGGAATCGTGCTGGACGTTGAACATGGTCAACGAGCGGCCATTGTCGGTGACAACGGTCAAGGGAAAACTACGTTGTTGCGTACTGTGGTTGGCTCGCTGGCTGCAATTCACGGTAGCGTAAAATGGGGATTGCATTGTGAGATCGGCGTCTATGCGCAGCATGTTTACAGCGCTCTGGAACCGAAACAGATGGTGCTCGAATACCTTGAGAGCAAAGCTGCGCCTGGCACGACCAATCAGCAAATCTTGACCGTCGCTGGTTCGATGCTCTTCCGTGGGGATCACGTTCGCAAGAAGGTTCAAGTTCTTTCCGGCGGCGAACGGGCTCGGTTGTGCATGGCCGGATTGCTGCTGGGAACATACAACGTGCTCGTGCTGGACGAACCCGGCAACCACTTGGATGTCGAAACCGTCGAATCTTTGGCGCAGGCACTGAACGATTATAAAGGAACGGTTCTCTTCACAAGTCACGATCGTCACTTCATGAGCCGTGTGGCCACGAACATCATTGAAGTTCGGGATGGTTCCGTGCGAGCCTATGAAGGCGGTTACGAAGGCTATCTCTACTACATCAATCGGGAGATCGAAGAAGGTGAACGAATTCGCGCGCCGGCGAATCGCTTGACCATTCCTGCTTCTACATCTGTGACAGTGGCACCAAGCCCGCTGGACGCCAAGGCAGTTGACAAGGAAATGAAGTCGCTCAGTAAGAAGATCAAGGCGCTCGATTTACAACGAACCGAACTTCATGACCAACTAGTACAGACCAACGACGCCGGCGAGGCCGAGCGGCTGAGTCGAGTTGTCCAGTTACTGGAAATGGAAATTGGAATGGCCGAAGAGCGCTGGCTTGAATTGAATGCCATGCCACTCGAATAATCAAGCAAAGTAGCTAACAGCATTGTTGAAGATGGCTAGTCCATCACCCGCAGGAGGCTGGGGGAAGCGACGAGTCCAATAGGGATGCTGTGTAGGCTCGATGTGTCGCTCGGGGTGCGGCATTAGTCCAAAAACTCGACCGCTGGGATCGGAGATACCAGCGACATTCAGGTCGGCTCCGTTGGGATTGTCAGGAAATGGCAAGAGCTGATCGCTAGGCGGCGCGCTTTCAGCGCAATAACGCAAGCCGAGCTGCGACTGGGATGCTAATCGTTCTCCAGCCTCTGGATCCCGCAACACGAAGCGGCCTTCGGCATGAGCCATCGGTAGATAAAGTCGCTCGATACCGCGCAAGAAGACACTATTGGTTTTCGCCGTGCCCAAATGGACCCAGCGGCATTCAAATCTGGCTTGCCGGTTGAGTGTCAATGTGGCCGGGGGCGAGTCGAAATGATCGGGAAAGAAAATTCCCAAACGCATCATGACTTGAAATCCGTTGCAGATACCCAACACCAGCCGGTCGTGGCCACGAAAGTGCTCGATCATGTCACGCAAATGAACATTCAGACGTTGCGCCAGAATGCGGCCAGCTGCGATGTCGTCGCCGAAGCTGAAGCCGCCAGGAAAACATAATATCTGAAACGTGCTCCAGCCGCCCGGGTCATCCATCAGAGCGTTGACATGGACCGATTTCACAGTCGCTCCAGCCCGCTGGAAGGCATAAGCTGTTTCAACGTCGCAATTGGTACCTGGGGCTCGCAAAACGAGCACGCGCGGAGAAGCCATGAGTATTCCTAGGCTGCGAGGCAATGGTTCATCGTTCAACGAAGCAGCCATAAGCAAGAGCCTGCGGCGGAATAAAGTACTCGCGCGAAACCCAGTTGCCTACGTACTCTGCCTGTTCGTGAAGCTCAACTTTCTACACGATTTTTCGATGACCGCTAGGGCTTGGTCAGAAGATGCCAGCAAGCGTCGACTCGCAAATGGTAGCCGCCATCGCCAGAAGCTGGAGGGTTTCGACGGTTTTCCAGGTTTTGGCGAACACAGCTACATTTCTGGCGAACGCTGCGACTTTATCCGGCGTTGGCCAGATTGAGTTTGTTGAGCGCGTCGTAGTAGTCCTTGGAGATATTTAGCACTTCGCGGTTGTAGTGATCCATGCGAAATACCTCTTTCTTGGGAATTTGCGACTCCAAGCTTTGCTCTTCCTCTTCCCGCTGAGCGTCCAATTCCGCTCGCCGTTTCAAGAATTCCTCGCGGTTGAGTGAGATGAACTCTTCCCCTTTCTGCTGACGATAGAGGTCGATTCGTCGCAGCGTTTTGGCGAATCCATCGCTTTCTCGAACACGAGACATGCTCTTGGCGCGCAGATCTGCCAACAAAGTACTATTAACCAGGTTGTATTTGGAAAATCGCGTCGGAGTGACGGTGTCGTTAGGCAGCGCATAATCCAGGTCGGCTTCGCCATTGTCAATTTCGGCCGTGATCTGCGGCAGAATCAGGTCGGACATGACCCCTTGCCGCTGCGTACTCTTACCTGCCGGCAGATAAAACTGCTGAATGGTAATCTTCAGCGCACCCATAGCGGGGCCACCTCCACCTAACAACTCTTCACTCAAGTCGTACAAACTTTGCACCGTGCCTTTGCCGTGAGTGGCCGGGTCACCGACGATCAAACCACGACCATAATCTTGGATCGCACCAGCCAAGATTTCACTGGCAGAGGCGCTCTCTTTGCTGGTCATGACGATCAATGGACCGTTCCAAGCAACACCCGATTCTTCGTCTTCGTACACCTGAACCTGACCTTGAGGATTCTTGACTTGAACCACAGGTCCGCGATCTATGAACAGCCCCGTCAAGTTAATGGCCTCGGTCAAACTACCGCCACCATTGCGACTCAAGTCCAACACCACGACATCTACAGATTGGTCGCGGAAATCGGCCAAAATCTTCCGAACATCTCGCGTCGTACTACGAAAGTTATTGGAGTTCCTGCGTGCTGCTTCCATGTCCATGTAGAAGCTGGGCAAGTCGATATATCCAACTCGAAACGGAGTCGCCGACGCTTGTTGATCTTCCAGTGGATAATCGACAATCTGGCTACGCGCTGCACTGTCTTCCAGCGTGATCTTGGCCCGAGTAATGTTATAGACTTGGGATTCGCCGCCACTGGCCGGCAATACAATCAAGCGCACAATGGTCCCAGCCTGACCGCGAATCCGCTGCACGACTTCGTCTAGTTTCATATCAATTACATCTTCCACCGGACCTTCCTGGCCTTGCCCTACGGCTACAATGCGGTCGCCGGGCTTGAGTCGTCCATCTTTGTCGGCCGCCCCACCGGGCACGATGCTGGTCAGTTTTGTATAGCCGTCTTCACTGGTCAATTGAGCGCCGATGCCATCCAGATTCAGCTTCATGCTAATCATGAAGTTTTTCTGAGTGCTGGGGGACATGTACGAAGTATGAGGATCAAAGCTGGTGGTCAGCGCCGAGACATACAACTCCAAGAGTTCGTTGGCATCAAACTGTTGCCAGCGCTTATGCAAGGTCCGATAACTGCGATGTAAGCGCTCGCGGGGATCTTCGTTAGGATCGCCGATCAGAACTCGCTCCAGGTCTGATTGCTGCTTGCCGGCCTGAAGATCCTGCTCGGCGCGAATTCGGTCACTCTCCAGACTCAACATACGGAATTTTACCTGCTTCCGCATGCGATCGTTGGCTTCGGCTGTATCTTTGGGATATTCGATTTTCTTGGGTTCGCGAGCGATAGATTCTTGAATCGTAAAGTCATGTTCAGTATCCACGTACTGATGAGCCGCCGCAATGCGCTCATCGAGCCGCTTCAGAAACAGTTGGTAGAGCTCAATGGCGAAGTCCATCTTGCCTGCTTGAACAAAGTCGTCGATCTTGTCCCGATTCTTGGACAACGCATCGATATCGCTCTGCAGAAAATAGATCTTTAGCGGGTCCAACAACTTGAGCATCGAGTCATAGGCGCGCCGCGAAATTTCGTCGTCCAGCGGCTGATTGGCCAAGTGCACTTTGGTCATAAGCGCGGCTACTGTCTTTACGATGCGAGCATCTGAGGCTCGCTGGCCTGCCATGTCACTGACTCGCGGAGCTGCCAGCTTGGGGTCGTCCGCCCAACTCTGGCTTGTATAGGCGAGTGCAAGTCCTGTGAGCAGTCCCAGTATCAGACCAATTTTAAGTCGCATTTGGCAGCCTCAAAAAAAGTATATTCGCGGCGTGTAACAGGCGGTTGATCGCCTTTTCTAATTGGACGACCGATGGCTGGCAGTCAAGTTAGAGAGTTTCTACGGACTACACAATCCTATGAAATCACCAATTGGGCAGCAACATGAGTTTACCGCATTCCGACGTTGGGACCAGTTAACTGAGCTAAAGCCAATGAACCCAATAGTTCGGCCAGTCGCCAGTCGCCCCCCAAAGTATCGGTAATGACCCATGCTTGGCGTGGGTTGCGGCTGCCGCATTCCTGTACTTGATGCCGCAGTTCGTCCAGCAGCCTGCCCGAGAACAACAGATGTGGCTGGACGACGATGCGGCTGGCATCAGACGACAACAATCGGTCCAGCTCCTGCTCGACAGTTGGTGTTTGTCCAAAGATATAGGCTACCGACGCTTGCTCGACCGGAGTCCATTGTTGCCGGAGCTGCATGAATTGTTGCAACTTCAAGGCTGCACTTTGGCTGCTGCTGCCCCTACCGACCAGTAGCCAACGCGTTCGTGCACAGGCGCTGCCAGCGCAGTGTACAGCGCATTGCTGGCCGCATGACATGGCTTGGCGAAAACGGGTGGCCGATAGTTCGAGCACTTCCGTCGAGCACTCTAAAGTCGGCGTCTGCCCAATAATGTGAAGGTTGCACTTGTGCTCGAGCGAATCGACTGCTGATTGAACGGCCCGAGGAATATCCTCTTCTGCGTGACCGGCGGTGAACAGCAGAGCCGGGACAACGATCAGTCGTCGAATCAGTGATGATTCTGTAAGTCGCTCGACAGCCTGTGATATCGTCGGTTCAGCCAGCTCCAGGAAGGCGGGCTGGCTGGTAAGCGGCGAAACGAACCGCGCAAAGTGCCTAAACAGCTCCAGGAACTGCTCTTGACCTTGCCTATCGCGTGTCCCATGGCCAACTAGCAACACACCGATGTCGTCAGCGCTGGTGGTTTCGTAGCTGGCTTGGCCAGAACGTGGAGGCTTCGTCACAGTTTTCTGCCTTTGCGTAAACTTTTCCAATTCTCATTCCACCGTCGGGCGACAGTAGCTACTGGCACCGTCCAATTGACGATTACGGCGGTCAGCGTTACACTCGCCTGACCAATTTTATAGCTGAATTGCACGCCTAAGTAGCCTGCCAATCCTGGTTCGATTCAAGGCCCGGCAACAGCTTTTTAAGACACCACTTAGGGCAACTTACCAGCCCTTGAACCAAAAACGGATTCACAGCTATGTCTAGCAAGAAAACGATCTACTATTTTGGCAAGTCAAAGACCGATGGCACTGGCGACATGAAGGCGCTGATCGGCGGAAAGGGAGCGAATCTGGCGGCCATGACACGCATTGGTCTGCCTGTCCCTCCAGGTTTTACCATCACGACCGAGGTTTGCGTTTACTATTACCAGAACCGCAAGAAGTATCCTGCAGATTTCGATCGCGATCTATCCAAGGCAGTGGCTTGGCTGGAAAAAGAGACCGGAAAAAGATTCGGTGATCCCAAGAATCCGTTGTTGGTGTCGGTCCGCTCCGGTGCGCGGGATTCGATGCCGGGCATGATGGATACCATCTTGAATCTCGGATTGAACGACGAAACCACTGAGGGGCTGAAGAAGGCGACTGGTAACGGTCGATTCGCCTGGGATTCGTATCGCCGATTCTTGCAGATGTACGGCGACGTGGTGATGGGCGTTCAGAAAAAGCACGAAGACGATCACGAGCCGTTCGAGGAAGTAATTGCCAATTTGAAGAAAGAGGTCAAGGTCAAGGAAGATGTCGAGCTGACCGAAGAACACCTGCAGGAGCTGGTGAAGCGCTTCAAGAAACTGATCAAGGACTGGACCGGCAAGGCCTTCCCGACCGAGCCGATGAAGCAGCTTGAAGGTGCCGTCAGCGCCGTCTTCGGATCGTGGATGAACGAACGTGCAATTCTGTATCGCCAGAAGTATCGCATTCCCGATGACTGGGGGACTGCCGTCAACGTGCAAAGCATGGTCTTCGGCAACATGGGCGACGATAGTGCTACCGGCGTTGCGTTCACCCGCGATCCAGCCAATGGTGAAAATGTGTTCTACGGTGAATACCTGGTGAACGCCCAGGGTGAAGACGTGGTGGCCGGAGTGCGCACACCCCTAAAGATCGCAGAAATGGCTAAGGACAAGGTGATTGGGGCCGCCTACAAAGAGCTGAACGACGTTCGCAAGGTGCTGGAAAAGAATTTCGGCGACGTTCAAGACTTCGAGTTCACGATTGAAAAGAAAAAACTGTACATGCTGCAAACCCGCAATGGCAAGCGCACCGCCATGGCCTACGTGAAGATCGCTCACGATATGGTCAAGGAAAAGCTGATGACACCGGAGCACGCGATTAAGTCCGGTGATCCCGAAGCGTTGAACCAACTGCTGCAACCGATCTTTGATACAGTTGACTATGAGAAAGCGCGCAAGGCTGGGCGCTTGATGGCGACGGGCCTGCCCGCCGGTCCAGGTGCGGCTTCGGGCATGGTTGTGTTCAATGCAAACAAAGCCGAAGAGTTGGCCAAGAAAGGTCACAGCGTGGTGTTGGCGCGGATCGAAACCAGCCCGGAAGACCTGCGCGGCATGATCGCCTCTGAAGGAATTTTGACTTGCCGCGGAGGCGTCTCCAGCCACGCGGCACTGGTGGCTCGCCAGATGGGTAAAGTATGCGTGGCCGGTGCCGGGGATATCGACATCGACTACCGCAAGGGAACACTCAAGTGCAACGGGGTGACTTTGCGTGAAGGCGATCCGATCAGCATCAACGGTACTACCGGCGAAGTCTTCAATGGCAAGATCGCTACGACCGATAGCGAGCTGAAGCAGGTGCTGGTCACCAAGAAGCTGAAGCCCAAGGATAGCAAGATCTATCAGTACTACGAATTCATCATGTCGTTGGCGGACAAGTATCGCACGCTGGGTGTTCGCACCAACGCTGATCAACCCGATCAGGTCGAAAATGCGGTGGCCTTCGGAGCCGAGGGAATTGGCTTGTGCCGCACCGAACACATGTTCTTTGACGGCGATCGCATCATCGCCGTGCGACAGATGATTCTGGCTGAAAAGGAAGAGGATCGTCGCAAGGCACTGGCCAAATTGCTACCTTACCAGCAAAAAGACTTTGAAGGCATCTTCCGAGCGCTCAATGGCCTGCCGGCCTGTATCCGCTTGCTCGATCCGCCCTTGCACGAATTCCTGCCGCAAGCCGACAACAAAAAAGGTCAAGAGGAAGTCGCCAAGCAACTCAAGACCAGCGTTGTTGAAGTCGAACGCCTAGTCAACGAATTGCACGAGTTCAATCCGATGCTCGGATTCCGCGGTTGCCGCCTAGGTATCATTCGCCCCGAGATTTCGGAAATGCAAGCGCGTGCCGTCTTTCAGGCGGCTGCTGCGGTGATGAAGGAAGGTATTAAAGTTAAGCCGGAAATCATGATCCCGTTAGTCGGCTTCAAGCGAGAACTGGATTTGCAAGTCGAAATTGTGCATCGTGTAGCCAAGGAGGTCATGAAGGAGACCGGCAAGAAGTTCCCATACTCTGTGGGCACGATGATTGAAGTTCCGCGCGGCTGCTTGACCGCAGATGAGATCGCTGACACCGCTGAATTCTTCTCGTTTGGTACCAACGACTTGACTCAAACCGCTTTGGGCATGAGTCGCGACGATTCGGGGTCGTTCCTTCCGGCCTACCAGGACAAGGAGATCATCAAGGCCAATCCTTTCGCTTCGATCGACACCGCTGGTGTCGGTCAGCTCATGAAGATCGGCGTTGACAAGGGACGTAGCCGTCGGGCCGATTTGAAGATCGGCATTTGCGGCGAACACGGCGGTGACCCTGCATCGGTCGTATTCTGCCATCAGCTGGGTCTGAACTACGTAAGCTGCTCACCATTCCGCGTCCCCATCGCGAGACTGGCTGCAGCTCAAGCTGTACTCCGCAGTCAGAAATAAAGTGGTCCTGCTACGCACTGGTCAGTGGCTGCCACTGACCAGTGCGTAGAGTTTGGTACGATTGTCTGCCTTGCCTGAGCCTTCGATTCGTAGCTGCGCTCGCCAGAGCACAGAGGCTGCGTCAGAGACCTAGCCACCTTCTGGAAACATCAGCTACGTCGCGTTTTCACTCGGAACCTGTGGATCGGTGGAGGCCGCATCGAGCGCCAGCGCCAGTGAATTCAACTGGCGCATCACCGACAAGAATTTTTCTTCATTAAACGGCTTTACAATATAACTGCTGATGCCCAGCTTTTCACATTCTTCGCGATCAGCACAGTCCTCGCTGCCAGTTAGCACGACGACCGGAACATCTTTGAGCTGCTGATTTTCGCGGAGCATGCGCAAGAAGCTAACGCCGTTACTATCGGGCAAGAACAGATCCAGCAGAATGATCTGCGGCTTAGCGGCGAGCGCATACACGCCGCGCTTATTTAGAAATTCGATCGCTTCGCTGGCAGTCCGAAACAGAGCTAGGCGGTGATGATAGCCGCAATTCTTAAGTGCTTCGATGGTAATCTTGGCATCCAACCTGCTGTCTTCAATCAGCACGATGTGGATAACTTGATCTTTTTCTTCAGCATTTACAAACACGTGACAACTCGCCCATCAGCCTCGATTTCAGTTTTCAAGCAGTGTTACTCCGGGCAGCCGAGCTGCGTTTCACCTATCGCGACCGCCGAGCTTTAACAAGTTGGATCGGTTCGGCCAGCGCGATGGGCAATAAGTTCGGCCAACAGCGCTTCGTGGCTGCGCAGCGATTCCTCGAACTGTTGTAGGGCACCCGCATAAATCGGAAAATCGCGAATGATGGTGCCACGATATTGCGCTTCTTCTACCAGCTCGCACAACTCGGACAACTGAACGTATAGCTCGGCATGTTGGTTACGCAAGCCGGCAGGCTGACGCGCGTCGTCTGCTACTGAATAATCCAGGTCTTGAGCATCATCGAATTGTGGCGATGGCTCCTGACCAGCAGTCTGAGACATGTAGCCGTAGGAGCCTTCGGCACTGAACTGTTGAGCCAGTCGCTGGCGGAACTCAGCCAATTGAGCTACCCATTGATTGGCATCGATCGATAGCGGAACCCCATTGGCCGCAGTTTGACGGAGGTGGCTGAGTTGCTCGACCAAGTCGCTATAGGCTTCTTTTGTCTCGATCAGATGCGCTGGATTGTCGGCTGCTGTGCAGTCGGTCTGACGGCTGTCAAAGTTAGACATATGCGCGGATCCTGTTATGCGAGAAGAGTAATGCGAGAAGAGTTGCATGCGATCGGTGCCCAGCTCATCGCCTGGGTCGCACTGCCCGAGGCCCGTCTGAGCAGATTGTACCCCAACCGGCCGACAATTTGCAAACTCAAAAGCCACGACGGCCTGCAGCAGACCAGTGGCTACCGTTGCCGGACGGTTGGCAACAGAGCTTCCACCGCCTAGTGACGGTGGCTGCTGGCCAATTGCTGATGGCCGCTCAACTATCTAGGGCGGGGCCGCTGACTTGTACACAGCAGTTCATAGCTGCCACAGACCTTGGACCTGAAAACCTGCTCAGCCAACGTTAGGCAGAAGACTACCATGGCCTTACTACCCGGCCCTAAGTTTCAGATTCCGGCTTGGGGGGAGTGCCATGACCCTGTGCAATATAACGGGCGCGGCCGGTGCGGTAGTTTGCGCTGGCTGGGTATTTCTCAGCAAGCCATTGGTCCACTTGATCCGGAGCGGGGGGATCGTCTTGCATTTGTTGTACTAGACACTGCATGGAACGACGACACCAGCCGCAGCCTGTTCCCGCATTCTGGCAGTTGGCTAACTGACTGGGCAGCTTCACGCGGTGGACACGGATGTAGTTCATCACCTTGCGCCAGGTAACGTGAAAGCACAGACACAGTTCATCGTCAGGCCGCATGTGTTAGGACTCGCAGGGCGATCTTGCAGGCGGCCAGATAGTCTGGAATGTCCAATTGCTCCTGATTGGTGTGCACATGGCGCTGGCCGCAACCAAGGGTTACAGTTGGAATGCCATGCTCAACCAACCAATTGGCATCGATGCCTCCATTAGTCACGCCTTGCTCAGGCTGCATGCCCAAAGATTCAATCGCCCGTTGGGTCACGGCCACGATCGGGCTATTAGGGTCCAGCAGGAACGAATCGTAGTCCACTCGCCGCTCGACGTTAGCGCGCACCGCTTGTCCTTGATCATTGACCACCTGAGACGCCGCTTGATGAAAAGCAGACTGGATGGCTTCGGCAATCTCCGTGCGCATTGCGCGGTCATGGCTACGGGCTTCGGCCGCAATCTCAACCAATTCTGTGACGACGTTGGTCGCCAGGCCGCCACGGATGATGCCAATATTGCTGGTGCCTGTTCGTCGGCCCTTGCGAACGGCACCAAGCCAGCGGCCTTTGTGCAGCGCGGCGATGGCCAATCCCGCAGCTTCAATGGCGCTGGCACCTGTCTGCGGTGCTAGGCCCGCGTGAGCAGGAATACCGAGCAAGCGAATCCAAATCCGCTCACCGCCAGTGGCTCCTAAGGTCAACTTGTAAGGATTGCCTCCATCGAAGTTCAGCGCCATGCTCGGCCGACCGAGTTTGTTCACAGAAAGATGGCGACTGCCTTGCAAACCAATTTCCTCTTGAACGAAAAAACAAGCCGTTATCGGCGGCCGCTGCGGCATTTGCAGGACATGCCTGAGGCTGGTCAGCACGGCAGCTACCCCAGCGCGATCATCAGCCCCTAACCCGGTTTCACGGTTGGCCGAATAGATAACCTGGCCACGACGCTTCGGAACGCACCCCACGCAGATTGGCACCGTGTCCAGGTGCGCCGACAACATGATTCGCGGCAAGCGTCGGTCGCCAGGTAACTTGGCGATCAGATTGCCGACTTGCCCCGGCTGTGGCGTTCGCTGGTGAGCGTTATCGAATGTAATGCAAGTGGACGGGATTCCTAACTGCTCTAACTCGGCAACGACCGATTGGGCAATCAGCGATTCCTCGCAACTCTTACCCGGAATGGCCATCAGTCGCATGACCAGTTCAATAGCACGTTTCTCGTCGATGTTATTCATGAGGCATTCTAGGTTGCGTGAGCGGCCAAACAGTAGCTACCGTCGCCAGACGACAGGCAAGCTGACCGCCAACACTCTGGCGATGGTAGCGCGTGGGAAAATCGCATTGGCCGCTCAATTAACGAGTTCAGGTGGGGTCAGTTGCTTAAGGACCGCCGGGCCCTACTGGCCATTGATTGTCGCCTGTTAGGGTGCTTTGCGATAGGCGGCAATCTCAAAAGGGTTATCCAGATATGCGTGGCCGCCGCGCAACCAAACGTAGAGTGATGCCGACAGGTATGCCGGCCCCATCAACGGTCCCCACAGCTCGAATTGGCGGACATGAACCCGCTCATGCTCGGCCGCGTATTCCAACGCCTGCGCACTTTGTCCCAAGATTACATGCCCCCACGTAACGCCCAGGGTATGAGCACCGGTCGGCAGGTGCTGGACAAACCATCTGGTAAATCCACCGTAGAATTCCAGCACGCCTCCACTGAGGCGCACATGTCCCCCGGACAGCAATCCCACCCCTCCCACCAGTACTCCAAGCAAACTATAGGGACTCGCCCACACAATCCTGGTCAGCTTCCACAGCCACACCCAGAGTGTTAAACCAGCGGCACTGGCGGTTCTAGTATTCACGCTGAGTCCCTAAGGCAATCTGTGCACGACCATTCACCGCCGCCCAGGTGGTCGCCAAGACACGAACATTCATCAGGCCATAATTTGATGCACAACATTTCCATCAACATCGGTCAAGCGAAAGTCACGACCGCCATAGGGATAGGTCAGTCTCTCATGGTCGATCCCTAGCAGATGCAGAATCGTTGCATGCAAATCGTGGACGTGTACCTTGTCGTGGGTTGCGTAGAATCCAAAATCATCCGATTCTCCATAGCTGAATCCAGCTTTGACGCCTCCACCCGCCAGCCACCAGGTAAATGCGTGCGGATTATGGTCGCGACCATTTTTCCCTTGCGCCGTTGGCGTCCGACCAAACTCACCGCCCCACATCACCAGCGTTTCATCCAACATTCCTCGCTGCTTTAAATCCTGTAACAAGCCCGCGATCGGCTTATCCACTTCGGCAGCCAACTCCTGGTGTTTTTCTTTCAACTCCGAGTGCTGATCCCAATAAGCGTGCGACACTTGAACGAACCGCACACCGGCCTCGGACAGGCGCCGTGCGATCAGGCATTGCCGACCGTAGTTGTCGGTCGGGCTGCCATCGATACCATACAGTGCTAAGGTGGCTTCCGTCTCGTCCGTTATATCCATTAGGCTCGGTGCGGCCGATTGCATTCGAAATGCCAACTCAAAGGACTCGATCCGCGCGTCGAGTTCCGATTCGAGCCGGGCCGATGAACCGGGTCGCTTCAACCGGTCCAAATCCCCTAACAATTGGAGCTGCTTACGTTGTAATTCAGGAGAAACGCTATCGTTAGTCAAGTTTTCGATTTTCGCGCTCTTCATTCCTGAACCGGTCTGACCGATCCTTGTCGCTTGATGAATCGGCGGCAGAAACGCAGAACCGAAATTACGAACGCCGCCATGACCGAGTGTTGGGTTGATAGTTACAAAACTGGGCAGGCTTTCGTTTTCCGTTCCCAAGCCATAACTGATCCATGCACCCAAGCTGGGTCGCACGAAGGTGTCCGACCCGGTATGGATCTTTAGCAACGCTCCTCCATGCGCTTCGTTGGAGCCATAAATCGACTTGATAAACGTAATGTCGTCGACGCACTGCCCAACGCGCGGAAAGAGATCGCTGACCCAGGCTCCCGACTGGCCATATTGCTTGAATTTCCAGGGGCTGCGCAGCAGATTTCCTGTTTGGGCGAATTGAATTCGTGGCTTTTCGAAAGGCAGCGGCTGGCCGTCTTGTTTCACCAGTTGGGGCTTGTAGTCAAAAGTGTCGATATGCGATGGCCCGCCATGCATGAATAAGAAAATGACCCGCTTGGCACGTGGCGCGAAATGTGGCGATTTGGCTGCCAGCGGGCTACGGCTGGCTATCCCTTGCTCAGCGGCTGAGCATCGGGCCAATAAATCGATCAATGCCAGAGAACCAAAACCAGCGGAGGTTCTGTGCAAAAGTTGTCGGCGATTCCACATGGCAATCCGGCTGGATTAGTCGATGTACAAAAACTCATTCGCGGCGACCATGGAACGGCAGAGGGCCGCCCAAGTTTGTAAAGTCCGCAGGGAAGAATCAGTCAGGCTTTCAAGTTCGGTCTGGGCAGTTTCGATAAAGTGCATCGATCGGCTCAGTTCCGCTGGAGACGGTAAGCGAGCATACAGCATTCGAAATAATGCGGTGATTCGTTCATGCGGCGTCTGGTAATCAGCCATTATTTTGTTAGCAGCGGCGGTGGCTTGTTGGTGGACTATGGGACTATTCAACAGAAACAATGCTTGCTGAGGTACCGTGGTTGTGGGGCGTTGCTCGATATGGTTGGCCGTTTCGACGTAGTCAAAGGTGGAAAACATTTCATAAAACGAGGCGCGATTGATCGGCAAATAGAGCGCGCGGCGACCGGCGTTGGTATCGGGGGCTTTTCCGCCAAGTGTAGTATCGAGGCCACCTCCGATGAAGAACACCGCATCGCGAATCGGCTCGGCTTCGAGTCGCCGACGCTGGCGACGCCACAGCAGTCGATTGTCAGGGTCTTGATCGGCATATCGTCGCGATTCAGGGAATTCGATATCACTGGACATTTGATAGGTAGACGAATTCATGATCATGCGATGCATGTGCTTGAGCGACCAGCCGTCTTGGATCAATCGGCCGGCCAAATAGTCGAGCAACTCAGGGTGCGTCGGCTGGTCAGCTCGAAGCCCAAAATTCGATGGAGTCCGCAGCAGCGCTTGACCAAAGTGCCACATCCAAATTCGGTTGACCATAACCCGAGCAGTCAACGGGTTGCCGGGCGAGACCAACCAGTAAGCCAACTGCAATCGACCACTTTGGTCCGCCGGAATAGCTGGCGACGGTTCAACGGCAGTTAGTATCTCGGGCATGCCGCGACTGACCTTTTGATTGGCCAACGTGAGGTGGTTGCCACGAATGTGGATCGGCAGTTCAGTGGGTGTCGCTTCGTCCACCGCCATCACCTTGGTGAATGACGGCATCGTTTTTTCGAGCCCCTCTAGCGTCTTTTTTTGCTCGTCGACATTTTGTGTTAATGCGTCAACCTCGGCTTTGAGCGCCGCTAGTTCAGCCTCCGGGGGAGATTCAGCATTCGCCAAGTCAACCACCGTCTGTAACGCCGCTACCGTCGCCAGCCGGTGGGGGTCGTGGGGTGCTTCAACGGACGCTGAGTCAAGCTTGGCTTGCAGCTTTTCAAGCTTCTCGGTTTGAGACTTGAGTGTTGTGGCGGTAGCGGCCAATTCCGCTTTGGCAGCATCAACTTTCTTCTGGTGTTCGGAGCGTCGTGATTCGATCTCGGCCGATGGAAGTGGTCGCTCCAACCAATTGGATACAAAGGCCCGGTCGGCCATCGTCTGAGTGCTGTAAAAAATGCCCGCAAGCGCGTAATAATCTGTCGTGCTGATGGGATCGAACTTATGATCATGACAGCGGGCGCAGCCGATGGTTAGACCGAGCATGGTTCGGGAGACGGTATCAATCTGTTCGTCGACGATATCGATCACCATCTTATCTTTATCCTGTTCGGCCAACATCTTAGGGCCAATGACTAGCATTCCCGTTGCAGTCAGTCGATCTCCGTCGATCTGCTCGTCACCGGTTTTGGGCAACAAGTCCCCAGCAAGCTGTTCGATAATGAATTGGTCCAACGGCTGGTCCCGATTGATCATTCGGACCACCCAATCGCGATAGTGCCAAGCGTTGGGAAGTTGGTGATTTTCGTCGGCACCATTGGAGTCAGCGTAGCGAACCAAATCCAGCCAATGTCGCCCCCAGCGCTCGCCGTAGTGCGGCGATTCTAATAGAGATTCAACTACGTTTGCGAACGCAGCGGGGCATTCGTCGTTCAGAAAAGCATCAACTTGTGCGATTGTTGGCGGCAGACCGACGAGATCAAAATAGGCCCGCCGTATCAACGTCTGCCTGTCCGCTCGCGGGCGGGGTTGCATGCCAGCGGCTTCTAGTCGTGCCAGCACGAACCGATCGATGGGGCTTTGAATCCATGATTCTCCGATCACCTCAGGTGGAGTTGGCTCAGAGATGGGCTGGAATGCCCAGTGTGACTGGGCAGTCTCGAAGTCGACTTCGCGTGGTGGCTCGGCGGTCCCGGCATCGCGTGGGTCTAAAGCACCACTTGAAATCCATTGCTGAAAGTCCGCAATCACCGGATTGGGCAGTTTTCGATCCGGCGGCATCTCAAACGACTCGTGTTTCAATGCGGACAACAACAAACTTTCCTCGGGGTTGCCGGGAACAACAGCCGGCCCGCTGTCGCCGCCTCTGAGCAAACCCGCACGGCTGTCGAGGAGCAGTCCGCCGCGAATGATTTTTGAATCAGCAGCGTGACATGTATAGCAATGTTCGACTAAATAAGGCCGAATTTTGCTTTCGAAGAACTCGATTGCAGCAGTCTGGGACTCTGCATTTAGTTGGCTGAGTTCAATGCTAGACGCTGGAGGCTGGACGGCTGTTGCCAGAGGCAGACTGATCCAAGCAAAAATGGCCATCCAGCCGAATCCGGACCGATGGAGTTGTGGACCAGACTTCATCCAGGTGGGCATGGCGGGGATTGTTCACTAGTGGGGATTGGCAGGCATTAGCCAGCTTACTCAATCCCGACGTGAGTGGCAACAAGGGCCCTGGCCCAAGGGCTAGGTGCCAAGCTGGCTTCAATACGCATCATTTAAGAAATTTAAGAACATGGCCACCCTGGATATGCAACTGGGACTGTCCTTCCAACGCCATGAGCGCTCCAGGTGGCGACGTCGATGCTCCTGTCACCAGTGCGTTTCCAGCACCACCCCAAAAATTGCTAGCGAAGCTGCGATTGCTTTGGCAAACGCGATACCGACGAAGCGCAAAGTGCAACCGCCGTAAACTGCCGTGACCAGAAACAGTATTGACGATCCTGCTGTCAATCGACTACAGCAGACGGCGAGAAGTGGTGCGCAACGCGTGCGCGGTTGGGTTTCACTATTCCCGTTTCCATCATACGCCAATTCTATATGCGGTCGACTGCCTTACGATTGATTGCCGGCTTGCTGAGCGTGCTCGTGGGAGCTACGCCGAGCTGGGGGCAATTGTCTGGCGCACTTACACCGGCTCATGGATTGCGGATCGCGCAGAACGGTGCACCGTCTACTTCAATCCCTCCTATGGTACCGCTAAATTCGGGTTCTCCCCTGGGATTTGATCCGTATGCTCCGAGTACAGGGGCATTCAGCGGATTGCGACCACAAAGTGGCGCGGCGTTAGCTGTTCCAGCCAGCACGGTCCCGCCATCGCTACCCAATACCAGCTATGCACCCCAGGTTCTGCCTGGCTACACACCCAGCGTTCCCTACCCTACGGGAACACCTTTGGGTGGCATTGGACCGGGAACCTATCCATCCTATACAGGTCCGCCACCGCCTTTGCCTGGCGCAGGCCAAAGCGCGATCATCAATACCAATCCAGCATTGGCTCCTGGAGCGATTTCTGGGCCAGGCATGTATCCCAATAGCACTCCATCGGCGCTCTTTCCGGGTGCTTACAATTACGGAAGCGGCTCGGGAGGACTGTTTCAAAACTGGTTTGGAGGTTCCAGCAATAACGGCTTCGGTGGCGGCACGTATGGTGCGCCGGCATACAATCCAGGTTACCCTGGGGGGTGGCTGCCGGGACAAAGCGGAGGCTGGGGCGGCACGAACTGGAATCCGTCTGGCTCGATGTTCAACGGGCAGCTTGGCCAGCCCCCAACTTTTATCCGCTTGTTCCAAGGCCCGCGTTTTCGACACACATATATTCACGGTGACAAGAAGCACAATGACTTGGCAATTAACGATACGGACGTCTCGCTGGCATTTGCGATTCCCAACTTTCTGTTTTCGACGCAGCCTGTCTATTTGCTGCCTTCATTTTCGCTACATCTGTGGGATGGTCCGCGATCCTATCTGAATCCCGCCAATACAGCCGACTTACCATCAAACGCTTTTTCGGCGTTCTTGGACGTTGGCTGGCAATCCGATCCAGCGCGTATTTTTGGAGCTGAGCTTGGGACACGCGTTGGTATCTTCAGCGACTTCGATGCGATCAGCACGCGAAGCTTACGCATTCTAGGGCGTGGCATCGGTCGCGTGCGGTTGACTCCACAAAGCACCCTCAAGCTGGGCATCCTGTATTTGGATCGCAACCGGGTCAAACTGTTACCGGCTGGTGGCTTTTTGTGGCAACCCAATCCCGGCACACGATTGGACATATTCTTTCCCGAGCCCAAGCTGTCGTCGTATATGACAACTCTGGGTAATACGGACACCTGGTGGTACGTAGCGGCCTACTACGGAGGCGGCAATTGGACGGTGCGTCGCGATGACAGCACCAAAGATGCCGTCGACATCAACGATGTGCGGATCGTGTTTGGGTTGGAGTGGGGGCGCAACGAAATGATGCGCGACGGCCGCCGCGTCGGCTTTGCAGAAGCCGGTTACGCGTTCAGTCGCGAGCTACTTTACAAAGACCGACCGGCTGACAACCTGGATTTACGCGATAACTTTGTCGTGCGCATTGGCTTCGGATACTAGTGACTGTACGTTACGTTGCAGTCACCAGTCTGCGCACACACAGCCTCGGTGGTGGACCGGCGCTGCGCGAAACATATTACGGTTGAATGAGTCGTGTGGCTTGGCGCACACTTAAAGATGCAACCCCCCAGGCCACCTTGGACAGGCTTATCCCGCCCTACCAGTCAAATGGTCCTCAAGCAACGTCCGGCCAAAGCCGCCACTCTCTGTCGAGAGTGGCTCCTAAGCTGGTGGCGAGCGTAGCTACTTGGGGGCTACTGTGCACATCATGCGGCGGCCCATTTGTTGTGGGCTTGATTCAAGCTTACCGTGTTGCAAAAGCTGTTCAAGCACGCCCTCCATGACGCGCAAGCCCTCTTCGACGTGAGCCATCTCACGACCACGGAAGATAACAGACACCTGCACTTTGTCTTTGTGCTTTAGAAAGCTGACGGCTTGCTTGAGCTTGAACTGGATATCGTGATCGCCCGTCTTGGGACGCAAGCGTATCTCTTTGAGCTTGGTTTGATGAGCCGAAGATTGACTGTGCTTCTTCTTGCTCTTTTCATATTTGTACTTGCCGTAGTCCATGATGCGGCAAACCGGCGGCTTCTCCGTAGCCGCAACTTCAACTAGATCGAGCCCCACTTCGCGGGCTCGATCCAGGGCAGCGTCGATGGTCAGAACCCCCAACTGCTCCCCGGTCTCACTGATGACGCGAACTTGTCGTTCGCGAATATGATTGTTAATCCTTGTGGAATCGGCATTCCTCTCGTTTCGACGATTTACTGGAGTCACCACGTCTTCAATTGTCCCTTTCGGTAAAGTCAGCCAGCGCTCTGAACGTCGCCATAAACGGCTATGGCGGTAGAGCTGGTCAATGGTCTCGTTGGCGGCCAACTTCGGGTGAAGTCTGCCGCGCCCCTACAATTGTAACTCTTGGAAAGTGCGCCGCGCGGCACACACCTCCCAAGTATCACATATTTATCGGATTTAAGTCAATATTCCCTATCTTAATATCGCGCATTCTAGTGGATTCAACCAACGGCGTTGGCACAAAAAAAACGCATGCCCACCACGGGCACGCGCTATTTGTCCAGTAGCTCGCTTTACGAGCCCCGGGGTTGCAAAGTGTTAAGCAGGGCCCAATTACTTGGACTCGACCTTGGTGAATTTGGCTTTGGCAAACGCTTTCTCGCCATAGACCGTTTCCATCTTTTCGTCATCCTTCATGCTCTCAACTTTGCCCTTGCAGTTGCCACAGCAGAATGCGACTTTAGCGCCACCGACTTCAATGGCGGTGTCAAGATTCAGCTTGCCACCAGAAATCGGGCAGGCTTCTTGCTTATACTGCTTGGTAGCAACCAGCTGAGCGTTTGACTTGGCAGCCATCTTTTCTTTGTCGTCCTTGGACATCTTCTCGAACTTGCCCTTGCAGCCGCCACAGCAGAAGTAGACTTTGCCATCTTTCCAGTCAGCTGCGTTTGCTTCCTTAGCGTCCTTAGGCGCCATCAAGCATTTGACGCCTTCCAACGATACACCTTCAGCGAACACCAGGGAAACGCATACGACCAGCGTCGCGACTAGCGAACCAACGAGAGTTCGTCGTTTCATAATTCTTCTCCGTAGTTAGAAACACTTGACTTCGGCGATCGCTACTCGGACGCCGACTTGAGCCCATCAACCACTTTACTCTACGGAATGTGACAAACCGTCGCAACAGGTAGGAGCCACAATTCCTGAAGCTTCCCGGTAATTTCCCGAGCTGCTCCCACCTGCCAGGACCTGCTCGTCCTATTTACTCATCAACTGGCCCGCAGGCGGTCCAGTTGGCCTTGGGCGAGCACTTGAATCCGTCGCACCATTCCGGCCAAACCGCTACGGCGCTGGCTGGTAATGAATTGGTCCAGTCCAATGCGGCGAAAGAAGGATTCAACGTCAAACTCCAGGACGGCGGCTGCAGATTGTCCCGAAAACAGCTGCTGAAGCACTGCAATCAACCCACGGACGATCTGCGCATTGGAATCGCCAGTAAATTCAATACGCTGAGGATCGTCAGCCGTGGGGCGTCCAATCAAATACACTTCGCTCATGCACCCCGGCACACTAGTGGTGATTGCTTTGAGCTGTCCAAAGGTATCGGGCAATTGTTGACCTAATTCCAACAGAAACTTAGTCTTACTGGCCGGATCATCACACCACGAGAATTCATCGGCTAATGTTTGCGCGATAGCCTGCGGGCTGTCACCGGCGGGGCCAGCAAACGTGATTTCGGAAACCTCGGCAGATTCAGTAGCAGTTCTATTGAACCGGTCAGCGACGGAGGATGGCTGTTTCGATTTCTCAGTCAGGCCGATGCTATTTCTGCCCACGACTGCCCGATGGCGTTCGGCAATGTACTGCTCGAGCACATCTGCTAGCCGATCGACTTCCGCAATAGTATTGTAAATAGCAAATGAAGCTCGGCAGGTGCCGGCAATTCCCAGATGCTGCATCAGCGGCATGCAGCAATGATGTCCTGTGCGCACGGCAATGCCTTCCAAACTCAGTGCGGTGGCGATATCCAGTGCAGCGATCTCTGGTTCCCGAACGACAAAGCTCACGATAGCCGCCTTGTGTGACGATTGCCCAATGATTTGCAAACCACCGATAGCGCTCAGTCGCTTGGTAGCCTGACTGAGCAGTTCCGCTTCATGAGCGGCAATCGCACCCCATCCGATCTGGCGGATGTAGTCGATAGCGGCCGCCAGTCCAATTGCGCCCGCGATGTGCGGTGTGCCAGCTTCAAAGCGATTCGGCAAGGCGGCATAGGTCGTTTTCTGGAAAGTCACAGTGTCGATCATATCACCACCGCCCATGTACGGCGGTAGCGACTGCAACAATTCACGTCGCCCCCACAAAACGCCAATACCTGTCGGACCGTACAGCTTGTGCCCGCTGAAGGCAAAAAAATCGCAATTCAGCGACGTCAAGTCGGTGGCTTGATGCGCAACGGATTGCGCACCGTCGATTAGAATTGTCGCTCCGGCCTGTCGCGCCAAACGCGCAAATTGGTGAACATCGTGCACAATCCCTAGAGCATTGGACGTATGTTGCATCGCCACCAGTCGCGTGCGTGGGCCCAGGGCGGCCTGAAAGTCCTGGACGTGGATGACACCATTTGCATCGGGCTGCACCACTCGCAGGCAGGCCCCTGTTTCTTGACAGACCATTTGCCAAGGCACGATGTTGGAATGATGCTCTGATCCGGTCAGCAGCACTTCGTCGCCCGGCTGCAACTGGCTGCGCCCCCAGGAGCTGGCCACCAAGTTAATCGACTCGGTCGTGCCGCGCGTAAAAATGCACTCTTCTGGCGCGACACCGCCTAGGAACTTGGCCACTGCCACGCGAGCCGCCTCGTACTGATCCGTTGCCCTTTGACTCAATTCATAGACACCGCGATGAATATTGGCGTGATCGCACCGATAATAGTTGGCGATGGCGTCGATAACCGCCACAGGCTTTTGCGTACTGGCAGCATTGTCCAAATAGACCAAGGGCCGGCCGTTCATCGAAGTCGACAGAATCGGAAAATCGTCGCGCACGCGATCAAGCGTTTGGTCTGGCATAAGACTCGTTCATATCGATAGAGAAATACTGCACTTGACGTTTCACTTCAACTTCTGTCCACGCTGCCGGCTGGCCGTCACGCGGCCGAACCAATCGAATTCAATACTCGTGGGGCGATTTCAATGTACCTTGAGCGATTCGATGCCGCTGTGAGCGGCCCAGCTGGTGCCAACCGCCCTGCCCGTGAACACTGACAAAGCTAGCCCGGTTCATTGTAAGCTCAACAGCCAATATTGTTGAGTATGCACGGGCGTTGGAGGTTCGCTGCAACAATGGTGCGTGCACCCCACAGCATATACCAGTCGCCCAGCCTGGCGACGGTAGCTACTTTTACGCTATTGCCATTGCCACGGCTACCGGCATCCATCAGATTTACACTCATGGCCGTAGGAACAACAGCCATTGGGGCGTAGAATGGCTGGGAGGGCAAACGATCTGCCATCGTGAGCTGCTGCAAAGCAAATGCCATGCGGTGGCGGTCTAGCCAATTTGTGCGGCGGTTGTATGGCCGACTGCTGGTGCTGCTCTGCAGACGTTATTTGTTTTTCATGAATAAGACGTACCATGCCTCAGGCCATCGTTGACCCAGAACAGCTGCGACAGTTTGCAGCCATGCTCCAGCGATATACACAGTCTATTCGCGAGTCAACTGCGGCGCTGACACAAGCCCAGGCTCGTCTGAATGACAGTTGGCGAGACCAGGAGCAACGGCGCTTCAGCGACGAATTCGACCAGCAGGTCAAACTGGTTCAAAAGCTCCTGGAAATGTCAGAGCGGCATGTGCCGTACCTGGTCAAGAAGGCCGAGATTATTGAACAGTATTTGCAACGATGAGTGGTGCCAAAGTCTTTTCGCTGGAAGCCCTTGAGCGGTTTGCTCAGGATCTACAGCTGGTGCGTCAGTCGCTGCTGAAGGAGTTGGACGGACTGGAGCTGGAAACGCGACGCTTGACCGGGTGGATCGATAACGACGCCGATGCCTATTGGCGCGGTCAGTTACAATTGTCTCAGCGCCGGCTGTCCGAGTACTCGCAACAACTTTCGCGGTGCCTGGCCAGTGTCCGCCCAAACGAACAACGACCGTGCACTGAGGAAAAGAAACGGGTGGCCCGCGAAAAGGAACGACTCCAATTGTGCGAGCAAAAAATCAAACAGGGACAGGCAGCCAGCCTTCGCTGGCAGCAACACTTGCTCAAGGTACACACCAAACTGCATCGTTGTCGCGACCTAGCCGAGGCGGAGTTGCTGGTTGCCCATGACCGGCTAAAGTCGCATATCGAGAGGCTCATCAACTACACGCAACTGCGAAGTGGTGCGTCCGCGATCTCGACCAACAGGTCCGCTGCGACATCTGACACCATGCCCGTGGCAAATGACGCAAGCCATTTAGAGGGCTCAATGTTGTCTGCGGCTCCTCTGGAGGAACATCCGACAGAACAATCATCCGATCGCACAAGCTCGCTACCTACTCCGCAATCGGGGGAAGCTTTATGAGACGTTTCAGCCATGACTTGACGGGGGCTATACAGCGCATTAGCAAACTTAATGATCAGTTTGATAATCAAGTGCAGTCGATTGCCGAAGTCTGGAAGGACGATGTTGGTCGTGGATTTTTGAGGCAGCACACGTCTGATGTTCGGCCGCAGATTAGCCAACTGATTGCAGAGTTGTCGGTGTTGGTTGAACAATTTGAAGGTATTTGCAAGCAGCTTCAGGACCCCGACCTTTCGTAGCCGCTCAGTTCCCGCCAGTCCCAGGAGCTTATGAGCTCGATGAGCCATTCCAACGCTTACCCGCTGCCGCGACCACGGCTCGAACGCCTACTCAATGGATTGCAACAGCGCAGCGCGAGCAGCGCTCAGCAGTTATCCAGCCAAGTCGGGGAGCTTACCCAGCAGATTCGGCAACTGGAGCAAGCCCATCGTCAGCAACTTGGACAACTGGCCCATGAGTCTCAACAGCAACAATTGGCGACGACCGACCAGTGGGATGAAAGTAGACTCCAGTATTGGGACGCTGCTGAGCTGAAGGCATATCGCGCGGTCTCTGAAACACACAGCCGCGAAAAGAAGCTGCGCGAGGAGGCTCAAGCCGACTTGGAGCATGTTCGCGAACAGGCCAAATCGCGGGCAACTGACTTAGAAAAGCAATTCATGGTTGCAGTGGAAGCCGCGGGGGCCAAGTTGACTCAGTATCGCGGACAAATAGCGGCTTGCACTCGCACCATCGCCGGAATCCAACAGGCTGCCGACGCAGCTTTGGCGGTACACAATTTGTCACAACCCCAAGGGATCGAAAACTTTCCAGCGACTCAACCCGCCGATTCGCAGCAGGCGCTGAAGCTCGCAGAAGATGCCGTTCGCACTGCCGGTCAAGTTGTTCACAAACTCGAGAATCTACCGCTGGGCCGCTTCCTGTCCTCGGTCACCTGGTGGCTACTGTGTGGATTGTTTTTTGTGGTCACCAGCACCGGCTTGATCATGGGAGCCAGGCTACCACCGCTGCTGGCCATTCCCATAGGTGTTGGCGGTACGTGCGCTATGGTGGTCGCCGGCATGCTTGGTGTGCGGCCTTGGCAAAAGCGGGCTGCCGCTGCCGAGTATCCGCGAGTCCGAGGCCAATTGGCTGTGGCTCGCAAATACCAGGAACAGGGACTGGAATTAGCGACCCATGAACAGGAACAAGAGCTCAAAAAACGAGCGCAAAAGCGTGATGAACGACTGGAGCAGGTCAAATCATGGCAACGCTCCGAAAGTTCGGCGATCAAGCAACGACTGGAAACCACCATTGCCAGGATTCGCGCAACCGCACAGCAAGACAAGTCGGTCGCTGCGCAAGAATTGACCAGCCACCTTCAGGAGGTTGACCAACGGTTCACTCAGTTGATGCATGAGGGCAACCAGATCGCCCAACAGCGGGAATCGGACGCCAACCAGCAAGTGTTGGCGACCACTGCCGAGTTAAATCAGCGTATTGAGTGGTTAACCCGCCAAGGATCATGGCGATTAAATTCAGGAGTCCAAAAGGCATTGCGACAGATCAACCGCTGTCGCAATTGGCACCAGGCGAGATTTCCTGACTGGGCAAAAATGGAAACACTACCGGACTGGCCCGAGTTGCTTTCGCAACCGGTACTTCCCATAGGTCAATTGCAGCTGGATGGGGCATCCTTTGATTGGCTACCTGCAGAGCAATCGTCGCTGACGGTACCGTGGCTCTATTCGCCGCTGATCGACAACTATTTGGTCATTCATGGCGATCCCGCGCAACGGGCCACAGAGCAACTGGTGAGATCGTTGATTTTGCGTGCTTTGACCACGCTGCCGGCGGGCAAGACCCAGATTTGCGTCATTGATCCGCCGGGGCTAGGACGCGACTTTGGCTGGCTGATGTCCTTGGGTGATATTGATCCCGCATTGGTCTCACATCGCGTGTGGACTCAGCCCAGCCACATCGCACGCCAATTGCAGACGCTGGCAGCAGCTGCGGAAGATTTCATACAACAGTCGCTGCGCAATCAGTTTTCAGATATTTCCGCGTACAATCGCCAGGCTGGAGCGTTGGCCGAGCCGTTTCGATTGTTGGTCTGGTCTAGCTTCCCCAACGGCTTGGACGAGTCCTCGTGGAAAAGTTTGCAAAGCCTGCTGGACAGCGGCGCGCGGTGCGGCATCCTACCCATCCTGATTGTGTCTCCGGCCAGTGGTTGGACGGGGCCGCAGCGCGATTATGTGCAGCGTCGCGGCATGCATGTGCAGGTGGATGAACGCGATGGAATAAGCGTCCAATCACTAAGATTGGGTCAGCAGAAACTGATTTGCGACGCGCCTGCCACCCAGCAGCAAACCAATGCGATGATTGCCGAGGTAGGCCGACGAGCGCAGGCGGCAAGTCGTGTGGAAGTTCCCTTGGCTCGGATGATCCCCATCGATCCGCCACAGCGCTGGCGGGCGGACAGTTCACGACTGCTAGAAATCCCGATTGGTCAGAGCGGCGTTGGGCGCGTGCATTCGCTGAAGCTCGGTGTTGGCACGGCGCAGCACGCCATCATCGCTGGTAAAACGGGGTCGGGTAAATCCAGCTTGCTGCACGCACTAATTACTAGTGCGTTAATCAAATACTCGCCCGAACGCTTGCGACTGGTGTTGCTGGACTTCAAAAAGGGAGTTGAATTCCAGGTATACAGCGATGCACAGATCGCACATGCCGACATTATTGGCATTGAAAGTCATCGGGAATTCGGCCTCAGTGCACTTGAGTATATTGATGACTGTTTGCAACGCCGAGGTGAACTGTTCCGGCAAGCTGGAGTGCAGGATATCGCTAGTTGGAATCAAGCCCGGCCACCGCAGGCGATGCCACGCATGTTGCTGGTTGTGGATGAATTCCAAGAACTGTTTGTCGAAGATGACAAACTAAGCCAGGCCGCCAGCTTGATTCTGGACCGAATCGTTCGACAAGGTCGTTCGTTTGGTGTCCATGCGGTTCTCAGCAGTCAGACATTGGCTGGAGCTTACTCCCTGCCGCGCACGACACTGGGCCAGATGGCTGTTCGCATCGCCTTGCAGTGTGATGCTTCCGACGCGCAAATTATCTTTAGCGAAGACAATCCGGCTGCGGCGCGGCTGAAGTATCCTGGTCAAGCCATCTACAATGACGCAGGAGGTCGGATCGAAGGCAATCAACCCATGCAAATTGGCTGGCTGGACAAAGCCACGCAGGTCCAATGGTTTGCCGACTTGCCGCGCGGCTATCGTAATGCTGATGGCAGTACCAATCGACTGGGACGCACCGTTGTCTTTGATGGCAATCGACCTGCGTTGTGGCAACCCGATCAGGTACAACGGGCAATACAACAGGCTTCCAATGAAGTAAACGCCGAGGCGATTTGGTGCGCGGTTGGCGAAAGTGTGGCCATCCGTCCGGCTGTAGTCTTTCCGCTGACCAATCAATCGGGGCGCAACATGTTGATTGTCGGTGGCGAGGACTCGCTGGCCGCAGCCGTCATCCATGTAGTATCGCATTCGCTGATACAGGCATCGCTGGCCCGGCAAGTTCGGCCTCAAGTGGCCGTCATTCAAGGTGCCAAACCGACCGACACATGTTCGCTCGCGTTACCCAACCGCCTACGTAAACTGCCTTGCGAACTCAGCGTTGCCGACATGCGCACCGCCGATGTGTTAATCCAACAAGCTCACGGCTGGCTGCTGGAGCGCATGGCTGACCCCACAGTGCAACATCCTCCGGTGCTGTTGACGATCATCCAGTTGGGGCGCCTGCGCAGCTTGCGGCGCGAGGATGAGTTCAGTTTTGGTCAAGAACAGGTTACGCCTGACAAGCTGCTTGAAGAAATACTGCGCGACGGTCCGAGCCATGGGATGCACACTCTGATGTGGGCCGAAAGTTACTCGACCGTCAATCGCTGGCTCTCCCGAACTGCGCTCCGCGAAATTGAAATCCGCTTATTGATGCAGATGAGCGCCAATGATTCATCGAATCTTGCCGACTCCATCGCCGCCTCGAAGTTAGGTGATTACGTAATGCTGTTGTACGACGAAGCGACCGGTCAGGAGCAGAAATTCCGTCCCTACGCCTGGAATAGCCTGGAGACTTCCTAAGGCGAGCGGCAGTTGACAAATTACCGCTGCGACCGTCGCCAGCCGCTGGTCTGGCTTGGGATCAACCCGCTGGCGACGGTGGCTACTTTGCGGCCGCTTGCCTAAGTACAATTGCTGCCAGCATTGGCATTCACGCAGCACCAGAATTTTGGCACAATCGCGACCATGGCCAAAATCCTCTGCGTAGCAAATCAAAAAGGCGGCGTGGGCAAAACGACCACCGCCGTCAATTTATCGGTAGGGCTAGCTAAAGCCGGCCAGCGGACGCTGTTGGTCGACTTGGATCCGCAATGCAACGCCACTAGCGGAGTCGGACTAGCGCCAACTACTAGCCATCCGCTGCTGCTGGAAAAACCTCTCGCCGAAAGCCTGCTCGATACTGCCTGGCCAGAACTGAAATTGCTGCCCGGTAGCCGGAGCTTCACAGACGTCGATCGTCTGGAAAATTCGCGCAGCGACAGCTCGATGCTGCGCTACCATCTCGATGCCGGAATGCACGCATTTGATTATGTGCTGATCGACTGCCCGCCATCGTTGGGTCAACTGACGCAGACGGCGCTTAGTGCTAGCACTGAAGTGCTGATGCCGATCCAATGTGAATTCTACGCGATGGAAGGCCTGACGCAGATGATTCACGTAATTCGTGATGTAATGCAGCGCGGTGGTGGCAGATTGGCCTTTGGCGGAATCGTGTTGACGATGTATGATCCCAGTCTGGAGTTGACCAGCGAAGTGGATGCTGAAGTCCGCGAGTTCTTCGGCGATATCGTCTTCGACACGGTAATCCCGCGTGATGTTGCGGTATCCGAGGCACCCAGCCATGGTCAGAGCGTAATGGATTACGCACCGCGGTCACGTGGGGCCAGAGCCTATTTAGAACTGTGCATGGAGGTACTTGAACGTGACTAAAGATCGCCGACTTGGTCGGGGCTTGGCGGCTCTATTGGGGACCCCCCTTGAGGGCGACCTAGCTCCGGGTGGACTAGGCCATGCAGAGCTGAACGCGACTGGTCATCTGCCGAATTCTGCTGCCGCCCCCTCATCGCCGAGCGTACTTTCGGCCACTGCCGGTACGCCATCGTCATCTCCCGCCCATGGCAGCCAGGTTGTCAACCGTCAATCGGTCACCGGCGCAGTTCCACTGGCGACTACGGGCCGTCCAAGCGGCACGGCCACGCTGGAATTGAGCGTTTACGAGATCGACAACAATCCATTTCAGCCTCGACGCAAGTTCAACGAGGAAGAGATCGCTGCCCTGGCGGCCAGCATTCGCGAACATCAGCAGCTGCAACCGATCTTGGTGCGTCGCGTCGATGGCCGTTATCAACTGATCAGCGGCGAACGGCGACTGCGAGCTGCAATTCATGCCGGACTGAAAACCATCCGGGCCGAAGTGCGACAAGCCGATGATCGGCTGGTTGCCGAATTAGCCATTGTCGAAAACCTGCAGCGCAAAGACCTGGATGCCATCGAAAAAGCACTCTCCTTCCGCCGCTACATCGATGAACACAAGTGTACGCAAGAGGACTTGGCCAAGCGTCTCAAGATCGATCGCAGTACGATTGCCAATCTGATGCGATTGTTAGAATTGCCTGCCGAAATCCAGCAGTGGGTCCAGAGCGAACAAGTAACCGCCGGCCATGCCCGCGCTTTGTTGCCACTAGGCGATGAAACTCAACAATTGGTATTCGCGCAACAAATCCGCGAGGAAGGCTGGAGCGTTCGCGAGACCGAGCGCCGCGTGAGCGAACAACTAAAATCCGAAGATGATGCGCAATTGGCAAATGTTCAGTACGAAAAGCCCAACCGCAAGCGAACCTCGCCGCAATTGGCGGCTTTAGAGCAGCAGATTCGCCTGACGCTGGGAACCAAAGTCGAAATCCGCCAAACCACCACCGGGCGTGGCAAGATTTCAATCACCTTCAGCAGCCATGAAGAATTCGAGCGGCTTTGCGCTCAACTCTGCCCCAACAGCGACCGCCAACGCGCGGCGTAAGGTGACAACAGGCAAACTGCCCGCTGAACAGCCATTTGCCATTCGAGCTACGATGCAGCCGTCAGTTCTTGACTACAGTCCTCAAAAAGCGGCTACTAGCCGTAGCCCAGGTATAATTGCGGTTTGGAATTCGTCTGTGCTTGGACGGACTACCTGACAATCTCCGGTTAGTCGAATATTGTTAGTCAGCGCCGCATTGTAGAACCATTCAAGGCCGAACTCGTCCTGCTGCGCTAAAACAGGTGCCGTCAGTGCGCGGAACTGACTGCTAAGCCCCAGTTGGAAGACTCCGACGCCAAACGTGTCGGCTGGTCGGTTGGCACGCATGACTTGTCCGCCAAATCCTGCAATCGCAGTGTACTTGATTGGGTTAGGATTGCCGTCGGAAAGCCCCAGCCCGCCGAAAACTCCCCATCGCCGCTGTGCATTACATGGGTCCACCCATAGGGCTTGAAAGAAGTTTGTATACAGCGACCAGGAACCTGACTCTTGCGGGAACACAATCGGCGGTAATTGAATGTTCAGATAAGCGGCTGGATCGACCGAGGTGTAATTTGCGCTGCTGTAGGTGCCTCCGAGGTTATAGATTCCAGGCAGCCCCAACGGCTGGATACGGAAAATAAAATCAGGCACCAGCACGACGCCGCGTTCATACAAGTTTTCGAGGCCTTTGGTGGCTCGCTCTTCCGGGTCAAATACGCAGAAAGAGAATACGGGCTCCAGATCCTGCAAAATCGCAAAGCCAGTTCCGGCAGCCGCGTAGGGAACGGTGCGCGCCGCAATAGGATTGAATATTAGCGAAGTGTTCATGAAGCCGCTCAGGCCAGGCCGTCCCAACCCCATATCGCGGTTATAGCGAATCGGGAACTCGTCCAGCGTATTGATCTTCCCAGCAAAGACGGCGAAGTTTTCCGACAGTGCCTGGGTGACCTTCAAGCCCGTCAAGGCAATGACATTGCCTTCGTTTTCAGGAAAGGCCATAGCAATGTTGCTTGGGGTCAGCAATCCGTCGATGTTATTGACGGATTGGCCAAGCCGAGCTTCCAAGTGCGCATCGACGAACAGCCCCTGCCACAACCCCACCTTTTGTCCATCAACGTTGGTGAATAGGTCTAGCTTGCCACCGTAGGGCCAGCTCTGCTCGCGGCCCCCGGCTGCTAGACCTTGATAGAATTGGCTAGCGTAGAAATCAAACTTTAGGCCACGGCGAGCTAGTCGAGATTTGAATTCGGACAAAACTCCGTCGCGATGTAATCCATCGCCAAATTGCTCGAATTCATCACACAAGGCGCCACTGCTGCAGGCCGGTTTGAGATCGCAGCTTGTTGAGTTGTTAGCTGTAGAGACGTTGCCTGTTGGATCGCAGCCGCACAGTCGGATATCGCCAAAGTAGCCACCCACCGGTCGATTCGTATCTAACGTCTGAGCAGAGCAGTTTGCGCTGGATAAGAGTAGCAGCGCTGCGGCTGCCCTCAAGACAGGGGCATACCGCCGATGCCCAGCCCACATTTTAATGTACTTCAACAGCACGTTCGCCATTCCCTTGACGAGCCTTCGCAGACTTTCTGTGCAAAAAGCTAATTTTAACTGCATTGCAGTTAAGATCGTGTCAAACTGCCGGTCTAGTGAATAAACCTACCCGACGTGAGTCAATTTACCTAACCGACAGAGTCGCGGACATTGAGTCACAGGCTAAGGATTTGGAGATGCAGCCCTCGACTGGAGATCGCTTCTAATTGACCTGCATGTAAAATATGGTGGAAAGCTGCCATTGGCCAAGAATCAGCCAAAGTCGCGGCGTTGATCATTTTTTAGGTAAGCCGACTGTATTCTCAATACGAGATGGAGATTGATGTGCCAAATTCTAATTGGACTCAGGTGGTGCGAAGTGTTTTGTGCTTCGGAATGTTTGGAATTCCAGTTGTCGATTGTCCAATGCTGCGCGCGCAGGAGACCTTGCCATTTCCTCCCACTCCCACAGCATCAACGGCAGGTCTGACTATCCAGGACTCGGTCCATAAGAAGCGGGGCACAATTGATCGCTTACCGAGCGGCGCTCCTAACGTACTGATTATTTTGATTGACGATGTAGGGCCTGGGGTCGCGTCAACTTATGGCGGTGAGGTGAATACTCCTACGCTCGATCGAGTAGCCAAAGGTGGTGTCTCTTATAATCGGTTCCATTCCACAGCCATGTGCTCACCTACACGTGCAGCTTTGCTCACAGGTCGAAATCACACCCGCGTCTGCAATGGACAGATCTGTGAGTTGGCAAATGACTGGGATGGCTTTAGTGGCACGATACCGAAGTCAGCAGCCACTGTAGCGGAGGTACTAAGAAACTACGGCTACAACACGGCAGCCTGGGGAAAGTGGCACAACACGCCTGCAGAGCAGACTACTTCCAAAGGCCCGTTTGATTATTGGCCAACCAACTATGGCTTCGAGTATTTTTACGGATTTCTGGCAGGCGAAGCTTCACAGTACGAACCACACCTGGTGCGCAATACGACGATTGTAGAACCTCCGCATCGATCTGGAGGTAATGAACACTATCATCTCACAGAGGACTTGGCTGATGATGCAATTCACTGGCTGAGGGAACAGCAGGCATTTGCCCCGGACAAGCCGTTCTTGATGTATTGGGCCACTGGCGCCTCACATGGTCCCCACCATGTTACCAAGGAATGGGCTGACAAATACAAAGGCAAATTCGACGACGGCTGGGACAAGTACCGCGAAAGAGTTTTTGCCAGAGCCAAGAAGTTGGGCTGGATTCCTGGGAATACGAAACTCACCGCCCGCCCTGAGACCTTGGCATCTTGGGAGTCCATTCCTGACTCCGAGAAGCCATTTCAGCGCAGGTTGATGGAAATCTGGGCCGGGTTTACGGAGCACGCAGACTTCCATGCAGGTCGGGTGATTGATGAAATTGAGCGTCAGGGAAAATTGAAAGATACGATGGTCATCTACATCATGGGGGACAACGGTTCTTCATCCGAAGGCCAAAATGGAACAATCAGCGAAATGCTGGCCCAAAATGCAATACCAACTACGACTCCGCAACATATCCGGGCACTTGAGCAGCTGGGTGGCCTGGACGTCTTGGGAACTGCTAAGACGGACAACATGTTCCACGCAGGTTGGGCCTGGGCTGGAAGCACCCCCTATCGCTCGACAAAATTGATCGGTGCTCATTTCGGTGGAACTCGTCAGAATTTAGCGATTTCCTGGCCGGCGCAAATTAAGCCGGATTCAGTGCCACGATCCCAGTTCCATCACGTCATTGATCTAGTGCCCACGATTTACGAAGCCGCGAAGATCACACCTCCAAACTCGGTCAATGGCTTTCCGCAGGATCCAATTGACGGAGTGAGCATGGTCTATTCGTTTGCCGATGCGCAAGCCGCAGGACAGCGCAAGACGCAATTCTTTGACATCATGGCCAGTCGCGGTATCTATCACGATGGTTGGTTCGCATGCGCATTTGGCCCGCGAATTCCTTGGCTACCGGGACTGCCAGCCGGCTTTGAGACTTGGAGCCCCACAAACGACCAGTGGGAGCTGTACAACCTGGATAAGGACTGGAGCCAAGCCGATGATCTGGCGACACAGTTGCCAGACAAATTGGCCGAAATGAAAGGTTTATTCCTGGTTGAGTCTGCCAAAAACAAGAATCTGCCGATCGGTGGTGGGCTGTGGACTGCGGTATACCATCCTGAAGATAAACCTGGACCGACGGCAACTGAGTGGACATTGACCGGGCACATTACCAGAATGCCTGAGTTTGCCGCACCCGCCCTCGGAAATCGCTCCAATACTGTATCCATGGACGTAGATGTTCCGGCTGATGCAAATGGAGTTCTTTATGCACTGGGAGCCTTCGCTGGCGGCTTGAGTTGCTACATTCAAGACGGTGCATTGTGTTATGAATACAATCTGTTCCAAATCAATCGCACTCGTATTCGTGCACAACAGAAGCTTCCCATAGGCCGCGTTAAGATTGAAGTGGTTTCAACACTCAAGGAATCAAAACGTGCTGCCCCCATGGAGGTGGTACTGAAGGTCAATGGCACGGCGGTTGCCAGCGGCCAAGTGCCCGTCACAGCTGCGCTGGCGTTTACTGCCAACGACTGTCTGGATATCGGCAGTGACCTGGGTTCTCCGGTAGCTCTGGACTACTATGACTTAGCACCATTTAAGTTCAATGGTTTGGTTGAGGCTACTCAAATCAGCTATCTCAAGTAGCTGACCTGGCAACCATCTTTCGAATGTGAATCCCTACCCTCGATAGTTTTGAACTATACTGACAAGTGGTTCGTGAGCAACCTTAAGGCTGTGATGCGTTTGGTGAGCAGCGCTTTCAACTATCTTTTGCGATACTGAGTTCAGATGCGAAAATCATTGTTTCAGTTCATTGTCGTACTACTGTGCAGCCTGATGGGGTCGAGTGCATTTGCCGACGAAGCCGCAGTTCGCAAGGCGATCGCGGATTATATTGCCGCCTTCAATGGTGGAGATGTCAATTCGCTAGTAGACGCTTGGAGCGATGACGCCGTCTGGGTCAATTCTTTCGGGATGCGTTTTGAAGGCAAAGAAAACATTGCGGCAGAATTAAGAGCTGGTCTGGCGGGCAAGGCAACGCTGGATGTTCGCGATGTCAGCATCCGAGTCGTCGCTCCTCAAGTCGTCATCGAGGAGGGCACAGCGATTTTCAGTATGGAGGGTACGACTCTCAGCCAGGCTTCCTATGAAGCCGTCCATGTCCTAGGCGAGAAGGGCTGGAAAATCGCGACGTTACGCGAGTTCGTAGTGCCTGAGAGTTCTGGCCATCCCAACTTGCAGCCTTTGGCCTGGATGGTTGGATCCTGGATAGATGATTCAGTGGACTCGCGCGTAGTGACGCACGTAGAATGGGCGAAGAATGATTCCTTCCTGATCAGCAATTTCACTCTGGCGTTGCCGGATATGGATTCCCTTCAAGGTGTACAAATCATTGGTTGGGACGCTGCCCAAAAGAAGGTTCGTTCGTGGGTTTTCGATTCCGATGGAGGCCACGGTGAGGGAACCTGGAAATCAGTTGGAAATGACTGGATCGTTCGATCGAAAATGACTTTGGCGGATGGTCGCTTGGCAGAGAGTACCAACGTCTATTCCCCAGTGGACCAGAACAGCTATAGGTGGAGGTCCTTTGGGCGTCGCGTGGGGGCGGAGTTCTTGCCTAACATCGAGAATGTCCTGGTCGTTCGTGCTGGCGTAGAATCCGGTCAGCAACCACGCGCTAGCGACAGTCCTCATCAAGCAGGCGCAGCTAGTCAAGCTGAACAGCCTGACATAGAGTCTAAGCCTGATACTGAACAGTAATCCAAGAACCTTAGATTGCTGAAGAGCCGGGTCCTGTCAGTAATCATAGCGCAATCAAACATTAGCCAGAGATAATAACTAGGAGTTCGCGATGCGTTTTTTCAGTGTGGCTGGGCTGGGATTGTTGATTGCAGTATGGGTATTGAGTTCCCAGCTTGCCGTCGCTCGAGGTGGTGGGATGCGCGGTGGTGGCGGTGGTTTTTCAGGTGGTGGAATGTCACGTTCTGCCGGTAATGCGGGCTTCAGCCGGCCTGCAGCCAGCCCCGCGATCAATCGCGCTACAGCCGGTTCGCTGAGTCAATCTGCAAATCGCAGCCCTTCACTTAGCCGGACCGTACCGCATAACACGACGCTGGCGGCAACGACTGCGTCACGCCCCGCAGTGGCTGCCAATCGGCCAGCTCTTGGAACCGGTGAGGCAAGAGCCTCGAATGTTGCCGCTCGACCACATTCGGCCGGGACAGCCTTCCAATCCGGACAGTCCTTTCAAAGGCCAACCTCCAATCAGCTCGATGACTTCTTGAACCCATCGGGAACAAACCGCGCAGCCACGACCTCTGCGCGGAGCACTGAATCAGGAAGTGGATTTCAGTCAAAGTCCTTTACCACAGAGGGTGGTCATACGATTACTGTGGTGGGTGGTCGTGGAAGCGGTACTACCGAGGGCGGGGTCACAGTGGGCGGTGCCGCAGGCGGTGTCAAAATTGAAACTGCAGGTGGAGACACCTACGTTCGAGGTAAGGGAGCCGCTGGTGCTTCACAAGGTGACAACAAGGCAATTGCAGCCGGTTCACGCTCCGGTATCAAAACAGCCGAGGGGGCATCCGCCGTTGGAGGTCGGGGAGTGCGCGCGGCAACGGATGGTGAAAACAGTGCCATCCGTACTGGAGGAGGCTTCGCAGCTCAAGATGCACAAGGCAATGCCATTGCAGCTGGACGCGGCGGATACGCCGATTCGTCCGGCTATCGTCAAGGTGGTGTCGCCGTCGCTCAGAGAGACTCGTCGGGATATGCTCGAGTCAATGTGGCGGGAGGCTATAGCCAAAATGGAACTGGGCAAACCTTTCGCGGTGCTGCCGTGAAAGGTCCCAACGGAAACGTGGTCGCAACGGGCCGGGGAGCAGCGTATGTAAATGGGCAATTCGTGGGTGGCACGGCTTGGTCAGCCATCAACGGCAACTACACTCGCTGGAACTATTTTGGCCCAGGCTACTACAACAATTACCCCGGTGCTTGGTGGCCGGGGAAATGGGCCATTGCGGCTACTGCCTGGACGGCCGCTACCTGGGCCGTCGCGGGAGTGTACAGCGGATGTTCCAGCGAACCCATGTATTATGACTATGGGCAAAATGTATCTTACGAAGATGGCACTGTATTCTACGACGACCAACCGGTAGCCTCCGCAGAACAATACTATGATCAAGCTAGCCAGATCGCAGACACTGGCGAGCAGACTCGGGACGATGATTGGTTACCACTGGGTGTGTTTGCGGTGGTTGCATCCGCCGAGCAGTCATCAGCTGAAAAAGTCGTACAGCTAGCCATCAATCGCGAAGCGGCCATTCGTGGCAATCTACAAGATATGCTGACCGATCAGGTTGTGCCCGTAGTAGGCGCCGTAGATCGTGAAACGCAGCGGGTAGCGCTTCGACTTGAAGGTAACGATGACCTATTGGTTGAAACAGGTCTCTACAATCTGACCAATGACGAAGTGCCGGTGTTGGTCCATTTTGGTCCCGATCGCAGGGAAGAGCGCTCTTTCATTCGATTAAAGCAGCCCGAGTCAGACTCAAGCACACAGGAAGGCAGCCCTCTCCAGCCGTAGTGGCGCTCAATGTACGTCAATTGTCTTGGCGGAACTGAATCCCTATTGCCTTCCTGTCCATCATTGAATCGGCAACCAAAAAACGCGCAGTCAGACCCAATGCCAAAACGAGGAACCTGAACAATAGCTCTAACGGTTGGCTCGACGAACCCCCACCAGCACGTATCCTGGATATTTCTGTAAGGCTTGAAAAGTCGCTTGCTGGCTGTCTTGGGCTGGCACCATCACCGATAGCGGTCGGCCAATTACGCCGGGACCAGGCATTAGGCCGACTTGCCAAATGCTGACCACTCCAGTCGCAGTGGCTAACAACTGCAGTTTCATGACTTCAATCTGTCTGTGCTCAGCTTCGCGGTTGGCTTGATAGGCCCGGGCTGCAGCTTGCACCAAGAAATCTTGCTCCGACTTCCGGGACGAGCGAGATGAATCGCGAGGCGCCAGATCGTGATCGGCTAGCCAAGCATCCCAGCCGGGTTGCAGCACTTTTTGATCCTGCTCTGAGAAAAGAAAGAAGGGCACTCCAATGAGATCGCCCGTAGCCAGCTGCAACATGACGCCCTCGAGTGTGTAGCTCTTGGGTTCAGCTCCCAGTCGTATCGCCCATGAACGCAGTGACTTTTCATCCGATAATTCAGTCTTCTCCAGCTCGGAGATGATCCGCAGTACGACCTTTTGATGAATAGGATCCAAGCTGGAAAAGTCAGAACCGTTCACCTGAACCTTGCCTTGTCGGCGCCGAACTTCCAAATCCTTGCGACCAAACGCCCGAACCCGTCCCTCCACCTTCATACCGTTCTTGCTGGTCCAAATCTGCATTTCATCGGCAGCTTTTCGTTCTGCCTCCTGCACTTCTTTGGATAGAGTATACTGTCGATCTGCTTCACACAGTTCACTCAGGTCTACGGCTACTAATTCTCCCGAGGAACGTTTCAACACAACCTGTTCGTCATTGAAGCTAATCATTTCGGCCGACATCTCATAGACGCCAGTCGAACTCTTCCACACGCGCTCGGCCGCACAAATATAGCTAGCTGGCAGCAGCATGTAGGCCACCGCTAGGATTACGCGAATCGTCATGAATCACCTTTGATGAAAACGTCTCTCGACTGGACGGACTGACGACGTCAGACACACAACCGCAAGTCCGGCGGGCGTTTGCCCTTCATTCACGTCCAGCGCCGCCCATTTAGAACTCGGCAACTTCCTATTTCGCCAGCACCTTCCCCGGCAATTGAGAGTTGTCGAATGAAATTCACAGCGCCCATTATAAGATAGTTGGTCGAGAGTTAGCGTTGACGCGGCTAGCGGATTTAGGGTACGTCAATCCAAAAAAGGACGCAAGCCCTACACTTCCCATAGGGAAAAGGGAAACTCCCAACTGCATAGTAACACCGCTTGCCAGCGGCATTGGTTCAAGCAGGGTGAGAAGGTGGAAATGAGAAGACTGTGGACTGGTTGCTTGCTGTTGTTGTGAGGTCGTTAGCCCTCGGAATCATTCAAGATGATGTGTCGCAGCAAAATCGCGGTCGGACTCTTCTACTGTCTTCTCTGCCCTGGACACTTTACCAGGGGCCAAGACGCGTCATCGCCTGAAAATTTCTTTACTCGCTTGCAATCCAGCTCACCGAGACTAAATGCCAGCAATGCCGCGACTGCCAATGTTAGTCCCGGTTAGTACCAGTACACCGTGCCAGGCTTGATCACACCCGGCCAACGCACGACTTGCGGAACACGGAAGCCGCCTTCCCAGGTCGTTCCTTTTTCTCCATGAAATGGGGTGATTCTCCCATCTGGCGAACTTCCCGATTCCGCTCCGTTGTCAGTGCTGTAGACCACGATGGTGTTGTCGTCGACTCCTAGTTCCTTGAGTTTAACCAGGAACAACCCGACATGATCGTCATGTTCCACCATTCCATTGTGATAAAGCCCGATGCCGGTGCGACCCTCAGCTTCCCTTTTTTTTAGGCGAGTCCAAATGTGCATTCGCGTGGTGCCCATCCATACGAAGAATGGCTTGTTGGCTGTGTGGGCACGCTCGATGAAATCCAGACCCACAGTTGCGAATTCTTCATCGGCCGTTTCCATCCGTTTTCGATTTAGCGGTCCAGTATCCTGGATGCGTCCATCGGCTTAGGACTTGATGACACCGCGTGGCCTAAATTACTATTTGAATTCGAAGTCCCAAAGCCGATAGCTCCAGTAACGGTCCATCCAAGAAAACCCAAACCGGCCAAACCCACAAACCGGGAACCAGTGTCGACTCAAGCCCAAAAACTACCTAAAACCACATCAATCACTGGCTGGTCTTAATTCATAAACTGGTGGCTGGTTTTAACCCGCAAACTGACGATATTGCAGCTTAGTCGCCACCGCGGGTCATGTTCTTGATCTGTTTTTCCAGCGTATCCAGGCTCCAATCGCCAGGCGTCTGGCTGGGCGGATAGTCTTTCATTGTTATCAAGAACTTGCTTGCCAGTGCCTGAAGCGGAACGAGCACGAAAGCGCGATCGATCATCCAGTCGTGATAGGTGTTCGAGTTTTCCTGGGCCTTCTCGAATGGGTCACGTCGCAGATTGAAAAGTAACGGCAGACGCAGATGAACAAATGGTTCACGCCATACATCGAGTTGGTGAGCCCGATTTTCAAGATAGACGGCCTTCCAATCGCCCACGCGAATCGCTACGACTTGGCCCCCATCGTTGACATAGATAAACCCATCGCGCGGGCATTGATCGGTTTTGCCCGCAAGATAGTCGCTCAGGTCGTAGCCATCAATGTGGTTTTTGTAACTGCGGCCATTGAGTGTAACTCCCGCATGAAGCTGCTCTTTGATGCCAGGAGCACCGGCAGCGGCTGCGAAGGTTGGCAGCCAGTCCTCATGAGAAACAACGCCGTTGACGGTTACGCCAGCCTGATATTTGCCGGGCCATTTTACGAAGCAAGGCACTCGGAAAGCACCTTCCCAGTTCGAGTTTTTCTCGCTGCGAAATGGAGTGGTGCCAGCATCCGGCCAAGTGTTGTAATGCGGGCCGTTGTCGGTGGAATACTGGACAATAGTATTATCAGTGATGCCTAGTTCATCGATTAGTTTCAACAGTTCGCCAACGTGCATGTCATGCTCGACCATGCCGTCGCCGTATTCATCTTGACCGGAAATTCCAATATGGTCCTCCTTCACGTGGGTACGGAAGTGCATGCGGGTGCCATTCCACCAGCAGAAGAACGGCTTTCCCGCTTCATGGTGCCGGATAATGAAATCCTTGGCAGCGGCCAACGTTTCCTCGTCGATCGTTTCCATACGTTTCTTGGTTAGCGGTCCAAGGTTCTCGATTGTCTGGCCGCCGCGACCGTCGGCTTTGCACTTTAGAACACCGCGAGGGCCAAAGGTTTCAAGAAACGTCTTGCCGTTAGCCAGCTGCATATCCCGGGGATAGTCGCGGTTCTCTGGTTCTTCTTCGGCGTTGAGATGGTAAAGACTGCCAATGAACTCGTCGAAGCCATGCATTGTGGGCAGGTGTTCGTCCCGGTCGCCCTGATGGTTCTTGCCGAACTGTCCTGTGGAATATCCTTGTGCCTTGAGAACAGTGGCGATGGTCACATCCGTTTTTTGCCAGCCTTGTGGAGCACCCGACATCCCGACCTTAGTCATCCCCGTGCGAACGGGTACGGTACCATTGAGAAAAGCCGCACGACCGGCAGTGCAGGACTGCTGTCCGTAGTAGTCAGTAAAGGAAACGCCCTCACGTGCGATGCGATCGATGTTCGGAGTCCGATAGCCCATTATGCCACGGTTGTTGTGGCTGATGTTCCAGGTTCCGATGTCGTCTCCCCAAATCACAAGAATATTGGGCTTCTTCTTTTCTTGCGCCGACGCAACGCTCGATAGCCCAACCAAAATAAACAGCGCGATCGCTGAAACGACCTTTTTCCTGGTGTCGACAGGAATGGTGAAACGTAATCCCGATGTCATCGTAGCCCGCTTTCCAATTGTGAAATTCAATTGCAAAGCGCCGACTGATAGCACCTTGCGCCATCAGTATATCCCATGACTAATCCGCTGCCAGAGTTAGTTCAGAGGGCATCACGCCGATTTGATTGTTAAAACTGCAAGCCGGCCTGCGCTGACCATTGGATCAAATACAGTGTAGTCTCGGCATTCTGAATATGGCTGCTCAGCGTCAAGCTCAACCCCAAAAGCTGGAATGCGAACTGCTATCAGGTGCAGCTTTTTTGAGCTTAATCGCTCTGGAGAAGGAAACCGGTGAGAAGGAAGCTGGCAAGCCTGCCAGCATCGCCTGATGCTGTGTGCTTAACTACCGTGAACTACATTCACCTCCGTACTGGTTTGACAATTGTTTAGCGGCACCTCCCCCCAAATCGCCAGGTGGTACCAAAGCCTAACCAGTAATTGCCATCTAAGTTGACGCTTGTATCACCGAACTGGTCTTGTGCGTCAAATCCGTAGCCGGCGAACAAGTCCAAATCAATGCCCGGTCGTATATCCTTGACGCCAAGTCCGCATGTGATCCGGTGCTCGGTAATCGCCGCGAACTGAGCTTGAACGTAGCGTACGGCTGGAACGCCGTCAGGAAGATCGACGCCACCAATCGACTCAAGCTGCGCGGACTTCATCGGGTTTTGAGCGTAAACATATCCCATGCGAAGGCGAGTCTTGGACGTCAGCAGGAACTGACTTCCAAATTGAAAGCACCATTGGTCTCGATAGATGGCTCGTAGAGCATCTGCATTGCTGTAGTTCTTGAAGACGATATCCGACGCCAGTAGCAACCGTCCATCCATCAGTGCGTTGTTGGCGATGCCGAAAACAACGTTCGAAGGATGATCGAAAGCAACATCGCGAGCGCTACCCACAATCGGCAGCAGGAAGGCATCCTCAAACTTCAAATTCTTCTTAGACTGCCAATGTGCCCCAATGGAAGTCTTTCGATTGAGCCAATAGTTTGCACCGACGGTACCTCGAAAGCCATACGCTGTGGTCATACCGGCGAAATCGGTGAATGGACCATCCAAATAGGAAGTACCGATCGCCCCAGACCCACCAATGGTCAATCGATCGGTCAGGGAATACGCCACTCCTGGCACAATGTCCAAGGACAGGTACTGTGCGGCCGTACCGTTTGATTCGGGGACAGCGCGAAAGTTGACTCCCGCACCCGCGTTAGTGATCAACCCTAGTCCCATGGTGGCAGGCAGCCCTATGCCATCTAAGTCTCGCGTCAGGCCAATATTCCCCAACAACCCGCCGGGGGTCGAAGATGTTGCGCTGTAGGGACTTACCCCCAGCAGTGGAAGAGACGAATTCTGTGTGACCGAGTAACTAACGTCGGCCCAGGCACCCCCGAACGAGAACTGAGTACCCTCGAAGAGCCGCAGTGTTGCGGGATTTCCCGCAATGGCTGACTGCAAATCCTGCGGACGGCTGACGCTGGCGCCTCCCATGCCACCAGACGCCGGCATCGCGTTATTGTGCAGTTCAAGGCCAAAGGTTTGTGCGTAAGAACGCTGGCCATCGCAGACCCATACCGACAGAGCACAGGCCAGTGTCAACCAACGAATGATAAACAACATAGAGGCCCCAAAAATAAGACAAATGTACCTCAAGCGTATAGTCTGCTTGAGTCCGAGCCCACAAACAACAGACAGTCGCTGACTGTCACCCACAATTGCCCGTACATCGCCGCAGGCGCAGTGACAACGATCGACCCCTAGCGCAGCATATGGTTAAGCCTCAGATTCGATTCTTCACGTAAAATGCTGGAACAGTACTCCGGTGCTCGTTACCAATCGCAACAGTTTCAAACTCTGCTAAGAATAGAATGCATTGGCTGTCGGACTATCAAAGGTAGCGGCCGATTCAGCATCAGGAGGTTCAGGCTTTTCCTTCGTTGATAAGGTCGCTAACAAAGCTGGTATTCGTTTGGCGGTATTGGCAACTCGCGACATCAGTACAGCCCAGCAGATGCAATGGTCGGATTGACGACCGTCGACAGTTTTGACCTGTTGGTGATGGGAACTGACAGGGCTTGTGGAAGTTCAATGTTCAATAGTCCATCTAACTCCGTTACCGTGGCGCAACCGGTTCAACTGCCGACCCTATTTATCGCCGCTGGGGCTCATAGCTGCGTCGATCTCGAAACGGGGCAGGGTTCACTTAGCAAAATCCTGTTAACAGTTGATCACCAGCCCAAGGGCCAAGGGGCTGTCAATCGAGTCGTCACCATGCTAGGAAACTTAGGAGGCAGCGACTTCCAGGTGACTTTGCTAGATGTGGTTCAAGACGATGATTTTCCTTAGCTAGAGTTGCCTACCGACGATAGGATCACTTGGTCCCGGGCCGTTCGGCAGGGCTCGGCTGCTTCGGAGATTACGAAGCAGGCCCAGGAAAGTTGCTGCTATTCCCACTCTGAATGGGCGTTGGCCAGCATCCTGATACGATCCAAAACAAAGGCCAATTGCACATACATCGGCTGCTCCGACCAGAGAGTGCCATCGTTGGTGAACACGGCTATGCGCTGTGAAGGCGGCACGAAATCAGCTGCGGTCGGATCCGTCAGCCGTTCTACAAAAGCAATAATGGCTTGCTTCGATTTACCGGCATTCCAAGATGTCAATGCTTCCCCTGCCGCGCATGGGCGCACAACGATGGTGCACTTAGTCGAAGTACCATCAGCAAGATGATATGCCGTTGCATGGTTGTATTCATACTACTTTCGAGCCGCACCTTCAAACTGCCTGTACCAAGCGAGTGATGCTAACTACCCGTAGACCTCCCCGCAACGTTTGGGAGTGCCGTAGATTATCGGCACTCTCTCAAGCTGCTCCAACAACGCGCCTCAGATACTTCGAGTGCTACGAATGTTCGCTAACCACTAACGCTGCAGGTTGCGGTTTAATAATGGTACGCGCTCTGATAAACTACCTGGCTTTGACTCTGTGGGCAATTTCAGCCGCCAGGACGCGGCGTGCCGGCGGGGGTCTTTCGCATTAGGAGCATATGATGCGCGATGGTACTTCCCTAACGGCCTCTACCAACTCGCCTGCCGCCGGATTGCCGGAACTGTTTGGGCATCCCACCGGCCTGTTTACTCTGTTCTTCGCCGAGATGTGGGAACGATTCTCATTCTACGGTATGCGGGCTCTGTTGGTACTGTACCTCATTAAAGGCTTTTTGGGGTTTAGTGATAAGGATGCCAACGCAGTCTATGGAGCCTATACAGCACTGGTGTACATGACTCCGTTTTTTGGAGGCTTGATCGCCGACCGACTGCTAGGCAAGCGAACTGTTGTGATTCTGGGTGCGGCCTTGATGTCCTTGGGTCACCTGTTGATGACGATTCAGAAGGAGCTGTGGTTCTTCACTGCTTTGGGATTCTTGATCGTGGGCAATGGATTCTTCAAACCGAACATTTCATCCATCGTTGGCACGTTGTATGTCCCAGGCAGTCCCAAGCGCGATGGCGGTTTTACAATCTTTTATATCGGCGTAAATCTAGGTGCGGCGCTCGCGCCACTGATCTGCGGGTACGTGGGCGAGACCTATGGCTGGCACTATGGCTTTGGGTTGGCAACCATCGGAATGTTGTTGGGCATGGCGGTATTCGTAGCTCCCACGCGGCTGACGCAGGCTTTGATCCTTCTCACTTCGCTGGTCAGCGCGGCAGCTACACTGTACTTCAACGCTGGCGATCTATTTTCAGTGGCTTCCAATATCTTCGTCTGCCTGTCGCTGATTGCCAGCGCTTGCATCTCGGTGGCCGCGCTGGGGCGTGGCGGACTGCCCAAGTGGGCTGGCCAGCCGCCCTGCGAACCGGCACAGTGGCGGCTAAACCTGATCAAAGTTCTGCTGGGGACGCTGGTCTCGATACCCGTGTTTGTCCTGCTTGTGTCAGGCTTTTCCGTGCTGCCTGGATTCGACAAACAATTAATTCTGTTGCCAGAAAGTATCACAGAGCAACTGCGCAACAGCCCCAAACCACTATTGCGCGGACTGGCAGAGTTTGTAGCCGAAGTCAGCCGGCCTGCGGGCTTGGTATTGATCGTCTCCGGTCTGGTAGCCACCGTTATTCTGACCCGCGCTACCTTGAAAGAAAACCTCGTTGGTCGCCAGCGACTGTATGTGGCCTTCATTCTGACTTTTTTTTCGATGTGGTTTTGGGCGTTCTTCGAGCAATCGGGCAGCTCGGTTAACAATTTTACGGATCGCAACATCGATCGCGTTCGCGAACAACGGATGGTATCCGAGGCCGATGTAGGCCAGAGCGTGCGGTTAAGCCTAATGGCTAATCCGAAAGACAAAAGTCTGGCATACCTCAGCCAAGAGTTCCTTGGTCATGAAAACGCGGCAGATCTATCGGCCCAGTTGCAGCAATCCATCCGCATCGTCGAATCGGCCAAAGAGCCCAACAAACGTATGAGCGAGCAAAAATTGCAAGAAACCATCGACATCATCTGCCAACAGCCGCGATTGACGATGACCGCTCTGACCTATCTACGCGAAGCCGCTCGATCACACTCTGGTCCGGATGATGCTACCGTACCTTGGACATTCACTGCAGAAAACGTGGACCGCATTGGCTGGGGAGGTACCGAGATTCCGGCCTCGATATTTCAGTCCGTGAACGCCATTTACATCATGCTCTTCGGGCTGGCATTCACCGCAGCTTGGGGATACCTGGCCGCTCGCGGATGGGAACCCAGTACACCCGTCAAATTTTCGCTGGGCCTGCTGCAAGTTGGACTTGGCTTTGCCATGTTGTACATCGGAGCGCAAACCGCCGACCAGGACGGAATGGTGGGCATGACCTGGTTGCTGTTGATGTACCTACTGCTGACAACGGGCGAGCTGTGTTTATCTCCGGTGGGATTGTCGATGGTCACCAAGCTATCGCCCCAAAATCTGGTTAGCACCGTTATGGGTACCTGGTTTCTGGCAACTGCGTTCTCGCAGTTTCTGGCTGCGATCATTGCTCAATATGCCAGCGTCAATGAAGGTTCTAGCAATCTAATTCCAGTTCCGGCTGAGACTGTACACGTTTACGGCGACGTTTACGGATTAATCGCCATTATGGGCTGCTCTGCAGGCTTCGTGTGCCTGGCAATGTCACCGCTGTTGAAGCGCTGGATGCACGAAGAGCCAGACATGGCCGCTAGCCCGTAGCAACGCTCGCCTAAGCGAGGGGGATCGAACCGTAGCGTTGTGCACAATCTCCGTCATCTGGCGACGGTGACTATGCGGCGTTGCCACATTTCCCAGAGCGCAGACTCAACAGCAAGCCAGACGGCAGAGGCAGAAAATTCTGCCTCCGGCTAACCGAAACTCAGGCGATCTTCATGTGGCTGACGCCGTTTGGGCGCCACCATAAGTCCTCTGGTGTGGACCGCTGGTCAACCTCGTCTTGCGACTCGATCCAGCCCCAATCCAGCTTGCTTTCTGATGGGCTTTCAAATCTCATGGGACCGCGTTCGTACCATAACCAGTCGATCGATGGCGGTTGCTCGGCCTCCTCAAGGGGCTCTGACGTCGCCCAAGTATCTGGGGGTGTATCGGCGGCAACTTCCTCTACTGCGACAGCCTCTGGCACTACCACTGGTACGTGCTCTAACTCGTGCAGTTCAACCATTTCTGGTTGCGGTTCCAGCACTTCCTCGCCTGAGAGCATCCCAGGATAAAAAATCTCAGCTTCGCCAACGGTACCTTGTGCTGGAAGCACACGTACTTGGACCCCAATGTTGTAGAAGATTCGCATGATGTGTTCATGGCAGGTGAACATAATTACTTGATGCCCCAAGTCGGCGAAGTCGCGCAGCACCTTGGCGGCCGATTCGGCTCGACTGGAATCAAAATTCACCAGTACATCATCCAGCACTAGCGGCAGCACGACGCCACGCCGAGCGTACGCTGCAGCTAGCGACAATCGAAGCGCAATAAACACCGCTTCGCGCGTTCCGCGTGACAGCACTTCCAGCGGCAGCGCCTGACCGGCTCGATTGTCGATGCGAAGCTGATTCTTGCCCAGCGGCGTCCAGATGCGCGTGTACTTGCCCTCAGTCAATTGATTGAGAAATGCCGAGGCTTCGCGGAGCGTCTCGGGTTGGCGCTCGGTTTCATACACCTCGCAGACACGATCCAACATGTGCGTGGTCGTAGCCAACGTTTGCCAATGAGCCGCACAGGCCGACAATTGATTCTCGATGCAGGCCAGTTCCAATCGAGCTTCTGCCAACCGTCCGTCGGCGGCCAACGACTTCATCTCTTGAGCCAACTCGCCCTGCCGTTGGTGCAGTTGCTCGACACGCTGCTTGGCCTGTGTTGTGCGCTGCCCAATTGCCTCGCGTCTTTTCAGCAAATCTTCGTTGCTACCGCTCTCCAGCAGCCGGACCACCGTCTCCATGGGAACCATGCCGGCGATCATTTCTTGAATGCGCTCAGCGAAGCCAGTCTGTTCGCTCTGCAGTCGCAAATACTCTTGTTTGAATTTCAACTGCTGCAGCAGTTGCTCGTCGCTCTCACAACCGTATTCGGCCAGCAACGCACTGTGCCGTCGTTGCAGCTTATCGATCGCCTTTTCGATGGCGGCAGCATCTTTGGCAAATTCCGCATCCTTTTCGCGCAATTGCCGTTTCTGAATGATGTACTGCTGCTGTGAATTCAACAGTTCAGTCAGCTTGGCCAGTTGCTCTAAGGCTTTATTACCAGCTTCAACGCTGGCTTTATAGGCCCCTGGGACATCGCGAGGATCAACGCTAGGCCGTGAGCGGAGCTTGGATGGATTGGGGTCTTGCAGAATGTCACCTTCGTCGTTGCCGATCACCGCGTCGCCCGCTGCATTGACCGCGAATACTTGACGCGTTAACGCGTCAACACGTTGAGTAATCGCACCCAACTCGAACTGCCGCGACTCCAGCTCCTCGGTCAGGCTGCTTAGCCTGCGTCGGCTTTGCAACAAGGAATCATAACCATCGGCCATCAGTCGAATGCTCTTGGGAGACAGGCTCTCGGAAATCCCAAAGTGCTGAAGCGTTCGCTTCCAGGTTGCACGAGCTGACTGAAGCGACTCGGCGGCTTGTGCCGCACGCTTTCGAGCGGCTTGGTAGCGTTGTTCGAGCGCTTCCAGATTCTGCTTGAGCGGCAATAGGCTTTCCAGTGCCTGAATACCTTGTTCCATTTCGCGCAATCGCATTTCGGGATCGCCCGAATGCACTGGCAGCCGACGGTCCAACTCTTCGCGTTCCAACTGCGTTCGCTGAATTTCCTTGCGAATAGCGGCCAGTTGCTCCTCCACTTCGTCCAACTGGTCGTGCCCGCCTTTGCCCATCGTGATATTCATCATGTACACTAAGAACAGGGCACACATACCCATTACAAAGAACAGTAGTCCTTTATTTGGATCGACTGGGGCCGTCGAATTGAACATTCGCACCCAATAGCCCATGCCCCACAGGATCATGAAAGCACCGGCCACGAAGATCACGCCAAGTAGCAGTGCCCGTTCGACGCTAAACGCTTCATCTACTTGCAGGTCTACCGCGTCTTGATCCAATTGATCGCGGCGAGCGACTTGCTTCTTGAGCTGTTCTTCGATGGCAATTCGCTTGCGCAACAATGTCGTCAACTCACTGCCTTGACTGAGTCCGGCATGAATATCGCTCTGACCGCGAGCCTGCAACCCGGCAGTCAATTCTTGACGAAGCTTTTCAATTTCTCGTTTTTCGACGTCGCATTGGTCCTTGGCTTGTTTGAGCCGAGTGGTCCACATACGCACATCGCTGGCCGGCTGGGCCAGTTGATTGACGGCTTGGCGCGACAAATCAGGGACGCTCGTCAGTCGCTTGTCTTCCAGAATTCCTTTTTGATCTTCTTCGCTAAGTCCTAAACGAACCGCATCCTCGATCAACTGGGCACGCGTCTGCTCAATCTGTGATTCCAGACGCTGTTGCGCCTTTTGAATGGAAGCGATCCACGGACTCTGTTCGGCCGCAGCTTCGATCCGGGCAGCCAGTTCCATCAAACCGCGACGCAGCGGCAACCGCTGAGCCTGCTCGCGCAGTTCGCCACGACGTTGATTGACCTTGGACAATTTTGCCTGTTGTTCTTGGCGTTCTAGTTCGAGTTCGGCCAACCGGTCAGCCGATTCATCCGGCAGTTCCAGACGCGCGTTCAGTACGCTCATGCGCTGAGCTATCTCAGCCTTTTTGAGCCATGTCGGTCGAACCTGTAGTGACAAATCGTAGCTCTTGGCCTCCAGCGCCCACTGCTCGATGCGTTGCTTCAGTTCGTCCAACTCTTGGGACTGCGTGGTCCGCAACGACGCCAGTTCGGCCCAGCGTCTGCCGTGATGAACCAACTGCTCTATTTCATCTTTCAGCTTTTCACGTTGGGCCATCAGTCGCTGTAGCTGACTGGGCTCGCCACCGTCGCCGGCGATCTGCTGGCGGGCTCCGCGTAACTGGCGAATCACATCCACCAGCGACACACGATCTAGGCCGCTAGACAACTTGTACAATTCGTCGGCTGCTGCCGTATCGTCCAGCGTACTCAGCTCCTGCAATTCGCGGAGGCCGATGGCAAACACATTGGTGAAGATCGACTCGTCGACCTGTCCCATCAGCATGGCCAAGCGATGCGGCCCTTGTGACAGACCATCGCTCCCGGTGACCGACACAGCCCCCATCGAACCTTGCTGGTCCAACTGCGCTCGGCGGCAGATTTCGTAACCACCGCCGGGACCCGTCACGCGAATAGCCCCACCCGGCTTACCACCAAACACGGGCGGCAAGTATCGCGTGCGCCGATCGGCAGTGAAGCCGTAGAACATGGTCCGCAGGAACTGCATCAGCGTCGTCTTGCCGGCTTCATTTGGGCCGTAGAAGACTGTCATGCTGTCAGGCATCGAATGCACCGACAGTCCCGACCAGACTCCAAATCCATCGACTTGAACATCCTTTATTTTCACTTGGCAGCTCCTCCGAATCGGCGGGTGGGTGCTAACAGATCGACCTGATGGCCACGCAGCAAATCAACTCCCAACAACGTACTCTTTTGTAGCGTCGCCAACTGAATCGAAGCGTTGGCCGGCAACAGCGTCGCCTGCCACAAATGTGTACTGGGAACTTCGAGATCGGCAATTGACTTCAGATTTAGATGCTTGGCGCTCTCTTTGCGATGCTCGGCCGACGTTCTCAAGAAATCACCCAGAATCGTATCCTCTTCCTTCCATTTGGCTGGCAGTTCGCCAGGTGGCAGTATCTCGATGTCGGTTGACCAGCAACACGGCTGACCATGCCCGAACTCGCGCCGCAGCCAACTCAATAGTTCTTCTACCGCTGATGGTCCCACCATCTCCGCGTTCTCTAAATCCAACTTAATGCGCCATTTCACCAGCAAGTGTCGGCCAGCCGCGTCACTTTGCAGCCGCGCTACGCGCTTCGCCAGCGTTTGCCGCAAATCGCGTCCTAAGGCTACGTCATCAGCATCGATGTCTTGCTCCGAGTAGCGAATCAGGTCTACGTCTATGGTATGGATTTGGACATGCCGCTGAGCATCGACATCCACCAGCACAAACCCATGTGCCCCCTCCTCTTGCAAGCAGCGCGCCTGCGGAGATCCGCTGTAGCGAATGGCCGGCTCTTCGGTTTGCACGATGCTGGCTTGATGCTTGCCACCCAACGCCCAGTAATGGACATTTTCAGCAGCTAGCGACTCTGCATCGGCCTTGCCGTAGGCAACGGCGATAACAAATGTTTCATCAGGGTCGTGAGCGTGTTCTGCAGCGCGAACCATTTCATTGCCATCGACGCTACGCCCAATCAGCGTCGCCAAGCAGGTTTGATGGCGACGAAACACGAAGCTTTCGACAGCCTTCTTTGAGAATACATGAACATTGGCAGGCAAAGCCACTGCGGCTGGCCAGCGATCCATGTCGTCAGCGGTTCCTCCCAGCCAGTAGACCTGAATGCCGCGAGCCCGCAGCAGTTCAAATTGGTCCAACAGAAATGCAACGCCTTGTGCCCCGGCGGTCGCTGGATTCAAGATGTCGCCGGACAGGATTACAAAGTCAACGTTCTCGATGATCGCATGTTCAAATACGGCTTCAGCCGCTTTCCATGGGGCTTCGACCAACGTCCGCTTGAGGTGTTCGGGCAGGTCATAGATATCCTGCAGCGGTCGCTCTAAGTGAAAATCGCTAGCGTGAATAAAGCGAAATGATTCCTTGGCCATCTGTAACACCCTCCATGGCTGACAACAGGCTTTAGGGAACAGCGAGTCAGCGTAGCTTTCGCCACCTCAAACGTTCGCGAGGAACCTATACCTAAGCCCTCCGCCCGCTCACGCATCAGGTTACGCCGGCTTGCACCCTAAGATATGAGCCGTCCTGGTGGCGAGTTTAACGCATCACACCATCCTGTGCCAACAGCGTTTATTTGCCAATCCAGCTAAATTTGGCAGCTGACCTATTTCGGAACCGGCAGTTTGCTAGCTTCCGGAGTCACTTCGGCCATGTTCGGTTTGATATCAGCATCGAATTGCCGTGTGACCCACTGCAGCCCGCCAACAACGATCGACTGAAAGATAGCGTTGGTCCAAACGTCTTCACGGTGACCCATCGAAGTATAGAAGACGCGACCTTGGTTATGCCGGCGAACCCATGTAGCCGGGAAGGGTGGTCGATCGTAGTCCAAGTCCTTCATGCCTTTGGTTTCCTGCACCAGCAGCACGTGCATATCCTGAGCAAAATTCTTGAGCGAATACCACTCTTCGTGCATACGGAACTCCATTCCCGCCGGCCCCATGCCCGGGAATTTGGCATCCACCACGCGCTGCGTTGCCTCCTGCTGGCGGCCATGCCGAATGAACTCGCCCCCCAGCATATCAATATAGGGATCGCGCTCACTTTGATTCTCAAAGGCCGGCCCAGCCGAGTGAAAAGTGTCGCTAGCACAATGACTACCGAACATGCCCTTGCCCGCAGCAATCGCGTCCAGCAAGCGCTGCTTGCCCTTTTCCGACATCGGCGGCTGTTTGTCGCCACCGGATTTGGTCAGATCGCCGGTTGTGAAAAAGAAAAAGGCGTCGTATTGGTCCAGGTCGCCATCGAACACGCTGCCATCCTTGGTCTCATGGAATTCAAAACCGGCAGCCCCTGCAAACTCACTCATCACGCGGCCTGCGTGGCTAGGTGCGTCACTGATTCGTCGAATTACGGAGTGTTCAAAGGTCTGGCTACGAGTGAAAAACAGAATCCGCTTCTTAGGGGCCTTATCTTCGGCAAACAATTGAGCCGAGCCTCGCAGCAATGGCATCGCAACTGCCAATTGTGCTGTAGTTTTGAGCAATCGGCGACGGCTGAGTCTGGAAGAGCATGTTGGTTGCATGTGTTTACGTCTTTATCAAATAGTGTAGATCAATAGTTAATCGTGTACGGATTCCGACTTGTAGGGTGGGTGTGTAGGGTGGGACAAGCAGGCAGACTCACCTGGTAGCGTATTTCTACAGCTAAGCCCAATGCGACAACTGGACATATCAAGCGAGTGGTCGGCTTGCGCCGGCCCCGCCCACCAACATCGCCGCCCACTAACTTCACCGGCCGACCGTCATCGCCATTAGGCATGCAGCAATCGAACATCTACCGTAGCCAGCGTCTGGCGACGGTCGCAACGTTTTTTGCGGCTTGCCATCATGCCGTCAGCGGCAAGGCGCGTTGGGCCAGTCGCTGATAAGCTTGAGCAACATCCTGATGGTTGATTTTACTCGAACCCACCAGCAATTGCATCCGGGCGCGGCGGATTACGCCTTTCTCCAAGAACGCCCCAAACAGATTTCCTCGCTGACTCGATTCCTGAGGGCTGCTGACCCAGTGAACTTGCACTTGATCTCTGGGCTCGATCATCCACAACCAGGTCGCCTGTGAGTCTGTGCTGGACAGTACCGCCGTCGAATTAGAATCCAACTGCTCATCGTCGCCAGACTGAGCGGCAAGTTCGCCGTGTGTCCAGCGCTTCCACCCCGCCGACGACTGGCTCACGATTTCGACGCTCGGCGATGAATCCAACAATTGCGTCTGGATGCTGATCCACACTTCAACCGCAGCATACAGCGGTTGAGCGACCGGCAGCAACCGCCAGTCAACTTGAAATCCGTAGCCGTCTTGATCCGCCTGACGAAATCGAGCGATCAGGTCACAGTCGCGCTCATACAGTTCATCCACGGTCAATGAATGTTTCGGTAGCGGTCGAATCGCCAGCGCCTGCCAGCTTGATCCATTCTGGCCGGCGATCACCAACGGCACGTCAGGCCGGGCTGGATTCACCTGGATCGACCAATCACCGCACCGGGCCCCCACCGAGCCTCCAGACCACTTCCAATCAGCTTGCATCGAGTACTACCTCTACGTTGTCAACGCCAAACTCTGCTACAAACAGAATTATGCGCGACGTGATTCTTTCTGCGAAGGCCGTGGAAACTGTGTCGCTGCTGGATCTTCTGTAGAGCCGATCATGTCCACTAAAAAAACAGGTCGAGTCGAACTGGTCAGTCAGCGCTTCGAGAGCTTGTCCAATTCGAGAAACACCCAGAACCACAATCACAAATTGACTGGTCTGATCGTGGTCGGCAATTGAGCGATTATCTTGGGTGCCAAAGATCCAACAGGCATGGAGCGCTGGTTTCGGTTCTTAGCTGGGTATCAGTGAGTGTCCAGCCATGAATGGCACTGTTTCGCTAAGGTGTGGGCAGATTTCGTCTGGCACCGCCAAAGGCGACGATTGCCTGGCAAAGCCCAACTGCTCGAGGAAGTTTCAAGATAGTTCAATGGTCTGATGGCTAGCGAGGCTTAGGACGGCGGGCCAATCGAGCCAAAAAGTGCTGTATCCACTGTGGACCTGGTCGTGGGGTCGGTTCAGGTGTATCTTCGGTCCATTCCAGTGATAAGACCAGCGGCAACCAGCCTGCGCCCAAGGGCAGCGCATCCCAATCCATGGCACGCAGAACCCAGGAAGTGCTGACCGAAATCGGAACGCACCGGACATTGCTGGAACTTGGACGCGAACACTCCACTGCTGGCGACGTAACCAGATACTCCCGACAGGCCAGAGGTCGATCCTGATGGATCGAACATGATTCATCCTCCAGAAAGGGGCATGCAATACCCAACTGGAAATAATCGGAAGCCACTTGAGCTTCATCAATTTCCGACTTTGCGTCTCGTAGCGACTCCAACAAATTGGCTTCATCCAGGCGTTGGACAGCTTGTCGAAAGCGTTGACGAATGGTCTCACGCCGTTGTTCGGGAAGCGATTCCACTAACTGATGAACTGCATGGGCTTCGGATGGTGAGATCGGTACGATTTGACGACAACAGGCACCGCAGCCCGCCTTGCATGAAACCTGCTCATTAGCCTGAGCTGCTTTGGTAACTGCTGCAGCTACAATCTGATTGGCAAAGCCCTGTAGGATTGGCAGTATGCAGCTGAGTTTCACCGGTTCTGTTGGGACCGTAATCGACAACTGAAGCTGCTTGCCTTCAATGGCAACCGGAATTCTGGCCGTTGCGGAAGGTGCGCCATCGGCCTTTAGTTCGACAATTGGCGATTGGCCGTGCCCGGAAGGCTCAGTCATTTATCACTCCGCTGCTCGATTACAATTGGCAACTCCATCGCCATGCAGCCAAAGCCAACATCCAAGATTAGATGCTCTTAGGTACTGGTTTGGCGTTGGGCACAATTTCGACGTGCCAGCAGTTATTCGACTTGTTGGTTTCGTCGATGAACTCCTTGATGTAGCCATCGGATTTCGCCTTCGCGAAAGCCGCAGTGATCTTGGCTTTATTGAAAGTGGTGCCAGCGGCTGCTTGCGTCGAGTTGACTCCGATGTCAATGATGTTCTTTTGCTTGTAGGCTTCTGGGGTAGTCACATGCAGTGAGACCCGCTTGCCAGACTTCAGCAGCTCTTTCACTTTATCGACCATCAATTTCTTAACATCCGCCTCGGGTTTGGTCTTGTTGTTCTCGTAAACTTTGAGGACGGCGTCTCCATTGGCTCCATACAAAGCGTACTGGCCAGCCAAGTTGATTTTGGCATTCCTGTACATGATATCCACCTGCTCCTCCGGAGTGCGTATCGTGCTGGTTATCACGGCTTTTGAGCAGCCTGCGTTAATCATGACTAGGCGGATTACGTCAAAACAGTACGGATCGACGATTCGCTCGCCGCTTGGCAGAGAATCCTTGTATACCACGGCAGCCGAGCCGCTCACATTGCTTGTTGCGGGCGCGGGACCGTTGGCTGACAGCCAACGCCATGTTGTACCCCCTGGATCAACTCGGCCATCTGGAGCCGACATTTTTACAATTCGCTTCTGGAATTCCACGATCGCAGCAATAGTATTCGGCCCAACGCGACCGTCGACTGTCAATGGACGCAAAGGCGTCAGCTTGCCGATATGTTGATTCAGCAATTCCTGAATCACCTTGGCATCTTGTAGATTATTGACGCCGCCATGGCCTACCGCTGAAGTGATCGTACGATTCATTGGAAATCCTCCCTCAACACACGGTAACGGACGTTCGTTCGGATACTGTTGTTATCGCGGCTGTTGTCGCGGTGTTGTTAAATTTTGCTCCAGAATCGCAAAAGTGGTCCCAACTCGAGAGATCAAGCATTCTTCCGCTGTTTCCGGCACCGCAGCAACGAGACTTCGTCACGCCTCAAGACGCCTGCTTGGGACCGCTTGTCACTCTTTCACCCTCAACTAGGCACTCTCAGAGTCAATTTTTGACGACAGTGGATGGCAGTTAGTTGTACGCCCACGGATATTGTTGGCAAGAAGGCATCAACTTCGGTTTTTCTAAGTCATGACCGGAAACTGCGGATGTTCAGTTTTGTCAGTACCTTCGCACCAAGCAAATACGCCAAATATGCTGGAATCGCCGACGCGAATACAAATACAATCAACCCAACAAATCCGAACATGCCACCCAATTGATTGGCCAACCATCCGATACCTGGCAAAATTGCCAAGAGGATCGATAGGCCGAAAAAAGATACTGTCAGTCCAAATACTGCCGAAAATAGGACCAGCAGTAAGCCCGGAAACGAAAGAGAATTCACATCAAGGTCAGCGAACTGAGACAAGCTAGGCTTTTCTCGGTGGACGCACAGAGCTGTTTCGGCGGCCTCCGGCTCTCCCGTAGCCTTCTCTCGATTTGCACTCGCGTCCTGTGGCCCATCCATTCTCAACGCCAGCGCGAACAGTGTTAATCCGCCGAGCACCATAACGGCCGAAGCGGCTGCATAGAACATCGCGGACGGCCAGCTCGCAGCGATTTGCTCTGTGAACAACTTTATCGGATAGGCACTGGCCATTAGTACCAGTGTGGCGATTACAAACACTGAAAATGCAAACAGCCGGCGCACTACAGTTACTCTCCTTGCTTCACGGTTGCGGCCCCCGCCGCAGGCGCAGCTTACAGAAACCTGTGAGCTGCACAGCAAATCCTGGCGACGTTCCGCAATCAAGCAGACATCTTCCGATGGCAGTTTAACATGCCTTCAGATCGCTGTCATGACAGACCAGAGAGACTCACCCTGTTGTTGCGATTGTTCGTCTGTCCATTTTGCGTTTCTTGCAACAGCAATCGAGTGCGAAAGCCAATGTGGGAGATCACTTCAGAATTTGGTCGTGGCTCAGTCCAGATTTCGAATAACAGCCGCAACTGATGCGAGCCTGTACCGATGGGAGCATGACTGGGTAGCTGCACGTACATGATACATTAAGAGCAGCTTGGCCCTGCGCCAGCCCAACCCTGATCTGAACTACTCGCGTTCGAAATCGCTGCCTGGGCAAGAGCCCGACCCGTGGTGCTGCCTGAGGGCCGGAGGCGGGGCAGTGTAACCCGAGCTAGCATCGACGGTAGCCGACAACATTTGGCATGATTCAGGCACGAAGTTTGATTTGACTAGGCTTGTGGCCAGAGCATTGATGAATTCTTGCTACTCGAAGTTCCGGCGAATGTAGGCACGCGGAAGTACGGTTATAATCCTGGCCTCCGATTCTGAGACACAGGTGATCGGATAATTTCTCCACCAGTGGACGCTCCCAGGTACAGGATTCGACTTTTATGACTGTGGTTACTTTCTTGCTGTTTACTGGGTTGGTCGGGTTGTTGACGTGGTGGATCGTACGGGGCTCGAGTCTCGAGACGGATGTGGATTACTTTCTGGCCGGACGTAGCTTAACCGGAAAATACATTGCCGGGTCACTTTTGCTGACCAACCTGTCGACCGAACAGTTGATTGGACTGAACGCTGGAGCCTTTAAGGAGGGTCTGTCGGTCATGGCCTGGGAGGTGGTAGCCGGCTGCTCGCTGGTCGTGCTGGCTCTGGTTTTCCTGCCGCGCTACCTCAAGTCTGGTATCGCGACAATTCCCCAGTTCCTGGAGCAGCGTTACGGCACGGCGGTGCGGACATTGGCCAGCTTGATTTTTATCGTGGCTTACATGCTGATCCTTTTGCCGTTCGTGCTGTACTTGGGCGCGCGAGGTCTGACCGACATTCTAGATTTGAGCAACATACTGCCCGGCAGTGATTTGCAGATTATTTGGCAGGTGATTGCGTTTATTGCCATCGTCGGCGGAGCGTACGCGATCTTTGGCGGGCTGAAGGCGGTGGCGGTCTCGGATACGTTTAACGGAGCAGGGCTACTGATTGGCGGTTTGCTGATTACCTACTACGCGTTGGGGACCATTACCGAACCTGGTGAATCATGGCTTGACGCACTACAGAAAATCAAAGCACACGATCCCGATGCCTTTCAGTCGCTAGGTAGTCTGGATGAAGACGTTTCCTGGCCCACCCTGATGACCGGAGTCTTGCTACTGAATTTCTTCTATTGGTGCTCGAACCAACAGATCATCCAGCGCTCATTGGCTGCCAAAAACCTGGCGGAAGGGCAGAAGGGCGTTCTGATCGCAGCTTTCTTCAAGATATTGGCCCCCATCATTCTGATCCTGCCCGGCATCATCGCAGCCTATTTGGTGGCGACCCACCCCGAGTTCGCGCAGCGAGTCGGCGGCGATGCTAATCAGGCTTATGGTGCGCTGGTGGGTCATGTACTGCCGGCGCCGCTGGTGGGCTTTTTTGCTGCCGTCGTCGTTGGCACGATCCTGTCCACGTTTAATTCGGTACTGCACTCCTCGGCAACATTGTTTTCGCTGGATGTGCATCAGAAATTCCTGAATCCGCAAGCCACCAAACACCAATTGGTGCGCTCGGGGCAGATATGCAGCCTGATCGTAGGCATCTTTGCAGTGCTCGCAGCCCCCAACTTTTTTCATGGCCGTGAACAGGTATTCGGCTTTTTTCAGAAGCTTAACGGCGTGTACTTCATTCCACTGTTGGCCATCATGTTGGTGGGGCTATTCAATCGCACCGTTGATGGACGTTCGGCTCTAATTGCATTATTGTCCGGTTTGACGCTAATGGTGCTGGGTACATTTTTCCCGGGAGAATGGCTGAAACAATGGTTTGCATCTGGCTACCATTACATGGGCTGTGTATTCGCGGTGCTGATCTTCCTGCAGCTGGCGCTTGGCAAGCTTGGCTGTCGGCTACCCGCGCCCTACATACAGCGCGATGTACAAGCCGTCGATCTAACGCCCTGGAAGATGGCCCGCCCAGTCGGTGCCATTTTGATCCTGACGGTTATAGGGATCTATGCGGCGCTGGCGATTTGGTAAGTCGCCCATCTGGCTGGGACGAGCTGCAGAAAAATAACTACTGCCGCCAGACGGTGGCGACGGTGATTTGCAACTGCCGCTCGGCTAGACATCTGTGCGGCGCGATGGACGATGCGCCGGCTGGATGGTAGCACGCTGACTGCGGCGGAAGAAGTGTGGCCCGGACAGCGGCGCGGGCTGGCTGGAAATTTCACCCAAGTACTGCTTGCGCACCTCGGGATGATTCATGACGGAATCCGGCGAGCCCTCATGCAATACACTACCTTTGCTAATGACGTAGCAGCGATCAACGGTCTCCAGAATTTCACGAGCAGCATGGTCGGTAATCAAAATGGCGATGCCGCGCTCGCGTAGCTTAACAATAATCTGCTGAATGTTCTGAACTGTAACCGGGTCGATACCGGCAAACGGTTCGTCCAGCATGATGATCTTGGGATCGGAAACTAGGCAGCGAGCAATCTCCAGTCGCCGGCGCTCACCACCGGACAGCCGGCCAGCCTTGGAGCGGCGGATATGTGTGATCTCGAAGTCTTCCAGCAGCTTGTGAGTGCGTTGCTTGCGCTCGCGATACGGAACGCCCAGTAGCTCGTAGAGGCTGGAGATGTTTTGCTCGACAGTCAACTTGCGAAACACGCTGGACTCCTGAGCCAAATAGCCCATACCACCCTCACCTGCGCGGCGGAATAATGGCCAGTCAGTGACTTCAAGGTCGTTGAGCCGAACGCGTCCGCGATCGGGTTTTACAAGTCCGCAAGTCATTTTGAAGCTCGTCGACTTGCCGGCACCGTTGGGGCCTAACAGGCCAACGATTTCAGCCTCGCCTACCGACATACTTACGCCCGCTACCACCTGACGGCGGCCATAGGATTTTTCGAGTCCTTCGACCTCCAGTACCACATTCATCGCCGATGTCATCCTTGAAGCTATTTCCGTCCCAAAATCGAACTCGATTGAAACGCATGGTGGCCGGGTAACCGCTCACGACTGTGGTGGGCCGGCGCGAGGTCGAGACAATTCCTAATTCACGAACTCTGTCACGAGAAACTTACCTTGGTATAGATACGCACGTTAAACAGGCCCCGCTTGTCCCACCCTGTAAAACCCGGCAGCGGCTATATTGCCGGAGCAGGGATCATTGCAAAAACGAGCTAGCGGATCAAACCCATCCGGCCAAAGTCGGGCAAGAAAGGAATTGGGCGATTCCAATAATGCGGCCAAAATACTAGCAAAGCCTTGCCGAGCAGATACTTTTCGTCCACGAATTTACGTTCCCACATGCGCGCGTCAGAGCTTTGAGCGCTATTGTCGCCTAATGGAAAATACTGGCCTTCACCGAGGGTATACTCGTTCTTATTGCGCAGACTAAAAAGGGCAGTGGTTTGCCAAAGCTTAGGTTTTGCGTAAACGGCCGCAATGATCTCGTCGTCGTCCATGCCACTGGTACCATTGCCCAATACATCTGGGGCGCGCAATCGGGAGCGGGCTTGACCAAAGTCAGTCGAATCATAATTGCGATAACCGTGCCGCTGGACAGCGGTGTAGTATAAGTCGCGGAAGACTTGCGCCCGATGCACGGTCATATCAATGTCCTTCCCGCCAATGGCAATCGGTGCTGCGTCCAATGGCCGCGATTCCAGCCAAAACGGGCGCCGCTGCTTGTCGTCTCTGAGACTCCAGGAGTCGAATTCTGCCGGGCGATTGAACTTGACCAATCGCCCATTGACCCACAGAAGAATTTGATCGTCGACGTTGGCCAAGGCAACTTGGTAGCGTCCCGGACCGCGAATTTTACAAGCGGCCACCAATTCGCTTTCGCCGCTAAAAAACCCGTCCAGGTTGCTGCGTTCCAACTGACTTGCATCCCAGGCCGTCAACTGAACATCCCCAGTGGTGATATCGATGGCCACCTGGAATTCAAGCCCGAACTCGACAACTTGCAAACACAACTGGCCGCTAGACGATTCGACTTCGACATCGAATTCGCCTATCAAATCTCCGACCCAGTGAACGCCATTTTCCGACTGCGGTTGTTGGACAAGATCATCGACTTTGATCTCCCGGATATCTTGCTGCCTCAAGGATTTAGCGTAGTAGCTGTTATAGGCCAGAAAGTCAGTAATCAATTGTGATTGCGTGGGCGACACCTCTGGCAACTGTTGGCCTTGCTCGACAGCCAACCATTGTCGAGGAGTCAAATCTTTGTGATAGTAGCGGAGCCAACTCGTCTGTGGGTCAGCTGACAAATTGGCTGACCAAGCTTCCGGCGAGTGATTTACCTGCCAAGGCGTTTGTTTTCCGCCTTCAGACCAAGGTTGCCACAAACTTGGGAACCCTCGTTTTACCAATTCGGCAGCTTGATGGCTCGTATCCGCCACTGGTTGACGCACGGCCAAGACCTTGTGGGCCGGCTTGCGAGCGATTACCCAAGGAGCATTTGATTGGGTCCGCGTATAGATATCCCCCTCTTGAATCAGAATCTGCTCGCCGGGCAATCCCACCAGTCGCTTGATATAATTCATGCGCGCCTCTTCAGGGAATTTGAAAACCAATACATCCCAGCGTTGAGGCTTGCTGAGAACGTAATCAAATTTACTGACTAGTATGCGGTCGCCACTGAATGTGGCTTGATTGGCGTCGTTAAAGTCGATTGGATTCACCGCTCGGCAGATCGACGAATGACTTCCAATCACATAGTTACCGGTGCGAGCCCCCGATTGGCTGTCAAATTCAAGGCTAGCACCCACTTGATACCGCGAGCCACATTGGTTGCAGTATAAATCCTTGTGGGCCCCCATCAGTGTTGGTGCCATCGATCCGGTGGGAATGACGAAGGCTTCAGCTACAAATGCGCGGAACAGGAAAGCTAATATAAAGGCCACCACAATCGACTCGACGGTCTCGCGCAGGTGATGATTGGGCTGAATCGTTCCCTTGGGGATGGTCGCCGCCGCCATTGAGTCTTCATCCTATACTTGTAATTATTCTGTAATTATTCGCAGGCTTCGTAGGCCCACCATGGACTTGGAAGCCATCGAGGGTGACCGGATACAGTCTTCTCGACCAAGTCCGGCACGAACTATAACAGTAAATTAGCCAATCTAAAACGCCAATGGGAAGGTGATGTCCTGGCAGTGCTTGCGCTGCATGGCAAACCGCTGGCTTTCGAAAACCGTCGCGGGGCTTCATCACTCGTTGCATTAGCCGAGAAGGAATTTGATCCCTTTGAAACCGACATCTATTCCTCCCTCTGTCGACGGTAGCTACCTTAGCGACCCAGTGGCATTCGCCGGGCAGGCTCAATTCTTGATGCCGGACGACTGAACCTGAGCCTCAAATGCTGGTCTTTTCTGTCGAAACCTGGATTTTCGGCTCTGCGCGGTAGGAATTGGGCCAGTAGAAGTGTTTCAATTCGGCTGAGAAGTTATAATTTCGAGTTTAGGGCCTAAGTTCACCATATCTTGTCAAGCAGCGCATGTCCGCCGACCCCAATCAACATTCACCGGCCAATCCTTCGAATCAGGTTTCCGAGCCCCCTTGCTTGGTTCCTCAGGCGCAGCTTGACGAGTCGCTCAATATGGCTCGGGCGGCAGTAGAGGCTGCGGCGGAAAACCGAGGTCAGGACATTTTGCTGCTGGAGTTGACACGGCAGACGTCGCTGTTCGATTATTTCGTAATCGCCACCGGCGCAAGCAAGCGGCAGCTTGTAGCCATCAGTCACGAAATCGATCGACGTATGAAGACTCAGTTCGACCAGCGGAAGTTGAGTGTTTCCGGCGTCGAGCAGGGGCGCTGGATCGTCTTGGACTATGGCAGTATCGTCGTCCACCTGTTTGATCAGGAAACCCGCGAGTTCTACGACTTGGAGTCGCTGTGGGGAGACGCTCGACAAATCGACATTTCTGCAATTGTCGCCCAAGCATCAGCCCAAATCGCTCGACTTCAGTAACTCGCTCGAACTCATTCACTCGACTGACTCAAGCCACACGAGTTCACCAGCCCCCAGAGAAAAGAGACTTGCACGATGCAAATCCTGTCTTTGATACGCCAGCGTTTCGCCGAGGCCTTGGACGGTTGGGTTGCCAACCCGCAAGAACATCTGCAGCGCATCACGCTGGCTCGAGACCCGCAACACGGGGACTACCAGGCCAACGTGGCCATGCCGCTCAAGCAGGAGCTGGGCAAGCCACCTCAGCAGATCGCTGCTGAACTTGTCAGCCGATTGCGGCTGGACGACTTGTGCCATCCGCCTGAAGTCGCTGGCCCAGGCTTCATCAACTTACGCCTGCGCAGCGATTTTTTGAATCGCCAATTGGAGTTAATGGCCAGCGACTCACGGTTGGGAATAACGCCCTGCGCGGTTCCTCGCACCTATGTCATTGATTATTCAGCCCCAAATGTTGCCAAGCCCATGCATGTGGGCCACATTCGCACCACGGTGATTGGCGACGCACTAGCCAAGATTCTGCGATTCCTTGGACATCGCGTGATCACCGACAATCATCTGGGAGATTGGGGAACGCAGTTTGGGATGATTATCTACGGCTACAAACATTTTGTTGATGCGGAGGCCTATGAGCGCGATGCTGTAGCAGAACTCGGCCGTCTGTACCGACTCGTCCAGCAAATCATTGGCTATCAAGAGACGCTATGCAAACTGCCGCCAGCGGAAAAGAAGCTGGCGGACGCTCAACGCAAACTCGCCTCCGCAAAGGCGGTATCCGGCGTGCCTGAGCCACAGCAAAAAAAGGATATCGCGGCGGCTCAAAAGGCGGTGCGGGCCGCGCAGGAGCAACTTGAAGAACTCCAGGGCAAGGTTCAATTCGTTCAAGATTCCCCGGCGCTACTTGCGGTGTCCGCTGCGCATCCGAATTTGGAAAAGCGGTGTCAACTGGAAACGGTGCGACTACACGAAGGTGACGAGCAAAACCTAGCTTTGTGGAATCAATTCCTGCCCATCTCACTTCGCGAAATCGAGACCGTCTATCACCGGTTGGGAATTGAGTTCGACTACACGTTGGGCGAGAGCTTCTATCATCCGCTGCTTGGTGACTTAGTTGAACAATTCTTGAGTCGTGGTTTGGCGACGATCAGCGAAGGGGCTACCTGCGTCTTTTTAGACGGCTTTGACGCGCCAATGATTATTCGTAAAAGCGATGGGGCCTATCTGTATGCAACCACCGATCTGGCTACTATCCAGTATCGCATGCAGCAGTTTCGCCCTGATGTGATTCTGTACGTCGTCGATATGCGTCAAAGCGAGCACTTTGCCAAGCTGTTCGCGGCAGCCCGCAAAATGGGCTACAACAAAGTTCAATTGCAGCACGTCAGTTTTGGTACCGTGCTGGGGCCGGACGGCAAGCCGTTTAAGACTCGCAGCGGCAGTGTGGTGGGGCTGGAACACCTGCTGGATGAAGCCGTCGAGCGTGCGTTTCAAGCGGTGTGCACGCCGGAACGTCTGCAGAAAGCTGGCCTCGATATGCCGCTGGACGAGCAACGGCATATTGCCAATGTAGTTGGACTGGGCGCGATCAAATATGCCGACCTGAGTCACAATCGTACCAGCGATTATGAGTTCAACACAGAGAAAATGGTCGCGCTGGATGGCAATACAGCTACCTACGTCCAGTACATGTACGCGCGCACCCAATCCATCCTACGGCGTGCCGAGGCTCAGGGGTACTCGCTGATGGCCGTGCCTGACTCGATCGTTGTTCAACACCCGGCCGAGCGAACCTTGGCCCTGCAGTTGCTACAATTAGAAGACGTGCTGCATCAGGTAGTGGCCGAATACTATCCGCACCTGTTAACAGGATACCTGTACGAACTCGCCAAGCAGTTTGCCTCCTTCTTTGAACAGTGCCCAGTACTTACGGCCGACGACCATGCTCAGCGCCAAAGTCGTTTGAGAATTTGCCAAGTAACCGGCCGTGTCTTGGAGCATGGCTTGGGGCTGTTGGGAATCGGCGTCGTGCCCAGAATGTAGTCGCGGCAGCTTTGCTTGTCTGCGGTATGTCCTCGCTATTGGCAATCAATCGCTGCTGTGGGCAAAAGTGTGGCGCTATTCCCAATTCTGGCAGATGCTCCGAACGACATCGCGGCCTTGACGAACACGGACCAAATCCTATAGTGAACATCCGCCAGCCGGTCGCAGCGCAAGCTGGACATTGGCTGCCCAGGTGGCGAAATTGGCAGACGCGCAACGTTGAGGTCGTTGTGGGGGCAACCCCTTGCTGGTTCAAATCCAGTCCTGGGCATTGATGGATACTCATGCATCCAGCTTGTTTAGCTGAAGAACAGTTGATGAAGGCGTGCCTGTTTCGAACTGGTCGGCGCAGCGGTCCAGGCGGTCAACATCGCAATAAATGTGAAACAGCCGTGATTCTCGTACATCAGCCGACGGGCATCGAGGCGCAGGCAGGCGAGCGGCGCAGCCAAGCGGCTAATCGCCGTGTTGCCATAAGTAGGTTGCGATTGAAGCTGGCCGTACACCACCGCAGCCCGTGGGCCGATTCAATTGGCGCAGGTTTGCCTGGCTGCGACTTGACCGCGGCAGGAGTTCAACTGCAGGCTGCAAATGTTCCCGAGCCTAGTAGTCTGTGGTACCAGCGACTTAGCCGCCAACGCCTGAGCATTGCCTGCGATCATAGCGATTTTCCGGCTCTGTTAGCTGAAGCGCTCGACCATTTGTCAGCAGCCGGTTGGAAGCCAGCCGCTGCAGCAAAGAAATTAGATACCACCAGTTCGCAGTTGGTGGCGCTACTCAAGGCCCAACCACAAGCACTGCAATTGGTCAATCAGCAGCGGCAACAACTCTTGCTGCCGCCTCTGAAATAATGACCGCTGGCCTCAAGTCATAATCGTTCCCGCCAAATTCTGCGTACCCAAGACCTTGCGAGCTACTGCCCTCCGTTGGCAACAGCCGTCACCGGCGTGCTTTCGCCAACGGTAGATCTTTAACGGAGGCACATTTCGGTACTCACGAAACATCTCGCCGGGGCCGAAATAGGGTTCGGCCAGCGACACAACTACGTTCCGAACCTGATAGGCAATGAAATACCCGCCAGGCGCTAACAGCTCATAGATTTGCTGCATCAATCGCTGCGCTTGCTCAGGTTTGAGAGCGGAGAAGGGGATTCCAGAAATGATGCGATCCGGTTGGGGCAGCCGTCGATCGGTGAGAATATTTCGCAGTTCCACCGCATCGGCTTGCTCCACGACAAGCCGAGGCTCCTCAATGGTCTTCAATTGGCGAGCCAGTGAGGGAATCAGTTCGATGGCCAGTAAAGTCGCGCTGTGATCCATCGCAGCCAACAGCGATTGAGTTGTCCCTCCCGTACCGGGCCCCAATTCGACGATACAGCGGACCTGTGGCACCTCCGCGACATCGACCAGGCGTTGCTCTAAGAATCGAGAACTAGCCACGACGGATGCCACATGGCGCGGTCGACGCAGACACTCTCGCCAAAAGTCAAGGTGCAGCCCTAAGCCCCGCAAGGATCGGCGAATGTCACGGCCCATTGTCTGAACCCCAGAGTGGCGATCTTAGTTTGCCCACAACGGCCTGTTTGTGCGATCCTGCAGAACAGCAATCGATTTCAGTAGCTACTTTTAAATTTTACTGCGCAACCGAGCCCAGCGCATAGCCGTCCTTCCCATGCTCGACTGCTACATTTTCCAATTCTATGACCGCATCAGCCAACATGCAGGAAAAACTAATTCGCCTCGAAGCGGCCCGACGAATGGGTAGGCCACAGAACTGTCGGCTCATTTGCAGCGCCTAATGGAGCTTGACTTACGCGTGGACCAGAAAGGCGTGGAGCGATGCAAGTTAATTCTGTCTATCGATGCTTGACGATGGGAGCCTCCGAATCTACGGCTCGGTTGGCGATCCGTCGCTGCCAGACGATTCGCCTACCGTTCCGGCCAACATCTTGGCCAACCGCTTTTTGAATTCGATTTGCATCAGCCGCGCAATTTGAATGCGCTGGGCTTGCGGCGACCCGGCACCGTGCATCGACTCGGTCAAGTAACCGACGGCATTTCTCCCGAGCGTCATATTTTCGATCAAGCGGAGGATGCGCACTCGATTTTCCGTGCTGATCTCCGGACGGCCGCGCAAATACTTTTCCAACAGTGGGCCAGTGGTTGGCGATTCAAAATCTCGTTGTGAAGGCAATGTTACCATCAGCCCGCCGGCTAGGTCCTGAGCCAATCGACCAATCTCGTAGGGCATCTTGGTCACATGATGTTTGCAGACATTGGCCAGCATTTCATCATTTAGATAGACGCCTGAATCTAGCTGGCGAGCTTGATACGAGGAGGCGATGCCGGTGGCGTAAATCGTCTCATTCAAGTGCGTCATCTCGACCAGTTTTTCCTTGATGTGCGATGCGCGTTCAACGCCGTTGTAATCCGCCACGGTAGCCGCCGCACCGATCAGCACATCGCCTACACCGGCTTTACAGACATAACTGCGACGATGGTAACACGTAAAGCGATCGACCAGCATCGACGCAAACTCGTATTGGCCATCCATGAAAATGTGCTGGGTGGGGATGAACACATTGTCGAAAATCACCAGTGCTTCCTGACCGCTGTATTGAGCATTGCCGGCGTCAATATCGCCCTCGATCGCGCGCGTATCGCACGACTGTCGGCCATAGATATAGGTCAGGCCGTCAGCATCGACCGGAATCGCCCCCACGATGGCATAGTCGCGATCTTTTTCACCCAATCGTAGCGTGGGCATGACGACCAGCCAATGTGAATTGAGGCAACCGGTTTGATGCGCTTTGGCACCACTGATGTAAACGCCCTCGGCCGTTCGTCGAACCACGTGTACGTACAGGTCGGGATCGGCTTGAGCGTGCGGAGGCTGACTGCGGTCACCTTTGACATCTGTCATTGCACCACCGATTACGAAGTTGCGAGCCTGCACCCCTGCCAGAAACTTCAGGAATCTCGAATGATACTCAGTGCCATGCTGGGCATCGATTTCGAAGGTCACCGAATGCAACGCGTTCAACGCATCCATGCCGACGCAGCGCTGGAAGCAGGTGCCGGTGTTTTGACCCAGCTTGCGCTGCATCTGGTTCTGCATTACCAAGTCATCGCGACTAGTAGCGATATGCAAGAAGCGATTGATCCGCTGGCCAGTAAATGGGGACATCGCCGTCGCCAATTCAGGCTCTCGCACGGCCAAATCGTATGTCTCCGCCACTGCATTAATGGACGGGCGAATGATCGGATGGTCGACCGGCTCCTGAACTAATTCGCCAAAGAGATAGACTTTCAACTTGCGCCCGCGCAGACTGTCGATATACTGCTGGCCGTTGGCAATTGGGCTAGCTTCCGAGTGCGCCGGTTCCTGATTAGCGATACTTGCCATGCTCTACTCCATCGGCTGCGTCGATCGTATCGAAACAGTATACGCTAAAACTCGCCCTGTTTGTCCGGCTGTAGGCTGGCCCCCAACTGCGAACACCAGTCGCTCCAGGCACTGACTCAGCAAGCATGCTCAGTTTTAGCTTTCCGGGACGATTGCAACTGACATCAGCAATCGCTAGGTTATTGCTACTTGATGTTGAATTGAGTAGCCAGGCGTGTCGTAAGCGACCAGGTCACGGCTTGGATGTTTGCTCCACTGGCTTGGACATTTTGGTTTATTGTTAACATTTAGCTGATGAGGTTCCCATGTCGAATGCCTTCAACCCGTACTCTGCTCCTGCCAGTTCGGACCCATTCCGCGCACCCCGACGAACTGCGGATTTGGGCAAGCGGTTCCTGGGCGCGCTGGTCGATGGACTGGTGGGCTTGATTGTGCTGCCCGGCTACATTGCCGTGATCATTGGCGCACAGGCTGCGGAACGATCAGGAAACGTAAGTATTCCACTACTTCTGGGCATGGGCTGGATGGGTGTTACCATCATAGCGGTACTAGTCGTACAAATCTATCTGTTGGCCACGCGCAGCCAAACCATTGGCAAGTATGTGATGAAGACTCAAATCGTAGATTTTGCGACAGGTCAGCCGGCAGACTTCGTGCACTGTTTCGTGTTGCGCGCTTTGGTAAATGGCTTGATCGGCGCTGTGCCGTGCGTAGGTAGCATTTATGCCATCGTTGACATTTGTTTTATCTTTCGCGAGGATCGGCGGTGCATTCACGATCTGCTGGCCAGCACAGTGGTCGTTGACATTTCATGAGTAACTGCCCTTCGCGATTTGCCAATTCCAGACTCTCAGGGCATTTGCACATAGTGCCAACTTCATGATTCGCCGAATAGTGCTGGAAAACTACATGTCGCATGTGCGAACGGAGATCGAGCCGGCGCCAGGGCTGACAGTGTTGATTGGGCCAAACAATTGCGGTAAGTCGGCGGTTGTGTCGGCCTTGCAAACCCTGTGCTCGAAAACCGCTGGCGAGTTCATGGTCCGGCACGGTCAAAAAGAATGCCGTGTCACAATCGAAACGGACGACGGACACAGCGTCACCTGGCAACGCAGGCGAGGAGCCGTAAGCTACATCATTGACGGTCGTCAGATTCCGCGCGGGGTTATGCCCGATGACCTCCACGATATCTTGCGACTGCCGCAAGTTGTATCGGAGGATGGCAACGAAGAATTCGACATACACTTCGGCGCGCAGAAGTCACCGATTTTTCTGGTAAACGATTCCGGTCGCCGCACAGCCATGTTTTTTGCGTCGTCGTCCGATGCAGAATACCTCATGCGGATGCAGAAACTGCACAAAGATAAAGTTCGGACAGCAAAACGCGAAGCAGAAAAACTGTCCGAACGCCTAAAAATGCTGGATGCTGAGCTGCTGTGGCTAGAACCGGTGTCGGAGATTTCTGGCGCGATGCAAGCGGTTGTCAAACAGTATCAGGCCGTTGAGCAACATCAGCAGCTTTCGATTCAACTTTCCAGCGACCTGCAGCAGCTTGTACAGCTGAGTTCGGAGTTGGAGCAACATACAGCCGAGCTGAATTGCTTGAGTCGCCTCACTTCGCCACCGCAGTTGGTGACAACCCAACCGCTGCAGGACATTCTTTCTTTCTGGGAACAATCGGATCGGCAGCTACATCATGAAGCCAGTCGCTTGAAGGTGCTTGCCGAGCTTACAGAACCTCCAGCGCTTCCAGAAACGTTTCGTCTTCAGCTGACAGTGGAGGAACTGGCCAAGGCCCGCTGGGAACGCGACGTCTATAAGAATCTCACGATCGCGATCCAGCCGCTGGCAGTCCCGCCGCTCATGGCAGAGACGGATAGGCTTCAAGACGTCATGGATTCACTCGCGACCACTCTGCAGCAAGCTGAATGTTTCAGTCAACAAGTGACATGTTTACAAGCTCTACAACCAACGCCCCAACTGAATGAAGTTGTGGTCTTACAGCGAATGCTCGCTGAATTGACCGCCGCTGCCGAGTTGGCTGAGGAAACCGCCAGCGAGCACGCGGTCCTGACGATGCTGGCCGCACCACCGGAGCCGCTTGAGATGCAGCCGTTAAGGCAGCTCATTAAGGCATATGACTTGGCGGAAGTTGAGATTGCGAATTGCTTATTGGAAACCACACAACTAGACGAAGAGCTTGAGCGGGTCATCCGTTCCGTGGAGCTGTGGACCGTCGCCAATCCCATCTGCTCAAATTGCGGCGCCGAAATAGATCCCCAACGTCTACTAAAGTGGGGGCACACGCATGCATGAACCTAACTATCGCGGACTGTTAGCTATTGGTGATCCACACTTGGCCAGTCGAGTCCCCGGCTTTCGAAAAGACAATTATCCGCGCGCGATGCTCAGCAAACTGAAGTGGAGCCTTGAGTACGCCCGCCAGCAATGCCTGCTGCCTTGTTTGCTAGGCGATTTATTTCATTGGCCGCGTGACAATGCGAACTGGCTACTGAGCGAGCTGCTCGGTCTACTGACCACTGAAACTCTAGGCATCTGGGGCAATCATGACTGCACTGAGCTGTCACTTGGCAGCGACGATTCACTGAGTGTCATTGTCCAAGGAAGCCGTCTGCAATTACTGGACGAGACAACAACCTGGTCCGGCCAGATCAACGGCCGTTCGGTGATCATCGGCGGTACTCCCTGGGGTCAGCCAGTGCCAAAATCATTTGCAGCCCAGCGAGCTGGCGCTGAACTGGTCGTATGGCTGACGCATCACGACATTTTGTTTCCTGGCTACGATGAATCGGGGAGATTCAAGCCGTTCGAGATCAATGGCATCGACATCGTCATTAACGGCCACATCCATCGGCCGCTCTCGGATGTCATCCAAGGTCAGACAACCTGGATCAATCCAGGTAACATAGCGCGCATTTCGCGAAGCGATACTACGCGCGGACGAGCGCCACAAGTTTTGCGAATTGACGTGGCGGCCAACCGTTGGCAACAGCAGATTATTGAGGTTCCGCATTCACCATTTGATGATGTATTCCATGCCGAGGTAATCGATGAAGATCTACCTGGCCACGAATCGGCTTTCGTCAATGGTCTGGGCGAGCTGCTGACGCGGCGGACACAAACCGGAGCCGGCCTGCAAGAATTTCTCAACCAAAACGTGTCTCAGTTTGATCCGCGAGTAGCCGCTGAAATTCGCTGCCTCGCGCAGGAGGTATTGAGCAATGGCAAAAAAGACTGAATCGACTGCATTACCCGAAGGTCAACAGGATATTGAGGGACTCAAAAGACGCTACGAAAAATTGAATGAGAAGAAGATCGCGGCACAAACCAAGCAGGGTGCCGCCGAAGATCGACTGAAACAGCTCAAATCGCAAGCGCTACTTGATTATGGAACGGACGACCTGGAGTTGCTCAAAAAAAAGCTACATGATCTACTGGAAGAAAACGAGCGCCAGCGGTCGGATTACCAGCGACATCTGGAGGCGATCGAAGCACAACTTGCTGAAGTTGAACAATCGAACATGCCGACAAGCTAGCCTGACAGGGGTCCCCATGAGCATCTCACAGCCCCTTACGCCCGGGCCCACCAGCCTCCGTTCACCGCAGGTGGCTCAAACTCGTTTGGCGATCTTGCAGGATCGACAAGACAATCGTCGCAAGGACAGAGCTCGCGAGGCAGGCGAATATGAGCGGTTGAGTCAATATTTGGCGATCGCCGACACCGTGCATGATGCGCTGGACAAACTGAGCGAAGACATGTTCGGCCAAATCGTGCGGGTGTTGGAAGATAAGCTAACGCTGGCTCTGCAAGAGGTGCTCGAACAGCCAATTTTGCTGAAAGCCGACTGCAGCTATAAAGGCGGTAGCGCGAGTATCAGCTTTTACACCGAACGCAATGGCCATCGCGAAGACATCATGCGTGGTCAAGGGGGTTCCGTCGTTAATATCCTGTCGGTCGGCTTGCGGATGTTCGCACTGGCGACCCTCGATCCCTCCCAACATCGGCGGTTTTTGGTGCTGGACGAACAGGATTGTTGGCTGCGTCCCGATCTGGTTCCGCGGCTGGTCAAAATCGTCCACGAAGCTAGCCGAGCACTGGGGTTTCAAGTCCTGATGATAAGCCATCATGACCTGCCAGCCTTCGAGCAGTATGCTGACAAGGTGTACGAGTTCCAGCCCGACGCGAATGGCCTGCGGGTTACTGAGCGCTGCAAGACCGCCACAACGACAGACTGCCAGTGATGGATTATTGCAGTAGTCGCAGAACGTTTTCTGGATTCTGGTTGGCGATGCCCAGGACAACGTTGTTTGATTGAACCAGTATTTGGGCGCGCGTCAGTCGGGACGTTTCTTTCGCGAAGTCGGCATCGCGAATCATGCTTTCGGCTTCGGTTAGATTGCCAACTGTGTCGTTCAAGGAGGTTAGATTACTCTCCAAAGTAGTCGCCTGAAATGCTCCCAGACGGCCGCGCAGGCTTGTAACTTGGTTGATGGCTTCGGAAATGACTCGCGATGCTCCCCAGATATCACCTGTCAGCGCTTTAGCTTGGCCCAGGGCTAGTTCATACAATTTGCCGCTGATGCCACCAAGTTTACTAGTGGTCACGCTGCCAATACCCATGCGGGCCTGCTGGTTGCTGACCACGTCACCACCGAGTTGAAACAGGGCTCCGCCACCGGAAATCGCGAAATTCAAGCTGGTTAATATGGAGCTCGGATCGAGGCTCATTTGCAGCGAGAGGGCAGCGGTGTTGATCGACAGTTGATAGCCGTTGCCATTAGCCGGAACACCGTTGACCGTAGCCGCAATATCAGTTCCATGCTGGCGAATACTGCTGAGCGAATCGCGGAAAATGCCATTGGGACCCTCGCGAAGAATCTGGATGGCAACGCGACTGCGCGAGCCGTAGTCGGTGCTTTGAAATGTAATCTGGCCTGTGGTCGGGGACAGAGTGGCCGTAACGCCTATCGCATCGCTCAGCAAGTTTACGGACGCTACTAGCTGTTGTGCGGTTGTTCCAGCAGGTCGATTGAAGGTCTCGATGCCATTGGTACCTTCCAGTTCGAAAACAACGTCGTCGATCAGGATCCCACCGCCGGTCAACTCCGTGTTTGCGGTGGCTTGGCTATCGCCGGACTGCGTCAGATTGGCTCCACCGGAACCTGCCATGGCGCTGAATTCTGCCAAAGCATCGATTTCAGCCACAATATCATCGATCGTGGATGAACCGGCTGCATAGTCAATGGTCAGGGTCTTGGTCAGAGCATCATAAGCAGCCCCAGCAGCAGTACCCTCTTGGAAAACGATCTCAACGTTATTGAATTCCAAGCCAGCTTGCACGGCCTGGATCGTCAACGACACGGCATCCAGCACCGCGTCGACCGGCGGTGAACCGACGCCCGAAAAATCTCCAGCCGGGTCGGCTGCTGTACCCGCGTCGGCAGTCGCTGTGAAATCGTCAAGAGCGTCGATGGCTGCCGCAATCTGAGCCTTGGTAATCGAGCTGTCCGTGCTTCCCTTGGCGCGAACAGTAATCACGTTGGTGCCGGAATCGAAGTCTGCTTCAACCGTATCGTCAGCTAGCGTATTGTCGAACTGGAACTGGATTGTGGCAGGTGCGGTATTCTCCAGCGCCGCGACAGTAATGTCAGTCAGTATAGTGGAGGATCGGGCAGCAAAACTGACGGTTGCATGCGCGTTGTCGATAGCGAATGCTGAAGTGGTCAATTCGGCTTGGGTGGCAGGTGAAATAATGTTGACCTGCACGTTCATGATACCGGTAACGCCTAGGTTAGCCTGATCGATTCGCGAGTCCAGAACTTGGGGTATACTTCTCAAGTCACTGATAAAATCAAGCGAACCATCCAAGAGCTTGCGGCCCTGGAAAGTCGTGGTTTGAGCGATGCGGTTGATGGCGTCGAGCGAACTGTCAATCTGCAATTGATTGGCCGCGATTTCATCATCACTCATGGCACCCGAGTTGGCTGCTTCTACTATCAAGCCGCGCATGGTGTTGAGAATGGTGCTGACCTGCCCCAGAGCGCTATCGGCCGTGCCGATGATTTGTGCGGCACGCTGCGTATTAGAAATGGCCTTGTTGATACTGACGATATCGCTGCGCAGCGCTTCACTGGCGATCAGACCAGCCGGATCATCCTTGCCCGTGTTTATGCGTAAGCCGGTACTAAGCCTTGCCAGCGCAACTTGCAAATCGGAATTGTTCCGATTGAGGCGGTTTTGCGCGACCAGTGAGCTGACGTTGGTGTTGATGCGAGTCATCCGTGACTCTCCGGCTTTTAGGTAACCTCTCCTGAGGGCAAATTGCCCGTGAGCTAGTCAAGGCTAAGAACGGGGTTAGCTTGGCTGGTTCGTTTTGGTATCCACTGCCTCAGGCTGCGTGCTCAGCCTGTAACTGGCAAAGTTGCTAGCATCGTCACCTTGGGCCTAGGTGACGTGCCGAACTTTGGATTCCCAGAAAATCTGATCGAAAGATTTGAGTGCGCAATCAACATGAAAGGGTCAAACATTGCCGCAGCTGGTATTGCTACTAAAGCGTATTCGGATTCGTGCGTACAGACGCCCCAGACTATCAGCACAGTTTGTAGAGTCCAACCACCGTGTGGATAGTCAAGCTGCTTAGCGAGCGCTGGCCCGCGTCTTGACCGCTTCTAAAGCTTGCATATTGCGATCGAAGTCCTGCTGGAACTTGGTTTTCGATTGCGCAGAACTGAAAAGCAGTACTTGGCCGGTACGTGCCTCGAACAGCCCGTGTTGTGTTGAACCCGGTGACAACCGACCTTCCTCTAGTAGCAGCATGGGATCATTGCCTGATAGCGTGGGAATGAAATCATCCGGAGACTGCATGAATGCATCCACAGCAGCTTGACTGGAGAGTAGATAGACTCTACCACGGTGCCGTACGGCTAGATGCATATCGCCAGGCAGCCACTGTTGCCTCTTCAGGGACACTGGGCAGTAGCCATCCAGCGCTGGCGGACCTGAAGCGGATTGCGGTAAATTGACATTGGCCGCCTTGGTCGAACTGGCAACTTCAGTTTCATTCGGAGAAACGGATGTTGCGCTGATTGAAGGTGCTAGGGTCGAAGCTGCTGGTGGCTGATAATATGGGTTGGTTGATTCGGTGCTCGTGTTGCGAGGCGTGGAGACGAGCTGAGCGGATATCGACCGAGTAGCTTGTCCTGGCTGTCCTGTCGTACTTGCAGAGTCAGTTTTATCCACCGTTGGAACGTGCGGAGCGTTGGTAAATGCTGTTGAGGGGTTCGCGGTGCTGGGGTGGACCGTTTCGGATCGTGATAGCCCTGGCAGCGGTGGGAACGGGACCCCCTCCAGGCCGGCTGGCTGAGCGTCAGCCGACATGCCTGGATGCCGGGCTGCAGGTTGCGGGCCGAGGATCGAACTTGCTTGTAAACTGGCGACCGTTGGTCCGCTGACTATCTGAGGCGAGGCAGTCGAACCGGTGGCCAATTTTGCTCGGTGTTGGTTTTCGGCAGTTGCCGAATAGTAGTTGGGTGCCTGCGATCCCGACTGACGCGTTTCGCCCATTGGAGTCAACGTTGACAATCCCGGCTGTGGCGCTGGGACACCAGACGGAAGCGTGGGGGCTGCTGTACGATTGTTCGTTGACGTTTTTTCAGCCAGCAACGCCAACCGGTCGCGGTTCATGAGAGCTACGTTTTCAAGCGTTCTTTGGTACGAATTGGGATCCTGGGGACACACACCTTGATACAGTGGCTGGCCGTCAGGACTGACAAACACATCGGTCGGCCAACTGTGGACTCCATAACTGGCGGCGACCTGAGTTTGCTGGCTGCCGTTGATAGCAATGCAAATGAAGTATTTGTTAAGCGTCTGAATGATTTCGGGCCGCGACAGGACTCTCTGCTCTAGTGTTCGGCAGGGCAGACAGCCATCTCCATAGAAGTGAATCAGCAAGGGCACGTTGAACTGCCGGGACGCCGCCTCAGCGGCATGCAAGTCGGGCGCCCAACGAATGGTGGGGGAGGGTTCGTTAGCTACCGCTAGACCGCACAGAAATGCCAGCGTCAACCAAACTAGGTGGAAGCGGAGGGTCACGATTTCGATTCCTTCAGATCAAAGGGCGTTGGTCAGCACTTGGAAGGCACGGCCTACCGAAGTGCGGATTGGTTCCTGAGTGAAACATCGGCCTGGGAAACTTTACCGCTCAAGCCGAGTTTGCCGGAAAAATCGAAAAAATCGCCGAATTCGAGGCTAGCAAATCAGGTTTCGCTTGACAGTAATGCGGCAAGAGATAATATTCTTAGGCGACTCGACGATGGATGCTTCATGGCAGAGTCACCTGGCGGTCTGAATCAGTATTGGTGAGTTAGCTCTAGTATTGTTCAGACGCATTCAGCTTTTGAAGCCAAGATGGTTTCAGTCGTGGCGAATCGCAATGGAGCGAAGCGCTGACTGGCAAGACGCAGATTGGCAAGACATAAATTGATAGGCCGCCTTTCTGAAGGCGCTGTCAGTGCGAATGGTGGTGGTTTCCGCAACAGCTTGCGGACAGCAGTTGGTATACAGCGATAATTGGCATGGCAATCATAGGCCAGCTGCCTCTGTTGTAATCCTGGGCTGTTGATTTCACAGCAGCTTAATATGTGACCATCCGAGCTCCAGAAGCTTTCAGGTCCAAACTAGAGACAAAACAGTTCACGCGGGAGCGGAGCCGAATTGACGGCAACTCAATCTGCACTCGTAAATGCCCAGCTTCCCACACGTACTCAGTCAGATTAACGGGCGGTTGATTCTTTACTCAACCAGCGTTTTAGGCGGTGCGAAGAATTCCTTTATTGCGGACGGTCACTTAGCAATCGGCGTTTCTCTCTAGTTTAGCGACAGTTGACTGGCTGCAACGTTCAACAACCTGTCTCTCTTAATTCGGCGTTGGAAATCAAGTAATGAAGAAAAAGCGGTTTCGCTCGCGGTCGGGTTCTGGTTTTTCGGGCGCTCCTTCTGGGGGCTATTCCGGTTCACAGGGAGGCCCGCGTTCGGGCGGTGGTGGTCGGCGAGGCGGCCGGCATCGCCGCGGTTTGCCTTCACAAACCGGCAACGAACCGTTTCCGGAACCACAAGTCGACGAAAACGGTGAAATTCCGTTGGTTGAGTTTGTCGGCATCCTGGAGATGCATCCCAACGGCTACGGCTTCTTACGGAGTGCCGAAAATAATTATTCGCGTGAGCGCACCGATCCCTTTGTCCCCGGGACGATGATCGAAAAATTTGGCTTGCGACAAGGCGTTCGCATCACTTCCATGATGCAGCCGGGAAGACGCCAGCAGGGCCCACGGGTCAGAGAAATTATGGATGTCGATGGGTTGCCGCCCGATGACTACATCAATGTCCGCAATTTTGATGATGACAAGGCGCTTACTCCAATTAACCCTGAGCAATGGCTGCAACTGGAAGTGGGTAAGACTCCGCTTACCAATCGCGTTATCGACCTGTTGTCACCGCTGGGCAAGGGCCAGCGAGCGCTGATTGTCGCTCCGCCAAGAAGCGGCAAAACGATCATGTTACAAGATATCAGTCGCGGAATTGCCGAAAATCATCCGGACGTGCACCTTTTGGTGCTGCTGATTGACGAGCGACCTGAAGAGGTGACTGACATGCGCCGCAATGTCAAGAATGGCGAGGTCATCGCGTCGAGTCTGGATATGGATGTTGACAGTCACGTCCGCTTAAGCCAATTGGTGATTGATCGCTGCAAGCGTTTGGCCGAAGAAGGTAAAGATGTGTTTCTATTGATGGACTCCATCACGCGACTTGCACGTGCTTTTAACAAATGGGTGGGCAACAATGGTCCTACGATGACCGGCGGTGTAAACATCAAGGCCATGGACATCCCGAAGAAGCTGTTCGCGACAGCGCGAGCTTTTGCCGAGGGCGGATCGCTAACGATCGTTGGCACCGCACTGGTAGACACCGGTAGCCGCATGGACGATCTCATCTTTCAAGAGTTCAAGGGTACGGGCAACATGGAACTGGTGCTCGACCGCCGCCTAGCCGATCGTCGCGTTTGGCCGGCTATCGACATTTCTCAATCCGGAACGCGCCGCGAAGAGCTGTTGTTGGATGCTGAAACATTAGACACCGTGACCAAGTTGCGGCGAACCTTGAATTCGATGCATCCGGTCGAAGCCATGGAGCAATTGATCAAACAATTGGGGCGATTCGAGTCCAACCGTGAGTTTATCAAGCTAATTGCAGCCGCTCGACTGGATTAACTCGGGTGTGGGTGGCTGCAGGATTTAGGTGGAGGCAAGCCGCCGAACATGGACCACTATGTCCAAATTATACTGTAGCGGCTGACCCACACTCTAGGTGGTCCGCACCAGTCCGACCATAAGAATTCAGCCAATCGGTCCAGCTTTGCTGGTCGTTATGGAAGTCATCTGTCGAATGAAAAGAACGGTCTTTTTGATTTTAGATACTGGAATGGCTATGCAAGCAAGGCTACCTTAGAGGTTTCGACTGCGATTGCCCGGTGTCTCGGAAATCGTTCGTTTAGAGGGTGACCCGTTCGGCATGGATTACGGCTTCTTTCAGAGAAAATCGCTGTTCGGCGCGCCGATGGCGCTGCTGCTGTTGATGGGTGTGTTCTTCCTGGTCCCATTTGCCGCTCGCGGTGCACGCATGGCACTCCAGCGCACCGAGAACAACGTCAAGGACTGGCTGCCCAAGAGTTTTCGTGAAACTGAAGAACTCGAATGGTTCAACAAACGCTTCGTCAGCGAACAATTCCTGGTTGCCACCTGGGATGGGTGTACCGAGGATTCTGACGGGCTAAAGATGTTTGTTGCCAAACTGCAGCATGAGATGTCACCGCAGTTCGGTGATGAATTGGATGAGCAAATCGCATATGCTCAAGAGGCACTCAAAGACTATGCCCTATTCTTAAATGGCGATGACTACCGCAATTGGGGTGGTCAAGACGAGAAATGGCTGGTGGATGAAGACGGCAAATACTATTACATAACGCCCGAAGGGCATCTCTATCGATGGGATGGTGGAGCGAACCTGGTTTCGGGTATCGCCCATTGGCTACAGCGCGTCACAGGCAGTCTAAAACTCAAAGGACGATTTATTGCCGGCCTTGGGAAGCCAAGCACCGACGATAAGCCCAATCCGTTTTGGCAAGATCTACGTTTGGTAGCTTCGCCGCTGATCAAAACTGTCAGCACGGGGCCACAAGTGGTTCAGCAATTGGCTGGTCCAGGCAGATCGCTGTATGTCGAGAGCAATCCGATTGCCGGCGAGCGAATGGCTGTGGCTCGATTGACAGGAACGTTGTTCGGACCACCGGTGCCGGCAGACTTTGGCTGGCGCAGCGACGATTTGGCCAAGTTGCTCACTCCACAGAAGCTGGCTGAATTGCCCGAGGGTTGGCAGGAAGTATGGGCTCAGGTCATTCAGCGCGCAGCCGACAAGAATTACGGCGGTGATCTGGTTCGGCTGCGGAAGGCCGATCCAGTGAATCAAGCCGAAGTGTGGTACGAGTTCTTTGATGAAGTGTCGGTTACTGAGCCACCTCGTCAGACCTGTGTAATGCTGACGTTTACTCCGCCGGCGCGGCGAAATCTGGCGCGGGTTCTCGGACGTGGGGTGCTGGGTCAGCCAACCGGTCGCGTATTTGAGATTGCTCGGGAATGCGGCGTATCGCCCCCCCCCAAACCCACCATGGCTCCTCCGCCCTTCAGTTGGCTGGTAGAAGCACCTCCGATCGTCGGGCCGGTGCTGCGCGTGGGTGGGCCGCCGATCGATAACGTGGCGATTGACGAAGAAGGCACAATCACGCTCGTCCGGTTGATTGGTTATTCGTTGGCTGTAGGGCTGATGCTGAGCTATTTCCTGCTACGCTCACTGCGGCTGATGGCTATGGTGTTTTTCGTTGGCGGGGTAAGCGCCATGGCCAGTCTCAGCATGGTGTGGTGGCGCGGAGCTTCGGTGGATGCAATTCTGCTGACCATGCCTTCGCTGGTGTATGTGCTGGGGATTTCCGGTGCGATTCACTTCATCAATTACTATCGCGACGCGGTTCATGAACATGGTCAAGCCACCGCTGCTGGACGGGCTCTGGCTCATGCGGCGGTTCCAACTACGCTGTGCGCAGTGACTACGGCCATCGGCATGGCGTCGCTGGGTAGTAGCAATATCCTGCCGATCCACAAGTTCGGGATTTATTCAGCCATTGGTATTGTTGGGACGCTTGGATTGCTGTTCGTGTTTTTACCCAGCGCACTGACCATGTTTCCGCCACCGTCCAAGCAGGTTACCGGTGCCGGCAAACGCATAAACGACTTTCTGGCCGACAAGTGGGAACGGCTGGGTAAGTTTGTGATCCAGCGGCAAGCCTACGTCAATATCGTTATGGCGACTGTCTGGATCGCCATGGGGTTCGGACTGTTTAAGATTCAGACTAGCGTCCACCTCCTGAAGCTGTTCGATTCCGAGTCGCAGATCATCCAGGATTATGCCTGGTTGGAAGATCATTTTGGCCGCTTGGTCCCCATGGAATTGGTCGTTCGTTTCCCGGAATCATTGCAAGCTCCGACCGGAGAAATTGCGGATTTATCCAGCGATGAGATACGCCAAGCACGGACCAAGTTGACATTGCTAGAGCGGGCCGAAGCGGTGATGCGCATTCAAGATGTGTTGCAGAGCCGTTTCGGTTACGAAGGTGAAAATGTCGTGGGGCGCGGTATGTCTGCAGGCACTTTCATCAAAGACTTGCCTGAGCCATCGTTAAGTTATAGCCCCTCACGCAGCGGTGCCAACAATTTGCTGCTCAATAGTCGCGACGAATTGATGAAGAGCGAGTATTTAACGGTCGAGACCAGCGAACTATCGCCGCAGTCCGAGCTGTGGCGCATTAGTTTGCGACTGGCCGCTCTAAGCGACGTCGATTATGGTCAATTTGTGGGGTCTTTGCGCTCTGCCGTCGAGCCGATCGTGGCAGCATATCGCTGTCGCAAAGCGGTGATGGATGCTGTGGTAGCCCAGAGCGGCGAGCAGATCAAGGGGCGTGTGCTGGTGTTGGGTCAGGCTCGGCCTGCACTTCCAGCGGCCGGCAATCATACTGGCCACCCAATTGCCACCGCCAAGTCCGATGAAACAGTGTTGGCCGAGACGTTGCGATCGTGCCTCATCAATAACACAATTCGGGCTGTCGAGTGGCATGATCCGGTGAAGTTCCCGTTGGCCGACGAGGGGCGTGCCACCTCGGACAAGTGGGCCAAGTATCTGCGTGAATACGACTGCGTTGTCCTGCTGCGCAATCATTCCGACTACGATGTTGGCTTTGTCCGCGATAACGCAGTGAAATTTGTAGATGCCAGCTTGATGCTGGACGAGATACGACAGTTCAATCGCACGCCACGGCAGGCCGATGGAACCCCCGTGGAATTGCCTACGCATCCGGGAGAAATGGACGTGGTCTATTCTGGAATTATTCCAGTAGTCTACAAAGCTCAGCGAACGCTTCTGGAAAGTTTAGTGCAGAGCGTCGCGTCGGCGTTTGTGCTGATTTTCTTGGTAATGATATGTTTGCTCTCGCCTGCCAAAACATTTACTTCGGCTTTCCAACTCCGCAATATCATGCAGTCGATTGGTAGCGGCGCGGTATCGATGATCCCGAACATCTTCCCTGTCGTAGTGATCTTTGGTTTTATGGGACATGCCCGAACATTGGTGGATATCGGAACAATGATGACCGCCAGCGTGGCGTTAGGTGTGGCTGTCGACGATACAATCCACTTTCTGAGCTGGTTCCGCGGGGCCATGCGTCGTGGACTGGATCGCCAACAAGCCATACTGGAGACGTACCGCAATATGGCTCCCGCCATGACGCAAACCACGATCATTAGCGGTTTGGGCCTGAGCGTTTTTGCGCTCAGCACCTTCACGCCCACTCAGCGCTTTGGAACGCTGATGTTGGCGCTATTGGTTGCAGCGGTCATCGGTGACTTGATTTGGTTACCGGCACTGCTTGCGAGTCCACTGGGGCGCGTCTTTAATCTTGGACGCAGCCGTTGGCCAGCACCAGAATCCGCTGCAGATTTGGCAATCACAGTGAATACTGCACCTGACTCAGTTGAAACATCCGTCGGTGCACCAATCCATACTCAGCCCACTTCCGCACTTGGCAGACCTCCCTTGGACTTCAAATCGCCTGATGAACAGTCGGTGCCACCACCCAAGCTCCACAAGAATCGTTCCAATCAGGCGCGCAAACGCAGTTAACATTGCCATTGGCTTGAGTGTGTGCGACGTTCGCCAAGATTCGTTCCGCCGTAAATAACGCACTATCCGCGTTGTGGCCAGCGCAGTGACGCGCCACCCCGCTTCATGCTCTATACGATCGTAGCAGCAGGCGATCGGTCAGGCCGGGAAAGGCTTGACTCAACCAGACCATGGCTCTAGCGGTGAGGGATGGAAACGCGCTGAGTCGTCGTGCTTGCAGGGCACCGATAATGCAACTAGCAACCTGCGATGCAGACTGGCTCCCCATGCTACGGCTAGCCGTTCCAGGAAGCGTTTCGATCAGTGAATCCAAGAATTCGCTGCGCGTGGTGCTGGGATATACGGAAATGACATCGATTCCCAAGGGCATCAGTTCGACTCGCAGTGATTCAGCCCAGCCGCGCAGCGCGAATTTTGCTGCACAGTATTCACTCTTATCAGGCACACCACGATAACCCAGTACAGAGTTGACGAGGCAAATCGCGGGAGATTTAGCGTGCGTCAGCGGCTCTATGGCCAAACGCGTTAGCTCGACAGCCGCAAAAAAGTCGACTTCAAATATTCTCCGCAACCGATCGGGAGTTGCCTGGCGGAATGGACCGATGGCCCCAATTCCGGCGTTATTGATCAAGACGTCCAGCCCTCCCAACTGATTTACAGCAGCATCCATCAACCTTTGCCGATGAATTGGGTCGCAGATATCACCGGCAATCGCCATCAGTTGTTGCGGGTTCTGAACTGTTGATTTCAGTGTGTCCAACCGCTCGCTGCGTCGACCTGTAGCAATGACAATCGCACCCCGGCGAACAAGAATTCTTGCAAGCTCCCACCCAATGCCACTGGTGGCACCCGTCAAAATTACACGACGGCCAAACCATAAACCACTCATTAACCATACTCCACCCAAACTAACTAGACATCCTGCATTAACATTAAGGGGCAGCTATAGACTTAGATGCTTGCCTCGCGGCCCCGTTGACATAGTAGTTCAGGGCGTTAACCTTAGCCACAGTTCGTCAGCTTGCGTAAGCGAAACACTCTCTGTCAACGGCAGGATTTGCCTGCCAAGTGGGGGGAGCGTAACGCTCGCCAGAAGTTCGTTGAATTGAAGTAACCTACTGAACGCGGGACTGCGTTGGACCGCCAGTATCAGTTTTCGTCCCCCAACAAGGAGAATCTAGAATGAACCGATTGATGATCGTCGGGACCATTGCCGCAGTGATGGTAGTAACGCTTGCCGAGACCAGTGAGGCTCGCCTGCGTGGTCGTCGCGGAAATTGCTGCCCAGCGCCTACCTGCTGCTCGGCTCCTGCCCCTTCCTGCTGTGCCGCCCCTGCACCAACATGTTGTTCGGCACCAGCCCCAGCTCCTTGCTGCGGCGCGAGTGTTGCTCCAGACTGTGGCTCTTGCCATGTAGCCAGCACCTGCAATTCCTGCACAGCTGCGAGCACGTGCGATACTTGCAATGCTTGTGATTCTGGCTGCGGTCGCCGGATGGCTCGTCGCTCATGCGGTTGTCAAGTAGTTCTGGCTAGCCACTGCCAAGCGAGTACCTGTGGCGGTTGTGCGACGGCATGCGCTTCGTCATGCCCTTGCTCGGGCGCAGTAGTCACCAGTGGCGGTTGCCCAAACTGCAGCACGTCGGTCGATTCTGGCAACGTCGTCGAGAGCACTTCGCCTAGCTCGGCTCCGCCAGCACCACAGACCAGCACGACTACAGCTCCAGCTCCAGTTCCAGACGCTGGAACCTAAGCGATCCAAGTTGGCAAGACGAGCTATGCGAATCTGGTCGCTCGTGGCCCGTAGCGATAGATTTGCAGCCAGTTACTGCCAATATAACGAAGCTGAGTCTCGGGACTATCAGAAGTAACCGCCAGTTGTAATTGGTCGAAATCGAAATTCCAACGGTCGAGCTAGAAATGGCTCGGCCGTTGCCTTTTTGATAGCTAGCAACAGCCGCTACGTGATCGAACAATTGGTTCAGCGTTCGCTCCAAGCCGGCAACCGCTAACGCGAATTGATCAACAAACACTAACGCCCGCAACCAGACATGAAGCGGCAGCGAAAAAGAAACCGCGCTCAGCATTTTACCAAGCGCGGTTGTTCATGATTTTTGATAGCACGATCCGACGCTGGCGGCTATCGCAGCAGACCCAGCACGTTCTGAGGACTTTGGTTGGCGATGCCCAGCACGGCCGTACCGGACTGAACCAGTACCTGAGCTCGCGTTAGACGAGCCGTCTCTTGAGCGAAGTCAGCATCGCGGATCGAGCTTTCGGCTTCGGTCAGATTGTTGACGGTGTCGTTCAACGAAACCAGGTTGCTTTCCAGGGTTGTAGCTTGGAATGCACCCAATCGGCCTCGCAGGCTGGTCACCTGAGTAATTGCCTCATTCACGATCTGTGCAGCCAAATTGGGATTTTTGTCCAAAGCAGCGCTCTCCCCAGACCCCAATTGATACATCCGGCCAGCCGCACCGCCTAGTCGAGCAGTAGTGACACTGGAGATGCCCACGCGTGCCTGCTGATTGCTGACTACATCACCACCCAACTGGAACAGGGCACCGCCTCCAGTAATCGAGAATTCGATGTTGTCGCTGGAACCTTCGGCAACTGTCAGAGACATGGCCAGACTGGCGGTGTTAACCGACATGCTGTTGCCACGCCCATTGGCATTCACTCCGTTAATCTTGGCAACAATGTCTGCACCAAAGTCGCGGGCACCGGCCCCTATCGCCGAGGTGAACGAGCCAAGTGCGTTTTCTTGGATTACTCGCAGATCGACAATAGCCTCTGAACCGTAAGCGGTCGACTTCAGAATCAATCGGGTGTTGTCGTCTGAATCAACAGCAGCGCTAACGCCGGTTGCATCGCTAACTAAGTTGATCTGCGTTACCAGTTCGGCGAGTGTTGTACCAGCACTGACGTTGGACAACTTCGAACCGTTCTTGCCCAGCAGTTCAAAAACCACATTGTGGCTGATACCACCGGCTTGGCCGTCCACACCATTGTCAGGAAACTAACGCTGGAATCCAGCATCACCGCTTTGGAAACTGGTTGGCGTATTGTCTTCAGCGGCTTCGGCCGTGTAAGTGCCTTCTTGGTTGATGGCATCAACGATATCGTCAACATCGACGTGGAGATGCTGTCATCGACGGTGATGGTCAGGTTGCCGTCAGCATCCACGGCTGCTGTGGGAGCCCCCGTACCGCCGGTAGCAAAAGTGATGGTAGCACCATTGGCTGCGGCACCGTTACGAGACAGGTTGATTGTGGCTGACAGATTGGCAGCTTCGCGGCCTCGACCAAGTCACTGAGGCGGTGGTGTGGTCGGGATCAGTACTCGATGTTGTCTGGATCGTCAGCGTGGCTCCGAAGCCCTGGATGCCGTTGATGGCAGCCAGGATCACATCAGGCGGGTATTACCGGCCGAACCAGCGGTGATTTCGATATTGCCACCATTGAGCGCCCGCCGACGGAACAGCGTCCGGAGGGGTATTGTCGGCGCTACGAAGTCAAAATCAGTCAGACCCATCGACAGCGGCGGTCACCCATCGATGCTGGCTGTCTGGGTGGTAGCCGTACCAGCGGTAGCGAAGGCAACGCCAGCAGCGGCGTCGCCGTTGGTGACAGTGCCGGTGTTGAGCGTGACATCCAACTCAAAAACCGCATGATCTGCCAGTTCGGTAGCGATGGCCCCTAGTGCCTTACCTCTTCAAGTCGCACGGTGATGGTTTGGGCATCATCGTCGATGGTGATGGAGAGAAGTTGCCAGCGTCAGTAGTGGTGACGTTGACGGTATAGCCGTTATAAGCGTGGTTTTGTTCTTTAGTGAGTAAGGTGAACGCGATCCACCACCACCGTCGATGTCGATGGCACCAGTTTCGGCGACAGCGCCAGCGATGGTTCGAGTGAATTCGAGTGCGCGAGCACCGCGCTGCGTAACGGAGCGTTCGAGGGTCAGCGAGCTGTATGAGCCACCGAGTCAACCGTCGCCGCATGTCCCCTACAAAAGCCACTTGGGCTTGCTGAGCAGCAGCTACTGATGTTGACCGAAACCGCCATTTGACCGGTTGATCCCAGGTTGGCCTGGTTGATCTTCAAGTCCTTGACTTGAGCGTAGTTGGGTACCAGCGGTAGTCAAGAAGTCCATGCTGCCATCCAACAGCTTGCGACCTTGAGTGGTGGTCGAGCAATTCGGTTGATGGCTTCCAACAGCTATCGACTTTGCAACGGTTAGCGGCGATTTCCGATTCACTCATGGCACCGCTGTTGGCCTTCCCACGGCAAACCGCGGATGTTGTTCAACAGCGAACTGACCTGTCCCAGAGCACTATCGGCGGTGGCAATGATTTGCGAAGCCCGCTTCGTATTTGAAATAGCCTTGTTCAGGCTGGTAATATCGCTGCGCAGTGCTTCGCTGGCGATCAGACCAGCCGGGTCATCTTTGCCGCTGTTGATTCGCATACCGGTGCTCAGGCGAGTCAGCGCCGTTTGCAAATCCATGTTCGTTCGATTCAGGCGGTTTTGGGCTACTAACGAGCCCACGTTCGTGTTGATTCGTGTCATTCCAAGTTTCTCCTAGTGGTTGTTGATCGCCGCTAACAGTCAGGCCAATGCGGGCTGAATCCACCAGGCGGGATTGGAAGGTGAACGGCCAAGCAGCGGGTTATGCGGTTCCAGGCGATCTGATATGCAGCGAACACTCGTTGTTCGCGCTTAACGCGAGGCCCCTGGTCGCAGCCGAAACGGAAAAGATGCCTCCGATTCGAGCGACAGAGTTCTCGCTTCCTGAAATCGAATAGCTAGCATCTGAACCTTCGGAGATTCCGAGGGCGGCACAAGAAATTGCTAGCAACCAGGCTGTTCGCGCGGAGAAATCGCTGCAAATGCTAGCTCAAGCGGTCTTGAAATAGTTAGAAAATGTTATGCAGTCGGCAAGATTTGCCGCTTTGCATAACCCGGAGTGTTGGCTGACGATGCCGCGCTAAGCCGAACCATCCTGGTTGGCCAAGTCACTGAAATGCGGAAATACTCGTAACTATGCCAGTGGCTACCCTGATTTTCCCGATTGGGCCGGTGGCATGGTGACCTCGAAACCGTCATAATAGCAGCGCTTCAGAACACTGATGGCGGCGAACCCCAAGTCGATCGGTCCTCAGCGTTAGTAACCATATCGTTAGAGGGAGAGCCTGCACGTGTATTTCGAACAGCACCGCCGCGCAGACGGCCTAACATGCGCCTGCCTGGCCGTCTTGGCGACCGTAGGCTACCAAGCTTCAGGTCAGGACTGGCCGACATTTCGTGGTTCCAACCGTACTGCCGTTGCAGGCGATTCGGGCCTTCTGAACCAATGGGACGCTAGCGGACCAAGACTGTTATGGACGGCTAAGGGAGCCGGATCGGGCTACTCGAGCGCAGCTGTCGCCGCAGGTCGCGTCTACACGCTGGGCGATGCTCCTTCGACCGCTGCCGACGAAGACGAGTACCTAACGTGCTACGATTTATCATCTGGCAAGCAGTTGTGGATGACCAAGACCGGTCCGGCCTGGAATGGACATCCCAGCCAGCCAACCTGGAATGGCGCGCGCAGCACGCCAACCATCGACGGCGATCACGTCTACGTGCTCAACCCCAACGGGATGTTGCATTGCGTCAGCATTCATGGCCAGCCGATTTGGAATAAGAGCTTACCAGATGACTTGAGCGGAAAGAAGCATGACGGCTGGGGCTACGGCGAGTCACCGCTGATCGACGGCAATCTACTGATCTGTACACCAGGCGGTGAAAAAGCGACCGTCGTGGCGTTGGACAAAGTGAGCGGCGAAGTCGTCTGGACATGCGCCAGACCGAACGACGTTGGCGCCGGTCACTCGTCGGTGGTAACAAGCAATGTTGGCGGTCGTAAGGTATATGTACAGAACACGGGGGGCGGTCCTCTTGGAATTGACGCGGCTACCGGAGCGCTGCTTTGGAGCTATGACGTTCCCCCGCCAGTCGCGTTTATCCCTTCTCCTGTCATCAAGGATGATTTGGTGTTCACCGTCGCCGGCTACGGAACCGGCGGAGCACTGTTGCGACAAGTCCCTGGCGATGGCGGACGAGTAACGATCAAGGAGGTCTATGGGTTGAATAAAGACCTCGACAACAAACATGGTGGCGTGATACTGGTTGGCAACCACCTGTATGCCGGCTGCAGCGATCGCAGTCAAATCTACTGTGCTGAACTAGAGACGGGAAAAATAGTCTGGCGGGGACGAGGCAGTGGTAGCGGCTCTACGTCGGTCATCGCCGCCGACGGCAAATTGTTTATCCGCTATCAAAACGGCAAGGTCGGTCTGGCACCAGTCTCAACCGAGAGCTTCGACGAGGTCAGTAGCTTTCAAACGCCTGGCTCCGGCGATGGCAAGCCGCCGAGTTGGGCGCATCCGGTAATCGCCCATGGCAAACTGCTGCTGCGCGAGAACGATACGATTCTATGCTACGATATCAAGCGCTAAGCCAACGTTATGCCGTCAGCCGCTCTCTGTGAACTGGAATATCGGCCACAAAGCCCCGGCACATATTGTCCGCGAATCGGTTTGATCGGTTGCGGAGGAATTACTGCTGAGCACTTGGCGGCTTATCGCGATGCTCAGTTTAATATCGCTGCATTGTGCGATCTGCGGATGGATCAAGCCCGATTGCGCGCCGCACAGTATTTTCCAGACGCCAAAGTCTATCAGGACTATCGGCAGCTGTTGCGTGACGAGTCGCTGGAGGTGGTGGATGTTACCACTCATCCTGCCGAGCGACTGGGCATCGTCCGCGACTGCTTACTGGCCGGCAAACACGTGCTCAGCCAAAAGCCGTTTGTTACTGACATTCAGCAAGGGCAGCGGTTGGTTGAACTGGCCCAGCAGCAGAACGTCCTTCTGGCCGTCAATCAAAACGCGCGTTGGGCACCGCACTACCGATGGGCGTACAGTGCTGTTCAGGCGGGATTGTTGGGCGAGCTGTTCGCGGTGCATCTGGGCTGCCACTGGGATCATACTTGGGTGGAAGGAACTGAGTTTGAAAAGATTCGGCATGTGGTACTGTATGATTTCGGGATACACTGGTTCGACCTAGTGCGATACTTTCTTGGTGGAGCGATGCCGCGACGGGTGTTCGCTTCGACCGCGCGCGTACCTGGTCAAAAACTGTCGCCGAATTTGCTGGCTCAGGTCCTGCTGGAGTTCGATTCGGCTCAAGCCACATTGGTATTTGATGCTGGTGTCAGGATTGGACCATGGGATCACACCTATTTAGCGGGAACTAAAGGCAGCCTGCGAAGCACCGGTCCGAACCTGCACCAACAGAGTGTCGAGCTGCATGTGGCAGGTGGTAGTTGGCAACCAGAATTAACAGGCCGATGGTTCCCTGATGGATTTCGCGGTACGATGAGCGAGTTGTTGTGCGCCATACATGAGGGCCGCCAGCCCTGCATCTCAGCCGCCGATAACTTGAAGAGCCTGCAACTATGTTTTGCAGCATTGGCAAGCGCTGATACCGGTCAGCCGGTTATTCCAGGCAGTATCAATAGATTGCCAGATTAGCGCCCGTGGTGGGCCGTCGCACGCCGACCTGTTGATATCCGAGTTTCCTGTGGCACTGTTGACTGCCCCTTGATAGTTCACCATTCAGCCTGGCTTGCTTGTGCCACCCCATATCTGTCCCACCCTACATTTGTAACACTTACCTAAAAGATTGACGTGAAGAATAGCTTTGGAGATCGACTAGCTGCCGCTGTACTAGATAAGCGGTCAACGGTGTGCGTTGGCTTGGATCCGCGTTGGAATAATTTGCCTGAAGCGCTGCGAAATGGAGTTCAGCCGCATGATTTGTCGGCTGTTGCTAAAGTTACTGAGCGTTTCTGCTGCGAAGTCATCGACGCTGTTGCCACATGTGTTGCGGTGGTTAAGCCTCAGTCGGCCTTCTTCGAGCAGTTGGGGGTAGCGGGCATGATTGCGCTATCCGAAGTCGTGCGTTACGCACGACAGCAACAGTTGTTGGTTATCATGGACGGCAAACGCGGAGATATCGGCTCAACCGCCGAAGGGTATGCCGATGCCTATCTCGGTGCAGCAAGTGCGTGGGGTTGCGATGCGCTGACTGTCAACCCGTACCTGGGGGATGATACTTTGCAGCCGTTCATTTCGACAGCTCACGATCGCGGCGCAGGACTTTTCGTATTAGTGAAGACGTCCAATCCAGGCAGCGGCTTCATTCAAGACTTGACCATCGATGGCCAACCGCTCTATCGCCGCGTGGCTCAGGTCGTACAGCGGGCTTCAGCGGCCGAGCTTGGATCAAGCGGTTATGGCAGTGTGGGCGCTGTTGTGGGTGCTACCTACCCCGAACAATTATCCGAACTACGACAAGCCATGCCTAACGCTTGGCTACTCGTTCCAGGCTATGGTGCCCAAGGCGGATCGGCAGATGATGTGGCCGCCGCTTTCGATCCACACGGCTTAGGCGCCATCGTCAACAGTTCGCGGGGAATCATTTTTGCCTACCAGAACACATCCCCAGCATCGGCGGATTGGCAAACAGCGGTAGCCAAAGCCGCGCAGGCGATGTCGCAACAACTACCACGGCCCAGTTAGTTGAACGACCAGTACGAAAGCACTACCGAACACACGTAGCCACCGTCGCCAGACGGTGGACGAACCAGTTAACCGTGAACGAAACGGATAATCACCGTCTGGCGATGACAGCCTCTGATACGTGCACACCTCAGTTCTTCAAATTTCGATGTAGAAAATCGGTCATCAGACAATACAGGTGATAACGCTTGGCCGGGTTATCCACAGCGTGGCGCGCACGTGGATAGACCATCAGTTCGAATTGTTTTCCAGCCTTCTGCAACGCGTCCGCCAGCTGCAGCGAATTGCTCAGGTGTACGTTGTCGTCTACATCACCATGAATCAGTAGCAGCCGACCAAACAACTCATCGGCCGCTGCCACGACGGAACTGGATGCATAACCGGCTGCGTTGCGCTCAGGCAAATCCATATAGCGCTCGGTGTATATGGCATCATAGTTTTGCCAATCGGTAACTGGAGCGCCTGCTATACCAGCCTTGAACAATTGGCTGCGCGTCATGGCATAGGCTGTCATGTAGCCACCGTAGCTCCAACCCCATAGCCCAACTCGCTGTGAATCGGCCCACGGCTGTGCAGCGATCCAAGCTACGGCATCTTCCAAATCCTGCAATTCAATTCTGCCCAACTGACCGCGAATAGGCCACGAGTCGCTCAACCCGCGCCCTTGAGCTGAACGATTGTCGCACAACACCACAGCGTAGCCTTGTGAACACAGCCACTGATGCCACCGAAAGTCTCGTGGCTGCCAACGATCGCGAATCGAAGGTGCTCCGGGGCCACCATAAACATGCACCAACACTGGAAACTTGGCATTTGGATTCTGTCTCTCGGCCACGCCAATACTCTGCATCGCTTGGCCTGACGAACCGCTCGCTCTGCTCTCGGAATTCGCGGTGACAGCAGCATCGCTTGGTAGCCACGCTAAAGCTTGCAGCGGCTGACCGTCGCGGGCACTGATGGTTAGACGCAGCGGAAGCTGACCGATCACGTAGTCATGTCGATCTCCCACCGGGCAAGAAACGATCCGCGAAACGCTGCCATCCGTAGCATACAGTGTGGTAACAGGGCGATTATTCCAGCTACTAAATGTGTCCATATAAAACCGTCCGCTCGCCTCCAAACTCACATCGTGCGTTCCGGCTGTGGACGTCATCTGTTGCGTAGCACCCGTTTGCAGATCGACCGACAGCAGGTGTGCCTGAACTGAATCATGAGGACTGCCACCAATCAACGCATAACGCTGATCGCTAGACACACCATACAATTGACGGACATCCCAATCGCCGTTTGTGACTGGTTGCCTTTGTCCGTTGGAAGCACTGACCTTAAATAATCGTGTGCGACCTTCGGGCAAGTCGCTCAACCACAAAAAATCACCGCTTGCCAGGAATCGTGGAGTTCCCCGAATCTCGATCCAGTGCGGCGTCTCTTCGCGTAATACCGTTCGCGAACCGCCGGTTCGCGGATCGACTTCAATCAAGTCTTGGCGGTTCTGTACTCGATTGAGCACTTGCAGCCACAATCTGCCATTGGGTGCCCAGGTTACACGGGCGACCAGCCGATCCGAGTGATTCCCCATCTGTGGCAATTCGACTTCGCGTTTTAAACCGGTAGCAACATCTACGATCCACGCACGGACGACTGGTAGCGGCTGGCCGGCTTTAGGATATCGCGTCCTCTCCAGCGACTGCTGGACACGCGAACTATCCGTCAGCAGATACTCGGGCACCGGTTGTTGCCCCAACTGCAAGTAGGCCAATCGCTGGCTATCAGGGCTCCACCAAAACCCCTTGAAGTCACCGCGACCATACAACTCTTCCTGATAGACCCAATCTAATTTGCCATTAAGAATCAGCTCGCTACCGTCAGACGTCAATTGCAGAGTTCGACCAGAGCTGCAGTCAACTACCCATAGATTGTTATCTCGGACGAACGCCACTTGCCCTCCCGACGGACTAAGCTCTGCTAGCTCTTCCTTCTTTCCCACCGAATGCGTCAGGCGTTTGGTTGATTCTGCGCGAGGATCGACCCAATACAAGTCTTCGGCCTGCTCGACCAGCCATGGCCCTGGCGGATTTAGCCAATACCGGCTGTTTTCAAGCGACTGGCGAGCCTTGTCCGATGCAATGTTGGCGATCTGCCCAAATCGTTCAACGAGCCGTTGACTTGGAGCGACCGGATGCGCCTGGCCAGTCGCCGCATCGACGATAAGCCATTGGCCATCGTGCTGGATGGCATACTGAACGTTGGACTTCGTTGTGACCCAACCGCCGAATCTAGTTAATCGCTGCCCAGTTAAATCGACGGCCGTTTCAGGATGAAAGAGATGCTCTAGAGTCAACTGCTCACCAGCAGGAATGTGTTCGACTTGCTCAATCCAGGAGGGGATTTGCTCCAGCCGAAACACCGGGTACGTCGCGCCGGCGGCAAGATAGGGGTCCAAATAGTTCCATTTAGCCAGACTATCGCCTGATTCAGGCTCAAGCAGATAGGCGGCCAGGCGTCCCACCGGCTGGGTATGCGGAATAATGTAAGTGCCTTCAGCCAGTGGCAGCTCAACGGACTGCCACTGGACCTCGACTCGACGTAGCGTGTGCCCCTGAACTTTCGCATCGTTGTACGATTTGGCAATTATTGCGATCTGCGCAGGCGCCGATTGATTACGAGTCAATTGAAATACCGGAATGCCATGGCGCACCAAACGACTGATAGCCCAAGCGTGTTGAGGCGCGATTGCGTAGGCCATGGGCATCCTGATGCTTCGCTGACTGGCCGCCGACACGGACTCCTCGGCGGGAGTACCGGACTGGACAATCGGTATCTCACTCCCTGGAAGGGACCAATCTACGTGATTCTGCATCATCTGCTGGACTCGATCCGCATCCGAGGCTAAACGTCTTAGTGTCTCGTAGATAAGCGATCGAGACGTCTGATAGCTTGATGCAAAACCTTCAGCAGGATTAGCCGCAAGAACCAAGCCCAGTTTGCCGCGCAGTCCCATATAGCGGCTGCTATCTCCCCCCGAGCCGTTAGCGTTCAGCAACTTCCGAAACTCTTCACCCAGACTGCCACAAGTCACCGCAACATTATCGCCTTTAACAATCTCTCGAAATGCAGCCGGAAATAATTCATGGCGCAGATAATCCTCTAGCTGCGTTGAGGCTGTCGAAATACGTGGAATGTCAAAGGCTGCTTGGTGCTGTTGCAATTCTCGACTTATTGCGCGCATATCGATCAGCACATCTACGTCAAACTTGTGAATCGCGGATACAAGTGCTTGCGTTTCAGGCGATTCTAATTTGATGAAATCCATCCCCAAATCTAATCCTTGCGCGTTTGGAACCGCGCCAGAAAGCACATGTGCATTAGTCGATGGCACGGTCTTGGAGAGGCCGTACCTCGCATTGCCGTCGGCATTCAAATTAGGCACGACAATCAGTCGTACGGAATCGAGCCAGTCGCGAGACTGTGACAGTGCTAAGTCGCGGACCAGCCCTAAGACCGATTCTTTACCGACATATTCTGCCGCATCCGTGCCCGCCAGCAGCATGATGGTCAATCTATCGTCGACTGAAGTGCTCGTGGCTTCAGTAGCTGAATGCCCCACAGCGCTATCGATCACCAGAGCATCGACTGAACGTCCTTCGACGGTTGAACCAAGTGAAAGTAACCTCGCAGCCTCCCAGGACCGATCTATTTGAGCCAGCAGTTCTTGTACTTGCAGCGGAGTAGCAGTAGCCGTATAGGCACTGGCTTCAGCCACCGTTTGGAGCGGTTCAGCCTGCTGCGCCTGGCATATCGCTGACTGGAAAACTGCAACTGCCAGCCAGCAACTCATCGCCAGCATCTGCGAACAACAAACATGGTTCCCTCGCAGTGTCCGGCAGCTGTGCAGGACAGACACGCGGCCCGGCCGCGCGTAGCGACTCTCGCTAGGTGCGTAGAACATCTGCCACAATGAGGGCCAACAATCATTCCCGGTTTGCACCATCGTCCGATTCCTTCCAAGCCTCAAACGTCCCACCAAGCGGATCACACAGCAATTCAAGGCTGATTGCATTCGCAAACCGCAACCTTGTCTCGGCTGCACCGTGATATTCTTTCTTGGTTCTCGCAGAAACACGCAGTCACCGACCGCCTCACGGCTCACTGCACAGGATCAACATTCCACTTTCGTGCTCAAGCAACTCTGCGAATCTGTGCCTCTGCGACTTTGTGCCTCCGTAAGAAAGTCCGTCCGGGGGGCAAGATTTAGCGTCACCATTGCCCGCGATACAGGTGTCCGGCAATTGGCAGGCTGCAGCGATATAATCCGGTGCGTGCGGTGATATACAGCGTCTTGTTATCTGCACCACCAAATGCGCAGTTGGCTGGCTGTTCCGGCACTTGAATGATCCCCAACAATTCACCGGCGGCCGAGAAGACTTGCACACCCGCTTCTGATGTGATGAACAGATTGCCTTTAGAGTCAACCGCCAATCCATCGCCGCCACTAGCCGACTTACCTTCTAATTGCTGGAGTTGACAGAAGACGCGACCTGTCCCTAACTTGCCCGGCGCTTCGACAGGATAAGCCATCATCTCCGACTGCATAGACGGGATCACATACAAGGTGCTCTCATCTGGCGACAGCGCCACTCCATTGGGAGCTTTCAGGTCAGCGCCGAGGCGTGTCACGGTGCCATCGGGGGCACGGTAATAGAATGCTTCTACCTGTTGCGGCCACGGCTGAGGCGCTCGATAGCGTGGGTCGCTAAAGTAAATGCCGCCTTGTCGATCAATGACCAGATCATTGGGTGCGTTCAGCCTTGCGCCACCATGCTCAGACGCCAGTACAGTAATCTGCTTAGTGGACAAATCAATCTTGACCAACTGCCCAGCCATCTGGCAGGCCAGCAACTGGCCGTCGCCTCCATACATCAGTCCGTTTGCGAATCCTGAGGGTTTCAGGAATTCTTCAATCTTTCCATCCACCGTTAGCTTGTAAATCGCCTCGGCAGGAATGTCCGTAAAATACAGCGCCCCGTCAGGAGTTTTGGCAGGCCCTTCCAAGAATTGAAAGCCCTGCTGAACCAGCTCCACCGGCCCAACCTTACCTAGCGAAGGAATGTCTTGTGCGTTGGTCGTCGGAACTGGATGCGCGAAAAGAGTTGTCAGAACAAATACCCAACTGGATCGCAGCACGACTTTCCATTCTAAACCAAACAACAAACTCTTGATCATAACGCATCCACCTCAGTTCATGCACGTTGCTCTGGATTGCTTAACCGCAATGCGGGCCTGGCGGCTTCCACTCAAGTTTACCCAACCACGCAGCGATGAAAATGCACATGTTTCCAATTACCGCTGATCTTCTGCCACACACGTGTCTCCTCTGCCGACTTGGTGACCACAGCGCCCGCGGTATCAGCAACTTGAGTTAATCGAACGTAGCTAACGACCGCCGCGTCGCCCATCAGCCGCACATGAGGCCGCACCATGGTTACCTGTAGTTTCGCGCCACTTAGTCCCAAGTCAAAATAGAAGCGATGAAAATCCATTCCTTCAACAAAATTGCCACGCGCTTCGGGCTCAAAGCAGGAAATACTTGGATCGCACAACTCGCTATACGCCTCCCAATTACCTGTGATAATGCTTTCCAGCAGGCACTTCGTCAAGTTAATCAAATTCGCTTCTTCACTCATGGCTCGCAATTCTACTCCTGGTCTATTCTTGGTTACAAACAACTAGTCGCCGGCAAACTAAAACGTGATCCGACTACCCCAATGTGCAGCAGATCAATTGGGGCTCCTGCGCTCTTTGATGGCCTCCAGAAATCGGTTCAGTTCTTCGCGTACTTTTGGAGCCAGTAGGATCAAGCCCAGCATGTTAGGAAAAACTAGCGCCAAGATCATCGCATCGGAAAAGTCGATCACCGCCTGAAGCGAAGATGCCGATCCGACCACAATAAACGCACAGAACAAAATTTTAAACGACAGATCGGACCAGCGGCTACGCCCAAACAGGGCTTTCCAACTTGTCAAACCGTAGTACGACCAGGATATCATCGTCGAAATCGCAAATAGCACTACGGCCACGGTCAAGACATAGCGAAAATTAGGTAGCGCCGAATCAAAAGCCAACGACGTCAGGTCAACTCCACCGACTCTGTGGCCTGTCTCGAGCATCAAAACCTGACCGTTGACAACGCTGCTGTACTCAAATGCTCCATTCATGTTGTACAAAATGATTACTAGCGCGGTCATCGTGCAGATAACCACCGTATCCAGAAAGGGCTCCATCAGCGCTACAATTCCCTCGGAGGCGGGATAGCGCGTGCGAACTGCCGAGTGGGCGATCGACGCCGAACCCGCCCCGGCTTCGTTGGAAAATACAGCGCGCTTGAAGCCCACCAAGATCACACCGACCACCCCGCCCATTCCAGCTTCGTGAGTGAACGCACTGACCATGATGGTCCTGATCGCCTCAGGCAAGTGCTCAATGTGAATGACGACGATAATGATACAGGCCACCACATACAGCGCAGTCATCAGCGGGACAACCTTATCAGTGACGTTCGCAATCCGCTTGATGCCACCAATGATGATAAATCCAACGAAGATCGCCATTACGAGCCCAATCAGCGCGCCGCTGGACTTGGCCCACTCCGATTGCGTAGCCTGAATCCCAATTAACGTCTGAATCTGCGCGGTAGCTTGATTGGCTTGAAACATATTTCCGCCACCAAACGAGGCTCCCACGCACAGAACCGCAAAGAGACCACCTAACAACTTGCCCAGCGGAGCCAGGCCCATTTGTGCGAACCCTCGACTTAAATAGTACGTGGGCCCGCCGTGAACGGTGCCGTCGGGTTCGATATCGCGATATTTTACCCCCAGCGTACATTCGACGAATTTGGTAGACATGCCCAGCAGCCCACAGACGATCATCCAGAATGTAGCACCCGGTCCACCGATGGCAATCGCCACAGCGACTCCACCGATATTTCCCAGCCCAACGGTACCTGACACGGCCGTTGCCAATGCTTGGAAATGACTGACCTCGCCATGTAGATGTTCATCGCGAATGGTATCCACCAAGTCCCCATCGACTTCGTGCACCTCGACATGCTTGATCTCCGGCGCGCCGGCCTCCTCGGATATTCTGTACTTGCCACGCACGACGCGAATGGACAGCGGAAACAAACGCACATTGGCAAAGCCGAAGTAGACCGTAAAGTATGCAGCACCAGACACCAAGACGACCAACACCAGCGGAACGCTGGGGATTGGACCGAACTGCGGTATGGACCAAAAAACGAAATTGACAAACGCATCTGATACTGGCCGGAACGCATTGTCGATACGCTGGTCAAGCCCCAGTGAACGGTTTGCACTGCCGGAACTCTCCTCTTGCGACCACTGGTGGCCCGACTGACTGGAGTATCCCCCCTCGTCAACAGCCTGAGATTCGACAGTCAACGATGCGTCCATCTCCTGCTCGGATGCCGACTGCGCCGACACCGATAGCCCCGTCAGATTCAGCCACCAGGCAATCAGCAGGGCTAGCCTGACAGCTCGCAGCGTTACGAACAGCGGTGCCAACAACGAATGCTTGCAACAATGTCCGTCGTGACACATTTCCACGTGCTTTTCCTACGCTGCTAGTGTGAATTCGCGAGAGTCAACATGAACGAATCGCAGGCCCGCAATGCCATCCGGAGAACCCTGTAGGCTACTAGATTCGTCCCGTCAATCAAGACTAGCCGCTGAAATATCGCCAACTAAATCTACATGCCTGTTCCGAGTTCGTTATACTGCTTATCCCAATTCTCCATGGCTGCCCGATCAGGAAATCTGACCCAATGTTCGATATTGAAGACCAACCCCAGTCCCCAAAGCTTACTCGCCTCAGCCGCCGCTCGTTGGTCGGATGGCCGCTTTTCGCCGCAGCCTCAGCCGGTGCCGGAGCATTGCTCAGCCAGGCCTCGGCGGGATCGCCTACCGGCCAGTCGCCTACGGCAGCACCGCGACTGCGTTACTGTCTAAACACCAGCACCATCAATGGTGGAGTAATTCCCGTTCGGCAACAGCTAAAGATCGCAGCCGATGCGGGCTATGACGCCGTCGAATTGTGGACGCGCGACATTGAAAAACATGTCGCCGAAGGCGGCAGCTTGACGGATCTGCGCAAAGAACTGAACGATTTGGAATTGGGCTTGGATAGCGCTATTGCCTTCGGCAAATGGATCGTGGACGACGAGGCCGAGCGCGGTGCCGGTCTTGAGCAGTGCCGACGTGACATGGAATTGGTGCGGGAACTGGGTGGAAGCCGCATCGCCGCCCCGCCTGTCGGAGTTACCGGGCCGCCCAAACTGGATCTGGACGCTGCCGCCCAGCGTTATCATGCGCTGCTGGAAGTAGGGCGGCAGTGCGACGTCGTACCGCAGCTGGAACTGTGGGGGTTCTCGCACAACCTATCTACCCTAGCCGAAGTCCTGTACGTTGCTGCCGCTGCAAACCATAGCGATGCTTGCCTGCTGCTGGATGTCTACCACCTTTACAAAGGCGGAAATGACTTTCGCAACGTCGGGCTCATTCCAGCCAGTCAAATGCACTGCCTGCACATCAACGACTACCCTGGCACGCCAGAGCGCGCAAAAATTGCTGACAAAGATCGAGTCTATCCTGGCGATGGCGTTGCACCTTTGGGCAACATCCTCAAGCGACTCTTCGACAGCGGCTTCAGCGGCACGCTCAGTCTTGAACTTTTCAATCGCAATTACTGGCAGCAACCCCCCGACCAAGTTGCCCGCATAGGCCTGGAAAAAACCAAGCAAGCCGTGCAGGCAGCAGGGTAGCTAGACGGCGTATTGGTCACTCGCTAACGCAGCGAATTACCAAGCTCTTCGATTTCGAAACATCGTGCGGCCGCGCGCTCATCGCAGGTCCCATTCGCGATTGAACGTTCGCTGGTAGGCAAAGCCGATCGTTAGTGCTGCTATCGCCATCAAACCGACACCGATGATCCCCAAGTAATTCAAGATCACCGCCAGTTTTTCTGGCACCGCGCCCCATAAATGCTGCGCAAAAACGAACGACAGTGCGAGTGACGGTGCGACCAGCGCGGCGAGAGGCAGAAGATGCAGCACGAAGGCTGCCAAGCGATTTTGGGGATGAAAATAAGCAAACATCATTGAGCCCATCGCAACGGACAGAGCCACATTCCCCAACGTCCACAACAGCGCCATCGCAATAGCGCTCCAGGCCCAATGAGCGAGTATTCCATACAGCAGAATTACCAATGGCACCATGAGTACCGGTCCGATACTGCGAAGATATGCGAGAAAAACGGCTTGAACAAAGATCGTTCGTTTCACAGGACGCAGTATGTCGCAGCTCATATGTTGGAGTCGTACCGACCAATAAGTAAGCCCAAAATTCATTGTCATCGAGGCCGCCACGATGATGCCCAAGGCTAGTCCCGAGCTTGGTCGCCAATTACCAGCGATGACGGTGTCGGGAGAAAGTAAGATGATTCTTGATAACTCCCAAATTATACCGGTAATTAGGATCGGCATGAGAAAAAAAGCCGTTGTGCGGTAGATCGATTGTGGCAAGCTGTTGTACCACAGAGCGGCCATGTGACTGACCTTGTATTGGTGCCACTTCCAATCTCGCTGATCAGCTGTCTTCTGCAGGCAAGTAGACAACCAATGGATCAGACCCCTAGATTCGCTTGTTCCTACTTGGTGTTTGACGATAGCAGGGTGCCAAGTTTGTGTCGCCTCATTCACGTTGTCGGCTCCTCCCTCAGCCAGGACACGCGCGGTTGAACGCAACCAGCCGACAAACCGCGCAATCAACACACATTCCAACGACAGCACAATCAGGGCAATCCAATTGAGGTATCCTTGCCAGTAGGCGTAATACCAACTCGGGAACTGGGATAGTAGCACTAAGTGCGACATGAAGAACAGCAAAAGCAAAAGATATGCCAGGAAGTATGACCGCATTGGGTTAGTCAATGAAGTCCGGGAAACACGAGAGGCAATAATTGCTAGGGCGCAAAACAACGGGCACGCTACGTAGACTGTCAATCCAGGCAGCGGGTGAATGTGTGATCGAAAACAGGCATAGAGCATTACCAGACATCCCGTCGTGGCGATCAATGCCGCCACAATCCAGTGAGCACCTTCGAAGTGTGGTGTGGCAAGCAAACTTGGTAATGAATAGTGCGTATATAGTTGCCTCAGAAGAATCGCGAACAGAAAGACCGATGCCATGAAACTCCAAGTCAAACGTGCGTACCAGCCAGAAGAGGTTGAAATCGGTAACGCCCAGATTGGCTGCAGCTCTTGAAATGCCTGGCTATCTGTGATGCCCAGTTTATGCCAATCGGCGTACACCCATTTCAACGTCGGGTGAGCCGTTAGTCGCTGTAGGTCAGCAGTTGTTGGCCGCACCAAGCTGTCACTTTCAACGCTGGTTGTCCAACCAGGCAGCGGGGTATCAAGAGCGTTCGAAGAGGCAAGCCCGCGATACAAACAATCATCTACCACCAGTACGCGTAAATTGGGAAGCCGCATCGCCAGATCAATTATTTGTGTTGTTAGCAGCAACCCGTGCAACTCGAGATGTTCCAGCTCTAAGAACGATGACAATTCATCCAAGTTTTGAGCGAAGTCGCCGGAATTGCTACCGAGCGATAGTCGATCAACTGTCAAATAGCGAATCGGGAATCGCTGGCCAAATGCCCGCAAAACATTCTTGGCCAAACGGCAATTCTGCAGTTCTAGTCGATTCAATGAATGTGTGGAGATCACTTCCAAGTCCTGTGGTTGGAGGCGTCTGTGGGACCACCGCTTGATAGATTCGGAAAAGGCTAAGGGATCCTTTGGCAACGGTGACTTATGAGTCAACTGTGAGTCGACACCCGGAATGTTGTGCAATTCCAGTTCTCGTAAATCAGCGGCATGGCGCATCTGCGCCGGCAACAGTGCGTCGTCGGCTCCGTAGAGTTTCAACGATCTCAGCTGTGGCCAATCAAGACCGGGAGCGGGCGGAATAAATCTATCGAAGTGTGAGCTGGAGCTGGGATTTCTGTGCATGCTCTTCGACAGATACCAATTGCCCGCATAACCCACCAAACGGGTCACATCGCCGGATTTCGTTGGGAACTCAAAGTAGGCTGCTGTCATGCAAGCCAGCACTCCCGTCATCACGATCCACAAACCGCGACGATTAAAGTAGGTCGTGGCCACAGCCCAGACGCGGCCTGCCAATGTCGAAGTGCGCTGCCTAGTGGTTGTCATCGACTGGCTCCCTCAAGTCCAGCACGACTGCTGGCGGACGCCGGAAGCCAGCGGCCTTCAAGCTCTAAGAATATCTCTTCTAGATTCAAATCCTCGACGCTGACAGCTACACCAAACCGCTCTGCCAACATGTCGAGATCAACCTGCGCGGTATCGATGCTTAGCACGGCGTGTTGGCCATCAAAGCGTGCTTGAATGGCCTCCGGGCACTGAAGTCCATCGGGAAAACGTTCTGGACGTGACAAGCGCACGCGTTTGATCCGCTCCTTGAGTGAGTCCAGTTCGCCAAAGTAAGAAATTCTTCCGCCGGACATGATGGCTACATGCGAAGCCACTCGCTCAACGTCCGACATGATATGCGTAGAAAACAGTACCGTATGACGTTCGTCAGCCGTCAGCGCGATCAGCTCCTGCATAAACTGCCGGCGAGCCGCAGGATCCAGGCTAGCCACCGGTTCATCCAGGATCAACAATTCCGGACTGTGGCCCAACGCCAGGATCGTGGATAGTTTTTGTTTCTGTCCCACAGACAGCTTGCCGACGATCTGCTTGGGATCCAAGTTCCAATCACGTACCAATCCGTGTGCACGCTCGGGTTGCCAGTACTGGTAAAACGCGCCGACATAATCCACCAGTGAAGCCACTGTCATCCAGGGTAACAGTGAACTGATCTGCGGGACGTAACCCAGCCGCTCTTTGACATCCACGGTCAAATCCCAACTTGACTCACCCGCTAGCTCGACCGTGCCCGAACTAGGCTTCAGCAGCCCCAGTAAGCACTTGATCAAAGTCGACTTACCGGCACCGTTGGAACCCAACAAACCGACCGTCAATCCCCGAGGGATCTCCAGGTCAATTCCCTGTAGCACCTCGTGCTTCAAAAAACTCTTTCGCAATCGGCTTGTCCGAATCACGATTTCCCGGCCGTTAGACTGGTCCGCATGATGCATGTTTCTCTCCCCATGAAAAGCGCAGTTACTTGCGATGGCTACTTGCCGACCAGCGACTTACCCTTCCATACCTTCAGTGCGCTTTCCATGCAGGCTCGGATGTGTTGATCCGATAATCCGAGCTGACGCCCGCGAATAACCGCTTGTTCGAGCAGCGGACGCAATTCGGCGGAGCGCTGAGCCACTGAACCGCGAGGCTGCCAATCGCACAGTACCATTCCCTGACCGCGCACCCGGCGGACGATCCCTTCTGCTTCTAATCGCGCGTAGGCCTTCGAAACCGTCATCATATTGATGTCCAGTGCTGCTCCCAATTCGCGGACGCTGGGCAGCATGTCCCCTGGCTGCGCCTGGCCACCCACCAACAGCATCGACACCTGATCCATCAATTGTCGGTAGATGGGCACGCCGGATGACGGCTGCAAATTGAATTGTGAAGCGGATAAGGGCATAACCAACGCCTTGCCTTAGTGCATTACTACAATAATACACCTCTTGCAACCCAGGTCAAGGGCCATGCATCGGCACCGGCTGAGTTGACGTACGGTTCAGTCATGTAAATCAGCGACAGGGCTGGTACTATACTACGGGTGAACGTAGCGATCAGCCGATCGCATTTGAGGCCGCATCAAGTGCACTCCCAGTAAGAAAATGTTTATCTTAAATCCGTGCGATCGAGGACCAATCAGCGTGCAACTCAATCGTACGCTTGTATGCTAGTCATTGAAGCTAACCGATCTACCATCGCAAGTTAGCATTATAGGAGAGACAGGGCATGATTTTACTTTCAAGTTGGAGTGCTGCTGATGATTAGCCAGTTGGCCGCATGGTTGCTGACGATGTCGTTGGTCGGACAAATCGAATTGGAAACCGATGAACTGAGGCCGGGATTGGTGGCCGAATATCGCTCGGTGTCACATCCGGAAGTCTCTGTTCTGCGACTGGATGCCAAGCCCGCGCTGACTCTGGGTGATTCGAGCCCCCACCCACGAATTCCTCCTGGCCCGATCAACGTAACCTGGAATGGTGCAATCCTGATTCAAGACAGTGTTACTTTTTCAGCGTATGTGGGTGGCGCAGTCTCCGTGACGGTCGATGGCCAGGTTGTGTTGCAGGGAACCGGCAGATCGGACGACTCGCACATCACCGCGAGCACTCCGCTGAAGGTCGTTCCTGGATATCACCGGTTGGTAGTATCTTTCCGCTCTTTACCGGGCGTTGCCGCGCGTCTGCAACTATGGTGGCAAGGCGAGTCGTTTGCGAGCGAACCGTTAGCTGCATGGCGACTGGGACATCTGGCAGAGCAGGAAACACCGCAATTCCAATTCGATCAATTGGCCGAGCAGGGTCGCATCGTGATCGAACGTGCCGGTTGCGCGCGTTGCCATGCCGGCGCGTTTCCCTCGATCGACTTTGTACCAGGGCCAGCGCTGATCGATGCTGGCCAGCGACTGAATCAGCAGTGGCTAGTGAGCTGGCTGGCAGATCCAAGTGCCTTACGCCCCGATGCGCACATGCCAGCGGTTTTTTCAAATGATCATACGGGGTTCGTCGAACGCTGGCTGGTAGCGGACTGGTTAACTAACAGGCAGCCAGCAGTGTCGGCTGAAGTTAAGACAGCGGTTGGCGATCATCGCAACGGTCGCCTGCTGTTTATGAACTTGGGCTGCGCAACCTGCCACTGGATTCCGGATGACGTCGAGCGACAGCAGCAACCGTCAGTGGGCCAACGCGGATTGGCCGACATTGCCGATCGAATGTCACCGGCGGATATCGCTGGTTTTCTACGCGATCCCCACGTTCGCTTTCCCGATGGACGCATGCCACGAATTCCTGTGCAGGCTGGCGAGGCGGTCGACCTAGCTGCGTACCTGCTGCTGTGGTCCAGGCCCACCTTGCTGCCAAAGATGGTTCCGCCGACACAGGCTGAGATTATTGCCGTCCTTGGTAAACTAGGAGTTAACAGTCCGTCAGAGGCGGCCCAGCGGCTGATCGTTGATCGTGGCTGTGTGGCGTGTCATTCTGGACTGGGAGACACGCGAACTATGAACAATCCCATGGCAACCCAAGCTGCATCAGCAGTTAGTGACGAGAGTTCATCCAGGCAGAATCCGACCTCACCAGACACCCTCGCAAACTGTCGTGGAGCCCGCTATTCGCAATCTGTACTACAGCGCGCACAGCCCTACCTGTCAGTCGCCGCCAGTGAGCACCACCCATCTCCTTATTCAAACCGACAGCGTCGCTTGGCTAGAGCTGGCTGCGTCAAATGTCATCAGCGCGACAGCAGCCAGCGATCTCCACTGGAAGTCGTTGGTAGCGCGATCGTCGGCGCTTATCTGCAAGAAGTCCCCTTTCAGCGAGCGCCGCGACTTACCAATCCACATCAGAAGCTCACTCGCGAACACTTGCTGAACGTCGTCAGTCAGGGAACAACTAGCCTGCGCGGAGAAAATTATAGTTATCGTATGCCCCATTTTGGAGACGATGCGCATCTGCTAGTCCAAGCATTGGCCGAAGCGGATGGAGAAATAGTCGATACGCAGGATGCCGCAGTTTCGGCCAGCGATGATCCGACGTTGGCGACGCTTCACGGCGCGCATCTTGCCGGATTTCAGGGCTACGCTTGCGTTTCGTGCCACGTTTGGAATGGCAAGCTCCTCGGCGCGCCAGACCCAATCGCAATCGGCCCCGACCTAACGCGCACGCTCGGCCGTGTACGTCGTGACTGGTTCGACCGATTCGTCGAGTCGCCGATGCGGTTTGCACCAAACACCCCCATGCCCGACATTTTTCCACATGGACAACCAGCCACACTCGCGCACATCTTGGACGGTGACTCGGATAAACAAAAGGCAGCCCTGTGGGCCTATCTATCGCTTGGCAAAGACGCTCCCAGTCCAACACCGCCGCTACCAGTCCCCGTCCAGCCACCGCGTGAGGGAGTCATTGTTGCACAAATACCCATCCGCCTGCCCGACGGTAGCGTCGTGGACAGCATCAGCGTGCTGAACGCTCACCATGACTTGCTGGTGTACGATTTGCGTCAACACAAGCCCGTGGCACTATTCGTAGGAGGGCAAATTCAGCGCAATGTCATCGGTCGTATTCGCCAATTTCTGGCTCGTGGCCAGTCAGTTCCCCTCGAAATGCAGCCGCTGGATAATCAGCCGAATTTTTTGGGCTACCATCGGCTGGCTGACGGAGTGCGATTGATTTGGTCAGCCGATAAGGAGTTTAGCGAGACCATTCGCTTGGTGTCACCGGCTGGCGGTTCACGTCAGTTGATTCGTGACGAACAAACCATTGAATTGCCCGACCCGGAGGATCCCGCTGCCTGGCCCAACCAACCGCTTACATTTCCTGATGCGGAGGAAGGCTCGCTGGAACGTCCGGGCTATCGCGCGGTGATGTTGCCCAGGCCCAAGATCGTATCGGGCGAAGATCGAATCATGGCGGGGGCCTTGGCGGTGCATCCGACCGACGGACGCGTGTTTGTAGTTTCACTTAAGACCGGCGAACTGTTGGTTTTTGAGGCTGATAAGAACGCGTTTGAATTGTACGGTCAAGGACTCTACCAAGATGCACTGTCAATGCTGGCCGAAGAAGATGCGATCTACATTTTGCATCGAGGGAGTTTGACCAAGATTATCGAACAGAACGGCCAGCCATGGCGATTTGAACGGCAGTTTGCGCTGACTCATGGCATCGCCGACAGCTACGACATGGCTTACGGCCTGTGTCGCGACCAGAGTGGCGCGTTTGTCATTTCGTATGCTCCGTATGCCAACCAGACGCAGATCGGCTCCAGCAGCGCAATACGCTTGCGGCCAGGACAGCCACCTGAAGAATTTGCATTTGGGATGCGCAATCCGCTGGGATGGTGCAGCGGCCCTGGTGGGGAAGTTTTCTTTACCGACAATCAAGGTGAATGGGTCGCGACCAACAAGCTCTGCCATGCCACTGAAGGAAAATACTTTGGTTGGTTCAACAACTCCAAGCCCGGCGACAAGGACCGACCGAGGGGCCAGACCACGGTCTGGATTCCTTACGCTTGGGCACGGTCTATTAACGGGGTAGCCTACGAAAACACCCAAGGCAACTTTGGACCATTTGCCGGACAGTTGTTCATGGCCGAGTTGATGTTTGGGGGCGCAATCATTCGGGCCAACGTCGAAGAAGTCAATGGCGTCTATCAGGGGGCCTGTTTTCCGTTTTGGAATAAGGGCCTGCTGGGTCCGTTGACGATCGCCTTTGATCCACGCGGTACAATGTATGTGGGCAGCATTACCGAGCCCGGTTGGATGGCGCAACCCGACCGTGGCGCGCTGTTCCGCATCGACTTCACCGGCCAAATCCCGTTCGAGATGCAGTCGATCCACGCGCGCCCCACCGGCTTCCGCATCCGGTTTACCGCTCCGGTGAACCCCTCGTCCGCCGCTGATCCAGCTTCCTACGCCCTGGAAAGCTATCGCTACGAATACACCGGTGCTTACGGTTCGCCAGAGCTGGATCGACGCAGTGTGAAGACGGCAAGTGTAACCGTAGCCGACGATCGCATGAGCGTGGATCTGGTGGTGAGCGATTTAGAAGCCGATCGCGTATTCATGCTGAAGGCTCCCGCAGTTCGGTCAGCGGCCGGCGAGCCACTGGTCTTTCCGGCTGGTGCGTATACGCTGAATGAGATACCCAATGAGTGACATCCCTTCGAGCCCGCGAAAACGGAATTAAAACGCAATTCGCACCGTTTGCTAGGCGGTGGTTCCAGCTCTCGCTACACATTGGACTTACCTCTTAGGTTCAAGCCGCATTGGTTCTGCATGGTTGAGCGGGACGTCATTCCGGGTTCCTCTGGGCGTTTGAGCCCTAAGTACCTATACTGGGACTCTCGCCACCTCTCGTGACCGTAAAGCTTGCAACATAATGACCTCACAACCTATCGTTCCTCTTTCCCAGGCATCCGACCCCTTCTTTTGGGGAGTCGACCTGGGCGGCACCAACATTAAATTAGGAGTCCTGGATAACTTAGGGGCAACTCTGGCGTTTACTTCGATTGAGACGCTGGAGTCACAAGGTCCGCAACAGGCGATTGACAGGATAGTTGCTGCAGGTCGTGAACTGACCCGCAAGGCTGGCATTTCAATTTCCCAAATTGGCCGAATCGGATTAGGAAGTCCCGGTTCGATGTGTTTGCAACGCGGCATGTTACTCGAACCGCCTAACCTACCACACTGGCATCAGTTTCCGATTCGAGATGCTCTGGCCAAGGCCACCGGGCGACCGGTCAGCTTCGTTAACGATGCGAACGCTGCGGCATTCGGCGAGTTCTGGATCGGAGCCGGTTCGGCACACCAAAGTCTGATCATGTTTACGCTGGGTACTGGTGTGGGCGGAGGCGTGATCCATGAGGGCCGGCTAATCAATGGAGTGAACAGCTTTGGCAGCGAGTGCGGGCACATGATTGTCGACAGCTCCCCGGAAGCTCGCCTGTGCGTCTGGGGCGGCGGGCGCGGCGAGTTGGAGGCTTACGCGTCGGCGAGCGCTGTAGCCGCTCGAGCCCGAGAGCTAGCGGAGAGGGAGCCTTCCAGCGATCTATCGCGTCGGCTGCAAGAGCAGGGTAGGGTGTCAGCCAAAGACGTCTATCTATCAGCCGTTGGTGGCGACGGTCTGGCCTTGCGGATCATTGACGAGACAGCACATTTTCTGGGCATTGGAATTGCCACTGCAGTAGCCATCGTTGATCCCGGCTTGGTCGTTCTGGGCGGCGCGATGGATTTTGGCGGTCCCAAATGCGCTATAGGTCAGCGGTTCTTGGCCGCAACTACCGCCGAATTTCGCAAGCGGGCGTTTTCCAACGTTGCCAGTGGAACGAAAATAGAATTTGCGTCTCTGGGAGGAGACGCCGGCTACATTGGTGCTGCCGGCATCGCCCGAGCAGATAACGAGCACTGAGTACTGGCAACCTTCACAAATTTCAGTTAACAAGGTCCGCCATTCAACGGTCACCGTGGGAGTCAAGCGCTGAGCCAGCCACCGAACGATATACCGATTAGTAACATTCGTAATTTTTGCATTATCGCTCACATCGATCATGGCAAGAGCACGCTGGCGGACCGTCTATTGGAACGTACCGGCACGGTAGCGACGCGCGAGATGCGCGAGCAACTGCTGGACGGCATGGACCTGGAGCGTTCGCGAGGAATCACGATCAAGGCCAAGGCGGTCACGTTGCGCACACAATACGAAGGTCAATGGTACGAGCTGAATCTAATTGACACACCCGGCCACGTCGATTTTCACTACGAAGTATCGCGTAGCCTGACCTGTTGCGAAGGCGCATTGCTATTGGTGGATGCCTTCCAGGGCGTCGAAGCTCAGACGGTTGCCAACGCCTACGCCGCCATGGAACATGATCTGAAGATCATTCCGGTTATCAACAAGATCGACCTGGCCTATGCGCGAGTCAATGAAGTGATCGACGAGATGGCCCAGTCGCTGGGAACGGCTCCTGACGAAGTCGTGCTATGCAGCGCTAAGGCCGGCCTGGGCATCGACGAATTGATCGCAGCGATCATTACGCGCGTGCCACCACCCACAGGCGATCCAACTGGACCCCTACAAGCCATGGTGTTCGATTCTCACTACGATGACTTCCGCGGTGCCATCACCTATGTGCGATTGATGTCAGGCACGGTCGTCAAAGGTCAAAAGGTTCAATTGGTGCGAGCAGCAGCAACCTATGAAACTTTGGAGATCGGCCAGTTTGTGCCCAAGCGCCGACCAACCGCAGCGTTGCGAGCAGGACAGGTAGGTTATTTGATATGCAACATTAAATCGCTGCACGATGTGCACATTGGCGACACGGTTGTGGAAACCGGACCTCGGGCGGCACCGGCGCTGGATGGATATCAACAACCCAAACGCATGGTGTATTGCGGTCTATACCCCAGCGAAGGACAGGAGTTCACGGAACTGCGCGACGCTCTGGAGAAGCTAAGTATCAACGACCCTAGCTTCGAATTCGCACCGGAAACCAGCGAAGCGCTCGGTTTCGGATTCCGTTGCGGCTTTCTGGGGCTGCTGCACATGGAAATCATTCAGCAGCGTCTGGAAAACGAATGCGACGTGGACTTAGTGCAGACCGCGCCCAACGTAACTTATCTGGTGACCAACAAACGAGGCGAGGAACTGGAGATTCATAAACCACAGGATGTGCCGGATTCAGGTGACATTGAAGAATTCAAACAGCCGATCGTGCGCGTGAATTTCGTTGTACCTAACGATTATATCGGCCAGGTGATGAAGCTGAGTCAAGACCGTCGCGGCGTTCAAAAGAGCACGGAATATCTATCGGCAACGCGGGCAATGATAACCTATGACCTGCCGCTGGCCGAAGTCATTTACGACTTACACGACAAGCTCAAGAGTGCCACGCGCGGTTATGGCACTATGGATTACGAATTGATCGGATACGAACCCGCCGATTTGGTGCGCATGGACATCTTGGTCAACGGCAAGCGAGTAGACGCACTGAGCGTCATTTGCGACCGTCGCGATGCTGACCGCCGAGGTCGAGCCGTCGTAAAGAAGCTGAAGGATGAAATCGATCGGCACATGTTCGAAGTCGCGGTACAGGCGGCTATCGGCACGCGGATTATCGCTCGCGAAACCAAACCGGCCTTACGAAAGAACGTGACCGCTAAGTGTTATGGCGGCGATATCACCCGCAAACGCAAGTTGTGGGCCAAGCAAAAAGAGGGCAAGAAACGCATGAAGTCGATCGGCTCGGTCGATATTCCCCAAAAAGCCTTCATGGCGGTGCTGGATACCGGCCAGGAAAAGTAGCCGATCTTGAGACGCTCGTTGCTATATTTGATCAAACTCGGCCTGCCATTGGCCTTGTTTACATATCTGCTATGGAGCGTCGATCGCGCAGACTACCAGACGTTTTGGAGTCAGCCGAAGCGCTGGGATTTACTGCTCGGCGCGCAATTGGTCGCGCTGATCGCAATTATCATCAGCATCCTGCGGTGGCAACTGCTGGTACGTTGCCTGGATATCCCGTTCAATACGCGAGAAGCATTACGGCTGGGTTTCTTGGGCTACCTCTTGAACTTCATTTCGCTGGGCAGCGTGGGCGGAGACTTGTTTAAAGCCATCTTGGTGGCCAAGGAGAAGCATTCTCAGCGCCCGGAAGCGGTGGCCAGTGTGCTGCTGGATCGTGCGATTGGACTATTGGGGCTCATCATTTTGGCCTGGATATCCATTCGCTTCTTGGCTGATAACGCGATTCCAGCGGCGCTGCTGCGAATCGGGCAGTTGGCGGGCGCCTTGTCATTGACATCCATCTTCGCGTTGTTGGTAGCGGTGTATGCGGGCAGGTGGCTGGATAGTTTGATCGAGTGGGTCGGCCAGCGAATTCCGCGCATCGGCTCGCCGCTCTCCAGAATGGCGCATTCGGTTCGGCTTCTCAGAAGGCGCCCAGCTTCAATCGCTGTTTTGTTGTTCAGCGCCATTGTCGTACATGCGATGCTGACGCTAACGGTTTATCTCGTGTCACATGGCTTATATCCGCTGGCTCCCACTCTATCGCAGCACTTCGTGGTTGTTCCACCAGCCATGGCCGTCGGTGCGTTGCCGATAGCGCCGGGAGGTTTGGGGGTACAAGAAGGCGCTATCGTCGGGCTGTTTAGAATGCTACCGGATGTGCCTGAGGGATACTCGTCCACGCTGGTGGCCACTGTGTTCCGCCTAGTCACACTGACCATCGCTGGAATTGGTGTGGGATACTATCTGGCCAGCCACGGCCGCGAGTGGCGTTATGCACAGCAGGTCGTCGCAGAAGAAAAGTCGGACGATTAGGAGTACTGGTAAATTACCGACTACGGCGCACCGCGTTCGCAGGATGCCTGTTCGCAGGATGTGCGCACCGGACTCGCCGCCCAGGCAACAACCGCAACTGCTCTACCACCCCATGACCATATTGCTTTCGATCACCTTGCGGGCCTTTTCCAGGTCGCTACCGGTTTCGTGCATGTACAGCCGAATAGCGTGCAGCTTGTCACCAGCCGACTTCGCCAGGCATTCACGGGCGATCGAGCAGATGTCCATGCGGCTTGAGAGCCCCAGCACCCCCTTGGAAATGACCCATGAATCACGCGGTCGGCGAGTCAAACGAATTACTTGGTCCGACGGATAGGCCTCTTTGACCACATCGCGAGCTATCTGCTCGTCATCGGCCCAAGTAATAATAATGTGTGCGTCCGTTTCGACTTCGTAGAGTGGCATTTGTCAGTTCCTGTTCCAATTCAGTGGGCTTGAGTCACGCCAGCGTGAATACCGCTAGTCAACTGGCGCTGGCTAACGTTAATATAGCAGATCGTTCGAAAAGCGTTCACGGGGCGGAATCGAGAAACGGAAAAACTGCTAAAATGGAGCGGCTGCCTTGAGAAACTGGGGGATAGCCGGAATTGTCGCGCTGGCGGTAGCATTGGTGATTGTGCCGGTTGCGCTGGACCGTACCCAAGGTATGCGTGCGCGTTGGGCACTAGCTAGAGTTGCCAACTCCGTGGATCTGAATAGCGGAGATCCGGAGCGTGAACTGGCCGAAGCTATCCGTGACCTGCCTGCTCCAGAAAAAGAAGCGGACTACTGGCTTGTAAGGCTAAAACTGGCGTTACGGAATGATGATTCCGAGGAGGTCTTACGGGTACTGCGAAGGTCGATGGCCGAGCTGGGTGGCGCTCCCTACTTGGCTGGTATCGCTTTCAGGCACTATGATTCCAAACGCGAATTTGACAAAGCACTGCAAGTTCGACTGCTAACGTATTCGCCTCCGGACAGGACGTCTGTGTTTGTGCTCAATGAGATTGCTTATCTGCGCTCATTGGCCGTTGTCGATTTGGATCAGGGCTTGGAGGAAATCAATTTGGCGCTGGAAAGATTTCCTGAGGTTGCAGCATTTCGAGATACCCGTGCCTGGATCTTGTTCCAAATGGGCCGATTGCAAGAAGCGCTGGCAGACGCTGACTTTGCAGTCAAGCAAGGTGAAAACGACTATCAGCAAACCATAAGCCAGCCCAGCTTCCGAATTGTCGAGTGGCTCTATGGCAAAGCTCGCCCAGCCGCTGAAGATGGATTGCTGACCGAACGTGAGGCTGGACAAGCACTGTGGACTCTCGGCACGCTGCACTATCATCGCGGTAAAATTCTCGAAGCTCTCGGACGTACCGACGAGGCGGATCAGGAATGGAAATGGCTGGCCGACCGCCAACTTCCCAAAGACGAACGCTTGCGATGATGCTGGTGGCCAAAGCCACTTCAGGACGACCCGATATGATAGTGTTGCAGCGGAATCTTCTCGTCAAATACCAACTTTATTGTCTTGGATCGAGTTTGAGTCGGTGAGGCTCGACGGAATGGCTGCCTCAAAGTCCCCTGAATTCCGGAGTTTCCATGGACAAACCTGAAGCATCGTCGCCACCCTACGGATATCGCAACCAGCAGCTTGTGCCGTCGAGCCAGCTTGCGGTTCCGGTCTGCGACTTGGGATTGATCAATGGGACAACGATTGCCGAACAGGTTAGAACATTTGACGGCAAGCCGTTTATGCTCCGACAGCATTACGATCGTTGGCTTCGAGGACTTGAATTGCTGGATGTCCCCCCACCATGCACGTTTTACGAGTTGGAGCAGAGGACTGCGACACTGGTACGCCTAAACGGGGAATTGTTGCCGGAAGGAAGCGAACAAGGGATTTGCTTTATGTGCTCGCCTGGTGTTCACTCGGCATTCACCTGGGAGGCCGATATCGCCACGCCAGAACCACCTGCTATTTTTCTAGCACACACCTACCCTCTGAATACTCGACGATGGCAACCGTGGTACCAAACTGGCGTCGCTCTCCAGAGTACGCCGATTCGCGACGTTCCCCAGAACTGCTGGCCAAAGCAAGTAAAAATTCGCAGTCGTTTGCACTACGCGTTGGCGCAACGATATGCCCAGAGGTTGCAACCACAATCGTTCCCGATCCTCCTGGCAGACGATGATTCAGTGAGTGATTCCGCCACGGCCAGCTTCATCTGCTACACTGCCTCCAAAGGCCTAGTCGTCCGCCCGGCCGCCATGCGATTCGATAGCCTATCAGTAAACTTTGCCTGCCAATTGGCTCATCAAATCGGTATTCCCGTAACCGAGAGCGCGTTGAGCTTGAATGAATTCGTGAGGATGGACGAAGTAATGTTGGCTTCAACCCCCTTTTGCCTGTTGCCGGTAGCCAGCGTCGATGGCCGGCAGTTGGGCGGCGACAATCCCACCAGTAATCAGCGATTTCCAGTTTTTCGCCGACTACTCTCGGCTTGGTCAAAGCAGGTTGAATTCGACATCGCTGAGTCATCGGCTCACTGCTAGACTGCAGGCAATACGCTGTCTGGGCACAGCGCATTTCCCCAGCCTGTGTTAGCACCGCTCCAAGCCCCGTAGAATATCTAACTCCAGCGTACGCCGAATCGGTCCTAGATTACTTGACATTGAATTCGCGAAACATTAGGACTTATCCTAATGTTTCGACTACATTCCGTAGGAAGCCGAGCAGTGATTGGTATCCTGGCAACTTCATGAAGCAGATTGGGTAGCAATGGGTGCAGTCGGCGTGAACGCGGCAAATTCCATTCGGGAGTGATTGTCTGATGAGTCAACTAAGCTCCTGTGTCACAGGGTTGATTGTGGGTTTGGCTGTATTGTGCGCGACAGGTCGTTCGGCCAGCGCAGCGCTGGTCACGATTGACTTCGATGACTTGACGCCGGCCAACGGTAGCTTCTTCGTAGAGAACCTGGATGACCGCCCTAATCCATATCAGGGCCTATTTTGGTCAGATCTCAACATGTTCGCACACTCGTACTATTCAAGTACCTATGCTGATCCAACACCATTTCCGAGCCTGACCATGGCCGCGTTTACCGACTCGGCAGGTAACGGTGCGGCGGCTGAAGTCGATTCTACTTTGGGAAGTCCGCTTTTTGACTTGGTGTCAGTAGATATCTCCAAGAAGTGGCCGTGGATTGCTGGGTATGCCGCCGATGAAGTGACTATCTCCGGTTTGGTTGGTGGCGCGGTTGTTGATACGCGAGCCGTATCGCTTACCGGCAGTTGGCAGAATATTGTGTTGGGCACAGGCTTCAAGAACCTGGATGAATTCCGGATCAAGAGTAGCGCCGGTGGAGGTTACTTCATATTCGACAATGTCGTTATCCGCCCAGTCCCAGAGCCAAGTAGCTTGGTCTTAATTGCGACGTCACTGGTCGCAGGTCAACTGCGTTCTAGGCGACGTCGCTAGAAACTGTCGCTACATTGGCTAGAGCGTACACTCCCCAATTAGCTCCCAGACACGCGGCTTGTCAAACCTCTAGCACAACGCCGCCCGACACCATCCTTGCCTGGCACACTGACGCAGCCGCTTGTGCGCTGAGCAGCTCTTGGGCATAATCTGTGGCCTCTCCTAGATCCAATTGTCCGTCTGCCACCATCCATGTTCCCCGGAGATCCCCAGTCGTGTTCACAACACTCCGCGCTACGTGTTTATGGCTATTCTTTGCTAGTTCGCTGACTTACGCTGAACCGACCAAACTGATCGACTTTCAGCAGCACATTCAACCGATCTTGCAGCAGCGCTGCTTGGAATGTCACGGTCCCAAACAGGCCAAGAACGATTTTCGTGTCGACCAGCGTGAGAGCATAGATGCGTATATTGATCCGGGGAGTGCCGACGGCAGTTCACTGTGGACTGACTACTTGAGAACCGATGATCCCGACATGCTCATGCCGCCTGCAAACGAAGGACATTCTGGAGGTCTGCCGGTCGGTGAACTACTGCTGATCAAAGCCTGGATCGACGAGGGTGCTGAAGGCCATTGGCAGGCCGATCCCGCTCAATCTGAATCCATCCCCACAGTGCCGAGCAGTGACTTGGCTAAGTGGTGGGCCTTTCAAGGACTTTTTCATCCGGCCACCGTACATTTTCCGGTAGCGCTGCTGTCTGTGTCGGCCCTGTTCGTACTATTGTCGTTTCTTAATCGTCAGTCGTTCGAGCCGGTTGCCTACCATTGCTTGTGGCTGGGTGCCTTGGGAGCTGTGGTAGCTTGCTCGGCCGGTTGGTCATACGCGGTCTATCGGGGCTACGGTGAAGGCGTCGGATTCGATTTGGCTGCCAGCGCCATCGATCGCCATCGTTGGGCAGGCGTGTTTGTGGCAGTCCTGGGCCTGCTGACCATTCCACTAGCTCGTAGCGTGCGGCGAGGTGCCGGGTTAAATAAGCGAATCGTTTGGCTGCTGGCCAGTTGCATTCTAGCAGCCGCCGTATCGCTCAGCGGGTACCAAGGCGGCGAGCTAACCTACGGAGAAGATCACTACCTTCGCTACTTTGAAACTCTCTTTCCGCCAGAAACGGCTGAAACAAGCCAACCAGATGCAGCCGACGCTGAGAGCATGAAGGTCAACGAAAACACCGCCGAGGCTAACAATTCCGCGCCCGGCGAAACTCAAGAGACCGTTACGGATCAGCCCCAAGCTGACCAGCAGGAAGCTCAGCCAAGCGATGCAGAAACTAGCGATGCAGGTGCTCAGCAGAATAACGACGACAAACCTGAAGACGCCAGCGAAAATAAAGCCGAGCCTTCGCCTGCGGACGACGAGCCTGTAGCAACACCGAGCACTGAATCAGATGCTGGAAACTAAACTGAACACCCATACGCAGCAAGACTCAGCGCTGAATCATGCAAGTGGGGGACGGGTTGTGGCCAGACGCGGTACCATACGATCCATCGGTTAAACTTGCGGCGTCACCACCGCAGTCCTTGTCAGCCGTTGAGTCGGATTCCAGCTACAGTACCAGTTCACCGATAAATCGCTGATGCGCGAGGTTAAGAGACCATGGCTTGTCGGACCTGGGGCAGGACTTGCGATTGTACTTCGGCAAGCGTGCCTTGCAGGAATGCTCCGGCAGCGGCCTTGTGGCCACCGCCACTAAACTGCCGTGCAAGTTCATTGCAATCGACTCGGCAGCGACTGCGAAAACTCAGTTTAAATCCGCCGGCTAACTGCTCGACAAAAATAACTGCCACCTTCGCTCCGGCAATCGCCAAGGTCATGTTGATGGCATCCTCTGTATCGGTTGGTCGAGCGCCGGTTTCTGCAAAATCTTCCTTTAGAACATGGGTGTAGACCAACTGACCATCTAACTCCTCAGTCGTTCGCGACAAGATGCGACCGCGCAGACGAACTCGACCAATCGTATCGCGTTCGTAAAGGTCCGAGTAAATTTCGGTCGGTAGCGCACCGGCCTCCAGCAGATCGGCTGCTACTCGGTAAGTAGCTGCGGTGGTAGAACTGAAACGGAACCAACCGGTGTCGGTAGCAATTGCGGCGAACAACGCGGTGGCCATGGGCTTAGTTATGGTGACTTTTAAATGTTTGGCCAAGCGCGCGACCAAATGCCCGGTAGCCTCAGCACTGGTGTCTTTGAAGAACTCGGTGCCCAATTCATCCTCGCCTACGTGGTGGTCAATGCACAGTTTTTTGCCTGCGAATCCGCGCAGCACATCGCCCATCGGTCCCAACTGCGCCCAGGCGCTGGTGTCCAGAATGATCATGCAGTCAGCCTGCACATCCTCTGGAAGCACGTGTTCGTGAATGACTTCGATGATTTGCGAAGGGTCTAAAAACGCTAATACCGGCGGCGTTGGATGGCCGTTGATGATCCTGACTTTTTTGCCCAACTGACTGAGGATGCCCAGCATCCCTAATTCGCTACCTAAAGCATCGCAGTCGGGGCGAATGTGGCTACAAAGCACAAAGCTGTGGCAGGCGGCGATACGCTGAGCCAGAATATCCAAGTTAAATGACATAGGTACTTCTAAATTGTTGGTCGAGTAATCGTGTAGTTTGCACAGGCCTTATCGTGGCCGAATCGGACGAATTGAGCAACCATACCGGCCGAATGTGGCGCCAGCAACCCTGATGAACTTGCGATCGCACACATTATGGGGAATCCACCTTGGCAATACCTGGTGCCCACTGGGACGCAAATCTTGGCTTGCCAATTATTCTTGCCTAGGTAGCGGTCCCGTCGGGGCACCATCCCGGGATGTCCCGGGGTACAGCAGTAATCCCTATTCTTGAGAAAGTCACTGCCTTATGTTTTGAGCATTGCTAAAACGTACTTGGCAACAGCACGGTTTGTTGGACATGGAGGATGTCAGATTGAATTTGCTTCATCAGCGCATCTACGGAGTCAAACCGCAGTACAGAACGGATTCTAGTCAACAAATCGCAGTTTAGCGATCGTCCGTACAGATCACCGTGCCAATCGAGAACGTGCACTTCAATTTTGGACTGCTGATCGTTGAATGTTGGATTGGGTCCGATGTTGACGGCAACTCGGTGCGATCGTCCCTCCAGCGAAACCGATCCACCGTACACGCCGTGCGCTGGGATGATCGACTCAACCCCAACCAAATTGGCGGTGGGTACCAGCAATTGTCGGCCGCGACCTGCCCCGGGCTCGACACGTCCCGACAAACGAAACGGTTGAGTCAACATGCTATTGGCGGCCGCGACGTCACCTGCAATGAGCAGTTGGCGAATTCGAGTGCTGGAAATCATGCCAGCCCCGTCGTTTTCAGCCGATACAATTTGTAGTTCGATACCTCGATCATTGCACAGTTGATGGAGCAAATTTGTGTCTCCGGCGCGATCTTTGCCAAAACGAAAATTTGGCCCTTCGACGATCCCTGAGGCCTGAAGCGTGTCGACCAGCACCTGCCTGAAGAACTCACTAGGCGACAACTTGAGCAGTTCAGGCGAAGTGGGGAGCACTATCAGTCCGTCGACACCCAGTTGCCCGACCAGTTCTGCGCGCCTTGCCAGCGGAGTCAGCGGCGGATGAAGTTTGCGCTCCGGCTGCAGGATGGCTATGGGCGGAGGGTCAAACGTCATGACAACAGCGGGACCGCCCATCCGATTGGCCAGCTTGACCAGATGTTCGATTAAGCGCGCATGCCCTCGATGTACCCCATCGAAATTGCCCACAGCTACCGCGCCTCGCTGCAAGTGGGCTGGTACATCTGCCAAATCTCGGAACAATCCAATCATGCGAAATGCCACAGTGGTGCGGTGCAGAAACTCGCTTTCTCAAGCCAAACCACTGTCACCGAAAACCGGTATTATGGCAAGGCCAGGATGGTAGATAGACAATATGCAGAACTTTCAAGCTAACTCGGCGGGTGTAGGCTGTTACAATTGAAAAATATGCTCCGGCGATCCCTCTGTGAACCAATTTTCAATCTGGCAGCTGTTGTGGTGGTGATTTGCCTCACGACCACGCAGGCCGTCTGCCAGGAGATGCTGTTGGTCGAACTCCGCAACGGCATGCAGTTGGGACCGGGGACCGTCGAGCCGACGGATACGGTTAGCACAGACAGCATGCAAAAAGGCACTTCGGGTGAGGTCATTAGCAAGCCGATCGACGTTTTGAACGATGGTCTGCGGCGCACCTATTACAATGCATCTCCTCGAAACGTCATTAACAGTCAGGTAGTCGCCCCCGATCAATCCACCAAGATCGACTTTGCCGCTGCCAGCGAGGCCAACCGTACCAGCGGTATTCAATCGTTTCGCGCTATTGAGCAGATATCGAAATTCAATCGCAATGGGCGCCGCACGCTAACATGCCGCTTGGCCGATGGCAATACGATGGTCGCCCTGCAACAGATCACACAGTTGACGCCGCAGTATGCCAAGCTTGAGATACTGCGCGGCTCCGACCAACGACTGGCTTGGGAATCCCGCGAGGCAATCAGCTCGATTCCTGCTGAGGAATTACAATTGGTGCTCGAGAACGCATTGGACCTGACTCGATCAAGCGAATGGCTACGCATGTATGCGTTTTATCTAGAAGCGAAACGTTATCGCGACGCCCGGCGCACCATTGAAGAAGCGATCAAACGCTTTCCCGCAGAATTGGGTGGTCGCGCGCAGCTTATTGCTCAAACCGAGCAGCTTTTGGCTACTCAGCAATTCGACGAAATCAGCGTGCGCCGCCAGGCCGGCCAGACGCAGATGGCCTACAGCCTGTTGAGCGCCTTTCCGCGTGAGCTGATCGAGACACAATTGAAGGTCAAGAACGAACTGGAGCAACTATCACGGACTTTGGTGACCATTCGCAGCGTGACGCAGTCGCTCCGGGAACGACTGGATCGGCTACCAGCACCCGATCAGGAAATCGCTGGACCGCTGGTCGAAGAACTGCTGGAAGAAATATCGATCGAATCAGCGGTGCGGCTAGATGATTATATTCGATTGGGTGGCGACGACTCACTGGCCAATGAAAATCTGGTTGCGATGGCCATCGGGGGCTGGATACTCGGACCGGGATCAGGCATTCAGAACTTTGCTGTCGCCAAATCGCTGATTCGCGTCCGCGGACTCGTCGGCGACTACCTCCGCGAACCGGACGCGTCTCGACGTGAGGCCATTTTAGGCCAGATCCGTAGCCAGGAAGGTGCCGAGCCACAATTGTTGGCCAGAATGCTGGAGCACATGAAGCCTCCGCTGGACTTAGCCGAACATCAGCCGTCGGATGCCGAGGGCTTTTATCGACAATCGGTTACCGTAGGTCGCCAGCCAACGGAATACACCATACAACTGCCGCCTGAATACGATCCGCTGCGCAAGTACCCCTGCGTGGTAGCGCTCCCCGGTTCACTCAATGAATATCGGCTCAGTATCCCTATCGACTATTGGTGCGGGCAAACCATGGCACTGGAAGAATCGCAGGCACGCTTTGGCCAGGCGACGCGACATGGCTTTATCATTATCTGTCCAAAATGGATGTCTGATTCACAAGCTGCCTATGCCTACACCGAAGTTGAGAAGGCGCGGGTGCTGGCCTGTTATCGCGATGCGCTGCGCCGCTGCTCGATCAACACCGACCGCGCGTTCATCGCCGGGCATTTTGAAGGTGCAACCGCCGCCTGGGATATCGCTCAATCACATCCCGATCTGTGGGCCGGTGCCGTGTTGATTTCGCCAACTGCCGACAAATATATTTTGCAATACCATCAGAACATTCAGAGTTCCAAAGATGCCGCGGAATTACCGCTGGCGACGTACGTCGTCTACGGTCAGATGGATGGAGTGCGACTAAACACACCCGCCATCGGCACCGCTCTGGACCGATATTTGAAGAGTTTCAATTACGACTGCATGGTGGTCGAGTATATCGGACAGGGGCGCGGATTGTTTTCTGCCGAGTTGCCGCGCATCATGCAGTGGATGCAACTTTCCAGCCGTCAACGCCAGCGCACGCCACGCACCATCAACTGCGTGAGCCTGCGACCTGGTGACCGCTTCTTCTATTGGCTGGAGGCCCCGCAACTCGCTCCTGAAAACTCAAGCAACGCGATCGAATATGAACCATCTCGCGATGCAGCACGCAAGGGGGCGTTTGAAGCCACTTTGCTGGGCCCCGGTCAGAACGGGGTACGTGTCCAAAAAATCCCCTCAGCCGATCGCAGTGCGTGGGTGTGGTTAACACCCCAAATGGTCGATTTTGGCCGCGAAATTCAGGTAGTGTTCCGCAGCAAGTCCAGCAAAGTTACTCTGTCTCCTGACATCTCGGTCATGCTGGAAGACGTTCGTCAGCGCGGTGATCGACAACACGTGTTCTGGCAACGACTCAAGCTAGGCGGCAAGGGCTGAAACGAACAACGTCGCTGTCGCTTACAAGCATCACGCTCAGGCGAGCCTGCACATGGCTGCCATTGAAATCGATCTTCGCATAGTCCAGGTTGCGAATGCACGCGACCCAAGGGGTTGCACGATTGAGGACCATTATCCTACGATCAGAATTCTTGAACTTCACTGGCGGCAGGTTGCTGGTCTTTTGCCGGCTGCTTACCGAACAGCTTCATGGGAAGCTCAAAGATGTTCATGGCCGGCATCGGCTGCAGTAGTTTGCTTGGCGATTCCGCAGGCTGCATGACCAATGGTGGCAATTGTGTTTTCACAACTCCTACCACGGCCAGTGTGCTGGGCAGTTGAGTCACGTGAACTTGGGCCCCGCGAAACCACTGCAGCCAGGGTGCCATGTAATCTTCCGGAGGCAGCGGCCGGCCATGGGCCATGGTACTTGACGACCATGCAGAGCTCGCCCACCAGCCGCTGGTAATCCGCTGCTCCAACGGAGTGCTATCGACGTCTAGGGCCGATGCCTTGGATTCGGCTTCCGATTCGGTCCACTGCGACTGAAACTGATACTGGCCGCCAAGTGGGCACTGAATCTGCGCATCCAGAAGCCGCTCAGTTACTTGCCGACATTGGCCTGCGGGCACTTTGAACTGCTGATGTATTAAATCCATTACATGGGCGTTGGCGTGACTGGCAGTCCAACCTTGTTGCCACGACTCGCGATTGATCCAGCTGGCAAGTTGAGTATTATCCAGATTCGCCACTCTAAGACGAACTTGTGCCATATCCGCTGACGGCTTGAACTTCACTTGACCTACGGCACGGTCCAAAATGCTTTTGTGGAACGATAACAGACTCCACTGGTCGTCCTGCCAGCGCCACAAACCGCCAATCATACGTGAGTACCCGGACGAATCTGGCTTCCCCAACCGCGAACCGATTCCCAACGGCAAATTCTCGACGATATCCGGTTTGGGCCAGGCGCCTAAGTATGCAGGCGCTGACTTAAAAGCTCGTAGCGATCGGATCAGACCCTGCGTCTCTTCCTGGTCTGGTGGCAACATATCCTTTAAGCCACCAAACAGATAATAGGCTTGTTCATCGCCTTTGCCACCGTGAACTCGAGCCTGCAAGGAAACGATATCATCTGCCGGTAGAGCCAGCTCAACTAGACTGGCTTCGGCTAGCTGCTCGGCAATCCACCCGTACTTGCCGGGATGAAACGGAGCGATGTAGGCCTCGATCGTAAATTGTTGGTCGACCTCGGTTTGACCTTGAAAACGCCGCACTCCAAAGAAAATCGGATCGGCGTAGGCCCAGTTCTGCTGGTAGTAGTCGGCCAAGCCTTGGTATTGCTGCACTTCCTGAGTAGACACATGACCGATAGGCACGTCGACAATTGGTAAGAAACTGCCGCGCGCTCCTCGGCACGAGTCTAGCCAACCGTTCTGGCTGCGAAGCACGTGCGCTCCGTCAGCGCGGTGTTCAAACGTTACCGGCAATAGTCCAGCAGACTGGAGGTCGGCAACACTTTCCAACCGCTCCAGCCCCTCGGCAGATGCCACTAGCCCAGCCATTTCTGCCAGTTCAAGACGCGCCGCAGCACTCAATCGACGGCGCAGCTCGATTTGATACTGGGGGCTCAACAGCCGCTGAATGAATTCGGGAGGCAGATAGCCAAAAACGCTGTAGTCATTATCAACTGGCATCAAACTGCGAACCCAACGAAACATCGGACTAGCCGCCAACGACGCTACCTGCGCACCAGAAAGCTCTGCACCCGTGGCCTGCTCGCCCCCCGCACTAGCCCCTGCCTCTTGGGTGGCTGGCCGTTTATCAGCCACCGCAACGAACTGCTCAACCAGCGCTCGGCTTGTCGAAACCAACAAAAACTGGCCGTCTTGCACCATGAAGGATCGCAACCGATTGTCCGGCGTACTAAGCAATGACACCGACTGGCCAGCCATTTGAACTGTTTGCAGACTCGCATCGCTATTGTTAGCAATCAGTCCGCGACGATCCGATTCCAACGAAGCCTTGAGCAGTGCAGGGTTGGCAGCCTGAAACAGCACGCCTAGGCTAGCACCATCGGACACAAAAAAATCGCTGCCACATAGGGCCATATCTTGAATAACCTTGTCGCCAAACAGCTTGGCAATCGACGATGTGCCGATCGCCAACATCCGCTCGACACGCGCCGTCCCCCCGCGATTTAGCGCGTTCAGGGAAAACGCTTGCGACAACTCGCCACCAAATCGCCCGCCCAAATCTTGAAACCACAGATAGTTAGAGAACGAGCCAAACCGCAAATAAAACCAGTCTGCGGGAACTCGCTCAGCCAGCGGTTCAACTGCCACCTGGCCATCTACAATGGGCGCTGGCACCCTTTGCCATTGGGGCTCTGGTGGGAGTGGAAATTCATCAGAGATCGGTAAATCTTGTTGGCGGAGCAACTCGCGAAACGCATCATCCTTGAGGCTCTGCTGACCAGCCAACAACTGCATCGTCTCCGCTAACTGACTGGGCTCAGTCGGGGGGGCTTCGATTGGCGCGGTCAAATCGACGTCGGTTAACCCTAGCCGACTGGCAAGCATGGACGTCAGGTACCTAGGGATTTGTTGAGGCACTTGCAGGTCAGCCACTGCAGTTTTGGCTTGCTGAGTGTATTGAGTCCACCAGTGTTTCAAGTGTCGCTGATGCTCGGCCGGAACATCGCGTTTAACGGGAACCTGAATTGATCGCTGCACATCACCCAGTATTTGCACGGCCAAAGCCGCTTGCCCATGAAAAAGCGTATCAATCTGAATACTGACGGGCACCTGGTGCCTCGAGATTCCAGGACGAATAATGCGCCGCGCGCGATCGAGAAGCCCTCCAGGGCGACCAACACGAGGCGGTGGCAAGTCTTCGACCGGCAATGGCACCGACTGCATTCGATAACTGACGACTGGATAGAAAAGTCGATCATCTTCGGCACGAATCACGACCTGCGGCAACTGGTCGCCCCAATCACTGGTAAGCGGAATCTCGATGTGCAGCACGCCAAACGGCTCGCCATCGATCGCCTGAGCTGACGAGTTCTTGGCAGTCGAATTCGACTGAGCCCCTGCGATGATTGTGCCGAAAAAAAGCACGAGCCCAAGCGCGACTATCCCACCAAGCCCCCAGGTTCGGATGTGCAACGAGCGATCATGCATTTCTAAAGTCCAACCATGGGTGCCAAGAAAACGAACGGTCGGCGCTAGTTCCCAGCGGGGGCGAACGTCGCCAACCGCAGATTGGAACCCAGCGGGGCATATGGGCTTGGAGCCAGCGAAGCATCGCCTTGATCAACGCCGGCTTCCAATTGCCCACTACGGTTATGAAACGGATGATCGGAGCTGTGATCTCCATCCAGCAGTCGCTCACTAACTACAAAGCTCACGTGGCCATCATCGTACAGTAAGTTACTGCCACGACCATCGTGCGACACTATAGAAAAGCCCTTGTCCAGGATTTCCGGCGCATCGGACAGTACAGCGAAATAACTTCGGCCGTCGTTACGTGGAGGCACCAACCGTCCGTTTTCATGAACGCCCAAATTGTATGCATAGTCACCTCCCAAGATTTTCGTCCACTGCAACCAATGTGCTTGCGACGCCGCGCACACCTGGTCAAGCGTCGGCAATTTCGACAGGTAGGTTGTCATCGGCTGCTTTAGCCCCAACAAACTACTGCACTGCAACTGGCTGGTGGAATCCAGCAGTTGCGAGTCAGCAAGGTGAACAGCATAAATCCCCGAAAACGCCTGAGGACCGCTACTGGCCACTGCAGGAAATCGGCGGTTTTCGTTCCGTATCGCAAAAGCAATCAGCGCTGTACCGCTAAGTCGAAGGTTTTCGGCGCACTGAGCCCGCCGCGCCTGGAATCGCGCCGAGACGATGCTTGGCAGTACCAGACAACAAATGGCCGTAACGCTGAACGTTAGGGCGATCGAATCGGACCATTTATTGCGATCTCCCCAACTCGCCGTCGACGATCGCTCACAATTGGCAGGTTGCTGGCGTTTGGCTCCAGAATCAGTAGCCGGCTCAGACGGAATCTGGCTCGACAGCTGCATGCGTAATCGCTGGAGCGTAGCATCCACCAATCCGGCAGGTGGTTCAAAAAATTCGTCGGATCGATCCAAATGACTCAGTACCGATCGATAATGACCGATCCTGTCGGCCAGTTGGCGATCGATGGCCGCCTGCTGCCGAATCTGCTGAACCAGGACTTCGTCCGCGTCTCCAAGCAGAAAAGAAATGAGCTGATCATCGGAAAAATACATCGACTTGCTTCCGCAATTAACGATGAAACTTGCAAGCTTCAATCTGACGCGCCGCAATCATTTGCTCGGCTTCCTGTATCTACGTTGCCAAATGGCTGCAAGTTTTCGTACGGCGGCATGAATGCGACTTTTGATGGTACCAACCGGTACGTTTAGCGTTTGGGCAGCATCGCGATAGGCCATGCCTCGCAAATACACCAACTCTACGGCACTCTTTCCTGGTTCGCCCAACTCATCCAGCACCGCCCGAATCTGCTCGCGTTGCTCCAGAAGGTCTGCCTCGCGTCCACTCGGTTCACGATGGTCGGCAAGCTGGCTAGCGATGTCGGATATACCGTCCAAATGCGAGCTAAGGGAACTGTCCAGGCTCAACATCCGCCGAGCCGACTGATTACTGCGTTGGAAGTCGATCGCCTGGTGGGTGGCGATGCCATACAACCAGGGGCGGAATCGTCGAGTCACATCGAACTGCTGTCCACGCAAAAAGACTCGCAGGAAGGTTGCTTGGAATGCGTCTTCAGCGTAATGGTCGTTGCCAAGATAGCGCCGCAAATAGTTGTAGACTTCAAACTGATAGCGACGCATCAGGACTTCAAAACAGTCGCGGTCCTGTTGCCGTATAAACCGCTCCATGAGTTGTTCGTCGCTCATGTTGACCAAACCCAAGGGGGATTTAGCAGAAGTGAGAGCAGTTGAACTCTGATCCCTAGAGCGACTGAGTACTTTCCGTGCGCTGGGCATGATGCTGTGCCAAAGGAGTAAATCGAATGAATGGCCAGATTTAGCTCAAACAGGGCCGACCGATAGCCCAAGCCCAATTGTAGCTCAATCAGCCCCAATCGTGCAACTATTGACTGGCCGGCTCTGCCAGAGCCTGCCGCAAATCGCCTGGACAGTTGGATGTGATAGCAAACGCCCCAAGGTCTCGGTAATAACGTGCCCAGTCCGGTTCATCCACAGTCCAAATATGGAACTGGTCGATCCCGGCGGCGCGCAGTTTTCCGACAAACCGGTCAGTCACCACATTGGGGCGATGCTCCGAACCCAGTCCATCCGCCCCACAACGACTAAGGGTGGATATGACCTCATCGGCAGTCGGATGCCACTGTCCGCTCGTCTCATCGAACCGATAATCTGTCAGCCAATGTGCAGCAACATTAGGCAACAGGCGTTTCGAAAGTTGGACGGTCTGCTCGTCAAAGGCAATGACCAACAAGCGATCAGCGGGGAGATCCTCAGCTTGCAGCACAGCCTTTAATAAGGGTACGATGTCAGGACCAGTCTTCAGTTCCATGACCAGCCAACGATCCTTCGGCAATTCGCGCATGATGTCGCTCAGTAACGGCAACCTTTCGCCGTGAAATCGAGCGGCCTTCCAACTGCCATATTCCAAGTCCCGCAGTTCTGCCAAACTAGATTCCGCAACGATTAATGAACGCCCACCTGTGCGCTGCGTATCATAGTCGTGAATGCATACGATCTGGCCGTCTGCAGTAAAATGGAAATCACCTTCAACACCATCTGCTGACTGTTGCCAAGCCAGACGGAATGCCGCCAGCGTATTCTCTGGCGCATCCCGCGAAGCCCCTCGATGGCCAAATACCAAAGTCTGGTGGCGAGTTACTCTCGAGTCCGAATTGGCTGAATCCTTGGTGCTCATAGGCGTCTAATTTAGCGTCGCGACGATAGACTTCTACGGTGCCGTCAATCAGAATGAGTAGTTTTAACCAGACACCGATCACCCCCATTCAATTCAGCCACTAGAACCTTAACTCATGCGGCTTCTTGTAAAATTGTTGATTGGACTGCTCGTGCTAGCTGGAATTGGCTGGGCAGGATATAGCCCTACTATGAACTATTGGCGTGAGCGCAATCGCCCGCAATTCGAAACCTCCCAGATCATTCGCGGAGACGCCCGGCGCGTGATTACTTCTACTGGCAAGATTGAGCCGGTGCTTAAAGTTTCCGTGGGTGCGTTCGTTTCAGGTCCGATCACGGAGTTATACGTCGATTTTAATCACGAGGTGAAGAAGGGAGACATGCTGGCCAAGGTCGATCCCATGCTCTATCAGGCCGCAGTCGACCGTGACCAAGCTTTACTGATCACACGCCAAGCCGAGGTCAATCGAGTTCAAGCTCAATTGCTATTGGCAAAAAACAATTTACAGCGCGGTGAGCGACTGCGAGAGAAGAATCAAAAATACCTATCGGACCGCGAGTTCGATGCGTTGCGAGCAGAATTTAACGCACTGGAGGCATCGCTGAAGGTTGCCGAAGCTTCTGTCAAGCAGGCCGAAGCGCAGCTGAAAAACTCCCAAACTAATCTCGACTACTGTGATATCACCTCTCCGGTTGACGGTGTCATTTTGGAACGCAAGATCGATCCTGGGCAGACTTTGGCATCGCAGTTTCAGACCCCAGTACTGTTTATTGTCGCTCCAGATCTGCGCGAAAAACTATTTGTGTACGCGTCGGTAGATGAATCCGATATCGGTTTGATTCGCCAAGCTGCTGAACTGAAACTGCCTGTTACGTTTAACGTCGACGCCTATCCGGGCGAACTATTTCAAGGCACTATCGAACAGATTCGCTTCAGTGCCACCGAGGTGCAAAACGTCATTACCTATCCCGTGGTCGTGTCGGCAGCTAACCCCGAACTCAAACTGTTGCCAAGTATGACAGCTCAGATTTCATTCGAAGTCGATTCGCAAGACAACGTCCTGAAGATTCCCAACGCTGCCTTGCGATACTATCCGGAGAATCCGCGATTGGTTCGCCAGCAAGATCGCAAGTTGCTCGACGGCTCTCAGTGGGCTGGTCGGCGGCGATCGGAGCGTTCCGAAGAGGCCAACCAAGAGCCGCCTACGCTTTCGGCCCAAGAAAAGGCTGAATCGCAGCAGAAGGATAGCCGACGTCACGTATGGGTTGAGCGTGATGGAATCCTGCAGGCCATTGAAGTCCAAGTTGGATTTTCCGACAGCCGCTATACTGTGGTCACTTCCGGCGACGTCCAGGAAGGCACACCGCTGGTGACAGGCATCAAAAAGCCGACGTGACCGTACAAGTTTGCTAATCGCACTGGGCCAAAGTATTCTCAGGAAAGTTGTCTGGATGTCGTTTTGGGATACCTTCCGCATCGCTCTTCGAGCACTCCGAAAAAACAAGCTGCGTGCCAGCTTGACTGTGCTGGGAGTAGTCATCGGTATTGCTGCGGTCACCACCATGGTTTCAATTGGCCAAAGTGCCAGCGCACTGGTGCAGGGGCAGTTTGAGGCGCTGGGTACCAACGTGATTGTGGTCATGCCAGAATTCCAGCGACGCGGCGGCGTTCGGCAATCTGCCACCGTGACGCTGACCGCCGCCGATAGTCGCGAGATTGCACTTCAGTGCGACGATGTTCTGGCTTCGTCGCCGCTGGTCACCACCATGGGTCAAGTCATCTACGGCAATGCCAATTGGAGCCCCAATGAAATGTTCGGCGTAGGTGCCGACTATTTGACGGTTAGAAACTGGCCAATTGCAGCCGGTGGCTTTTTCACTGAAGACGATATCAAAGCCAACGCCAAAGTGTGTGTCATTGGCCATACGGTGGTGACTAAACTGTTTCAAACCGCCAATCCTCTGGATCGAATGATTCGCGTCCGCAATATCCCGTTCCGGGTCATCGGCGTCTTAGAGAAAAAGGGCGTAGATATGGTGGGCAATGATAAAGACAATGTTGTGTTGATGCCCTACACAACCGTCCGCAAGCGACTGCAAGGGTCGAATTTCGATGATGTCAACGCGATTATGCTTTCCGCCTCGTCGCCCTCGCGTATGGCCGAGGCCACCAGCCAGGTTGAACAGTTGCTATTCGAGCGGCATTCAATCACTCTGGGCAAGCCGGCCGACTTCCGGGTGCAGAACACAACGGAAATCGCTCAAACGCTGGGCGTGATTACTGGGACGATGACGCTGCTGCTGTCAGCCATCGCCGGCATTTCTCTGTTGGTGGGTGGTGTGGGTATCATGAATATTATGCTGGTGTCCGTTACCGAGCGTACCAAAGAGATCGGCATACGCATGGCCGTGGGCGCACGCGGTGGCGATATACTGCGACAATTCCTGGTCGAAGCGGTCGTGCTCAGTTCCATCGGCGGATTGATTGGCGTACTGCTAGGCACGAGTGCTTCGATCGGCACAACGATGATTATCAATCGCTTTACGGTAGGCGAGGACTGGCCGGTAATCATTTCGGCACAGGCCGCCGTGATCGCTATGCTGTTTGCCGCGGCAGTGGGCGTGTTTTTCGGCTTTTACCCGGCTCGCCGAGCCAGCCGATTGGATCCGATCGAAGCCCTGCGCTACGAATAGCCCCCCGAGACTACCAAATGCCGCTGATTGAACTGCGCGATGTGGGACGTTCTTATGACCTGGGCGAAGTCCAGGTACACGCACTACGCAATGTAACACTGAACATCGATCGCGGTGAGTTCGTAGCCCTGATCGGTCCTAGCGGATCCGGCAAAAGCACACTGATGAATACACTTGGCTGCCTAGACCGGCCAACCGAAGGCAGCTATCTGCTCGATGGTCAAGAGATCGTCATCATGTCACGCGATCAGCGCGCGGAAATCCGCAATCGACAACTGGGTTTCGTGTTTCAGAACTTTAATTTGCTCAACCGCACTTCAGCTTTAGAAAACGTTGAACTGCCGCTGATGTACAAGAAAGGCCTGACCGGTCGCCAACGCCACAGCACCGCCATCGAATTGCTGACCAAGGTTGGCTTGGGCGATAGAATCCACCACCATTCAAGCCAACTTTCTGGCGGTCAGCAACAACGGGTCGCCATTGCGCGCGCTTTGGCTAATAGCCCATCCGTGCTGATGGGCGATGAGCCGACAGGCAACCTGGACTCAAAGACGAGCCGCGAGGTGATTGCCCTGTTTCGTCAATTGAACCAACAACAAGGTTTGACGGTTATTCTGGTCACGCACGATCCGGCGGTGGCTCGCAATGCCAATCGGATGATCGTGCTGCGCGACGGCTATGTCGTCGAAGACACGCAGGATTTTCAACGCGCTATGTCGGCACTGCAACACGAAACTTTTGCCGACGAACCTGGCGCAGCGCACAAGCCAACCGGCGAGGCCTAGTCATGTTCGTTATATCCGGCACCTGTGGCAGGAACCGGTCGAGTGCTTTAACTGGCAAATCGTGATTGACTCGATCGCCAGGCATGAGCGCTCGATAACCCCCTGCATGAACAAACGATTCTGCCTTAACAACACCGTATTGCTAGCAGCAATTTGCTTGCTTTCCACAGTTTCGGCTCAAGAACCGTGGAGCTGTATTCTGCCCGAACAGCGGTGCCTAGAGTTACGTTCGCCCACTCAACTGTGCCGGGCGAGCATTGCTCCATCTTTGCCACCAGCCACCGTCGCCGACCCGCAGTGGGACGCCCAGCCGATGTACCTGTCGCTGTCGGATGTAATCAACCTGAGCCTGCAGAATATGGACGTGGTCCGCATTCTGACTGGTGTGGCTGCTAACACTACGGGACGCACGGTCTACGATACGGCCATCACCAACGCCGGCATCGATGCCGCGCGCGGGCGATTCGACCCGACCTTGTTTGCGAATAACGGTTGGTCGCGAAATAACACCCCCAGTGCCATCCCTGACCCGGGTGACCCGACGGAATCTCTGATCGTCGGCAATCGCTTTGATCGCCACAGTTTAAACATGGGACTGTCCAAGCGAACCGTCACTGGTGGCATCATCGACTTTGGATTGCTGGGTACCGGCACTCGGCTTCCCGGGGTTGTCGCACCACTGAATCCGCAAATCAATTCCAGCCCCGCCGTTCAATGGACGCAGCCTTTATTACAGGGAGCCGGGATGGCTGCTAACCAAGCACCGATCGTCATCGCCCGCATCGACACCGAACGCTCATATTTTCAGTTCAAAGATGCCGTTCAAACGCATGTTCAAAGCGTCATTCAGGGCTACTGGCAGTTGGTTCAAGCGCGCACCGAACTTTGGGCGCGGCAGCAGCAGGTTCGCCAATTGGAATTCGCCGTCAAACGTGCTGAAGATCGCGTCGAAGTTGGCGATGCGCGGCTGGGCGAACTATCGCAGGCACGAGTCGCTTACGAAAACTTTCGAGCCATCCTTCTGGTGGCCGAAGCGAATATCCTAGCTCGTGAGGCGGCTCTGCGCAACGTGTTGGGGCTAGAACCTTACAGCGGCCAGCGAATCATTCCTACCTCGCCCCTCGTTGATGAACAACTGCAGATTGACTGGGATCAACTGATGCGATTGGCAGAAATTCAACGGCCCGACATCATCGAATTGAAATTGGTCCTCGAAGCCGACCAGCAGCGGCTCCTGTTGCGCAACAATGAAGCCCTGCCGCGTCTGGATGCCTTGGCCCTGTATCGCTGGAACGGATTGGAAGGCACAATGCCCAACGGCGACACTATCGCAGGCAGCGGATTCGACGACTGGACGCTGGGAGTTAATTTCTCAGTTCCCATTGGCCTTCGCAGTTCGCGCGCATTGTTGCGGCAACAAGAATTATTGATCCAGCGCGATCAAGCCAACTTGCGACAAGGACTCCATCAAGCTTCACACAACCTGGCCATCAACGTGCGGAATCTCGACCTGTTCTACGCGCAATACCGACGTTACCAAGAGGTCCGTCAAGCGGCTCAAGCAAATCTCGACCAACAGTTGGAAATTGGCAACGCGCTGGAACAATTTATCGTGCTGCTGCAAGCCATCGTCGACTGGGGAAACGCCGTTTCCAATGAAGCTCTGGCGTTGGTGCAATTCAACTCTGAACTCGCAGCCCTGGAACGCGAGACTGGCACGATCCTCCAGTCACACGGAATTACGTTCATCGAGGAACGCTTCGGATCCATCGGACCGCTGGGCAGGCTCGCTCTACCGGTCGCCTATCCACGCTCTGTGACTCCCGTGGGCCCTGTCGATCGCTATCCCAGTGGCGACCAACCCAGCGAGCAACAATTTGATTTAAGAAATCCGCTGGAAGGGTACGATGACGAACTGCCAGGGGGAGATGGGCAGAGTAGCGGGGAAGCTCCCACTCCAACAGACTCTCCCAAATCCAGCCGTCGTCCGCGCTCCGGATCGCCCGGAATGGTTCAGCGCTTCAAAGACTGGCTACGTTAAACTCTCGCTCAAGCATTTCAGGAAGTCAACGTGCAGTATTCAAATTCCAAGCTGAGCGGTACCTACGACTTGATCGTTATTGGAGGTGGACACAATGGACTGACGACGGCGGCCTATCTGGCCAAAGCCGGCTGGCGAGTCCTGGTTGTCGAACGGCGCTCGGTGCTGGGAGGCTGCAGCGTCACCGAGCCGCTGTGGCCCGGTTATCGCGTTTCCACTGCGTCCTACGTGGTCAGTCTGCTGCTGCCGAAGATCATTCGTGACCTGAAGCTCAAGGAAAACGGCCTCAAGATTTTGCCGCGTAATCCGTCGTCCTTTACGCCGTCACTAGACGGACGTTATTTATTGCTCGGACCAGATTTTGCCGAAAACCAACGGCAGATCAGCAAGTTTTCGCCGCAGGATGCCCAGGCCTACCCACGCTACGAAGCGCTGCTGGGAAGAGTGGCTGAAGCCATCGAACCGATTCTACAGCAACCCGCTATCGACTTGTTACCGTTGCCTTCCAGTTGGCGGCGCATCGGTTGGCTCGAGCGACTGAAGCAGCTCAATCAGGCTCGCCACATACAACATTCACTGAAGCAGTTGGGATCACAACTACCCGAAGCCATCGAGATCCTAACGGGTGCCGCGCGGCCGATCCTCGAACGCTGGTTTGAGTCGGACATTGTGCGGGCCACCTTGGCTACCGATGCGATCATTGGTGCCTTTGCTTCCATCTCATCGCCGGGCACAGCGTATGTCTTGCTGCATCATGTGATGGGCACCGCTGGAGGGGCACGCGGAGTGTGGGGTTATATCCAGGGAGGCATGGGTGGCCTAGCCGAAGCCCTTGCCGCCACCTGCCGCCAGACAGGAGTGGACATTCTGACCGACGCACCGGTCAGCCGTATCCATGCCAATTCCAGCGGTGTCAGCGGAGTCGAATTGGCGGATGGTCGGTCATTTGATTGCCGTGTTGTCGCGTCGAGTATCGACTGCAACTGGACCTTCAACCATCTGCTGCAGGGGGTTGAATTGCCCGATGAGTTCCGCGCGGCCATCGGGCGCATTGACTATTCATCAGCTTCGATGAAGGTGAATCTTGCCGTTGGTGAGCCGCCGCGATTTTCCTGCCTGAACCAGGCTGGCGTAGGGCCTCAACATCACGGCACCATGCATATCTGTGATTCGGTCCAGTGGATTGAGCAAGCCTATGCCGACGCTCTGTGCGGACGCCCCAGCGATAAACCGATTCTGGAGATCACCATGCCCACTAGCGTCGACCGCACGATTGCGCCCGAAGGCAAACATATCTTGTCGATGTTTGTGCAGTACGCTCCCTATCGCTTGCAGCCTGGATTAGCTTGGGACGACATCAAAGAGGATTTTGGTCGGCGATGTGTCGAGCTGTTAGGCCAATACGCCCCTAATATCCCGGGCTGCATCGAACACATGCAGGTCTTGTCGCCACTGGATATTGAGCGCATCTATGGTTTGACCGGCGGTAACATTTTTCAAGGTGCAATGACGATGAATCAACTGTATTTGATGCGCCCTGTACCAGGCTGGTCCGACCATCGCACCCCCTTGCGCGGGCTGTATCTATGCGGCGCAGCCAGCCATCCCGGTGGCGGAGTCATGGGAGCCTGCGGCAGAAACGCCGCTCAGGCAATTCTGAAAGATGGAAGAGGTTGACAAGTCCACCGTTGACTTGCATCACCAGCCAACCTAAATTGCGGGTCGTGTGCCCGGGCAGGTTCAAGGGGCAGTTAGCCATTCAAGTTTAAAGCGGGACAATACAAGCGACTGATCGGCTTCATACAGACAGAGAATACTGCCGTCGGGCATCACAGCCAAATCGCTATAGGCACTGGGACCTGCATCTAGCGTCTTGTTTACTGGCCATGTCACACCACCATCTCGACTGAGCTTGACCGACAGATTCTTGCGTTTTCCCCTGCCGGCCGGCTTCTCATTTCCATTGGCGTCCAAAGCCAAACTGTGCGGATTGGAGAACAGCAGCATCCCGGGTGCTGAGGGATATGCCACAATGCCAGCCATACAAATTGGCTCCCAGAGTTGCTGGTGAAATGTGGGCTGACTCCACTGCGTGGCCCCGTCCAAACTGGTCGAAATGATCTTGCGATTGGGTTTCGAAACGCTGCGCGTGACCATTATGACGCGACCATCCGCCAGCGTCGCCAAAGCGGACTCGTTGGGATTGCCGAATTCACCTGCGTTAGGCACTGCGATATCGCCAGCCACCCAGCTGTGGCCATGATCGTCGCTAAAGATTGTGCCACAGGCTGATGGTGCATGGTCTCCAACGGCTCCATAGGCCAGCCAGATCGGAACGACCAGCCGCCCGCTAGCCAACTGAATTCCGTGCCCTGGTCCGGTAGCGATGACTTTCCAGTCGTACTTAGCGCGGAACGGTTCAAACGCATGGGTAATCTCCCTCGGAACGCTCCAGGTCTGGCCGTCGTCGCCGCTGGTCATGGAAAAACAACGTGCATAGTTGACACAGTAGAGAAACTGAATCTCTCCAGACTTCGCATCCACAATGGCTACGGGGTTGTTTACTGTTTGCTCGTGCTGTCCAGAGGCTTTGTTTCGAGGATTTCCCTCAATACGTTGACCGTGGTGGGCGATATGTTGAGTCGGTTGCCAGCTCTTCCCACCATCGACTGAACGTCGCAGGTGTATTTCGATTTCTCCCCAGTCCTGGCTGTCGTTGCGTCGGGCTTCGCAGTACGCCAGAATCGTACCGCGCTCCGTCACAACCAGGCCGGGAATGCGATAGCGCGCCACGCCGCCCAGGCCCGGTGGAAACAACTCGACACTCTGCAGAGAGTTGTCGTTTGCGCTTGCTAAACCAGCCAACCAGCACAGGGCCCCTACGAAACAATACCATTTCATTGGCTTACTCACTAACAACATTATGACGGTTAGGAGTCAATTACTCTAACCGATGAACCGCCTTAGGACCACGCATCATCAGCTACTATACCCTCGTATGTGCAAACCTTCCCTGATACACTCATCCAGAATCCCATCCGCTATTTGTAGGGCACAAGCTGGAAGCGCATGCGACAACATCTGTCGTGTTGGATGATTCCTCGTCAGTCGCCAGCCGACAGACGCTAACATCAAACCTATTATTGGTGGCCTTCAATTCGGAGCAGTTGGCGAAGAGGCATCGATGCGACTCATGAGACCCTGGATTTCTGTAGCACCTTTCATCTAATTCTGGCGATTCATATTTATGCAACTGACAAAGTATCTGATACTGCTCGCGTTCTTGGCTTGTTCCGCCGCGGGACTTACAGCCGAGCTAGCTGCGGGACCACCCAACGTGCTCTTCATCGCCGTTGATGATCTGCGACCGGAGCTTGGTTGTTATGGCGATACGCAGGCCCGAACACCTCACATCGACCAATTGGCAGCTTTAGGCGTCCGATTCGAACGTGCCTATTGCCAAGTGCCGGTTTGCGGCGCCTCGCGGGCTGCGTTGATGACCAGCATCCTACCGACACCCAAACGGTTCGTGAATTTCGATAGTCGTGTCGATATCGATGCGCCCAATGCCGCTACACTGCCTCAAGTATTCAGGCAGGCTGGCTATACGACGCTGTCCAACGGCAAGGTTTTCCACCATACAGGCGACACGAGCGAGAGAAGTTGGAGCCAGCCCGCGTGGCGACCAAGCAACACTAAGAACAGCCACGATTTGGAAACCATGCGACAACGCTCAACTAAGGAACGCGGACGTATTTTCGAGTTCCCCGATGTGCCCGACGACGCCTACCATGACGGACAGATCGCTATCAAGACGATCGACGACTTGCGGCGACTGAAACAAAGCGGTCAGCCGTTTTTTCTAGCTTGTGGCTTTTTGAAACCACACCTACCGTTTTATGCTCCGAAAAAATACTGGGACCTCTACCTACGCGACGAAATCGACATCGCCGATAATCGGCAGCCACCCCAGAACGCACCGACACAGCTCAAGGGCAGCGGCGAGTTCCGTAGTTATCATCTGGCCGACTTTGACGAGGACTCTGATGACTTCCATCGTCTGATGCGACATGGCTATCTGGCCTGCACCAGTTACATAGACAAGCTGATCGGAGATGTGCTGGCCGAACTGAATCGACTGGGGTTGGCGGATAGCACCATCATTGTCCTGTGGGGCGATCACGGCTGGCATCTGGGCGAGCATGGCTTCTGGGGGAAACACAACACCATGCACCTCGCCATGCGCATCCCCCTGATCGTGAAAGTGCCTGGCAAAAAGGCCGGAAGTTCGGCGGCGCTGGTTGAAACCATCGACCTCTTCCCAACTCTTTGCATGCTGACCGGTATCGCCATTCCGGAATCCGTCCAAGGCCGCAGCTTCACCGAACTACTTGACCATCCTGAACGCCGCCATCGCGAAGTCGCGTACAGTCGGTTCCAATCCGGAGACGCGGTCATCACGGATCAATTCACTTATACCTGCTACCAAGGTGGTAAGTCCGAGATGTTGTATGACCTGTCGCGCGATCCACTGGAAAACACGAACGTCGCAGGCGAGTCTGAGTATGCTGCGAAGCTGGGTGAGATGAGAGAGTTCCTGAATAATCGCAAAGCCCAAGCCGCTTCCGCTCAGTTCTGAGCTACCGCTAAGACAGGGTCGATTCACTATGAAAACGGCCTGCACCAATCACAACCATCGAACTGCAATTGCTGGTAGCTGGCAGGTAGCGTCTGTGCGGCTGTGCTTTCCGAGGCGGGCGCCCTATCGCTCACTCAGTTCCATAAGCCCCTGGCTGGCTTCAATAGCTTGACGAACAACTTCTGGCCCAAGAGTTTCGCCGTAGAAAGAAACGCCCGGTTCGTAGCCGCCTGCGTGGTACTCGTCACTGTCCAGCATGTAGCTGATCCACTCATTGCCTAGGCCAACTATCACAGGCCGCTTGGCGCCAAGCTGGCGAAGCGATTGCTTGATCCGAAGCCCCAAGACAGAGGTCATTTCACCTGGAATGGACACTGCAAGAAAATCGTCAATCTGCAGGACGCCAAGATACGAAGTTTCCGGTGCCATTGCGTTGACCACCTGCATAATATTCTCTTCGTTCAATCCATATTCTGGTCCAGCCGACTGCATGAGCGCCTTGGGAACCTTTCTCTCCGGCAACGTCAAGGTGAGCGTCCGAAAGGCAAAGCGGCTGACCGGGCGAGTTTGAATGGTCTTAACTAAGTCCACCGCGTGCGCTGCCAGTCGCTGGCCGTAGGACTCTGCCCTTTCAAAAGGAGTATTCCCCTGGCCACCAGCAGGTGCCACATCGCCTTCAGCCCCGTTGGAGTACATACAGGTCGTCCCTGGCAGGATTGACTCCATTGTACGCTGCAGGTAGCCAGGCCAACCGGCCGACAACTGCATCACCTTGGCGGTCATGTAAGTTGGGTGCGCCGTATAGTTCACATGAACTACTAGCGGTGAACCATCTAATCTGTCTAGCCTCAGGACCGTCATTTCGTTGTCAGTCAGTTTGCCGCCGCGTCGATTGCGGTTCATCCCCGGCAGTTCGATCGATGCCGTGCCAGCTTGGACCGGCACATAACTCTTATCTGCTGCCTGAATCGCTTCGGCAATCTTATCGGCCGTATACACCAGCAGTCGCTCATCGAAAATCCCGATCGCTGCATTGCCAAATACATTGGCGCGATTCATAGCCGCCATCTCGACGGAAGCATGCGTATGACTGGCGGCCAACATCAAATTGCTCGAATCAATACCTGTATCGGCGATGCGTGCGATGACTTCGTCACGCAAAGAACGCGGCACACCCAGTAGGTCCAACGTGACCAGCGCAAACTTTTTATCACCCTGACGGAGCATCAGCGCCTTGGCCATGGTGCTATCATGAATCCCCTCGGCCGGCGCATTCATGCGCTCGCCGTAGCCGCCCAGCGGAACATGAAACAACTGAGGATCAGGCGTAATGTCCCGCACTGCCAGACCAGCTTCGAACGGTATCGGGGCTTCCGTTCTGCCCTGCGTTGCAGTCAAGACAGCAACGGAGAAGCTAAGCCATGCCACAAGTCGCGATGCGAAATTTGGGCTCGAAGAATATTTCATGGTTAACAACTCCAGAGGTGTGCGAAGGCAGTTTACATGATGAATTCGTCCACAACAACTCGCCGCAATGCTCTGTCGCGGATGGAGTTGCGTATAGTTCTCTTAGTATTTCCAAGACCAAGTCGGCGTCTGCCAAGCCCAGAGGAACCCTGGAGAATCTCAGCATCCGGCACAAACGAGGCTGCCGCCTACGATCATGGCATCGCCAGGCGCGGAGCCGAATATCCTTGAGCGCGGATACTTTTTAGCAACGTTTGCATGCACTCGACACGCTGTGGGTGCTGGGCGGCCAGGTTGTGACGCTGGCCAATGTCTTCCTTCAGGTGATAGAGTTCGACTGGCAGTTCATCTTCCGCCGGGTGTCCGTGCTTGGCTTTCCATCCGTCTGGTGCTTTATGCCCTGTGTAGCCTGATCTGGCGTCAATCAGCAGCCAATCACCATCTCGCAAAGCATAGTGGTCCTTTTGGGTATTGTGGACTATCGACGTGCGCGGTCCTTGCTCTGACTGCCCGCTCAGGTAGGGCAGAAAATTGTGCGAGTCTTCAGCGGAATCATTGGGTAGTTCGTAGTGGAGCAGGGCAGCAAAGGTTGCCATGAGATCAACCTGTGAAATCAATGCATCTGACAGGCTGCCCGGCTGAGTGACGCCCGGCCAGCGGATAAGAAACGGGACGTGATGTCCGCCTTCGTAAATGTCGCGTTTCAGACCTCGAAAGGGAGCCGATGACCAATGATCGTATTTCTCGTCGCGTGCGTAGGCGTAGTTCTCAGGGCCATTGTCGGAGGTGAAGATGATGATGGTGTTTTCACTTTGTCCGATGTCTTCGATAGCATTGAGAATGCGTCCGCAGGCATCATCTGTCTGAAAAACAAAATCACCAAATGGACCGGCCAGCGATTTTCCGTCAAACTCATCATTCGGGATGATCGGCGCGTGAGGTGATGGAAAAGGAACATACAACAAAAAAGGCTGCTGCTTCTCTTTACGGGAGAGCACAAAATCGACGCATCGCTGCGTCAACGTGGGTAGTACCTGGTAAAAGTCCCAGTCAGCCAGGGCTGGACCGGGCCGAGCCTCCCACTTACCCTCTTTGGTGGGTGCCTTGAAGTTGCCATCGATGACCGCGTCGGGCGTTCGCAGCAGTTTACGGCCGTCGATCCAAGCGTAGGGCGGAAAATTGATTACGTCGTCTCCAAAATAGTGGTCGAATCCATGGTCTAGCGGTCCACCGGGTACCGGTTTGGTCCAGTTAAAGTCCTGAGGTTGGATAGAGTTCTTTTTCGTTCCGAGCCGTCGAATGGCGTCCCAGTCCCAACCAAGGTGCCACTTGCCGATACAAGCCGTGGCATAGCCTTTCTCCCGTAGCATTTGTGGCAGAGTGAGCTGACCCTCCTTGAATACAGAGGCTCCCAGGGCTCCGACAATGTCATGAAAGTCACGCCAGTGGTGCCGGCCCGTGAGCATCGCATAGCGTGAGGGAGAGCAGATACCGGAAGAGGAATGCCCATCGGTAAAACGCAAGCCTGTAGCAGCCAACCTGTCCAGATTCGGCGTAGGAATCTTCGAAGCCGAGTTGTTCGCCCCCAAGTCACCGTAGCCCATGTCGTCCGCGTACAAGATGACAATGTTCGGCCTACTTGAGTCTGCGGCACGGAGCGAAGCGGCAGAAATTAGCGTCGCTGTCAGCAGACAAATGACCATCGTATTCCCAACCGCAAAGCCGGGAGTTTGACGGCTGATGCCATAATTCGATCTGCACATGGACTGAGATGTACGCCGACTGTTCTCGGCTGCCATTTGAGGCCGTTTAATACGCTGCTGGACTTGCTCTTCAGACATGGTGCCACGCTTTCGGAATGCCTGTAGAATCATTGCTCGGCCATATCGTAGCTGGAAGAACGACTGAGTGAAAGGCAATCACTGTGAATCTTATATTTAGAGTTGTTCCGCTTGTGCTGGTCATTGCAGCCGCTCCTTTAACGGGGCAGGAGACACTAGATTTATCGAAGCTCGATCCGGCCATGGCCGCTAGCCAGAGAGCTGGCCGAACAGACTTGGACTGGCATGATGTATCCAAGTGGGGAATCGAAGGCCGAATACTGCCTGATCAGGAGAGAATTAGTTGGTTTGATCGCTTGCCAAAATCGGCTGAAGGCAAAGTGACCGACGCGGTGTGGAGTCTTAGCCGCGATAGCGCAGGCATGCTGGTTCGCTTTCGCACGAATTCTCGATCGATTTACGTCCAGTACAAGCTGACCAGGTCGCGTTTAAGCATGCCGCACATGGCTGCCACCGGGGTGAGTGGAGTTGATCTGTATGCGCGCAACGAAGCGGGGAAGTGGAAGTGGGTGCAAGTCGCCAAACCCGATACTCAAGAGGTTCTGGTCGAAGTCATCAGTGGTCTGGCCCCGGGCCTGCGCGAGTACGCAGCCTACTTGCCACTGTATAACGGTGTCGAGTACTTGAATATCGGTGTGGTTAAAGGTTCAGAGTTCGAAGGTCTGGCACCGCGTCAGCGGCCTATTGTGTTTTACGGTACCAGCATTACTCACGGAGCCTGTGCTAGCCGCCCCGGAATCGTACACACGGCAATTCTGGGTAGACGATTCGATGTGCCGGTGGTTAATCTTGGCTTTTCCGGCAACGGCAGAATGGATTTGGCAGTCGGTGATTTTTTGACTCAAATCGATGCATGCGTGTACGTGATCGACTGCCTTCCTAATATGAAGCCTGAAGAAGTTACTCAAAAGTGCATGCCGCTCGTGAAGCAGATTCGCAGTGTTCGACCGCACACTCCGATTGTGCTGGTCGAAGATCGGCGATTCACCAACGACTGGATCACCCCCGCCAAGCAAGCCTTTCACACCGCTAATCACGCAGCCCTGCGAGCCGCTTACGAATCGCTGTTAGCCGAATCGACTGTGAATCTATTCTACATTCCTGGGGACTATTTATATGGTGATGATACCGAAGGAGCCACCGATGCGTCGCACGCCAATGATTTGGGGTTCATGCGCCAAGCCGATGTATTTGAACCCATTTTGAGACAAGCTCTCGAAAAAGCACGATGACCAGCGTGGTGCGTGCACGGAGGACCACACAATTGGGGTGCTGGTTGTTTGCCCTCGACCTTTCAAGGCACTCTATTTGGCTCCCAAGTTGCTCCTTTGCTCGGTCTCAATTGGAAATCGCAGATCACCCAGCTTGACCGACGTCGTGGGCAAAGTGACCAGCGAAGTTTTATCTTAAGGCTTCTTATTCCTTGGCAACCTCTAGCACCAGCTTGCCGAAATTTTGTCCAGTGAAGAGCTTCAGCAGCGTGGCGGGGAACGCTCGCACTCCGCCTTCAACCACATCCTCGCGGCTCTTCATGCGGCCGTCTTGCAGGTAGCCAGCCATCTCGGCGATCGCTTGCGAGTAGCGATCGGCATAGTCGAACACGACCATGCCTTCCATCCGCGCTCGGTTGACCAGCAGCGACAGGTAGTTCTTCGGCCCCACCACGGCACCGCCGACGTTGTTGTACTGGCTGATTGCGCCGCAAATGACGATGCGCGCCTTGCGATTGATACGTGTCAGCGCCGCATCCAGGATGTCGCCACCGACGTTGTCGAAGTAGATGTCGATTCCATTGGGGCAATGTTGCTTTATGCCTTCTCGTACCGCGTCCCAGCGCTCGGCACCGGGGGGCGCTGGGGCCTTGTAGTCAATACAGGCATGCAGGCCCAACTCGTTCACGACCCATTGGCACTTGGCTGGACCGCCAGCGATGCCAACAGTCCGCAGACCCTTGATCTTGGCCAGTTGCCCTACCGTCTGGCCCACCGCACCTGCAGCGCCCGAGACTAGCAGCGTCTCGCCGGCTTTGGGCTGGCCGATATCGGTAAGCCCGAAGTAGCCCGTCATTCCGGGCATGCCCAGCACATTCAGCCACTGGCTGACCGTCCCTAGACGCGTGTCGATGTGTGCCAACCCCGAGTGCTTGAGCCGATCGGGGGCGATGTTCCAATACTCCTGTACACCGGGGCCGCCGGTGACCATGTCACCTTCCTTGTAACTTGGGTGTTTTGACGCGATGACGATGCCGACACCGCCCGCGCGCATCACCTCGCCCAGGCCAACAGGTGGGATGTAGCTCTTACCTTCGTTCATCCAGCCGCGCATGGCCGGGTCGAGCGACAGAGCCAGCACCTTCACCAGTAAACCGCCTTCGACCGGCTCGGCCACCGGCTCCTCGGTGAATTGCCAGTTGGCATCGGTGGGCAACCCGGTCGGTCGAGCGGCCAAGCGGACTTGGTGGTTGACGAGAGTGGCAAGCGTAGTCATCGAGGCGGTCCTTGGTTTGATCAAAGGCAACACCGCAAAATCGCGGCATCATCGGTGTTCACTGAAAACGAATTGAACTGATCATCAAAACGTGAGATTGTAATCCCAGACCCACCGATTGGCAGCGGGCTGGCTGCTCGCTAGACCTTTCTTGAGCGGGTTACCCTCTGAATTCACGCTGGTTAGTTAGAGCAGGATGCCTAGATCGAACTTTCGAGGGAGCAGTCGAATAGGCTGTCGCAGTTCAACTGTTACCCGTCGAATTGCAACGGCTACCGAAACATCCGGTAAAGCTTCATGTCTTGCTGGTAAAATCCCGTGGTTGAAGTGACGGGTATTACGTATTGGATTGTGGACGAGGATATAGCGGAACGGCACAAGCCGTTCGGTACCTTGCGGATAAAGTGCCCGCCTTGCGGACGTCAGAACCGGACGGCTCGCGCCCTAACGCATACAAGAAAAAGCAATTTACCATCATGTACTCGGACCCGCTCGCGTACTTCATAACTTGGACATGTTACGGCACGTGGCTACCAGGGTACTACACTCGATAGGCACCAGCGCGACGCGAAATCCGATGTGTTGGCGGTTGATTGGAGGCAGCGATTGACGCATGACTTCAAGTGTACCGAAGAGTACACTATTTTCATCACATTCGCACCGGACCTGGGTCTTAGAATCATTCCCTTTTGGTGGTAAAGTCGATCGTCTCTCGTTCGATCATCCCGTCAACACACGCTTCCAACATCCACTGAACAATCCAAGTCAAGACAGGAATCATGATTAGAGCATACCAGTTGGCGGCAAATCTCTTGTTGAATTGGTCACAGTGGATTGCCTGTGCATCGGGATTGTGGGTTGTCCTTCCTGAGTCTTTGGCTGGAGAGCGTCCACCGAACGTAGTCCTGATCTTGGCAGACGATTTGGGCTGGAGTGACCTAGGCTGTTACGGTAGCGATCTTCACCAAACTCCGCGACTGGATGAACTTGCGACACAGGCGGTACGTTTTGCTCAAGCGTACTCTGCCTCGCCGGTATGCACTCCAACCAGAGCATCCATCCTTACGGGACGTCATCCAGCGCGATTGCACATGACCATCTGGCGCGAAGCGTCCCAAGATCGCGGCACTCGCCAGCTACTGGAACCCGTTACCCTCGCCGACCTGCCTCATTCGGAGATCACTCTGGCCCAGCGACTGTCAAGTATGGGCTATCGCACGGCTCACGTTGGCAAGTGGCACTTGGGTGGCGAATTGGCCTATCCCGAAACCCACGGCTTTCAGTGGAACATCGGTGGTACCGGTTGGGGTGCCCCGGCCAGCTACTTCTATCCGTTTCGAGGCGATCAACACTTTAAGAATTTTCGATACGTGCCAGGGTTGGAGCCGGGAAAGGAAGGTCAGTATTTAACCGACCGATTGACGGACAAAGCGATTGAAGTCATCGATCAGTGTAACACGCAGCCCTTCTACCTGAACTTGTGGTACCATGCCGTGCATACGCCCATGGAAGGTAAGCCAGATTTGGCTGCCAAGTACGAAGCGCTCATCCAGCCACATCACCGGCATCGACACGCCCACTACGCGGCCATGGTTGAGACACTCGACAGCAATGTAGGTCGGGTCATAGACCACCTGCGCCTCCGCAATCTTTGGGAGCACACGATCCTGATCTTCTTGTCAGACAATGGCGGATTTATCAATGGAGATCGGTTGCGGGGCGGCATTCCAATAACCGACAACTCTCCTCTACGCAGCGGCAAGGGATCCTGCTACGAAGGAGGTATCCGCGTCCCCATGATGATCTACTGGCCCACAGTCAGTCAGCCGGGACTGGTGAGCCAGGTTCCAGTTACCACTTGCGATCTATTCCCCACGCTGTTGACCGGCATCACTGTCGATCGCAATACCAAAGGTACAGAAGACCGACCGTCGAACAGCGGAGTTGATTTTGAGCGTGCTGGTGGCCAGAAGCTTGTATTGGATGGACAGGACATCCGCTCGACCCTAGACGGCAGCATGGCTGATAGCCTCCGCCGATCACTTTACTTCCACTTTCCGCACTATTACCCAACCACGACGCCGGTCAGCGCGGTGCGACAAGACGACTGGAAGCTCCTGTATTTTTACGAGAATCAGACGTGTGAACTGTACAACCTGCGCACCGATCCCGCTGAGTCTACCAATGTTGCTGACAAGTATCCACAACGTACCGAAGAACTACGAAACGATCTGGTTGCCTGGCGTGTGCGCTTAAACGCACAGCTGCCCGAACCAAATCCCAACTAGGCCAGAGTTGTTTCGACCAGTTGGGTCAGGTGTGCGCGGGTCACCAATATAGAAGCTGAACGACATCCACTCCTGACAACTTAGGTAGAAATTGCAGCTTCCAAAGTTTACCTGTGACAATCCGGCACAGCAGCCGACATGCGACCAAAGTGCGCAACCGAATGAAGTTTTATTCACAGACGATTTACCGACGTTCCACAGCGCGGTACGCTCTTAGTTGCTGTTTGCCAACGGGATTAAGGTGGATTTAAGAACAGCGCTTCGCGGCGCGAAGCGTTTCCGGTTTTGGCTGGTTTGATTTTCGAGGTTGGCTCGCAATTGGATTAGATAAATGAGCGACCTGTCGCCTGAGTCTGTAGTACGGAATGCCCGAGGGCATTGGCGTTGGCAGGTATGGCTGTTGGCCTGTGCACTCGGTTCGATGATCGGCTTGGGCGGCTTTACGTTCGAATATGGTGGAGGAGCGTCGTATCTCTCCAACGATCCAGTCGCCTGTAAGAATTGCCACATCATGCAAGGACATTTCGACTCGTGGCAAAAGTCGAGCCATCATGCTGTGGCCACCTGCAATGATTGCCATCTGCCGCATGATTTCTTGGGCAAGTGGTTCACAAAGGCCGATAACGGCCTGTTGCATTCGTGGGCTTTTACTACCGGCGATTTCCATGAGCCGATCCAAATCAAGCCACGCAATCGTCTGGTTACGCAAGGTGCCTGCCTGCACTGCCACAGAGAGCTAGTACACCACATGCTTCCGACTGGGCCATACGCTGATATGCTCGACTGCATCCACTGCCATGCTGCGGTCGGTCACGCCCATCGCTAGCCAGCCAGCACAAAACCATTGAACCAACTTTTCCATCCAAACGAGGAAGCGCACGGCCATGTCCGAAACGGCTCGAACCACTAGTCGACTTAGCCTACTGCCCCTTTTTCTGGCGGTTGCCTTCACCGCTCTAGGAACGGCTGGCATCGCCTGGGTATTGGTGAATATGCATGGTCACAAGCAGGAAGCTGGCCGGGCCTTTGCGCGGGTCGTGGAATTGACCGAAATCAGTACTGACCCAGCTCCCTGGGGCCTGAACTTTCCGCACCATTTCGATCAGTACAAGAGTACGGCTGGCGACCGCTTTCACGGTGGTTCGGAAGCCATGCCCGACAGTAAGCTTGAAAAGAGCCCCTGGCTCAAGCGCTTGTACGCTGGCTACGCTTTCGCGCTCGACTATCGTGAAGCTCGCGGACACGCATACATGCTGTACGACCAAGTCGTCACCAAGCGCGTCAATGAGCGTCCGCAAGCCGGAGCATGTTTACATTGCCATGCTTCGCCCATCGTGTTGTATCGCAAGGTTGGCCTACAGTCGCTGGGGATGCCACACGACGACGAGGCTTTGGCCGAACAATTCAATATGCCAGCCATCATGAAAGGTTTTGAAGTGCTCAGCACGAAGCCCTATCACGAAGTACTGGAGATGCTCACGCAAGTGCCCGATGGCACTCCAACCGCCCAAGCTGGGCAGGTCTTTGAATCGCCACCGGTCGGTGGCTTTGAGGGGCAGCCGCCACCCGGGCATTTTGAGATGAGTCAAGCACATCCGGTAGGTTGCATCGACTGCCACGATCCGCAGACGATGGCGCTGCGTATTACCCGACCCGGCTTCATGACCGGCATCGCTGTGCTGGCCAGCAGCGATCAACCCTTGCCGCACATGCCTAGCGTCGATCGTTGGCGACGCGGCGATCGTAGCTCAGACTATGATCCCAACGTACTGGCTACTCGTCAGGAGATGCGCAGCTTCGTGTGCGCTCAGTGTCACGTCGAGTATTATTGTGCGACCAAAGATGTGCTCGAGTTTCCATGGCAGAACGGGCTGAAAGCAGAGCAGCTTGAACAGCACTGGCAGGACAAGAAATTCCCTGACGGATCTGCGTTTTTCGATTTTATCCACACCGAAACTGGTGCCCCGCTATTTAAAGTGCAACACCCGGAATTCGAGTTATGGGCGCAGGGAACGCATGCAGCGGCCGGAGTCAGTTGTGCCGACTGCCACATGCCCTACGAACGCGTTGGTGCCATGAAGAACAGCAATCACAACGTGCGCAGTCCGCTGGACAACATCAATCACGCCTGTCAGAATTGCCATCATGTGCCTGAAGCGCAGTTACTGGCCCGCGTGGACTTGATCCAGCAGCGCACGCTGGAGTTGATGGAGCGTTCGGCGGGCGCGATGGTGCAGATGTTAGACGCCATCCAGGAATGCAGACAAGCTGGTGCCACGCCAGAACAATTGCAGGCAGTCTTCGCACTGCAGCGAAAGTCGATGTGGCGTTTGGACTACATCAGCAGCGAAAACTCGCGCGGCTTCCACGCGGCGCAAGAGGCTGCTCGAATCCTGGGCGAATCTATCGACTACAGCCGCCAAGCCGAGGTCGCAGCGCTGCGACTGAAGTTCGATTTGTCAGCCCCCCCAACGGCCAACTCCAGCCCGCCTGCTGGCGACGAAGGGGCTCAGCCGTAATCCGAATACCGCAGTGCCCCTTCGTTTAACGTGTTAGCCCAAGCTGTCAGCGGAAGGCTGGCAACTACGGGCGAGTTGCATTACAGCTCGCTGGATACAACCGAATCGAAATCGCTAGCGCGAGCTGCGGCTAGAGCAGACCTCGAATTGATGTAGCGTCGGATGTAGCGGATTTGCTTTAATACATTTTGCCCAAGGAGGTGGCCAAATGCGTGCTTATTCGATGGATTTGAGAATTCGTGTACTCAAGGCCTGTGATTCAGGGTTGGGAACGACGGAAGTTGCCGAATTGTTTGACGTGTCGACCGCTTGGATTCGAAGGCTCAAGCAACGCCGTCGTGAAACAGGTCAAATCGGTGCTCGTGAGCAAAGACACGGCCCGCTTCCCAAACTACACGGACACGAAGAGGAGCTCGTGAGAATTGTCGAGGAACAGCCGGATCGAACGGCCAAGGAAATCGCGGCATTACTTCCGCTTTGCATCTCGCATCAAACCGTCGACCGCTTTGTTCGTCGTTTGAACTATCGATTTAAAAAAAGACATTGACGGCGGCCGAGCAGCAGCGGCCTGATGTAGCAGAGAAGCGGCTGCGATGGCGTCGTTCGGTGCCACACCTGGACGCAAGGCGATTTGTCTTTCTGGATGAGACTTGGGCAAAAACAAATATGTCACGCTTGCGAGGTAGAGCCCTCCCGGGCAAGCGAATCATCGAAATGATCCCCCACGGCCATTGGAAAACCACGACTGTATTGATGGGACTACGATCCGAAGGAATCGTATCTCCATTGGTCATTGATGGGCCGGTGAACGGTTCGGTCTTTCTAGCTTGGATAAAACAGCAGTTCTGCAAAGAGCTTCGCTATAAAGACATTGTCGTCATGGACAATCTCTCGGCGCACAAAGTCGCCGGAGTCGTCGAAGCCATCGAGTCGGTTGGCGCCGAGGTTCGCTACCTTCCCCCATACTCGCCCGACCTGAACCCGATCGAAAATCTCTACAGTAAACTAAAGTGGCTGATTCGAAGCGAGGCGACCCGGACCGTCCAAGCCCTCTGGAACGCAGTTGGCAAACTGGTCGACCGATTCCATCCGAAGGAATGCCTCAACTACATTATCCATGCCGGATATCGCCTGAAGAATACAGCCGCTACAACTACTTGAGGTCTGCTCTAGGCGGTGCATGAGTTCTGCCCGTTTCTCCGGATAGTCGGTAGCCACGTTGCGGGTCTCACTGGGATCATTGCTGATGTTGTACAACTCGACTCGCTCGGCCTCCTGATCGCTGTCGGAAAACTGAATCAACTTCCAATCTCCGACTCGCAACACCAACGCTCGAAATGCCGGCGTTACCGAGTACAGGGCACGCTGAGTCAGGAACTGGTCACTGTCTCCACGTCCGACGACTGCCGGCCAGATGTCGGCACCATCCCAATTCAAAGCTGCTGATGCGCTATAGCCGGCCAACCTACAGAAAGTGGGCATCCAATCAGTGATATGCACTGGTGTGTGACAGACGGATCCGGCGGGTATTACCGAAGGCCAGGCGACCAAGGTAGGTACCCGAGTACCGCCTTCGTAGCCATCGCCCTTCTTGCCTCGTAGCGGGCGGTTGTTGCCTGGCAATTTGCCTGAGGGATAGTCATCCGGCGGATAGTCTTGGCCATGATTCTCGGCGTTGCTGGCACCGTTGTCACTGGTGAAGACGATCAGCGTCTGCTGCGTCTGCCCCTTGTCCTGGATGGCTTGCATAATTTTTCCAACCGCCTCGTCCAAATGAATGATGCTGGCTGCATAATGCCTAGCAACCCGTTCGGTAATCGCGGCCGGCACTCGTAACAAATACTCATCCGGCTCCTTGACTGGCAAATGCACGGCGGTAAACGGCACATACAACAAGAACGGAGCCTCGCCGCTGCCAGCGATCCACTGAAGTGCCTCGCGCGTAATCAAGTCGGTGACATGGCCGGATTCGTCGATCAATTGGCCGTTGCGATGCCAAGTCCGCTGGTAGATGCCACGCTTGTACGAGTGGTCGTAGGGACCAACTCCGCCACCCAACGAACCATAGCTGTGGTCGAAGCCGAAATGTTGTGGTCCCCACTGCGGCAACGAGCCTAAATGCCATTTTCCGGCAATGCAGGTCTGGTAGCCGCATGCTTTCAGGGCCTTCGGCAATGTCACGGTTTCAAAGGGGAGTGCGCGAGTTGCCTGCGGCTGCGTCACACCATAGCGGCTCCAGTAACGCCCGGTCATCAGCCCGGTACGCGTTGGGCTGCAAACGGGTGCGACGTAATGCTGCGTCAACTCGACCCCCGCCCCGCGCAGGCGGTCTAGATTGGGCGTGGCAACATTGCCTCCGTGGAATCCAACATCGGCCCACCCCAGATCGTCCGCCATGATAAACACGATATTCGGCTGGGACGATTGAACTGCTTCTGCGCAGCAGGTGCGGCCAGGTTCATTCAGTCCCATCAGTAGGATGCATAATGACAAACAGCACATTACTATGTGTTTAAACATTAAGTCACTCTTTCGAATAACGGTGGCACACATCAGCACTCAATGCTCGGCCAGCGTCCGACGAAAGACGGCGATCGCCAGCTTCAATAATACGGTCAAGATCATCAGCCCCAATGCCCAGATGCCTACGCTGACCTTCCATTCGGTCAGACTCGGCGTGTACTCGACGATCTCGTGCAGCGTACTGGGAATGAAGCCGGGCACGACCAAGCCCATGCCCTTTTCAATCCAGGCGCCTACGAAGGCCAGACAACAGGCTATCCAGCGCACCATGGGACTTGAGTAAATCCACGGAGACAGAAATAGCCCGGCGGCCACGAGGTCAAAGGCGATGGCGGTCCAAATCCAGGGTACCAGCGCAGAATGTCCGTGCAATCCAAAGAACAGATAGCGCGCCGCAGCGGTATGCGCGCCGCCCGAATAGAACTCGGTGAACACCTCCGACACCACCATTAGCAAATTGACCAGCACCGTCACGCGCACGATGCCGATCAGCACGCGAGCAGGCCCCTCATCCAAGCGAATTCCAGCCGTCCGCTGGATGACTTGAAATAGAATCAGTATTAAAGCTGGCCCAGCCACAAAGGCGCTGGCCAAAAAACGTGGTGCCAACAGTGCCGTATTCCAAAACGGTCGCCCCCCCAATCCGCTGTACAGGAAAGCGGTCACCGTATGAATGGAAATTGCCCAAAAGATCGACACCATCACAAAGGGTATGTACCACGTCTTGTTGGGCGTTCGCCCCAAGAACCGCATGTACATCAGATATCCACAGATGTGCATGTTTAGCAGGAGGTAGACGTTCAGCACGATGACATCCCAGGTGAGCATTGACATGGGCCAATTGAACCGCCCAATACCGGGGATTAAGTGCCAAAACCTTTCGGGGCGCCCGAGATCCACCGTCACAAACAGCAAGCACATGACAATGGCGGCGATAGCCAATATCTCGCCGACAATCACCACATCGTGCATCTTGCGATCGTGGTACAGATAGGCCGGAATGACCATCATCACCCCGCCGGCCGCCACACCAACCATGAAGGTAAAATTGGCGATATACAATCCCCAACTCACATGGTCGGTCATGTTGGTGACAATCATGCCGTCGTGGACCTGAACAGCCCAGGCATTGGCCCCTACCAAGGCAACGGCGGTGAGCGCAAACATCCAAACATAGAACAGCAGATTGCCGTTGGTGGCTTCATCTATGCCCCACAGAATGAATTTGGGGTAACTGCGCACCACATGCTGGGCGTCTGCCGGCGTGATGTTGGTGACGGAAGTCCCTGACGACATGGCAGTTCTTTTCAGTCAAAGAAATAGAAAAAACTGGGCCGAGTTCCCAAGTCTTCTTTCAGCACAAACACGCGTTTGTGCTGGAGTATCCAATTGATGCTGGAGTCGGGGTCATTCAAGTCGCCAAACACGCGGGCTCCGGTCGGACAGGCCTCCAGGCAGGCTGGCAATCGCCCCTGGCGCGTGCGATGCAGGCAGAAGTGGCATTTTTCCATGGTGCCCTGAGGTCGCACGCGGTTGGACAAGTAGCCTTGATCGGGATTGATTTCGTCGGCTGGAATCTGTGGTGCTTCCCAATTGAAGCGACGTGCGTGGTATGGACAGGCGGCTTCGCAATAACGACAGCCAATGCACCAGTTGTAATCGACCACCACAATACCATCCTCTTCCTTCCACGTCGCTTCGACCGGGCAGACGCTAACGCAGGGTGGATTGTCACACTGCTGGCACTGGACCGGCATGTAATACTTGTCCGGCTTGGGCACCGTACCCTCATAGGTCGTCGTGCCATGCTCCATGTCCATCGTACCTTTGGACATCTCCAACACGCGAATATAGGATTGCTGTGTGCCACGATGATGATTATTCTCCTTTGCACAGGCCTCCATGCACTTGCCGTTTCCGTTGCATTTGCTGAGGTTGATCGCATAGGCAAATTTCACACCTGGAATCGGGCGCGGATCGGAGATGGTCACCTCGGCACCGTAACGCTGCTGGGTTTCATCCTGCAATCGCGCAAAGATTTTTTGCTTATCATCTTCGCTCAGCTCCTTGTAGTGCCGTTGCAGGAACTCTTCGATCGACACGTTCTCCGGAATCGTCCACAACGGGGAGATAGCTTTGCCAAAGGCAGCCAGCCCTAGCGCTGCTCCGGCCGCTTTAAGGGCCACTCGCCTGGACGACATTTGTCCAACTATCGGCAGCTGAATGGGCTCAGCTTGCTTGGGTGATGTCTGGTTAGTCATGCGATCCGCCTCCAGGCCTGGCGCTCGGACCGGATAGAAATCGATCTTGAGGCTTAAAATCGGTCTGCATCTTGGGAAATTTCGGATGGTGCGGCGGGTGGCAGTCGATGCAATGGTTTTTGTACTGCGGTCCTCGGCGACGATCCCAATAGCCGTTCATGCCACCATGTACACCATGCTGGTATTCGCGCAATTGCTGGCCATGACACTGGCCACACAGTTGCATGACGTCTGGCAGCGGTATCGGCGTGCCATCGGCTAGCCGCAGCGTCTGGTAATCGCTGGGATTGTGGCATGACAGACAACTGACGCTGCCGTGAGCTACGCTGACGTCGCGATGAAACTCCCTCAAGTCGCTAGCGGCGCGGATTTCAAAATTCGGCCTGCGGTTGGCGTGACAAACGGAACACTGCGCCGTTATCGAGTCGTCAGCACGTGTGCCCGCCTGGATGTTCAGCGCCAAAGTGGTGGGAAGCTGATTGATTATGACGGGATGCAATCCGTCATTCGGCTCCGCCTGGCTGGAGCCTTGCGCCCACTGATAGCCCGACGGTGGTGGATTGTGGCTCTGTTCAGTCGCTGTACCAACCCGCCAGCGTAACACCGCCAGCATACTCAACGTTAACACAATCACCAACAAGACCGGACTGGAAACATTACCTGTCGCATGCGACAGCGTTAGGAAGTTACGCGAGGAAAAGCGCACGACGATATACTCCGCTTGGTCCTGGCCAATTCTGAAATAGTTACCCTGCCAAATGCGTCTTCGACCCGTTGTGCCGCCTCATCCAGCAGTCGATGCAGCGGGCACAATTGAACATGCCCGGGAATGTCTAAGGGACAACGCTTGATGCGCGGAATCGTGTCGACAGCCTCGATGACTTCCAACGTCGTCAATGTTGCCGGATCACGAATCAGTCTATAACCGCCTCCTGGTCCGCGCTTGGGCTCGACGATACCTGCTTGGTCCAAGGCGCTCAGCACCTTGTGCAGGTAATCGACTGGCACGGCCACCGCCTCGGCAATTTCTTGCCGACTGACAACCGAGTCCTGGGACCCAGCCAAAAATACGATGGTACGCAGAGCATATTCGGCAGTCGTAGAGATCATACACTTTATTTGTAGACGTTGCTATCTACATTTCCGTAAAGAGAAAACGCAAATTCTATCGCATCCGCCCGTTCGTGTTAGGCCGGACATGGCATTTGGTCGCGAATCTGACGAATGGGCATTTCAGTTGAGGTTGGGAGCGCCATGAGGAAGAGCGGATATGGGCAAGACGAAGGAAGAGATTGAAGCCGTTACCAAACAGCTTGTGGATTCAACGCTCACCGTGCATCGTGCGTTGGGCCCGGGACTATTGGAATCGACTTATCAGACAGGTCTGGCCTTCGAGCTACGCAGCCGCAGGATCGAGGTTCAATGCAAAGTCGAATTGCCGGTTATCGTCAAGGGCCTGGACATCGAGACAGAGAATCGCAGCGGCATGCTGGTCGCGGGATGCATCCTTGTTGAAAACAAATCTGTGCCGTCTCTGGCACCAATCCATGAGGCCCAGTTGCTGACGTATTTGAGGGTTTCTGGTCGCCGGCTTGGCTTCCTGGTCAACTGGAACTCGCCCCTGATCAAAGACGGCATCAAACCAATGGTGAACAAACTGTTGGAAGGAGTCTCATGGCGGAGCCCGTCACGACAACAACCACCCTTTGCGAACTTCGCGCCTTCGCGGTGAATAAAATTCTGAATCGTCAGCATGGCATTGGTGCCCACCTGATTCAGTAGGCAATAGACCACTGCGTATACAGAAAATTGGCGTCGCTACTGGTCGGCACGCCTGGTGTTCGCGAGTAATACGCTCCGGACCAGAAGTAGGAGAAGCCGACCTGCAGTTGTTGGCGAGGTGCGATGGCATAGATACCTAGCAGGTCCAATTCATGGCCCAAGTCGCGGCTGCCCGGTGCATTACCTGGATTAAACGGGGTCATGACGACTGAGTAAGGCGTGTCGTTGCCATTGACTAGCCAGAAGTAATGATACCAGACGATCATATTCAGCTTCTTGGTTGGCTTGCAGGTCAAGAGTGCATTAGCATCGCCCAAATTGCGGCGACCATAGAGGTCCATCAAGCCGTTGTAGCGGTGGGCCAGCGGGAATAGATGGTGGTAGCCATTGCCGGCGCCACGTGCGTCGTCACCGGACGCCCAGTCAAAGTATAGCCACAGGATCGGATTCGTCTCAGAGGCACTCAGCTTGTGACCCGCACCGATGGTAAAGGCACCAGCATCATGGTCGGAGCCATCGGTGTTACGCCCGCCTTGGTAGGCACCTTCAAGATCCCATAGAAAATCACCGCTGCTGCCATTCCAGCGCGAGCCAAGTGTATTGATGTCGTAATCATTTGCGCCAGTATGGTTTAAATATCGCAAAGCATACAGGTCAATGGTCTCGTTCTTACGAGCTGTGCATGACGTATACAATCCCATAAACTCTTGATCCAAGGTCGGCGAGTCAAAGCGCTGGGCATCGGGAAATACCGGGTTGGTCCAAAATCCATCCACAGTTAAGGTTTTAGTTTTGGCAGTCGCGCGATATCCGTCAAAGGTTCGTCGCGTATTGGCCCAGTCCAAAGGCGAAATGACGCGTTGATCGCCAAATAGCAATTCTTGGCGGCCTGCACGAGCGGTCAGGGACTTATCACCATTAGACCATAACCGAGCATCGACAAATAAATTCAACATGTCGTACTCGTTGACTTCGATTCCTCGCGGATTGAAATTCTCGAAGTCGCTGCGCGCGTCAATCATTTCGGCAAATACGCGTAGATTTTCGGTGGGCTCGAAGTTTCCATACAACCGACTGCGACGCAATAAAAAATCATCGTCGTTGCCGGTTAACCCCAAGCCGCGCATATTGTTTTCACTGTGATAGCGCAGTCGATATTCGCCACCAATGTCGTAGCGACCGTTATGCAACAATGGACGGCGCTTGAGCCCATCACCCAGTTGGTAGCCGCGATAGGCCGGGTCAAGCACGTAGGAGAAATCGTTCAGATAGTAGACTGGCTTGTGAGCCGTCGCCACCTTTTTCTTCAACTCCTCCTGCTTCTTTCGGGCATCCGCAGCAGCTTTGGCCTTCTTTTGGGCTTCAGCCTCTGCATCCTCCGTGACTTGACCCGGGACAATCGAAGCGGCTCCCGCAACTCCTTCAGCGTTCGACGAACCTGCAGCCTGCGACGGCATATCCAAGGCGATGCTGTTAATGTCAGCTATCTCACCAACTGCGGTGGCGGTAGTAACCTGCGTTTGCCCCCTGACCGGCACAATGGGGCTGATTGCCAGCGCTATAATTGCCCCCAAGCCGCTCCCAAACGACCATAGCCATGGTTGACAATGCCGCTGAACGCGGATTGACTGGGTATTGTACCTGGGGAGACGTCGCGCTGGCATTGCTGAAGTACGTCCTTAAATTGTAGACTAATAGGTCATGATTTAGCTAGTGTCGGCCTACCGACAAACAGTGTCTGACTGAAATGCGTACTGCCAGGCGCTGACTGCGCAATAGTTGTGCCGCGAACAATTGATACTCTTTGTGAAAGAATGACATGATTAGCAGCTTGGTCATTCGCTTTGAATCTGTCAGCCTGCTCCAACAGGCTCGGTCAGTCCTGCTTCAGACGGATCATTGTGACCCCGGGCAGCCGGTCGCGGGTACCGCTCTGCCAATGGTCTGCGAGGCGGCCGATCGCCAGGAAATGCAGGGACTACACGATCGCTTGCGTGAACTGCCAGGCGTGATGTCAGTGGATGTGGTGAGCGTTTTCTTTGAACCTGCGGATACATTTCCGCAGACGGATGATATCCCCGCGAGGTAACCAATGAATACCAGTCCAATGGACCGCTCAGCATTCACGGCATGGGAGCGACGACAATTTCTAAAGTCCTCGGCGCTCAGCATGGCCACTGCGGCTGCCGCCAGCGGCAGTTTGTCGGCTGCTCCGATACTGCCCATCTTGGAGAGCAATTCAACAGCCGACGGGCAGAGCGATATTCAGTGGGATAAGGCACCCTGCCGCTTCTGTGGTACTGGCTGCCATGTGCAGGTCGGTGTGCAGGCTGGCCGAGTGGTTGCCATTGCCGGTGACAAGGACGCTGAGGTCAACCGCGGGTTGCTGTGCGTCAAAGGGTATCACGTCGGCGGAATCTTGTACGGCAAAGACCGATTGACTAAGCCTCTGTTGCGACAGGGTGACAGCTATCAAGCGATTTCCTGGGACCGAGCACTGGACATCATCGCCGATCGCATCCAAGCCGCACCGGCGCGGTTCGCCTTCTACGGTTCCGGTCAATGGACTATTCCCGAAGGCTATGCCGCCCAAAAGTTTATGAAGGCCGGGCTGTCCAACAACCACATCGACCCCAACGCGCGACTGTGCATGGCCTCGGCCGTCACCGGCTTCTTAGCCACTTATGGCGTCGACGAACCGGCTGGCTGCTACGACGACTTGGACCATTGTGATGTACTGATCATGTGGGGCAACAATCCGTCGGAAATGCATCCTGTGCTGTTTTCTCGCGTTATCAATCGTCGTAGTCAAGGCCAGCAAGTTACGCTGATCGACATCGGCACCCGCCGCACGCGTACCACCGAGCACTGTCAGCACTACCTGGAAATGAAAGGTCATGGCGACCTAGCCATCGCCAACGGCATCGCCCACCAGCTTATTAAGCACGGCACCTACAGCCGCGCGTTTGCAGAGTCTTACTGCAACTTCAAAGCGCCTGACGACAACAATCCCAATCTCCACGGCCAGTCGATCTCGTTTGAAGAGTATCGACGGCGCGTCGAGTACTACACGCCGCAGAAAGTGGAAGAATTGTCGGGTGTGCCCGCCGAGAAGATCGTGATGCTGGGAGAATTGTTCGGCAATCCAGCCCTGAGAATTACTTCGCTGTGGTGCATGGGAGTCAACCAGCATACGCGAGGAACCGCCATCAACAACTTGATTCACGGGATTCACTTGCTGAGCGGACATTTTGGCCGACCAGGGGATGCTCCCACGAGCCTGACTGGACAACCCTCAGCCTGCGGGACCGCGCGCGAAGTCGGCACACTAGCGCACGCTTTGCCCGGTGGTCGGCTAATCGCCAACGCCCAGCATCGCCAGCAATGCGAGCAGATGTGGAATGTGCCCGAAGGTCGCATCAACCCCAAGCCGGGCTTCCACACCGTGCAGATGTGGGAGAGCTTCTGTACGCCCACCGAGCAAGGCGGAGAAATCGGGACGCTGTGGGTCCAGGTGACTAACCCAGGTCAGTCACTGCCGAATCTGAACAAGCTGTTCAACCCCAAAGCCAATCTGGCCGACAAGTTTTTGATCGTCAGCGATGTCTACCCCACCGCTACCACGCGGCTGGCCGACTTGATCCTGCCGTCAGCCATGTGGGTCGAAAAGAACGGCATGTTTGGCAACTCCGAACGACGCACCCAGCAGTGGTTCAAACAGGTCGAGCCACCCGGCGAGGCACGTGATGACTGCTGGCAAACCATCGCCGTTGCACACCGGCTGTATCAGCGCGGCATGGAAGGCATGCGCAATCGCGAGGGCGGCTTTTTGTTTGAAATGACCGACGACAGTGGTCGCATCGTACCCGTTTGGCAATGGGAACATTATTACGACATCAACGTGGACGAGCGACTGTTTGAGGAGTACCGCCCGTTCTCGCGCATGAAGCACAAGGACCTGGCACCCTACGCAGAATATGTCAAGGCACGCGGACTGCGTTGGCCGGTCATCGAAAAGGACGGCCAGTGGCAGGAAACTCGCCTGCGATTCTCCGAAGGTTTTGATCCCTACGTTGCGGCAGGCAAAGGCATTCAGTTTTATCACTCTAGCACTAACGATGATCGTGCTCAAATCTGGTTTCATCCCTGGGAGCCGCCGGCAGAAGTGCCCGACCAGGATTATCCGCTGATGTTGTGTACGGGCCGCGTGTTGGAACACTGGCACACCGGCACCATGACGCGTCGCGTTCCACAGCTTAGCCGTGCCATGCCCGGAGCCTACTTGGAAATCCATCCAGACGACGCTCGTGCGGCGAATTTATCCAATGGCGACTGGGTTCAAGTACAATCGCGGCGCGGCTCGCTGAAGATCCAAGTCTGGATCAACGGTCGTGGTTATCCACCGCCGGGAACTGTGTTCATTCCGTTCTTCGACGAGACATTGTTGGTCAACGACCTGACATTGGACGCAGTGGATCCATTTTCCAAAGAGCCCGACTACAAGAAAAGTGCCGTACGAATCGCTAAGGTGTCGTCATGAACCGGAGCGAACAGAGCGGCCTGCGATGGATACTGGCAGCCACGGTCATGTCGTTGGCTGTCGTCGGCTATTTTACCGGCCTGCAATCTCCCATGCACCGCTACGAGACTGCGCTGGAGTCCGGCCCAGCAGCGGCTACCGTCATAGACAGACCAATCGCCACCACGCCGCTGAACTCGATAGTTGACAGCGTTGTACCTGCGACACACTATAGCCAAATGTCGCTGCTGACGCGCTCGCGCCGTTCACCACCTGCGAACTTCTCCGAGCTGCAAACTGCCAGGTCGCTTAACGAAACGATCACGATTGAACCGACTGACAAGGTCGCTGCACTGGCGCAGCGAAGCGCCAATCGGGCATTCAACGGTGCACCGCCCACCGTGCCGCATCCGATCGACCAACTCTCATCAGCCGCCTGTATTGCTTGCCACGGAGCTGGTCTGAGCCTATCCACGGTGCGTGCCTCGCAGATGTCGCATCCCTACTTGGCAGGCTGCACTCAGTGCCATGTCGAGCACAATCCGCAGCACCTGCCGCCGAATCTGTTTGGTGAGACAACCTTCGTCGGACTACCAGCGCCCAGCGGTGGCCCTCGCGCCTATCCCGGTGCTCCGCCGCAGATCCCGCACGCCACCTGGATGCGCCAGGATTGCCTGAGCTGCCACGGGCCGGGTGCGCTGCTTGGATTGCGGACCACACATCCTTGGCGTCAAGAGTGCCAGCAGTGCCACGCGCCAGCGGCGACTTTTGAGCAGGTAAAACTCAATCCCCAGCCAGCTTTCCTCGAACCCCCTAAGGTTATTGATTGATGAGTCTGCCATGTCCACCGTCTAGAGACGGTAGCTACAATTGGCTTCTTCAACCCGCGTAAGGTAATCCACTGATGAGCCAACCACAACTGAGCCGCCGCGATTGGTTCCGCTTACGATTATCCGATAGCGATAGCGAGCCAGCCATCACTGTGGATTCGGATTCCGATCGGCAAGGCATCGCCTCCAGTCGCCATGGTCTGCAACCACTGGAGCAACCGCCCAATCACGATGGCATGGACCTCTCGCAACTACCACCGATCAGTCAAGCGCTGATAAACGGTCAAGAGCTTGAGGATCTTTTCAATGACATCCCAAGCCTGGCCACCAACGTCACCTTGTTAGCCCCCGGGCTATTGAGCGACACTTCTTCAGAGCACCGTACAGCCTCGCCGCAACATCTGCAATTAGCGCTCGCCGGCCTGCTTGGCGGACAACTTCAGCGCCTGCAAATACGTTACACCTGGCAGTCCGCCCACTGGATTGACACCCTGGAAACCAAACCCGACGGCTACCGCCTCATCCGCATCTGTCATCGCTGAGCTACTTACGTCATGTCCCTACAGGACAGGTGCTGCGCTGGATCAAGCGGGCTTGCTACCAATATTGTGCCCCTACGGGAGGATTCGCTACCCCGTAGGCGTGCAATATTGGTAGAAACCATAGTCCATTGCGCTGAAGATTAGTCTTGCAGGGACGAGATGCGGGTTATTAACGCTCGTTCCCAGAATGACCGCAACACACCCCATGACCGGGAACCGTAAATTGCGCTTCCGCTCAAAGCAACAGGTCGGTTTCGCGGACAGAACATCGTCTCACAACTGAGCTGTCTGAGGCGGTGTTCGGGATCGAACAACGGCACTTCCTATTTCAGGCAGCGTTCTTCATGCTGTTCAGACTGCCTATTACACTCTGATGGATAGTTGGTTCCGCCCCTTCAGCGGGCCGGGGCCATCATTCTGACAATTGACACCAGCGGCTTGCGTTTGTGGTATTCCAATTTCAAGCGGATAGGTCGAAGAATAGTGGTGTACGGTGAGGGTACAAGAAGCAGGCGTTCAATTGTAGGACCCGCCCTGCCATAATGGAAATGTAAAGCGAGGAAACCGTGTCGACCGCTTTGTCACCAGAGAACAAGCCGTTATCTCCAGGCTAGTCGCAGATGGGATTTTCGTGAATCGCCAACAAGCGCTTGACGTGAGTGTGGCGCTGCTGCGCAAGAGAAATGAGTTGGTACAACGGATTGCCGAGGGACGCCGTCAATGGGACGCTGGGGGATTCGTCGAATTTGACGATGAGTCCCTCTTGGAATACCTCATTCAGCTGAAAAGCCGCTCGAAGGGCAAATCGAGTTTGTGATAAAAGGCTTGATCGACTTGCCAGAATCGCACTGAACGATCTTGAGTCGATTGCGATCGGGGCTTCTAACGACGTCGCCGCAGCGACCATCCCTGACCGGCTCTTTGATACCTTTCAGCTAATTGCCGAGCATCCGGAAATCGGAACTTGGCGAAACGACTTGGGAGCTGAGGTGCAAGTGTTTACACCTCAAAATCCGGCATGCAACTATCTTGTATTCATCTACACTATCCCGAAAGGAGTAGCAATCGCCGGAATTGTGCATGGTGCCAGAGACTGGAATTCGCTGTTTCAGTCCGATGAACGAATTGCGAGGTAAGAATAATTGGAGAGAGCTTCGCCGCCTAACTGAAGTTCCCCTGACTCACTTGACCAATTGCAACATGCCTGGATAGGTCCAAAGCACTCCGTTGTTGGCTTTGATGCCGCCGATGATCGGGAAAACGATCCCCACGATCATCAATGCGAAAAACAGGAACAGACCTACGAACACAAAGGTGAGCAGGAACGCAACCAAACTGTAGATCAACATGCTGATCAAAAAGTTCAACACCATTTTTCCGTGAGCTTCGATCTCCGGAAAATCTTCTTTTTTCAATTGCCAGATCAGGATCGGAGCGATGAGCCCTGCAAATGGAACCACGTACCCCAGGAAAACTGAAAAGTGAATGAGCATGGCCCATGTTTGCGAATTGGAATTCATAGCCTAGCACCTGAGTTCGAGGACGACGCAACCCATCTGGGATAGTAACGCGACTGTTGGGTAATCTGAACTCGTCTGAGTCTACCAATGAGGCTGGCTAAATCAAGGGTTACAAGGAGGAGCCTGTGTTTAGTCGAGGTACGCAAATTCATTGACGTTTAGGATGGCACGTGACAGTTCGCCCCATCCGGATCGATTCAATAATGGCAGACACTGCTCCACTTCGGCAACCGTTGGAGACCTCTGCAATGTCCACCGGAAGAGTTGCTCCAATCGCTGCAGGTCGCTGCCTTGGATGGCGTTCAGTCTCTGCTCAAGTTCGCGAGCAGCGGCGGAAGATAGTGGCCCGTTCAGCATGACCAAAGCTTGTGGAGCGACGACGGAACTGCGGCGTCTGGCACACGGCACCGAGTTTTCCGGTTGATCAAAGGCTTCCATGAATGGCAGCCGCGTGTTTCGCTTCTGAACTAGGAAAATACTACGGCAATATTGCTGCTGGGCCGGCGATGGATACCAGCCTTTGACTTTCAACTCGTTGTCGTCCAGAAAGGCAGGATTGGCTTCCAACACCTCACGTGGGAGATCGGGCCACATCGGCGGTCCATCCAGCTTGTCGGTCAGAAGCCCCGAAACGCTTAGCACAGCATCTCGCAACTGTTCTGCCGACAGCCTCCTCGGACGACGTACCAGGGGGGCCAGTTCATCGGACGGCTGACTGTAATGTGCCACCTGCTGATAGTGAGCACTGAGCACGATCGTGCGAATCAACCGCTTGAGCGACCACCCTTGCTCGACAAATTCAGCAGCCAACCAGTCCAGCAACTCAGGTTGGTCCGGCGGCAGGCCGGAAAGACCGAAGTCGTCCGGTGTGCGCACTATCCCTTCGCCAAACAGGTTCTGCCAAACGCGATTGACGATCACTCGGGCCGTGAGTGGATTTTCATTGGAGACAATCCATTCGGCCAGTGTCAATCGCCGTCCCGAACTGGCTGCCCGCAACGGTTTGACGACAGAAAGTGGGTTCGGGTTCAATGCAGAAAATACACCGGGTAGTACCGGTTGCCGAGGTGATTTGTAGTCGCCTTGATTCAGCACATAAGTCATCGGCATTTGGCTGGACTCAATCATCAACATGGCGGTTGTCTCTTTGAGACGGCGCTGCCGGAGCGCATCTAATTCGGTTTGCAGAGCTTCCATTTGCTGCCTTTCCGACTGGTTAGCCGCCGCCATCAATTCTTTTTCACTGAGTTCTGATGCCGCAGTGCTGTCATCTGCGGAGTTTGAATCAGCAGTGTTCGAACTCGATAGCACGGTGGCTGACGTATCGGACTCGACCTGCCTGACGCGCCGAGTAATCATTTGCACCAGGGCCTTTCGCGACTGGTCTAGTTCCTCAGCCTGCGTATCCAGTGGCTTGTTATGCTGCGCAATCGCCTGCAATTGTTCCGGAAGATCAATGGGCAAGTCATCTGCAAACTGCACGCCCGCAAAAAAAGCCCGCAATCGAAAATAGTCTTCGTGCGAAAGCGGATCAAACTTGTGATCATGGCATCGACAGCAGGAGAGCGTCATTCCTAATAGGGCGCTACCTGTCGTCTCCACCAAATCAGTCAATAATTCGTCGCGACTTCGATCCTGTTCATTGAACAACCCCGCAGCATTGTCGTGCGGTCCCATCCGCAGAAATCCGGTGGCAATCAGTCGGTCCTGCTCGCGGGGTGTTTGCGGCGGCCCCTCCAACAATTCATCGCCAGCCAACTGCTCGCGGATGAACTGATCCAACGGCTTATCGGCATTGAGTGAACGAATCACGTAATCACGAAACCTCCAGGCTTGAGGCCGGAATTCGTCCCAATCAAAACCGTTGCTGTCGCTGTAGCGGACGGCGTCTAACCACCAGCGTCCCCAGTGCTCGCCAAATCGCGGTGATTCGAGCAATTGGTCGACCAACCGCTGAGTATCGTCTGCTGCAGTGCCCTGTACGAACTGCTCGACTTGCTCGATCGTAGGCGGCAAACCTGTCAGATCGAAAAACAGTCGCCGCGCCAAAGTGCGGCGATCTGCAGACTTCGGTGGCACTGCCCCCATGGCTTCCAGCGCTGACAACGGAAAACGATCCAGATCACCACGAATCCAATCAAGCTGCCGAACTGGTGGCAAGCTAGATCGCTGAATTGGCCTGAACGACCATAGCTCCAGCCGCTCGCCGCCAAACAGCCGAACAATCGGGTTGCGAGGGTCGGTCCACGCGTCGCCCAGATGCTCGGCAGCCGGCGTTTCTGACTCCGTCATTTCACGATTCTGCGACGTATCGTTCAACGGGTTGTGAGCCTGTGCATCGTCGGGCTCCTCCCAAACTGCTCCCATCTGCACCCATTGCTTAAGGAGAGCGATCTCGCTCGCACTGAGCGGAAGCTTGGGAGGCATCTCCAGATCATCTTCACCCAAGATCGACCTGATCAGCCACGACCGATGGGGGTGCATCCTATCAATGGCCGAGCCGCGGTCCCCGCCGGTCAGTAGAGCTTCCATTGAATCGACTCGTAATCCCGATTCGGCCTTCTCCGGCCCATGACAGGACATACAACGGCTACGCAACACAGCCAGGGCTTGTCGCCCGATGGCTAACACACGACTCCTATCTTCCGATGGCGCTGGATCGCGAATCTGCTCATCCGCCAGTCCGACTGTTGGGCTCAAGAGCGCAGCTGCGACGGCAAGTATGATCCCTCTGAAAGCCAGCCCGCCATGCTCCCACCGATAGAGCGTTTGTAATTGAGTTTTTGTTAGCTTCAATGCAAACATCGCGGAAACGCTGCCTCACGCAAAAGCGTCCTGAATTACTTTGGCACCCCCAGCCACGCCGGTCAGTCGTTCTTGGCGACCACTGATCTCAAAGTACAACTCCTCGTGCCTCAGGCCCATGGCATGCAAAATGGTGGCATGTAAATCGCGCATCGCCGTGGGCCGCTCGATCGCTTGCAGCCCGAATTCATCGGTGCTGCCAATGCGACCGGGACGCACTCCGGCACCGGCCAGCCAAACCGTAAAGCCGGCCGCATTGTGCTGCCTGCCGTCTTTGCCTTGCACCGTCGGCGTGCGACCAAACTCGCTGACCCACAGGACCAACGTCTCCTCCAGCAAGCCACGCTGACGCAGATCGGCTAACAGGGCGGCTATCGGCTGGTCGGTCCAGCGTGCTCGCGGAACATGGTTCTCCACCAGCCCGGCGTGCGCGTCCCAGCCGTCCTTGTCTGGCATGTCGTACAGCTGAACGAATCGCACTCCCCGCTCTACCAATCGACGCGCCATCAGGCACTTGCGAGCAAAGCTGACCGTGCGTGGGTCGCTGTGATCCAGACCGTAGGCGCGATGGGTGGCAGCAGTTTCCGATCCCAAATCGCCCAATTCAATAGCAGACGTTTGCATGCGGTATGCGAGTTCATAACTTGCAATTCTAGCGTCCAGATCGGTAAAGCCAGCTCGGGTCTGGCGGTGCTGAACGTTCAACTGTTGGACCAGATCGATCGTCGCGCGCTGATGCTCAGCCGATTCCTTCGGCGGCAACAGACCCAGGACGGGACTCCCCGAGGATCTCAGGTGCGTCGGCTGGTAGGCGGCTGGCAAAAATCCGTTCGAGTAGTTGGCGGCTCCTCCCAGTGGCCCTGCATCAAACAGCACGACGTAGCCCGGCAAGTCCTGGTTCTCGCTACCCAGTCCATAGGTAACCCACGATCCCAAACTGGCCTTGCCCGCACGGATGTCTCCTGAGTGAAACTGGTAGCTGGCCGGAGCATGGTTGTTCGAGTCAGCCTGAAGCGAATGGATGAAACACAACTGGTCTACCTCTCGAGCGACGTGTGGAAATAGCTGGCTGACCCACATCCCCGACTGACCATGCTGACGCCACTGAAAAGGGCTGGCCAGCAAACGATCTTCCGTCCCATGCAGCACGTTGGCGAATTTGGTGTCTTCCAGTGACTGACGGAGCGAACGGGGAAGTGGCTGGCCATCCCTATCTTGCAGCACCGGCTTATAATCGAAGGTATCCATCGAAGCCGGCCCGCCGACCATGAAGAGCACGATGACCGATTTGGCTCGAGCCCCAAAATGCGGCGGGCGGGCAGCATTGGGACGTAGCGGGTCGACGGCTCCACCCAGCTTGGTTTGGCCACTGGCAACTTGATGGTTCAGCAGACCGGCCGCCAACCACCCCAATCCGCCGCCTGTTCGTTGCAGAAACTGCCGGCGGGAACTAGCATCACGCACAGGCAAGTCACCACAACCCCAATTTGCCAGGCCAATCGACTGCCGATCATGAGATGTCCGTGGAGTCTGCATGGCTCCGATGCTACTTGATACGTTTTGGCTTGTCCAGCAGCGTATCATTAGCCCCTGATTCGCAAGAGCCTTGCCCGCCCCAAGGTAACTCCCCAATTTATCGGTACAAACGCTACTACGCACGATTTGGGTTGAGCGTCATATTCTGTGCGGTTTGAAAAGATTGACTATCGACCTTCGGGTACTTAGACTGGGCAGCCTGAAGCGAATGGACCGCTACGGACGACAACTTTGACTTTCACCTTTGAGTTTGCGCGATGAGCTTGCTGAAGACCTATTTCACAGAGTCCCTAACCATACGTCGCTACCAAGTGCTGATCTATGGATTGGGAATCATACTATTTTCACTCGGTGCAAAAGGATTTATCGATGCACGGCTTGGAACAGACCCCTTGGATGTGTTAGTCATCGGCATGAATCAGCACCTGGGATTTGGGCTTGGTGTTTGTTCGTCTTTGGTAGCCATTTTTTTCTTGTCGTGGTGGATGATCTGGAACATGAAGCTTCCGCCCATCATGCCATTTGTCAGCACCTCTGCGGTCGGATTTTTGTTGGACTTCTGGAATGCTATTGAGCTTCAGAAGTATACGATCGAGTCATTACCGGTTTGGAATGTAACAGTGAACGAGGGCGTGATCAATTTGAGTTCCATCGCCTTGGCAATAGTATCACTGCTGATGTGCTCGTATGCCTCCGCGCTGATCATCATGAGTGGAATCGGGATTCGCATCATGGATTTAGTCGCAATTACCTTCCTAGAAAAACTGGGGTGGACCTTTTTTAGAGCCAAGATGCTTTTGGAAATCGGATTGTTTACCAGCGGCTGGCTGCTAGGTGGTCCGATGGGAATAACGACCGTCCTATTCCTGTTTTTGGTAGGGCCGTTTATTCAACCCTTTATGTGGGTCAACGCAAAGTACTTGAGCATCCCGAATCACGGCATCCAACCGCGCGATCTGCAAACTGCATAGTACCCACGGACATGGCCAAGCATCACCTTCGGACTTGCATCGCCTTGCTAACCAATGGCTGACGTGACCTAGGACATGGCGGTCTTGAATCGCTCGAGCTTGCCGGAGCCACCGGAATCTCCGAAGCAGCTCGTGAGTGCGGTAAATATTGTAACCCAGCCGTAACCGTTCACGCCTGTAGAGTATACGCGCTCATTCTGGCCTGTAGACTTGATGACAACGAAGCGGCAGGGGCAGTCCTTTGGCGTATAAGACAGGTCAAAGGTTGGACAAATTAACGCTGCGTTGCCGTGGAGTTGTGATCACCGGAATTGAACAACCGGTCATGCTATGTGCGGTGGAGTGGATTGCAACTGGCAGTAGAAGTCACGATTGCTTTAGGCGGCTGCTTATCGTGATTCCTCACTGTTCAAACGACGGGGCACCAGGTCGCGAGCAAAAACTTCATCGATGGATTCGGCTCGCCGAATGATCTCCGCCTGATCGCCATGAACCAGGACGGTGGCTGGTCGCGGGATGGCGTTAAAATTGCTGGCTGAGACCTCTTGGTAGGCACCGGTATCCAAGATGGCGATCACGTCACCCGTACGCAAGGGGGCCGTGGCCACGCGTGGCAGCAGTCGATCGCCGTAACAGCTCCGTCCAACGATGTCCACGATATCGCTTTTGACCGTCGAGGCGTTATTAGCGACCCAATGTTCGTGCAAGTGGTGTTCATAACGACCGCCTGTAAACCAGAACTCTGTGGTATCGGTGGCGGCAACTTTCCAGACGATCGGTCGTTGAAAATGTTTGATCGACTGTATGGTCGTCAGGTGAACACCACAATTACCGAACAGTGATCGCCCCGGTTCGACTTGCAACATGATGCCAGTGGGGTCCACACCATGCCGGCGCAGACTGTCACGTAAGGTACCAGCCGCCGCTTGAGCGTATTGGTCGATCGTGGGTACTGGTTGAGTATTGGTCGATGAGACCATTCCACTCAGAAACCGAGCAATCCAGCGGTATCGCATGGTTGGCCCCAACCGATGCAGCCATCGAGAAAGCCGGTTGAACCATTTCAGCAAGCCAGGCAGATGGTAGTCGGTCGCCGCGTTGAAGGGGTCTCTTGGCGAGGCAAATCCACCTCCTATATCCAGCTCCACAGGTCGCGGGATACCCGCTGCCTGGCATAACTTGGCTACGTCACGCGCATAGGATTTCATCTGCGACTGCCAGTATTGCGCTAGACGATGATGGCGACCATGATGTTGGTGAAAGCCAGTGATCTGAATCTGCGAATGCTGCACGATACGCGGCAGATAACCGAGTACTTCGTCCAGCGACAAGCCACCTTTGTAGGCCAGTGCTGCTATGTCCGTGGGCAGCGGGCCTTCAGCGACAAACTGTGAGGGCTCAATAAAATCATCCAGCGTTGGACGGATACGGATACCGACGCGCGCCTGCAATTGTGGCTGCTGCTGGAGTATCTCTAAAAGAAGCGTGACGTCTTCCAGAGAGTCAATGGTCAACCGAGCGCCAACTTCAAGCGTTCGCTGGATGTGCGACTTGGCTTTGGGGCAACCATTCACCGAGATGAGTTGTGGGTCGACTCCAGACCGCAATGCTACTGCCAGTTCACCCTCAGAATACGTATCGCAACCGCAGCCTTCCAGAGCCACGATGCGCTGGATCGCCGGTAACCAATTGGCTTTGGCCGCTGGCATGATTTTCACGGGTCCATCAGGCCAGTGGGCCGAAAAGGACTGCTGGAATTGCCGGATATTGCGCCGCAGTTGATCTTCGCTGAACACGAACAGCGGCGATCCGAACCGGCAGGTCAGTTTCGCCAGGTTCACTTGCTCCATGAACAAATGATCTCTGCGAATCGATAGACATTCATCGATCCAGGCAGTTGTATCTGGACCATCTATTGGCGGGCCTGCTTCGCTGAATTGGCTGGCGATAATGAAGCCGTTTCTGAAATTTGGGGCAGTTGCTTACTAGGTTGAATGCTGCATTGTAGCGGCTAACGGAATTCTAGCCAAATTGGGGGCCAGCGAGCTAAAAAATTGACATACACCTGAGACCAGGATAGATTAACGACCAATGTACCTGTCACGCCTCGCGGCAGCGCTACATCTAATAATTGCGACTATATGTCGATGCGGGACTGACCTGCTTTGCTCTCGTTCCGCGTTATCTGAAATAAATTAACGTCGTTCTGATCCGATTGTCGCCTTGATTGAATTGAGGCGCTGGTTGCGTTGAAAAAGCCTGAGGTCAAGACGGAGCTGTTGCACAGCACGAGGCCAAGTCTCAGCCAGATTGCCCTACAGACTTTGCCGCTTGAGTTAGCAGGTCGTTTGGTTTTTTGCGCTGGACTGTTTGTGTTCTTAACCATTAGGGGTGCTCTATGCTTCGCATCACATCATGTGCTCGGATTGAAAGTCGCCGTATGTTTGCTGGCTGGTTGTCCGGCCATCAATGTCTATCGAGCTGTCCAACTGTCAGACGAGTGTTGTGGCTGGTAGTGTTCTGTTTATTGCTGTCGCCGGCCTCGCGATGTAGCGCGCAGCTTGAGATATTTAATCCAGCTTGGTCGATTACCTTGACCTCACATGGATATGCTGACTTACTATTCGACCAGCGTCCACTATTTGTAGGACGCGAGTACTTGTCGGGAGAATGGGCGGCGGCTTTCAACTACAGCAAGGGCGGAGTCCCCAAGGGGACAACTTGGCTTGAGCCGCATTTCATCGCCCCAAATTGGCTGACAAATTCCGACTTTGCGATTGTCACACCGATTGCAGGCACCGGGGTCTTCAATGCTTCGGGATTTGAGGTGTTTACTTCCACGATAAGCAACGCGGACTTGAGCGTATCCATGACCTATCAATTTTTCGATACTGGTATCGGGATCGAGCAGGGGATGACTCCCAAGAGCGCGTTTGGCCCAGGTGTTAGCAAGACCAGCAATCGCTACATACTTCATCAAGCCTATGAACTTGTCAACATTTCTGGCGGGTTGTTGACGGATGTACATGCTTTTCAATTCCTTCACGGCCTGCAGTCAACGCGAGCCGTTTACGACGATCGACCCTACGGTGGGCCATTGGCAGCCTACCACTACGATGTGTCGTTGCGTGGACTAAGTGTAATCGGCTCATATATGCACGACGACATTTTGTCGATGCATTCGTCGCGACTGCCCACGGGCTGGGAAGTTGGGCGTTATGGTATCGAAGGGATAGACAGCCATGTAGCGGGCAAGCCCAGTGTTGGCGTGCATCTGTCGGTCGAGGCCGATGCACTGAGTGGGTTGGACCTATTTGATATGGCTACGCCGCCGAGATGGGTTTCCGGGGCGATGCGCTGGACATTCCCGGATATGCCCAACGGTGCAGTGCACCGCTACGACGTGCTGCTGTCTTTGTCTACCGAGACGGTACCCGAACCCTCAACAGGCGTGCTGGCAGGAATTGTCTTACTGACAACTTGCTTGCGACGTCGGCGCATGGACAACCACGTCCATCGTCTGTTCTGACGTAACCGTTTCAACTGACTGAACAAGCGTACTTTCGACTATTCGCGAGGAAACTGGCTCACCTTCAGTAGGTCAGCGATCGAGTTACAATGCTGTCATGACTTTGTTGATTGACAGCTGCCTAGTGACAGATCGGGACTTTTGAGTGTTGCCATGCGTGTAGCTTTTCTCACTAATCGTACATCACGCGATAACTTGGTCGTCCTAGATCGCCTGACAATGAGCGACCAGGTCGAGCTGGCGCATGTCTATTTCTTCGACACACTGACTCAAGGCCGACAATCACTACGGAAAACAATCCGTGAATTCGGATTCCGCAAGCTACTGACGAAGGCAGCTCAGTTGGTATTCGGCAAGTTGCGGATCGTGCTTAGCAAATGGCTACCCTGCGGCTGGATGCGACCGCAATCTCCTTTGGAACTGGTGATATTTAGAGGATTGCCGCATTCGATGGTCGATAATATGAACAGCCAGTTGGTGCAACAGCACTTGCAACAATCTGGCGTTGATTTATTAATTGTGTGCATCTGCAAACAGATTCTATCCAGGCCGACATTGGCGATTCCCAAATACGGTGGGCTGAATATCCATCCGAGTTTGCTGCCCAAGTATCGCGGACCAGCGCCAGTATTCTGGGTGCTATATCACGCTGAATCACAGTCCGGTGTGACATTCCAACGAATGACGGCCAAAATTGACCAAGGTCCAATCGTCGCCCAGTATGCGCTGCAGATTCAAACGGGAGTAGACGAGGCATCGCTGAGCCGACAGTTGTTCAACATGGCCGCAGAACATTTGAACGAGACGATATTGAGAGTCAAGAACAACGAAACTCAAACATCACTGGCGAATTGTTCTGGCCACTATTTTTCGTTCCCCACTCATCAAGATCGGCGTGAGTTATCGCAACGGCTGAAGGCGCGAATTCCATCCAGGTAATGCACGACGTTGCCCCCCTGGGCAGATCACGCCTGGCACAAGATTGAGGTGACCGTCACCAGGCAGAATTGCGGCCGATGCAGCACACTGACTTGAAAGTTCAGGTCGCTCACACACGCCTTCTGGGTAAAAACGTGATTTGCCACACTATGGAGTTAGCGGATTGGCCGCTGGATTGGCTGCTTGCCAGCGATGCAGGCGCTCGGCGACACCCGGAATTAGCCGAGCTGCGTTTGCATGATAGATTTTGCGAAGTACTACGTCGGGGAGGTCAACTCCATAGATTCGCCAAATCCCTTGCGGCGGGATGGCCTTCTCCGAGTATGGAAAATACTCGTCGCGCGTCTCAAGAAACCGCCAGTACAGTTGATAACGCGCTTCAGGCCACGGGCCATCGGTTGCGAACAAGATGCGATCCTGATAGCGGATCATAAATTCTCGCGCCGAATAGGGCTGACGTCCCAGCTCACTGATGCGCGACGCGATGTCTAGGACAACGTTGGGATAGATATCCAGCAACCGCGCCGTGGCGTCCAAGTCTTCACCGTCAAAAGCGGCATGAGCAGCGATGAAGGTCGTGCCGGCGTGTCGCGCAATGAGCCGCCGGCGAGCCTCATGCAAGGCGACTCGCGATGGAAAGCGATCCGCTGGAAAATGCCACTCGGGATGTCGCGATAGCTCTTCGTAGCGTTCGTTCTGGGCCGTGATCGGCTCGAAAAAGGCGCTGGGGTCGGCGGTGTGGATGAGCACTGGCAACCCAAGCTGTCCACACACGTGCCAGATCGGATCAAACCGCGGATCGTCCACTGCGATGAGCGATCCATCGGGATTGCGATACTCTAATCCAAAGGCCTTAAATACCTTGACACCAGATACACCACGCTGCTTGGCATTCTCAAGTTGCATTGACACGCGGTGTGCAAAATCGGGACGGTGGCAATCCCAACTGGCAGGATCATCCGCTTTTCCGTCACCCTGCCAATCGACATTGGCGAATATTACGAAGCGGTCGCGATACTCGGTCCACAGGTAGCTCATATGATCGTCCAACCGCTGTCCAAGCATTCCATCCAAACTGGCACAAACGGCGATGCGCTGGCGATCCATAAGTTGGATAAACCCATGCAACTGCTGCGGATCGTGGCGCAGTCGTAACCAAAAGTGGGAATGTACATCCACTACGGGAAATTTGGCGTGAGCGAGCTGAGTCGTTCGCAGTGCGGCCCGTGGCTGTGGGTGGAACCGGTCAAGCGTCATTACCCCGGGCGTCTCGCTTACCGGCTCCTGCGACAGCAGAGTTCCCGCGAAGGAAAAATAACACCCTAGAGTTAAAGCTGCGTACCCTTGCACTGCCCGAATTCTTCGGGCACCGTAACCCGCTGCCTTGCTGAGAATCTTCATGATTCGACCCCACCCTGCCATTGCTAGCCTTTGTCGTAATAGGTGTCGTAGCAGGGACCTGAAAACACGGAAAGGTTGACGCCAGTGTTAAAGTTTAACAAATCAGATTTAGATTGCATGTCGAAACTCCGATATTGGTTGAAGCGTGCAGATCGGTGTAGCCGCTAAGGCGTGCGGACTATTGGTTACTACCGACGCCAGCTGATGGCGGATGTCTTTCAAGGAGTGGGATTTAGCATGAGAATCAGGCGGATTCTCTTACCTGCGCAGTCATATGCAATCGTGGTAGCGATCGCTTGGCTCAGTGCGCTGCCCGTCGTGGCCCAACCTCCGGGGCGTCCCGTGAACACGGCCACGGTGGACAGTTCACACGCCATGCGCGATTTGCAATCACATGAGATTCAATTTGAGCGACTACCAAATTCAACTTCGGCTCCGGTCATTTCAGCGATTACCGGTACTGAAGATGGGCGGTTTTTAGCGGTCGCAGGAGACGATCACGCGATTCGCATTATCGACTGCCAAAGCGGTCAGACAGTGCAAACGGTTATTGGTCATCACGATTGGATTCAGTCGCTGTTGTTTGTCTACCCAGAAGGTGCCCAGACGCCTGAACTGTATTCGGCTGGAAATGACGGTCGCGTTTTACGATGGAAGTACACTGAGCCCCTTGAATCGCAAGAACTAGTGATCGTGCCCTACGCCATTCGCAGCATCAGCGTCACCACGGCACAGAATTTACTGGCCATCGGCGGTTTTTCCGATGAACTTCTGGTATATGATTTGCAAAACGAAGTCTACGTTCAGCGTTTGTCTTGTAGCACCAACGATCAGCGTTGTGTGCGATTTAGTCCCGACGGTGCGCGCTTATTGTCAGCCAGTCGCGATGGACATGTCCATGTGTGGGATGCAACCTCCGGTCAAGCACTGGTCAGTTACAAGGCACATCTATCCCGAATTCATACAGCCGCGTTTTCCGCCGACGGCAACTGGATAACCAGTGCCGGCGAGGATCGACGTGTTGTCCGCTATGACATTGCAGCCGGACAAATGTTGTGGAGCCACGAATTAGCCGCCTCCAAGATGATGTCGTTGTGCCTGGTCAACGACTATTTGGTGGCGGTGGCCGGCGCGGACAACAATATTCGACTATATGACGCTCAGTCGGCCACCATTATTGCAGAGTTAGAGGGGCACTACGGCACGGTATCCGTGATGGCTCCCTGCGGCGACTTTCTGGCAAGTGGCTCATTTGACACTACGGTTCGCGTTTGGAACCTGCTGGAGCTGGAACAACGCCGCGCGCAGCGCAGCATCCCAACTTCGCGGACGCCAATCAAGTTGGATTCAAAGTTGAAAATACGGTAACCCTCAGGACAAGGATTGTCGCGCGGCAACTTGACTGCAGAACCACACACCGCGACCGTTGCTTGCTGGCTGGAGGCCAACCTTGCAGATTTCACGAACATTTAGACGTATCCTGGGCTGGGCGGATTCTACTGCCTCGGCACCCGATCGCGCGCCACTCCGCACAACTGGGTCGCAAGCACTAGCCTCCTCAGGATCGGCGGCGGCTCGTCCTCCAAGACAGAGGCGAAATCGCCGCGCAGTGCTTGAGCAGCTTGAACCTCGGCAATTGATGGCTGCGGATATTCGTATCGGAGCGGTGTACACTGAATTCGACTCCGGTTCCGATTTAGAACCCGACAAGTTCATCATTACCTTTGACGGCGGGGCACCCAATACGCAGCTCACGCGCGTCGTGTTTGACGCCGACCTGTATGACCGCGGACTGAGCCGAGGCGATTTAATATTTGATACTGCGCCAGGAGGGCTGGGGGCTGATCGCTCCCATCCGTTCAAAGTGGTCCAATTGCACACCAAAAACCCTACGGCCACAGTCAAAGCAACAGTAGAAGATGGCAGCAGCCTGCTGATTTTGGAATTCACCAATTTTACCGCAGGCGATAAGCTGATTTTTTCGATTGATGTCGATGAAGTCGTACACATGCTGCCCGGCGAAACCGACATCGCGGAAATCAACGAAGGCGTCGATCCGATTGCCTCAGGCATTGAATTTCAGGGCACGAGGTTTACCGCCGAGTTTAAAGCACCGCACTATGAAGATGCCAGCGGCGTTGAAAAGTTTCTGAACGCTTATGACCGCCTGCTGGATCCGCTGCAATTGCCACTACCGCGCGATGACGATAATGGCTTGCACGATCGAACCACCGGCGTTGGCTTGGTCCTGAAACAGCAACCCAAGCCCATCTCGCTGGCGGGTACTGTGTGGGTCGATACGAACGAAGACCTGAAGATCGGTGCCAACGAACAACGGCTGGCTAATGTTTCTGTAGAATTGTTCGTCTTGCAAAACGGAGTCTACGTAACTACCGGACATACCACCCAGACTGACTCACAAGGTCGCTACTCCTTCAGTAGTTCACTGGGTCTGCGACCAGCCACCTATCAGGTTCGACAAACGCAACCGGCCGGGTACTACAGCGTAGGAGCCACCACCGGAAAACTCACATCCGGCGGATCGATCGGTCAACTGGTCAGCGGTAATCCGGACATGCTGACCCACATCGAACTGGTATTGGGTGACACCCACGCCATCGAGCTTAATTTCGCGGAGAATCTGCCTGCCAGCTTGAGTGGTCGTGTATGTTACGTCGTCAGTGGGATGGATTGCCTGAGCGAAGACGCGGTGCGTGCACCACAGGCGCAGGTGTTAATCGAGTTGTTGGACAGCAGTGGCAAGGTGGTCGCCAGCACGCGCACCGCAGCCGATGGAACTTACCAATTCAGTAATCTACGAGCCGGTACCTACACCGTCCGCCAGACGAATCAAGCGGGATTCATCGATGGAGTCGCTAAGCCAGGTTCGGCCGGCGGCACAGTGGCTGATCCCAATACCATTACGCAGATCATCATCGGTGGCGGCGGCCTGTTGACCGACTACAACTTCTGCGATTTGCAGCCCGCGCAGGTCAGCGGCCACGTTTACTTCGATGCCAACAACAACGGCCAGCGCGATAACGGCGAACTGCCGCTGGGCAACGTGCTAATTCAACTGTGGGATAGTTCTGGTAAGGTGGTCGGCACGACGCGTACCAATTCGGCTGGCTTTTATTCATTCAATAATCTGCGACCGGGCATCTACCGCATCACTGAGCAAACGCCGGCTGATTACCACCCCGGGCGTGCGTCAGCGGGTTCGTTGGGTGGCACCACGGACGCAACGGGGGACGTGATCGCTGAAATCCGCTTGGGTTCCGGTGCCCAAGGCATCAACTATGATTTCGGCGAACTGCTGCTGGGAAGTATTCAAGGTCGAGTGATTGCCGATACCAACGGCAACTGCATTATTGATGCACAGGGCGACATGCCCTTGCCCGGTGTGCGCATCGAATTGCTCGATCGCAATGGAACCATTATCACCTACGTCTTAACCGATGCTCAAGGCTATTACCGATTCGACAACTTGACTCCAGATACCTATACAGTTAGAGAGATTCAACCTGCAGGATACTTCCAAGGAGGCCAGCGTGCTGGTAGCGGTGGTGGCGACGCATCGATCGCCGATCTGATATCACAGATTATTGTCCAGCCCGGTGCCCGACTGGTGGACTATAATTTCTGCGAAGTTCCTCCGGCACAGATTTCTGGCCAAGTATTTTTTGATCGCAACCAGGACTGTGTGCGCAACGAAGATGAACCGCCCATAGCAGGCGTTGTATTGACGTTGCTCGACCCATCTGGCAACGTGATTGGCACGACCACCACGGACGCACAAGGCCAATACCAATTTACCAATCTGCGCGCGGGTAACTACACCATCCGTCAGACTCAGCCAGCCGGCTATCTGCAAGGCGGGCAAAAGGCAGGATCAGGTGGCGGAATTGACGCTGTGCAGGATGAGATATCCGCCATTATCATCGGAGCCGGCGCGAATCTGGTTCACTACGACTTCTGCGAACTGCTGCCCGCCAGGTTGTCGGGCTACGTCTATCAAGATGGCCCAACGATCAAAACGGTCTTCGGCCAGTTCCCCGCAAATATTCAGGGGACTCACGACGGTCGACGCACGGACGATGATCGTCCGATTGCTGGCGTCGTTCTGCGTTTGCTGGACCGCCATGGGCAACCCGTCTCCAGCAACCTGGCTTTGCCGGGCACCTATTCTGGTCCATTTATCGAAGCTAAAACCGACCACAACGGCTACTACGAATTCGCTGGTCTGCCGCCGGGAATCTACCATGTCTTGCAGACCCAGCCAGAGGACTATCTCGACTGGATCGACTCACCGGGGACTACTGGAGGGCGCGTGCTTCCCAATCAGGCGGACATTGACCAGTTCCTTGACTCCCTAGCCCCTGCTCACCCGTTGCGACAACTGGGCGCTGCTCAACTGCGGGATGCAATATTCGCTATTGAACTGCAGGTCGGCGAGCACTCGATGGAGAACAATTTCAGCGAGGTTCAGACCGAACCCATCTTTCCGCCACCACCGCCGCTGCCTCCACCGCCTCTACTGGAACGCCCGCTGGTAGACCGCGAATTATTCCCAGGCTTGCAGCCGATCTTGTGGCAGCCCCTGCGTTGGGCCCCATTGCCGCTGATCGTTGGCGGTGGTCATTTACCGGAAATGACCTGGCACCTGAGCGTTGTCAACGGCGGCTTCCCGCGTGGCATGCGCAATGGCGATCCTATCAGTCCCGAGACCGTTCAGGATCAAGCCAACTTGCTGGATGTCCAGTCATGGACAGTGCGCGGAATGCGCTCGAGTCAGTATCGCTTTACAAGTCTAACGCCAAACACTCCCGACTCCGAGTCACCAGCAGCATTCTATCTGCAGGGTGCAACACCCTTGATGGGTGACTTCAATGGTGATGGCTTCGACGAATTGGCGCTGTTCCTGGATGGCGAATGGTTTATCGACATCAATGGAAACGGGCGCTGGGACGAAGAGGATATCTGGCTCAAACTGGGAACCAAAGGCGACCAACCGGTCGTTGGCGATTGGGACGGAGACGGCAAAGATGACATCGGTATCTTTGGTCATAAGTGGACGGGAGATGATCGCGCACTGGCGGTAGAACCCGGCATGCCTGATCCGCAGAACTTTGTGCGAACTCAACGACCTAAGAATATTCCTCGGGGACCAGACGAAACTCCAGACTCTCCCCGCCTGATGCAACCACGACGAGACGGGCAGGGTCGTGCCGATGTGATTGACCACGTCTTCCGATTCGGAAGCGCACGCGATATCGCAGTGTCAGGCGATTTCAACGGTGATGGCGTTTCAACCATCGGCACCTTCCGCGACGGCCAATGGAATTTGGACACCAATGGCGATGGCAAACTGAACGAGCGCAGTTTCCTCGGTCAGCCCGGCGACCTGCCGCTAGTTGGCGACTTTGACGGTGATGGCATCGACGAGCTGGCCGTTGTACGCGGTAACCGCGTGCTGGTGGACAGTAATCGCAATGGTCGCTTCGACGCAACGGACCGCGTTTTCGAGCTAGATTCCACCGATGGTACCGTCATCGTCGGTGACTTTAGTGGCGACGGTTGCGATGAACCCGCGCTGTATCAATCACCGGACCAGCGCCGCCTGCAAGCCCGCCGCCAGGCCGGTTGAGACATTGCCGGTGCTAAGTCGCGCTGCCTACAGGCAAGTACCAGCAGCGATCATCATCAGTCGATCGCTGTTCAGTTCGACCAGCCTGGGGTGAACCGTAGCTGAGAATACACGGCTGACCTAGGTCACCGGCTGTCTCGGGCATTTGTGAGGCTAAGGTGCTGGTAAGACGATGTTGCCACTGACCTTGAGGTAGCCGGACACGATTACAATCGCCAGGCCCAACAGGCACACGATCTTCAGCCAGCGCGTCGCATCACGGCGCATTGTCTCGAATCTCGCGCTGCGGCCCACCAAGACGGAAGCCAGAAAAAAAACCACCACAGCCAGGAGAATCTTGGTACCAATCAGTGCATGGTACAAACCGTGACCTTTGTGAAGCGGCATGGCTCGAAAGTAATTGTAGAAGCCGCTCAGCAGCATCAATCCAATTCCCGCATGCACGATGGGCTGCCAACGGCTACGCAATTTCTCCAGCCACTGCGTTCGCTCAGCAGCCTCGCGCTGTTGCAACTCGGGCATCAACACCAGTAGGACATAGCTGCTGCCGCCCAACAGTACGATGGCCGTAGCAATGTGCACGACTCGCGAGAACACATCCAGCATCATCATCACAGCACTCCAGACAGGATTGAAAGGTTGTTATCTCAATTAGTAATCAGCCACTTGCCGGTGGGTGGTCGCCAAGCTGCCACCAGACTATCAATTCTCTGAAAACGGTGGCGGGAAGTTGCCTGCCAATACATCCTGGCGAAGCGAAATCTCTGCGGACGCATCCGAGTCGGCGCTGCGCTGTTCCAAGCAACGCATCAACAATCGACAACGACTATCGACATTCGCTTCGGCTAACAATTGCAGTTTGATAGCCATCGGCAAATTGGTTACATGTGCGATGGCATCGGTCAAAGTTCCCAGCGGAATAGGCTGTCCAATCAACTGTTGAAAGCTGTCTTGGGCGGCCAATCCATCGGGTACGAACCGCATAAACGAGTTCTGAAGATCTTGCGTTAATTGTTGGCGGAGTTGGTCCGGATCATCCGGATAGTAATCCTCCAGCACTTCAACTTCTGCCACACGATACATCTTGGGACTATCCAACTCGCGGGTGATCCGTGCTCGTTTTAATCCCAACATCAAGATGTTGTGTCGGTCGTTGTCGCAAGGTGTGTGAGACACAATTTTGCCTACGCATACCGACCGTTCTATCTGTGGACGCTGATCATAGTGAGCCTGCCAGTCGGGTTTCAACACCGCCATCGCAATTAACCGATCAGACGCCAGGGCGTCAGTCAGCATTTCGCAATATCGCGGCTCGAAAATATGCAGTGGCAGAATTGAATTGGGGAACAGAATTGCATTGGGCAACGGAAACAGACTTACACGACCGGAAAAATCAGATGGCCAAGCAGCCGAAAAGGGCTGGAGACTCATGATTTGCGTGCCCATCAAGAGAATTTACGAACGTATCCCAGTGCCTGCTGTGTAGACTATCCAGGGCAATTGAGCAATCGTGATTAACGTCAGTCACTTTACCGGATAACCGACAATAGCTCTAGTGGTCAGCCATCCATCGTTGCCGCATTTGCCAGAACATAAACGTAACTTCCTTCGCCAGAAGGTGGGCGTAGCCGTCTGTCTCAGATCATAGCCGCCAGGTCCAGTAGATAGACACCCGAAAAGATTTCAGGCACTGGCGCGCAGAACGACGAGCAGAGCTAATCGTCTAACGAGTCCCCAGTAGCATATTCTTTGAGAGTCTCCAAGTCGATAAACTCCAGAGCGCTAATGTGTGTTGCACGCAAATTGACCAGCGGAGCCATTCCAGCCTCAAACGCTTCCTTCCACCGCAGCACGCACAGACACCAACGATCACCGGACTCCAAACCTGGAAAGTCGTACTGCGGCATAGGAGTCGACAAATCGTTACCGCGACTCTTGGAAAACTTCAGGAACTCGTCGGTCATTTCAGCGCACACCAAATGCAACCCAGCGTCTTCAGGCCCCGTGTTGCAGCAACCATCACGATAGAACCCCGTCATCGGCTTAGTACCGCAGGCTTCCATCTCTCGACCCAAAACATTCTTGGCGCCCATCGCATTTCACTCCACTTGTGAATCGAAATCTCTTTTTTTGATTGTGTATTAACTCAGAATATCCTGGATGATGGTGCCATGCACGTCTGTCAGGCGGTAGTGCCGCCCTTGATACTTGAAGGTCAGCCGCTCATGATCGATTCCCAGCAGATGCATGATAGTAGCGTTTAGATCGTGGATGTGAACTGGTTGCTCGAGGATGTTATAACTGTAGTCGTCGGTCACGCCATAACTGGTACCTGCTCTCACCCCTCCGCCGGCCATCCACATTGTGAAACAACGCGGATGATGGTCTCGACCATAATCAGTCGCCGTTAGTTTGCCTTGACTGTAAGCGGTGCGGCCAAATTCCCCCCCCCACACGACCAGTGTTTCAGCCAGCAACCCCAGACGCTTCAAGTCTTGAACCAAAGCAGCTGAGGCTTGGTCGACTTGGCGACACTCGGCCCTGATAGCACCGGGCAATCCACCATGGTGATCCCAATCCTTGTGAAATAATTGAACGCAGCGCACATCGCGCTCGATCAATCGCCGCGCCAGCAAACAATTGGCTGCAAACGTGCCGGGCTGACGGGCTTCCTCACCGTACAGATCAAATGTACTCTGAGGCTCATGGCTGATATCAGCCACCTCGGGTATCGACGCTTGCATTCGAAAGGCCATCTCGCTTTGCGCTACTCGCTGCTCAATCAACGGGTCCATGCGCGATTGAAGCTCCAATTCATGCAGTTCATTCAGTCGATCGAGCATTCGGCGCCGCGAATCTCGTGAGATACCATCCGGATTGCTTAGGTAAAGCACTGGACTGGAGCCTGCCCGAAATTGTACCCCTTGATGATTGGCCGGCAGAAATCCGCTGCCCCATAGCCGAGCGTACAGAGGCTGGCCGCCTTTGTTTTTAGTCACTAACACACAGAAGGCCGGCAAATCCTGGTTGGTACTACCGAGCCCATAGTCTAGCCAGGCGCCCAACGACGGTCGGCCAGCGACCTGAGAACCGGTCTGGATAAAGGTGATCGCCGGGTCATGGTTGATCGCTTCGGTGTACACCGATTTGACGAAACACAATTCGTCAACGACTTGCGCAGTATGTGGCAACAATTCGCTGATCCACGCACCACTCTGCCCATGCCGGGCAAACTTGAAAGCTGACCCCGCTAGCGGCAAACTGGCTTGATTGCCGGACATGCCCGTCAAGCGTTGCCCCATTCGTACCGACTCCGGAATCTCAATTCCCTGATCTTGATTCAATCGCGGCTTGTAATCGAACAAGTCGATCTGCGAAGGTCCCCCGCTCATAAACAGATAGATCATGCGCGTGGCGCGCGGAGCATGATGAAAGTGCTGCAACAGACCACCGATTCCTGGATTAACCGCATTAGCATCGCTGGCGTGCAACTCGCGCTGAAATACTCCCGCCAGCGCCGCTGTAGACATCCCCAGGGCGCTACGTCCAAAAAAGTATCTTCTCGTCTGGCGCTGCTGCCAGGACTGGCACTCGGGCCCGGTCAGACCGATCGGCGAATTAGCTGATGACAACGGGGGCATGGCTGTTTACTACCTTTTCATGACGAATTCGTCGTAGCTCATCAATCCCTCGGCCACTACGCATAGCGCCGCCAACTCGGGACCAACCAGCTCATCCGGCGCTCGAAAGTCACCAACAGTTAAGAACTGCTCGATCGCCGACGGATTCGATTGGAAGTAATCGAATTGTTCAGCGTACAGTCGCTGGAGAACATCTAATTCTGCCGAGACAGGCTGACGTGCTGTCAGCCTGCGGAATATGGATTTGAGTCGATCTGGCAAGTGACCATGCTGCTCGGCGACATGGCTGGCCAGCCCGCGCGCCGCCTCGACAAACTGCGGGTCATTCAACAACACCAGCGTCTGCAGCGGTGTCAATGTCCTCTGGCGCTGGACCATGCAGACTTCGCGATTGCTGGCATCAAACGTCATCATCATCGGTGGCGGTGACGTTCGCTTCCAAAAAGTGTACACGCTGCGGCGGCGACTGCCTTCGCCGATGTCGCGTTGATAGGCTTGTCCAGACTTTTCCTCCCATAATCCGTCGGGTTGATACGGCTTAACGGGTGGTCCACCAAGTTTAGTGACTAATAAATTCCCAGCCTGTAACGCGGCATCGCGCAGCTGTTCAGCGCTCAGGCGCACGGCGGGCCCGCGCGCCAGCCAACGATTCTCTGGATCATCTCGCAGCAATGCCGTATTGGCAGTGGACGACTGCTGGTAGGTCTGGCTGGTGACAATCAATTTGATGAGCGCCTTCGTATTCCAACCTGAGCGGATATACTGCCCCGCCAGCCAGTCCAATAAATCGGGGTGTGTTGGCGGCGTACCTTGCGATCCAAAATCCTCGGCGGTACTCACTAGCCCACGACCAAACAAGGACTGCCAAATGCGATTGACGGCTACGCGGGCGGTCAGCGGATGTTGGGGACTAGTCAGCCACTGCGCCAGGTCCAACCGGCTGGGACGGACGCTAGCTACCGCAGGGACTACATCGCTAGTCTGATTGCTCTGCCCTGTAACGCTTGCCAACGACAAGATGCTTTCCGGCACACCGCGCTCAACAGCCTCTTGAGGCTGATCGTATGTACCACGACGTAGCACAAACGTTGGACGCGGCTCAGGCAACTCGCGCATGACCATCATTTCAGGTATCGGCTCCGCTAGTTGGCTCAGTGAGGTGCGCAACTCGAACAACTCAGATTCTAACTGCGTTTGCTCTGGCCCACAGCGGGCCGCAAACTGTTGCCACTGTTGTGGGGAGACCAACGCCATCTGCTCTGCTACCGAATCAGGGGCAGTGTCTTGCCAGTACAGATATTGGCATTCAAGTTCAGTAAGCGCTGCTTCATATAGACGCAGCTCATCGACTCGTCCGTCTTTGAAGCCGACATCTCGAAATCGCTGGCCAATCGTTAGCTCGCTCGCTTCTGAACCATGCGCCGACTGTGTCAGGCAGTCGCGGACGATGGAAGTCGCCTGCCGCTGGCCATTGACATAAAGTTCCATGCCGTCCGCCTGACTAGAACCGTCATAGACCCACGTCACTTGACACCACTGGTCCAGTGGCAGCGGTTGGTCGGCCAACACGCGCACAGCGTTGCCCGGCCAAAAGTGGATCATGGCGGCACTCAACTTTCCGTCTTCCAGCAGCAGTTCGTAGCCGCGACTACCCGCATCCGTCCAAGCCCGAGAACGATGGAAGACCACGCAGCGGTTAAAATGTCGTGGCACACGAATCCACAGCGAGATCGTAAACGGCTGATGGCGCGTCCACGAACCGCCTTCGGGGATGGTGGCGTTGTTCTCACCACTCAGTAACAAGCCTTGGCCGAGCACGCCGTCAATCAAACTGGGCGAATCGCTGACCTTGCCTGTATCTTGGGATTTGACCTCGTTACGCAGTTTATGGTCTGCGATGCTGTCGAAAGAATAGTGTGCAACTTGTCGCGTGTTGAGTCGCTGCTGGATGGCTGAAATTTGCTCAGAAACTTCGGGCAGCCTGGACAACGACTGAATTTCAGCAGAACCGGAACTTTGATCGGAGATCGGTTGCTGTTCGGGATGAATCTGATCTGCCGACAGCACTCTTAGCTGTTGTAGCTGCCGCCGCTTCTGCGCTATCCTGTCAGCCAGTTGAGCGATCTGCGATTCTTGCTCGGGAGTCGGCAACGGCAAGGCCGGCGTTGGTACGGCTGAGGTGAAATGCGAATACAATCCCGATTCATCGATATTGTTAAAAAACGCCGACAACTGATAGTACTCTCGCTGAGTGATCGGATCATACTTATGATCATGGCACCGCGCACATTCCATGGTCAATCCAAGAAATGCAGCCCCAAAGGTGTTTACCCGATCAGCCACGTATTCCGATCGAAATTCTTCTTCTACGCTTCCACCTTCGTTCGTCTGCCTGTGTAAGCGGTTAAAAGCGGTAGCGACTAATTGATCGCGGGTTGGATTAGGCAACAAGTCTCCTGCCAGCTGCCAGGTAATGAATTGGTCGAACGGTAAGTTATCATTCAACGCACGGACCACCCAATCGCGCCATGGCCATGTCGCACGATAAACATCGGCCTGGTAGCCAAACGTGTCGGCGTATCGAGCCGCATCCAGCCAATCTACCGCCCATTTTTCGCCAAAGTGAGGACTCCCTAGCAACCGATCCACCAGCGGCTCGCAATTTCCTGGTTGGCTCGTCGATAACCATTCATCTAGCTCCGCCTCGGTAGGCAACAATCCTGTCAAGTCGATGGTCAGTCGTCGGATTAGCGTCACTAGATCAGCGCGTTCAGACGGCTCCAGACCAATGGCTCTTAGCTGTTGGCCTACCCAAGCGTCGATAGGGTTTGAGCTTTCGTTCCATGCGAACGACTGCGGCATCGGCGGCGGCGTCAATTCTCGCAGGGGCTCGAACGACCAATGCCTGTCGAAAGTTGCCCCCAAGTCGATCCACCGCTGCAGAGTCTGCTTCTGTTGGTCGGAGAGAGCACTCTTGGTGCTCGGTGGCGGCATCACATAATCCGGATCGGACGACATGATGCGCTTGACCAGCTCACTACCTGCCGAGTTGCCTGGCTGGACCGCCCACTCGTAAGTCGATTGTTGATCGTCCAGCCGTAATTCGGAAACTCGCTGCGAGGCATCAGGACCATGGCACGTGAAGCAGCGATCCGACAAAATCGCCCGTGCCTCGGCAGACAAATCCGTTGGCGGCGAACCAGCCGCTGGTGTATCTGCGCGCAGGTGACCGTTACAAACAACCAACAGCCCCAAGCCGAACGCTTTGCGAAGTGAAACGAACATGAGAGCTAGATCACCGGAGAGCACGAAACCACTGAAGTTGCGAAGACTCCATTGTAGACAACGCTAGTCGTTTCTGCACCGCACTCAAAGACACAGTTAAACCAGCAGGAAACGCCGCAAAACCAGAATAGTTCCAACAAATTGTAGTTCTACGGGTAGTTCCACGGGGACATACAACGCAGACGCATGGTGTATGGGGACATACAACAGTCTTTCAGAGCACTACCTACTTAGACCAGCAATTGCGATCGCTAGAACAAGCGTCCCCGCCGAAGGCGGCCGTCGCGCGCGCATCACCCGCGCCCGACTAGAAGCGAGGAGCAATCAATTCGGCATCCGCTTGGCACTTTCCAAAACAGCGATGCTGAAATATCTCGCATACGTCCCAAACGACCTATTCTGCTACTTTCGCTTTCCCTGAAATCCCAAGAATAGGCCGGGCAGGACTTGAACCCGCGACCAAGGGATTATGAGTCCCCTGCTCTAACCAACTGAGCTACCGGCCCATGGGTAAGGGCGAACTCAAAGAATATACGCGGCAACCACTATCTGCCAACTCCCCTTAGTCTCCGATTATCGACTAGCATGATGGGGATTCTGCCGCCCACTGGCCTTCGGAAATATTAGGCGGGCGAACTGTCAGTACGCAAATGTAGAAGGAAATTGCATCGTGTCGACCGTCGGGGTTGGAATCATTGGTTCTCAGTTTATTTCCACGATTCACGCTGAATCGGTGGCGCGCTGCCCTCAGGCTCGTCTGGTGGCTGTGGCGTCCCCCACTCCTGGCAATGCGGCTCGACTGGCCGAGAAATATGAATCGACCCAAGCTGTACTGGACTACCGCCGACTGCTCGACATGCCCGAAATTGAGATGGTTGTAATTGGTGCACCAAACGACCTGCATTGTCAGATGACCGTTGATGCCGCTGGGGCAGGTAAACATGTAGTGGTAGAGAAGCCGCTGTGCTTGAGTCTAGCCCAGGCTGATCAGATGCTGGAAGCCTGCAGCCGTGCAGGTGTCAAACTGATGTACGCCGAAGAGCTGTGCTTCGCTCCCAAATATGTAAGACTAAAGCAATTGCTAGACTCAGGGGCCTTGGGCACCCCAACTTTAATTAAGCAATCGGAAAAACATGACGGTCCCCACGCCGACCATTTTTGGGATGTCGCGCGTTCGGGCGGCGGTGTGACCATGGATATGGGGTGCCATGCGATTGCGTTTTTTCGCTGGATGCTGAACAATTCACCGATCAGCTCTGTGTATGCGCAAATGTCAACTCAGGTACATGGCTCTAAAACGCGCGGCGATGACAATGCGCTGATCATCGTTGAGTTTGCCAATGGGACGTTGGGGTTGGCTGAAGAGAGCTGGACGAAGCTAGGAGGCATGGACGATCGCGCCGAAGTGCATGGCAGTGACGGAGTGGCCTATGCGGACCTGCTACATGGCAATGCGATCGAAACCTTCAGCCGTGCCGGTTATGACTACGCCGTGGAAAAAGCCGGCTCGACGGCGGGCTGGAGCTTCACCATCTACGAAGAGGCTTGGAACTATGGATTCCCTCAAGAGATTTCACACTTCGTCGATTGCGTTTTGAACGACAAGATACCACTGGTCACCGGGCAAGACGGTCGGGCCGTGTTGGAAGTGCTGTTTGCGGCATACGAGTCGGCGCGGCGCGGCTGCAAAATTCGGTTGCCATTTGAGACGCGTGCGGACAGACCGATTGATTTATGGCGCGCCCCGCTGCACTGACATGATTGGCGCGTCTCCACGCCCTGTTGCGATCCACGCCTAACACTTAGGGCACTTCTCCCGTAGCAGACCTCAGAAATTCGCTGAGCTTTGGCAGATCATCGGTCCCAATCAGATCGACCCCAGCTGCGCACAATACTTGCCACAGTGTTTCAGATTCTGGCGTGGCCCAGAACCGTACGCGCCGCTGACTACGATGAGCGCGATCCACGATATCTCGCAGCTTATCCCGTTCGGTCTGACTCATATCGCCTTGACCCCGATAGCGAAAATGCAACCGCCAATTGTCACTGATCAGTGGAAGCAGATCCGCTGGCAGATCACTATCCAAATCACTTAACCTTCCATCAACGCCTGCGTAGCGTGGCTGCGAGGCACGGATTAGTTCCGTCGGTCGGTTGCCACTAATCACGACGGTGACAGCACGGTTGGTATACAGGCCGCCTTCGGAAACCGACAGCATGTACGCGTAACCAGCCAGCAACTTATCGAGCGCTGCATAAGTTGTCGCGCCTTCGCTCTTGATATCAATTAACAGGGTCACTGTGTCACCTGCCGGATAAACGGCACCATACTCCTTAACACGCTGACTCAACGGTTCAAGATATAGACCTTCAAGCGTTCTAGTCGGCCGGACGTCTCGCAGGTTGTGCGCCACTAGCAATTGCCCATCGACCAAGAAAACATCCGCCTCAATACTGGTAAAGCCGTGGTCCAATGCTTCTAGCAGCGGCCGTTGATGCTCATAGTCGTTGTGGGCATGCGCAGCGGATAGGGGCCGCACCGGCACTTGGCCTGTCAACGGCACTTGACCGATGACCAAACATGCCAGGCCGAATACAAAGGCAATCAGCTTCTGCAATCGAAACATGGAAAAACACCTTTGACAAGTAGAAGCTGAACTATCAAGTACTCACGCTGCCAGTAGCTTCCAAAGGCTAGTGGCGATGAGCATAGCCCGACAGCCAACGTCACACGACTCCGAGTTTGCACCAACGGTGGGATAGTATAGGCTTTCGTGTTATATTGACAGCCTGCTGGTCGAGTTAGAATGGGCAGTCTGTCAGATTTAACTTTTTTCGCAATTCATTTGTCTGACGAGGTCGGGGCAGGGCGGACAGCGTCAGCCGCTGTATACTATTCGTCTCGCCTCCATTTCCTTGTCACTCGTGGCTAGCGTACTGCACGACGACATGTCCAACAATCAGATACATGCTTTCTGCGATGATGTCTTAGGCGACCACGATGCGGTGGGCTTGGCGGAACTTGTCCGTCGCGGTGATGTCAGCTCGCTTGAACTGGCAGAGGCCGCAATTGCCCGTGCCCAACGGGTCGACGAACAACTCAACGCCATCCAAGTACCCATCTTCGACAAGGCGCGCGAGCAAGCTCGACGGCCCAGTCAGGGCACATTTGCTGGTGTGCCTAGTTTCATTAAAGACAACACCAATGTGGCCGGCTTACCGACTCGCCATGGCTCCCGCGCAGTGCCCCCGACCCCGGCCCACAAGGATGGTGCCTTTACCAAGCAATACTTGGCGCAAGGTTTTATACTGTTAGGCAAGACACGGCTGCCGGAGTTTGGGTTCAATTGTAGCACTGAGTTTCAACATGAGCGCCCGACCTGTAATCCATGGCACAAAGATTACTCTTGCGGCGGTAGTTCAGGAGGGTCGGCTGCCATGGTCGCCTCAGGCGTCGTGCCAATTGCGCACGCAAACGATGGCGGTGGATCGATTCGAATTCCTGCGGCCTGCTGCGGTTTGGTGGGATTGAAAACCACGCGTGAGCGCTTTGTGATGCACGAATTGGCCAAGTCGTTGCCAGTGAACGTGTTTTGTGATGGCGTCGTAACTCGCTCGGTGCGCGATACGGCGCATTTTGTGGCTGGTGCCGAGTTGTATTGGCGCAATCTCAAGCTGCCTGCCGTTGGCTTAGTCAAAGGTCCGGGAAAAAAGCGGCTGAAGATTGGGCTAGTGTACGATTCGTTGACGGGACAGCCTTGCCCGCAAACGCGAGCAACCATGGAGCGCACGGTGGCCCTGCTTGAGGGGATGGGGCATCGAACCACAGAGATGCACAAGCCAGTTAAGTCGTCATTTGTGGATGATTTTGTGGACTATTGGGCATTCTTGGCGTTTATGACCGGGAAGATTGGCAAGCGGCAATTCGGCGGCGAATTTGATCCCGCACAATTCGACGACTTTACGCGTGGTCTGGCCAATCGCTTCCGCAAGCGACTTTGGAGATTGCCATTGATGTTGCTGCGACTGAAACGCACCTGGTCTCAATATGTACAAGCCATCCAAGAATTTGACGCTGTGCTGACCCCTGTGTTAGGGCACGTAACACCACAGTTGGGATACTTAGGCCCCAACGTTCCGTTTGAGGAACTGATCGGACGCCTGATGAAATATGCGGCGTACACGCCACTAAATAATACCAATGGTAGCCCGGCAATCTCATTGCCCATGGGAATGTCGCGAGAAGGACTACCAATCGGAATTCAGTTGGCGGCAGCGCACGGCGCCGAGCGAACTTTGTTAGAATTAGCTTACGAACTCGAGCAAGTTCAACCATGGCCGCGTGTCGGAACCACCCCGGCGATAGACGGCCAGTTGGCACGTTGAGTTACCACGTTTCCTACAACTTCCTAGTGAGTGACCCGACAGAATGTAGCCGGTAGCACTGTCCGTAGATGGTGCTGTCCCCAGATGGTGGAAATCCAGTTCGCCCGCCGTCTGGCGACGCCAGCTACTAATTTGCCGCTCGCCGTCATGCGTATTCGAAAATCGTATTCAGAAGTTTGGTTTATCTTTGTAGCATCTGCAATTATGCAGAAGAAGGGTGCCAGTATGCATACCAATTTTCAGAATCATTGGCAAGCTGAGCAGTGTACATCGAGTCATCGGCTGCATATCGACTGGGCTTGGTTGAACTGTTTGTTCGTGGTCGTTTGTTTGTCCAGTGCTGGATTTGCTGTCGAGCAAGCGACCGTAAACGCTAAGGCAGTGGCGGTAGCTACGACCGAAGTTCAGCTGGATTCTGGAACAATCCGTGGCCTAGTGATCGGCGCCGACCAAGATGTGCAAGCGTACAAGGGCATCCCCTATGCCCGCCCCCCAGTTGGTCAGTTGCGATGGCGGGCTCCCCAACCTCCGGAATCATGGACGGGTGTTCGCGATTGCTTTCAGTATGGTAGCGCCTGCCCCCAGCGCATACCACCGATGATGAGCGCCATCCCACAAATGGCAATAGGCGCCGAGCAAGACGAAGACTGCTTGTACCTGAACGTCTGGACTCCAGCCGAGCGCTCTGCGGAGAAACTGCCCGTGATGGTGTGGATTCATGGTGGTGGCTACACGATGGGAGCTGCGTCGCAGCCGCTATACGACGGCGAGGCCCTGGCGCGAAAAGGTGCTGTGCTCGTATCCATGAATTATCGTTTGGGCGCGTTTGGCTTCATGGCGCATTCCGCACTCAGTCAAGAATCTCCATTGGGAGTTTCCGGCAATTACGGCATTCTGGATCAGATTGAAGCCCTGCGCTGGGTTCAGCGGAATATTGCAGCCTTTGGCGGTGATCCTCAGCGCGTCATGATTTTCGGTGAATCTGCTGGTGGCGGCAGCGTACTGTGCCTCATGGTATCGCCGCTGGCCAAAGGCTTGTTTCATGCCGCCGTGGCACAAAGTGCTCCTGAAATGAATCTCGCGCATCTGCAAGCCGCCGGTGTCGGAGTGCCGTCGGCTCAAGACCAAGGGGCTCAATTGCTCCAGCAATGCGGACTAGCTGAAGACGCGACGCTCGAACAAATGCGAATGCTGGATGCGCAACTGCTAGTGGATGTCTTTCCGACATTGGAAATCGACAAGAACGTCGAGTTAAATCTACGACGGACCTCTCTGGCGATTGCCCCGATTGTAGACGGCGTTGTCATACCTGATCTTCCCAACGCCGTGTTCGCGGCTAATCAGGCGCATCCGGTCCCTTTGGCGATCGGCAATACTCGCGATGAGATGACGCTGTTCCTCACGCAGACACCTTTGCCAAAAGAAGTCGCCGAATACCAGCGCATCATACACACGAATTTTGGCGAACTGAGCGCCGAAGTGCTGGCGGCCTATCCGGCATCAACGACCAAAGAAATTCGGGAAGCAATCATTCACCTGGTAGGCGATGCAGTGTTTGGTGCGCAAGCCCGCCATGCTGCTCGGCTGCATACGAAAAACGGGCATCCGGCATTTCGCTATGTGTTCTCATGTGGCTCCAAGCAGTTCCCGCTGTCGATGCTGGGAGCTCACCACGCCTGCGAGATTCCATTCATCTTCGGACAGCCGGCCAATCCCAACGATGCCGATAAGAAAACCGTCGAAATCATCCAAAGCTATTGGATGAATCTGGCGGGTCAAGGCAATCCCAATGCACAAGGATTACCTGAATGGCCAAAATACAATCTCGCCAGCGAAATATTAATTGAATTCGACGGCGATGTGACCCTGCGTGAAACGCACCGCAATGTACAGCTCGATTTGGCTGACCGTCTTCTTGGGCGTTAGACGAGCAATCTAGTTTGGAGGATAGAATGGAAGTGATTTCTAGTGAAGCGCTAAAACAGAAGCGCTGCCTGCCCTGTGAAGGCGGCATCGAAGCCTGCCCGTTGGACTCGGCTACCGCCCAGCTCCAGCGACTCGATGGTTGGCGTTTGACTTACGATGGCAAGCGGATTCGCAAAGATTGGCAGCTGCAGAATTTCATGCAGGGCATCCGCTTCTTTGAGCAGGTAGCCGAGTTGGCTGAGGCCGAAGGGCATCATCCCGACTTGCACCTGGAAGGGTATCGCCACGTCTGGATCGAAATCTGGACGCATGCTATCGGTGGATTGAGCGAAAACGATTTTATCTTAGCCGCCAAGATCGACGGGCTACGATGTGAGCGTACTTAGCTGGCTCAAGCCATGCTGAGGTCCAGAGAACAAGCCAGCAGTGGCTCTGCATGCACTGGCTAGCGAAGCTGCAGGTTCAGCGAGTGCTCTTAGCGGGCGGCTGCTGGGCAACTTGCTGGACGCCTTCAGGTACATACCCCAAGAATGCCATCAGATCGCGAATCTCGGCGAGCGTCAATTGATCCAGCAAACCGCTGGGCATCATCGAGGTGTGGCTGATGCTCATTTCTTCGACATCCTCCCGCGCGATAGTGTGCTCCTGCAAATTGGAATCGCGCACTACAATCACATTCGAATCACTTTCGTTCAGAAGTCCGGTGTAAACTTGTCCATCGACAGTCAACACCCGCTGCGATCGGTATTGGTCGCTAATGATATGCGAAGGGAACAAAGTTGCTTCGAGCATTTCTTTGCGAGTAAACCGATTGGCCACTGATGTTAGATCGGGGCCAATCGACTGACCAATCGCCCCCAGACGATGACAATCGGCGCACTTGGCCTTCGAAAAGCTGAGTTTGCCCGCATCGCTGTTGCCTCGGCGACCTTCGCTGGTAGCCAGGTATTCACTGAGCGTTTCGATAGTCCAAGCCGAGTTCCCTGCCAATTTGGGTAGTTCGGCGGCAGGTTCATCGGGATATTGTTGCACGAACCATTGCTGCCACTGAGTCAATTGAGTCTCAATGTCTTCAGTGCTTATCTGAGCATCTTCGCCGTGCACCCAATAGTTCAATAGATCCACAGCGCTTTGCGGCGACTGACCATCGGCCTGCATTCTGAGACCATGCAAGATGACGTGTCGAATGGCTTGGGAGTCGTCCGTAGCTGCCGGAATTTTTAGCAGCGCCTGCATGACCTCTGCTACCGCGTACGTTTCCAGAACAGGGAAGCTGCGAATTAAGTAGTCCCAATTCTCGTCGCTTGGGAACTGAGCTAACCCCAGAGCTATTGCTTGCCTGCGTTCTGGACTACGCACCCATGCCTCGCGTAGATACGCTTGGGACTGATCATCTCCGTGTTGCGATAGTAGGGCAACAATACCTGTTCGCAATCGCTTGTATTGCTCGGCCTCGAACCCCTTCTGGTCGATCTCCATATCTACTTGCTTGAGCAACTTCAAATCCTCTTCCGTTAGGCGATCAGGAAAATGATGTAGACCGACCAGCGCAGCGTTTGGCCAACGAGCGCCCTCGGCTACAAAGACCCGTGCCTCTTCCAACGTCAAGTCCTTGCACAATCGGCGTGTCAGTTGCATGACATACAGTGGAACGCTACTGCCCGCATCTGCGGCAATAGCCTGTTCAAAGAATTTCACAATCGCATATCTCTGTTCGGTAGTCCACGAATGCTTCATCAAACTTAGATGCAAAGCTGTCAGCATCCGCTCCTCCAACGGCAAGTCTTGTTGCAACGTGGCAACGGCGGTAGGCACGATCTGCTGGCAATTGAGAAAGGCTAAAATGCGGAACAACTCTCGATTCAGAATGCGATCGCCCACCGGATATTCTTTAGCCAAAGATTCAGTCAGCTCCGGAATGGCCGCTGCCGACAGACCACCGCGATGTAGCGCTACCTCGGTTAAACGCAAAACGTCGATGAAGTTGCGATCACTAATAAATCCACCCAACATTTGTTGAACACTGTTTAGTACCTGCAAGCAATTTTCGCGACTTGGATCGACAGTCACCAATGCCAAACCAGACTGGAGCTTCACACGCTGGTCGCCATGATCCAGCATTTCCGCCGCCCACTGCTGAGTAGGCAGTCGCTGTAATAGTTGACGTGCAGTGTAGGAAAGTCTGCGGTCTGTGCTTTTCAACAGCGGCACCAGCTGGGTGGCGGTCACTTCATAGCTGGCTCGCAATAACGCTTCGGCTGCTTCCAATTGCACTTGGCGATCCGAGTCGTCCAGTAGCTTCGCCAGCTCAGCGCTCACCAGCGGATTGGCCTCGGCCAGCCCCAGCAGCGCGGCGGCTCGCGCGCGGACTTCGGGATTCGCGGCGGTGGTCAGCTCGGTTAGCAGCAGCGGCGTAGGAGCTGGCCCGAAGAGCTGCATCAACTCAAGCGCTCGAGTGCGCTGGGCTGGTGAGGCTTGTTCGTTGCGCACCAGCTCAGAAATTTGAGTATTCCACTGGTTACCCATTTCCCGCTTGAGCGCAGCAATTGCCTGTCGTGCCCAAGCAGAATCGAGTTGAGGTTGTTTGAGAGCGCTGGCCAAGCCACTGCCCAGGTTTTTTACGGAGTCGGGCACTTTGCCTTTCCAACTTATGCGATAGATGCCACCTTTCGTACCGCGACCACCAGTGCAAAAATAGAGTGCGCCATCTGGGCCTACGGCGATGTCCGTTGCATTGAGAGGATGACCTTGAATAAACACTTCCGAGGTTGGACCGTCTTTGTCGTTTAGCCGCACACACAGTATTTTGCCTTGCGACCAATCTGCCAGGAACAGGCTGTTGTGGTAGCGTTTGGGAAACATGTGATGTGCATACGTGCAACCACCCGTGGGTGAACCTCGACCTGTTTCTAAAGTCGCTGGCAAGCGATCGAAATAGTAGTTTGGCCAAGCCGCCCATCCGCTGCGCCAGCCGTATTCGCCACTTTGAGCAATTTCGTAAAGCGCGGTGGGCCGATACCAGACAGCGCCTTCATCGGCTTCCATGTCGCTGTCGTGCGCGAATATCTTGCCGCTTGGATGCAGTATCAGGTCGTAGGCGTTGCGCAGTCCGCCAGCTACCAACTCAACTCGATCACCTTCGGTATCGAAGCGAATGACCGAACCACCGGGAGCTTTAACACCAGCAGCATGTCCGCCTGGGTCTTCCATTCGTGGTTGAATCAAGTCCCCTTCGTACATGTGTTTGTAAGGGCTGGAGTCGGCGAATTCTCCATCGTACTGAACGTGATTACCCAGAACACAATAGATGTAGCCATCCGGCCCAAACACCAGACCGTGCGCGCCATGTTCGCCAAACTTGCCTTTGAAGCCCACAATCCGCGTGGCACGATCAATGCTACCATTGTGATCTTCGTCGGTCAGGCGATAGACGCCATGACCTTCTTCCCCCTGGCCAGTAACATACACTTGACCGTTCAGAGGCAAAATGCCCTGAATGCCGTGCACTGTATTGCAGTACTCGCGAGTCTTATCTGGGATCCCATCTTTATCTGAGTCGTAAATCAACAGCAGTGGACCAGACTCTTGAGCGGCGATGATATGGCCAAATTCATTGAAGGCCATATTGATCAGCGAACCGACTTTTTCTGAATCCAGAATCTCTTTGACTACAAATTCTGCGTTAATCTTGAAGCGACCGTCTTCGGTGGTCGTCTGTTTGGAGTTAGTCTCCGGATCGCGATCCCAAGGTGCGGTTTCGCCTAGCAGTCCGAGTACACGCGCAGACTTCCATGTCGAATCGTCAAAGCCGGTGCGCTGCCAACCCTCGGCCGCCAGCGTGCTGCAGCGCCAGGTTGCATCTGTTGAATAGTTCTGCCACGACTTGCCCTTGGATTTGACGTACATTCGCGCCGCCAAAGCCGCATGGCCCGCAACCAGATTGGTAACGCGAACGGCGACAACGTTGTTTCCTCGAATTAGCAGCTTACTGATATCGTACTGCTCCATCTGTCCCGTCGAGCGTCCGTTACCAACCAACCGACCATTGAGATATAAATCGTAACGGTCATCCGCCGTGATCGTGAGCGTCGCTTGCTCGACATTGTCAACCATCAACTGCTTGCGGAAAAACCCGTCGCCTGCGGGTATTTCGCCTTGTACCTGGTCGGCCGACCAAATCCAATTGGCCTCTTGCGCAGCGACGCGGTTCGTCGCCGCCAACGCAAGCAGAAATAGAACTGCAAGCAGAGACTTACGATCCATCAGCGGTCGGGTAATCGAGCCTTCCGCTATTGCACTGTTGAAATGAAAGATCGACACAGGGCAATTCCTTTTGCCAGAATGACAATTTCCATCGGTCAATCAGCCTGTCGAGAGACTGTCCTAGGGCCATTCTTAGCCAAAGGTGGTAGGGAGTGTCAAGGCAACGTAGAAACCGCAGCGACCGCTCCATGACTGCTTGCATTAACCACCAACCCAAACGCTAGCAAGCCTCCAGCGCTCGCTATCAGGTTTCAAACTTCTGTCAGCAGCCGCTGGAAACCCAATTCGACCACCGCCTGCCGGCGGTAGCTACATATTTGCTGCTCCGCCTCGATTGTCAGTTTTTCCTCGGTCCTGGCACCGTATCCGCATTGGTTGGCTATCGGCAAACGGTATGTTATGCTGGACGACGGTCCTGCGAGTTTAGACTTCATTCTCCGCATTCTGTCAGGATATGAACGATGGGGCAGACGAATCGCACCGCAGTTGGCGGGGCTGCAGGCAATGTGCTGCGTTGCCCTGGGACATTGCCGAGACGCAGCTTCTTACGCACGGGGGCTGTAGGACTGACGCTCGCCGATTTGCTCCGAGCCCAAGCCACCGGCTCCGAATCCTCTGCGGTGAAATCCGATAAGTCAATGATCGTCTTGTGGTTGTGGGGCGGCCCCAGTCACTTGGAAACATTCGATATGAAACCCGAGGCACCGCTGGAGTATCGCGGTGAATTTCGGCCGATTCGTACCAATGTGTCGGGTATCGAAATCTGCGAACATTTGCCGCGATTGGCGGCCCGAGCAGACCGCTTTTCACTGATTCGCTCCCTGAGCCACGATAGTCCGGGGCATGTCAACAGCACGCATACGTTGGTGACCGCTTATCCGGGCGAACTGAACGAGATGCCCCCCTATGAACCCAAGCACCCCAATGCCTGGTCGGTTATCACCAAGCTGCTCGGTCAAAAACGCCCCGACCTGCCGGCGCACGTTGCCAATCACGTCCGCTACGATGGCGCCGCTTACCTGGGTCACGGGCTGCAACCCTTCTTGGTTACAGCCGATCCAAACTTGGCTGATTTTCGCGTCGCCAATGTGGGAATCGAAAAGATTGCCAGAGAGAGGTTTCAAACTCGTGCTGAACTGCTGGCTAAACTTGATCAGTTCCGACGCGACCTGGATACTCATGGACACATGCAGGCGAGAGATCAATTCAACCAAAGTGCTATCGACATGCTGGTTAGTGATGCAGCCCTCAGAGCCTTTGACATCTCGCAGGAGAGCGACGAAACTCGCGATCGCTATGGACGAAACACGATTGGCCAGCGGTGCCTACTGGCCCGTCGCTTGGTAGAAGCCGGCGTGCGGCTGGTCACGATTGATTTTCCGTATGTGGCGGGTCAGAAGGCGAAGAGCTGGGATGACCATGCTAGCGTCTGGAATATCTTTGATGAGATGCGTGTCCGCTTGCCCGTGTTGGACCAAGTCGTCTCCGCCCTGATTGATGATTTACATTCGCGCGGCATGGAACGCGACGTGCTACTGTTGGTTATGGGCGAGATGTCACACACGCCGCTGTTATCGAACTACAACGGTCAGCCGGGCCGCGAACATTGGGGCAAAGCCATGTCCGTTTTCATGTCTGGCGGCGGACTGCAGATGGGACAAGTCATCGGCTCGACTAACGCCAGGGGTGAAGAGCCGCAGAGCAACCCGGTAACTCCCAATGATTTCCTGGCCACGCTCTATCGCGCCATGGGCGTACCGTTGGAAACGCAATTCAAAGACCATTCCGGCCGCCCCGTGTCAATCGTGCCCGACGGCGAGCCAATTCAAGGACTTTTTTAGAGCTGTATCCGCTTCTCGCGTCATCTCGGCCGCGCGAAGAATCCCCCGCTTTCCCAATGCTCCCCGGCTCGTCCGGGAGATTTGTTCCGCTTCCAGCTACTGCAGCACATATCAGGCAACCACCTTCTGGCGACGGCTGCCAAACCTTGGTTTACCACAGAGTACGCACCGGATACTGCGCGAACACCAAGTGATTGGTCGCCAGCGTCATTTCATAGAAATTGACCTGAGCGATCAGTAGGCGATCAAATGGGTCGCGATGTATGGCTGGTAAGCGATGCACTTGGCATACTTCTGCTTCGTCGATCACGAGTAGTTCAAAGCCAGCCATCAATCTTTGCTCCGGCAAATACTGGTCCGGCTGACGCGGCAGCTTGAGCTTCCCCGACGAGTACTTAATACAGATCTCCCATGAAGAAGCGACGCTAACAAAGACTTCGTTGGCCGGATTAGAGATCGCGTCGATCACCCGAGCCGATAACTGCGGATCGCCAGTAATCGCCCATAGGAACGTGTGCGTATCGAGCAGGATTTTCACAACTTTCCCTCGAACCCATCCATGATCTCGTCGGGCAAGGGCTCGAAGAACGACGCCTCGACGACAAAATCGCCCGCTGCCAATCCCAGCTTACGCTGCTTGCGATCGGCTGAAGGCAACAGCGAATCTCAGCGACCGGCTGATTGCGTCGGCACAGCACGATACGGTCGTCGCACCCCAGTTCGTTCAGATACCTAGATAAATTCGTCTTGGCATCATGGATATTCAAACGCACGTCACTCATGGTTTAGTTATGAACTAACTACCGAACTAAGTCAAACGGTCCGGAAAAGAAGGCAGAGGTGAAGTGGTCCTCAGCAAAACGGGGGCGTTGAACAACCTTAACTGCCGTTGCCAGGCGGTGGCCAAGCGGAATTTTGTTTACTGTCCGGCAGCCATGGCTACCGTAGCCAGAAGCCGAACAAACCACCGGTCGAGCAAGACGGGATTCTAGTGGCGCTGGAAAGCCAAATGGGCTGGGCAGATTACAAACATGCGTCCAGAGCGGCAAACATACTTAGGCCGAAGCTGATGAGTGCGTTGAGAGTGAAGAAGGCTTCGTTGACTCGATTCAAGTCGTCTGCCGATACGATCCAGTGCTGACGCACCAATAGTACAGCCACGATGACTAATGAACTCCAATAGATCGTGCCTAAGTTCAACTGCGGGACAAGCCAAGGGATACTGACCAGCAGGAGCCACATGAGCAAGTGCAGAACTGCAGCCAAACGCAAGGCTCTAGGGATCCCCAATCGAGCTGGAATACTGTGGAGCCCGCTACGACGGTCGAAGTCCGCGTCTTGAGTCGCATAGATAATGTCGAATCCGGCTACCCAGCAGGCGATGGCTGCGCCTAGCAATGCTGGAGCAACTAGATCGCTAAGGCCCAGTTGCACGATCTCTCCGCGGATGGCTACCCAAGCACACAGCGGTGACAGGGCCAATGCTACGCCCAGCCACAAATGAGCGGCGGCGGTAAATCGTTTGGCGAAGCTGTAACCACAAATCCAGGCCAGCACCGGCAGTGAAAAGAGCAGCGGCAGTCGATTGGGTAGGAACAACAACGTGCCGCCTACGAATATCAGACTACAGCCCAGGAAAAACAACACGACCTGGCTACGACTGAGTAGGCCAGCCGGCAAGTGTCGCATGGCGGTTCGAGGGTTGGCACCATCGATTGAGGCATCGACCAGTCGATTGAAGGCCATGGCTGCCGACCGGGCGGCGACCATGCAAACTAACACTCCCAGCAGCCGCCAGGCAACGGCACTGAAGGCTGCCCACTGCGGTTGTTCGGGCATAGCCAGTGCCCAGACGCAGGCAAGCGCAGCAAACGGCAGAGCAAAGACCGTGTGGCTGAACCGGATTAGACTTAAGAATTGCCGAGAAACATCGAGCCAGCGAATCACAGGTTTTCCCAGATACTATGAATGGTTGTGCGCCTGCGATCGCCCTGGGCGTCCCGTTGGGCGATTCCACTGCCAAATTGCGGCAATAGAATCGGCGATTGTCGCCTGTCCGGCACCCACTGAGCGTTGAAACATATTGCGATTTCACTTATCCTCTTATCAGCGACTGCTGCTAATGGCCTCCGATCGGCTGCCGAGGGTTTCGGCAAGCGATGAACCTCAAGTTGACGATCGTGGTCTGTGGATCATCGGCCGCTCAAGCCGTCACACCACCCGAAATGGTGGTCCAGAAATGACTTGAGAGCGATTGCCGAGATACCTTTATTAATTGGACGATGGAAAGGCAAGAATTCATGGCGACGGCTGAAACGAAACGTGCAACTGAGGTAATGACCGGAGCGGACATCCTGGTTAAGTCTTTGGTGGACCACGGTGTTGAGGTCGTGTTTGCCTATCCCGGCGGATGCAGCATGCCGATGCACCAGTCGCTAACGCGTTACGGCGACCGCATTAGAACCATTTTACCGCGACACGAACAGGGCGGCGGCTTTGCTGCGCAGGGAATTGCGCGCAGCACCGGCAAGGTCGCCGTGGCGATGGCCACCAGCGGTCCGGGCGCGACGAATCTGGTAACAGCTATCGCTGATGCCAAACTGGACAGTGTGCCGGTGGTATTCATAACCGGACAGGTACCCACGGCGGTCATGGGCACCGACGCCTTCCAAGAAACGCCGATTGTCGAAGTTTGCCGGAGCATCACCAAGGCTCACTATCTGGTTACGCGCGTCGAGGATGTAGCCCGAGTCATGAAAGAGGCTTTTCACATCGCGGCCACGGGTCGGCCAGGTCCGGTATTGGTTGACATGCCCAAAGATGTGCAACTGGCGTCGTGCGAGGTCGACTGGAATGTAGCGATGGAGTTACCCGGTTATCGCGTGCAAAAGCCCAAGGCCGCACCGGAACAAATTCGGCAGATCGCGGCAGCCATCAAGCATTCACGACGTCCGATCATTTACTGTGGTGGCGGCATTGTCACGTCCGAAGCTTCTGCGCAACTTCGCGAATTGGTCAAACTAACAGGTATTCCGGTCACAATGACAGTCATGGGGTTAGGAGTCTACCCGAACGACGGTCCCATGTCGCTGGACATGCTGGGCATGCACGGTTCAGCCTATGCCAACTATGCGGTGCGTGATTGTGATTTGCTGATTGCACTGGGAGTTCGTTTTGACGACCGCGTCACAGGTAAAGTGGCCGAATTCGCAAAGAACGCCAAGATCGTACACGTTGACATCGACGCCTCGGAATTGAACAAGAACAAAGTCGCGCACATCTCCGTCTGTAGTGATGTAAAATTCGTACTCGAGCAGCTCAACCGTATTGTCGAAGCCCCGGAAATCGAAGAGTGGGTTAAACATTGTAAGAAGCTCAAAGGCCAATATCCTTTCCACTACGACACCGGCTTTGATGGCATCTTGCAGCAACATGCCATCGCTGAGCTGTCCGATTTGACGCGTGACCGGGAGACGTTTATCACCGTGGGCGTAGGGCAGCACCAAATGTGGGCGGCTCAATTCTACAAATTTAATCGCCCACGACAGTGGCTTAGTTCGTCGGGCCTAGGCACGATGGGATTTGGTTTGCCCGCAGCCATGGGCGTGCAGGCGGCCCATCCTGAAGCTTTAGTGGTGGACATTGATGGCGACGGTAGCTTCCAGATGAACATTCAAGAACTGGCCACGCTGCATTGCGAAAAATTGCCGGTGAAGGTCTTGCTGTTGAATAATCAGCACCTGGGAATGGTGGTCCAGTGGGAAGATCGCTTCGAGAAAAGCAATCGGGCCCATACCTACTTGGGGCCAATCCATCACGAAGAAGCCAGCGGCCCAGGCATCACCGATCCTCATGCTTATGTAAGTGAACGGTATCCCAATTTTGTGGAGATCGTTAAAGGTTATGGGTGTGGTGCGGCTACGGTCAGCAAGAAATCGGAACTTCGTACGGCGCTGGAGGAGATGATCAACTATCCTGGACCTTTCGTGTTGGATGTGATGGTACCCTATCAGGAGCACGTGCTGCCGATGATTCCAGGGGGACGCACGGTCGATGACATGATTCTTGAATAGTCACCAGGCAGTGAGGCGGCTATTGAGATTCTAGTGGACTGGCAGTGGGTAGCGGACCACCTGCTGAATCAACGCGTCGGAATGAGCCTGCTAATTCTGGCCTTGTCAGCGCTCTTGCAGGCCACCGCCGGCTTTGGGTCGGCGCTGTTTGGCCTACCCCTGCTGCTGTGGGTGGGCAACTCGCTGGTCGAAGCTCAACTGCTGATTGTCACCGCCATGTTGCCGCAGAACATTTTTGGCTGCTGGCGACTGCGGCGGAGTATCGATTTTCGCGAAGTGGCTGTGCCAGCCCTGTTGCGCATTGTGGCGTTGCCGATAGGCGTCGCCGGTCTGACGGTGCTAATGAATCAGTCCAAGCAGACCGTGGGACAAGTGGTTGGTGTCGTCATTCTACTGGCGATTGGCCTCCAGTACCTGGCGGGTATTCAGTGGCACAATGCACGAAGGTGGCCCTGGATGTTAGCCACCTTTTGTGGAAGCGGGTTTTTGCAGGGTCTGATGGGCACCGGCGGGCCTCCGATGGTTCTGTGGATTCACGGCCAGAAATACTCAATCGACCGAGGACGCGCGTTTCTGTTCGCGACTTACGTGATTGGCTTCATCCCGCAGGTACTGCTGCTGCGCTGGAACTTCGGCACGCTGGTATGGCTGCCCATGCTGATCGCGATGCTGGCAATACCGCTGACCTTGCTGGCGGCAGAAGCTGGACTTCAAATTGGCAGCCGCCTAGGAGACGGCCTGATGCGCTCGGCGACCTATGCAACTTTGGCCATATTGGCCATCGCCGCAATCGTCGAGCCATGGATTACCAATTAGGAAACCGCTTCATAAAATCACCGGCGTGTTTCGCAACTCGGCGGTTTGGCCGATCAAACTAAAAAACGATTGGCCATTCGCTTTGCCGCTGCAATACGTCAATTTGCTCGCGACTTGCTTCACACTCCATACGCAAGCTATTGGGGATCCAGCGTCTGTTGACGGTGGCTGCTGGTATACACTATTGCCCGCTAGTCTTTGCATTGGATTGGCGATCGAGGTGCAATAGTCCGGGCGACTCCTGAAACAGCCGACGCAGCATTGTACGGGCTTGTCGCTGCACACCGGGTGCCGAACTGGCTCGCGGGCCGGCAATGTTCAGTACTCCAATGGCTGAACTGTGAAGCCAGTCAATGATAACGAGATAGTCGATGGCGCGATCGAGTCGAACACTTAGAACCGGTTTGCCATGTTGCTTGGCAAGCCGCTGTGTCAGTCCACTGCCCCCCTGTAGGCGCTGGCGATACAGAATTAGAGTGCCGTCGGAATCAATCACGTTGCGCAGGGTGCGGGCTGCGTATTCGGGGGTTGGAAGTTCGGTCAGTTGGTAACGTTCATCGATCCTGCCATGCTCACATAAGCGACCTTTGGGGCACCAACCTCCGTGCGGAATTCCCAATTCAAGAGCTACATCCAGCGCAGCTTGGTCCACGCCGGTCTGCCCCCCGGAAACGATCTTCACGACACCGTGAAATTTTTCTGGGCCACTCACAGATGCTCGCTCGTCTCCACCAATGCTCGTTAACTTTGATCACCCGACCACGATCCGTGGATTTCCAACTGCTGGATCATTCGATTATACGCGTCTGCCCCCAAGCTTCGTTGCCAATGACTGGGTAAAACGCTAAAACTGAGCGGCTGGCAGGTAGTCGGATGTTGTATGGAGTTTTTCCAGCAGTGTAAGGCGATACCGCTGCCCCAGGGCGATTGCCCGCCATATTTCTTATCGCCGGCGATAGGATGTCCCATTGCCGACAACTGCACGCGAATCTGATGCTTGCGCCCTGTGAGTAGCTCGACCTGCAGGATCGAACTGGCTCGGGAGTCACTCAGCAGACAGCGATAGCGCAACTGTGCCAACTGCGCCTGGCCGGCAGGCGAATACTGAGCGCGCATGCGATGCGCAGTCTCATCTTTATATACATAGTGCTGTAAGCTTTGGTATTGCTGCGAAGGCTGAACCTGTCCTTCCACTACCGCCAAATACCATTTGCCTGTAGCCTGTCGCCGAATCTGATCTGACAGTCTGCCAGCGGCCTTGCTAGTTCTGGCCAACACTAACACACCGGACGCGAAAGCATCCAAGCGGCTGACCACACCGATGTAGACATTACCCGGTTTGTTGTACTTGCGTTTCAGGTATTCCCTTGCCAAACCCACGACCGATGGCTGACCGTCGATCACACCCATCGTCGCCAGTCCGCAGGGTTTGTTGACGACCAGCAGATGGTTGTCTTCGTACAGAATTGGCAATGATTTCACGCTGCATTCCGCTGGCAAACGGAACCGTTGCATCCGAACACGCTCCAGGCGATCGCGGCTACAAGGCAGCGCACCGGGGACGGGGATACTGGGGCGGGGTTAGCTTCTGTAAGGATATTGCGCGGTGAATTCAAGTTCTTTCCAATTCTCGTTCATAGCCTCGGTCTTATAAGCTGGCAGTGGTCCCTGCCAGGCCTCGATCATGATACGTCCGATGTTGGGGTCAATGGCTTGCGCCAACCCAACGATCGATGTCGTCAACCGCGGGTTGACTTCAATACTCCACCACCGCCCCTGACTATCTCGCAGTAAATCGACGCCAACCCATCCCAGGGCACCTGGCGACGTGTAGGCATCCAGCGCCCGTAGGGTCGTATCGAGCAATTGCGTTGGTCGCTCAGACTGCAGCTCTCGACCAACAATTCGTCCACCTTGATAGATTAGTCTTTGTTGACCGGGTGAGACATCTTCTGGTCCAAGCTTCTGAGTTACCAGGGGCAACCAATGCGCGTGATGACCAATATCGACAATCGCGCTACAACTGAAAGCCTGACCCTCAATCCAAGGTTGTACTAGCCAGTTGTCAGGTTGCGCCAAGCCACCTACTCGATCGAGCACTTGTCCTGCCGCCACGATCATCAGTTCTTCACAGCCGGCACCGCGCCGAGGCTTCAAACACCAGCGCTCGGAGGTGGCGATCGCTTCAGGTTCAAAGCTACTTGCCAGCCATGTTGGCGGATGGGGAACACCGGCCGCGTGCAGAGCCTGAGCGGTCAGCCATTTATCGCAACTAGCTTGAAGAAAGCGACCGGAGCAATTGATGACCTCGCGACCATCGTCCATGAATCGAGCAATGCAGTACTCCAACAAACCGTCGGATTCGGGTGCCAAAATCAGGCTGACGCCATCACGTGGCGCTGCCTGCAACCAAACTTCCAAAGTGGCATCCCACTGGTTTAAGGCAGACGACGTTTTGTTCAGAGCAAAGACATCTGTATCCCCCTTAAAGCCTGAAAAGGTCCCCGCTGGGTCTATTCGACGATCGATCCAGGAAACGGCGCGATGTCCTGATCGGTACCAGCGTTCGGCCAAGCAGCACATCATGGCCCAAGCCTCGCGCTTCATGCCACTGGGAATCTGTGCGAGGGGCACGGCGTGCATTCCACCGCACCAAATCCATTCGAACAAGAACACGTTCAGACCGAGTCCTCGATCAAGGGATGAATCCCATCGATATTGCGGAGCCAATCTAGAGCGCATGCCGCCTCCAACCGCACGATGGGGTATCAAAAGCTTTCATATCCGGCGACGCTGACGCTAGCATTCCCTGCGAGAATGTTCACATAAAGACGGTTGTTTGGCAAGCCGCCTGAGGCAAATGCCGAACTATAGAAACGTGGTGTTTTCTTATCTTCGTCACCAGTGTACCGGAAATGAGCCTGTCCGTGGATTCCAGTCAAGCATTATCGCTGCGGATGGAGGCCTACATCCTGCAGCTGAGCGACATTTATCAGCGGTGGATGGCCTGGCTGACCGCAACTGAGTTGCTGAGCATCGATGCAACTCCAGAAACGGTTGGACAACTCCAGGAGCGTGGACTGAGCTTGATTACGGAATTGCGAGATGCGTTGGAAGGGCGAGAACAGATACTCGACAGCGCCCAGCAGGCTGGTTGGACCGCCACGACGTTGCGATCGTTGGCCGAGAGCCTACCTGCCTGGAAGCGGCCACGTTTTCGTGCGGCGTTCGATGCTAGTCGGCAGCAATTGGCACAGCTGCGGCGACTACATACAGCCACCTGGGTGTACTTAAATGAGTCAGCCAATTTTTATAACGACCTGACGCGACTGATTTCGGGGACGGTGGCACAACATGTGTACATGGATGACCGACCGCGCGAATGCGGAGGCCATCTGCTGGACGCCTGCTTGTAATACCATCGAGAGATAATCGGTTAAACGCACAATTCCGTCCACAGTGTGAGCGATCATAGCTGCAACTGCAATATCGATGTGAAATGATTAGCCTGACGTAACCCATGACATTATTCAGCGCAATTCAGAATAGCGCCAATGCGCTGCAGGTGGCTGCTTTGGGCTTGCACGTTGTCGGAAACAACGTGTCCAATGCGGGGACGCCGGGCTATATTCGCCAAGAGCTACTGACGACGACCGGGCCCTCCGTGCGCATGGGTTCCAGTATCTTGACCAACGGAGTGCGTTCTGTTGGCGTCAAACAAAAGGTCGATTTACTGCTGCTCGATCGCATGCGCGAGGTACGTAGCAGCCTGGAAGAGAATGGGCGGCTAGGCCAGTTCTATTCCGAACTTGAGTCGATGCTGGGCGAACTCAGCGATAACGATCTCAGCTCCAAGATCAATGATTTTTCGGCCAGCATTCAGGATTTGATGAATCATCCCGGCAATGAAGCGATTCGGCGGCTGGTGATCGAAAGTGGCCATGAATTGGCGTCGAATATCCGCTCGATCAGCCGACAACTCTCCAGCTTCGGCGACACCTTAAATGCCGAAACCTACCAGGTCGCTGGGGAAATCAACCGACTGACCGGGCAAATCGCCAATTTAAATCGGCGTATTGTTGAGCTGGAGGGTGGCGCTGGAGCTAAGACCAGCGATGCAGCCGGATTGCGCGACGAACGCATTCGAGCCTTGGACGAACTGAGTATATACATCAATATTCGATCGGTCGAACAAGAATCTGGAGCGGTCAGTGTCTTCGTAGGTGGCGACTATCTGGTAGCCGATGGCATACAACGGGAAGTGAAATCTGCCGTGAGGTCTACCGGAACCGTTGCATATCCAGAAGTGCGTCTGGTAGACACCGATTCACCTTTGGAAGTCACCGGAGGCCGCCTGTATGGTATCTATACGGCTCGGGCGCTGAGTATGGAGAGAATCAGCAGCCAGCTAGACGACTTTACCCGCTCCTTAATCGACCAATTCAATCGCATCCACACACAAGGACAAGGGATCCAGGGGTTTCAAAGAATCACCAGTGCCAACGCTACCGATGACCCGCTGGGGCCACTCGATTTGGCGGGTCTACACGGGCAAATTCAAAACGGGGCGTTCCAAATTCAAGTCACCGATTTGGAGACTGGTTCCGTGATCACCCGCGAAATTCGCGTTTCGCTGGGCGCTGGCACCAATGATAGTTCGCTGGAGGACATCCGTAGCCAATTGAGCGCGGTATCCGGGCTGACCGCCACTATTTCCAGTGATGGCCGTCTGCAAATCGCTACCAACTCGCACAAACTACGCTTCACATTTCAAAACGACACATCCAACTTTTTGAGTGCCGTGGGCATCAATACTTTTTTCGTGGGCAACTCGGCCGCTACGATCCAAGTAAATTCAATTGTGGCCAACGATCCACGCATGTTGGCTGCCAGTTTGACAGGCGTTGGGTTTGGAACCCAAAACGCAGTACGCATGGCGCAAGCCTTTGACGATCCTGTAGCAAGCCTCGGCGGACGATCCATCAAAGAATCGTATGAAGAAATGGTCGTTCAGCTCGCGCAGAACGTCAGTCAACAGCAAGGAAAATTGAATGGATTGGAAAACTTCTACAAGACGCTCGAAGCTCAGCACTTGGCGGTCTCGGGGGTCAACTTGGATGAAGAAGCGGTGAAGATGATCTTCTTCCAGCGGATGTTTCAAGCCAACAGCAAGGTTATTCAAACATCGAACGAAATCTTGGACGTGTTGATGGATTTGTAAGCTCCGACTCCTGAAATCGTACGCTGCCGGCGACAGCTAAACCCCACGCGCACAAATAATATTCATGTCGTCATTTTACCCTGCAATTACCGGACGATACTCAGCACCGCTGGCCATCACGCGCATGCTGTCGCAGGTGCATGGTGACCAAGCGGCAGTTCTGAAGCTGCAAATGCAGCTTAGTACCGGACTGCGGTTCCAAAATCCCAGTCAGGATTTGCCGGCGGCTACCAAAGTCATGTCGGCGCAGCGCCAACTAGAGTTTCGGGCACAGACCGACGTCAATCTCAGCAGCGCCGATAATATCCTGTCTGCCTCGGAATCCAGCCTGTCCCAAGCACACAACATTCTGAATGAAATTCGAGCAGTGGCCGTCGAAGGCGCTGGAAATACATTAAGCGACGACCAACGTACGGCGTTGATAAGTCAAATCGATACTTCGCTGCGAAGATTGGTCGACCTGGCGAATACAAAATTTGGAGATCAATTCATTTTTGGAGGCAGTGGAGTTCGCAATAACCCACTCGAACTGGTCGGCAATTCAGTGCGGTTTTCGGGTAATCATGAAGAACTCAACTCGATCGCGGATTATGGAACCACATTAGCCGCGAACGTAACTGCCCACGATGCGTTTGGCGTGCAATCGTCGCAAGTGGTTGGCAAGATCGACCTCAACCCGAGCTTGTCTATGGAAACTCCGCTGGCGCAGCTTAATCAAGGCGCTGGAGTGCGGACTGGGGCAATTCGCTTAAGCAGTGGTGTCGAATCTGTGGAGATCGACCTCGCTAATGCCTATTCGCTAGGCGACGTCATTCAGCGCATTAATCAGTTATCACTTGGAGGGCGTCAAGTTCAAGCTACCCTGCTGTCTCATAGCCTGGAGATTGACTTTCAGGATGGATTAGGTGGAGTATTGCGAATCGAGGATGTCGGCAGCGGTGCCATGGCGTCGGACTTAGGAATCAACAACTTGGATTCGAATCAGAGTAGTCCCGTACAGGGCAGTGATTTGAATGTGATTCTAACACCTACAACTCGTCTGTGGCAGTTGTTTGGTGGTGCTGGCTTGCAACCTGGTGAGTCATTACGAATCACACAGGCAGGCACCAATTATGTCGTTAATACCAACGGAATGAATACCGTCGAAGACTTGCTCAATCGCCTGGAGCGTACGGGAGCCCGCATCAAAGCCTCGATCGACAGCAGCGGGCGATATCTGGTGGTTCAGAGCACCGAGAGCGGCAGTGATTTTTCGATTGGGGAGAATGGGGGTACTCTAGCCACGAGCCTCGGGTTGCGCAGCATGACTCTCGACACACCTGTATCCAGTTTGAATCATGGCGCAGGAATTGGCATCAATGCATCTGGTGACGATTTGATTTTTACTCGCAATAATGGTACTCAAATGCGAGTCAATCTGACTGGAGTCCAAACGATTGGCGATGTCATCACGCGCATCAATGAAAATGCGGCGAATTTCAATGTGGGACTGCAGATCACGGCCAGCCTGGAGACTGTCGGCAATGGCATTCGGTTGACATCACCTTCCGGTACGCAACAAATATCGGTGACCAATGCGGCTGGCAGTACTGCCGCAATCGGACTGGGTTGGGCCACCAAAGACAGTGTCACGTCCGAAGGGACCACCACAGGCACTAACAGCGTGATTCATGGTCGCGACGTGGCTACGGTTCAGGTCGATGGCATATACTCGTCCATATTGAGCTTGCGAAAAGCCATCGACAGCAATGACCCACAAGCGGTACTCAGTTTGTGGCCGGCACTTGAGCGAGATTTAGATCGGCTGTCGGTAGCCAGAGGTCTGGTTGGGGCCAGGCAACAGTCGATCGAAAACCGCTTGGACAAATCTGCGCAACAACAACTTAAACTCAAAGAAATGGAATCGGACTATCGTGACGCTGATCTGGCCAGTGTGATTTCGGAATTAGCCCAGCGCCAGGCAGCTATGCAGGCCTCGCTTCAATTGATGGGTCAAACAGGACGTCTGTCGCTGTTCGATTTTCTGTAGCCGGTTATGATCAACGAAAAACGATTTGGTCGCCTTGAAGATCAATGACCACTTTGCCGCCTTCGTCGATGTGACCTTTAAGCAGTTCCGTTGCCAGCGGATTCTGAATTTCGCGCTGAATGACGCGCTTCAGTGGTCGCGCTCCATAAGCCGGGTCGTAGCCATCGCTGGCAATGTGGTCGATAGCCTGTGGAGTCACCTCAAGTTCAATCTGTCGATCTTGTAGCTGTCGGCGCAGATGCTCTAGTTGCAGTTTGACAATCTTGTGAATCTCTTGTTTGCCCAATGGGTGGAACAAGATTGTTTCATCAATGCGATTCAGGAACTCGGGCAAAAACTTTGCCCTCAGCGCTTCATGGACGGCATCGCTCACTTCCTCATGACTAGCGCCTTCGCTGGTTAGTCGCTGGATGACTTGGCTACCCACGTTGCTAGTCATAACCACCACGGTATTGGTGAAATCGACTGTGCGTCCCTGTCCATCGGTCAGTCGCCCATCGTCCAAGACTTGCAACAGCACGTTAAAGACATCAGGATGTGCCTTTTCCATTTCATCTAACAGGATCACACTGTAAGGTCGGCGCCGAACGGCTTCGGTCAATTTGCCGCCCTCCTCATAGCCTACGTATCCGGGAGGGGCCCCGATCAGTCGACTAACGCTGTGGCGTTCCATGAATTCGCTCATGTCGATGCGGACCATGGCCTGGTCATCGTCAAACATGACCTGAGCCAGTGCCTTGCACAGTTCTGTCTTGCCTACGCCTGTCGGACCCAAAAACAAGAACGATCCGATTGGGCGATTGGGATCTTGCAATCCGCTACGGCTACGACGCACCGCGTTAGAAACTGCCGTTACCGCATCATTCTGGCCGATGACGCGTTGGTGCAATCGCTCCTCCATCACTAGCAGCTTGGCCCGCTCGGTTTCCATCATTCGTGAGACAGGCACACCTGTCCAATGGCTAACCACGTTGGCGATCTCATCAGCCGTTACTTCTGTGCGCAACAGCTTTGGTTTTTCACTCTGACCCGCCTCACCACCTTTCTCTTCCGCTAACTCAATCTGAGCGGATAGAGCGGAACGCTGCTTGTCGAGTTGGAAAAGCTGCTGGTAATCGCTTTCGGGAACCGGTGATCCAGTACGTTGTTTGTCGCGAATCCCTGCGTCTAACTGCTGAAATTGGACATCCAGTTGATCCAACTGCTGGCGCATCGAGTGCACGTCACTCATGCCCAGCTTCTCCGCTTCCCACTGTTCACGCAAGCTGGCCAATTCGCGCTGCAGCGACTGCATCTCTTGCTCGATCGGCTCCAGTTGGTCCTGTAGCGACTCGTCGCCCTCCTCCGTGAGCTGTCGCTGAGCCAGTTCCAGTTGCCGCAATCGGCGCTGTACCTGGTCGATCTCTGCCGGCACGCTCTCGCGCTCCATGGCCAGGCGACTAGCCGCCTCGTCCACCAGATCGATCGCCTTGTCGGGCAAAAACCGATCGCCAATGTAGCGATTGGACAGATTCGCGGCGGCTACCAATGCTGAGTCACGAATCTTGATACCGTGGTGCGCCTCGTAACGCGATTTAAGCCCACGCAAGATAGCGATGGTGCTTTCAACGCTCGGTTCGCCGACATAGACCGGCTGGAAGCGACGCTCCAGCGCGGCGTCTTTTTCAATATATTTGCGATACTCGTCGAGGGTGGTTGCTCCAATACAGCGCAGACTACCGCGTGCCAATTCAGGTTTCAGTAGATTCGCTGCGTCACTACCGCCCTCGGCAGCTCCGGCACCTACTACGGTGTGCAGTTCGTCGATAAACAAGATTACTCGGCCTTCTGCATCTTTAATCTCGCGGAGCACGGCTTTTAAACGCTCTTCGAATTCGCCGCGATACTTGGTGCCGGCCACTAAAGCCCCCATATCGAGCGCGATGACTCGCTTGTCTTTCAAACTCTGTGGTACGTCGCCTTGAACAATGCGCAGCGCCAACCCCTCTACAATTGCCGTCTTGCCAACACCTGGCTCGCCGATCAGGACCGGATTGTTTTTGGTGCGTCGTGACAACACCTGAATGACTCGCCGAATCTCTTCGTCACGACCAATGACCGGATCGATCTTATTTTGCTGCGCTTGGCGGATCAGGTCGATGCCGTACTTTTCCAACGCATTGAATTTACCCTCTGGATTCTGATCTGAAACTCGCGCACTACCGCGTAATGCTTGGAGGGCTTTGAGTACATCATCTTCATCGATGCCATTGATACTCAGCAGATCTTTGGCTTTGCTGGCTGATTGCAGCAGACCAAGAAATAGGTGCTCGGTGCTGACGTACTCGTCTTTCATCGTATCGGCCGCTTTGGCAGCGGCTTCCAGAGCAGCTCGCAGGCCGCTGCTGAGTTGCGGTTCGCGACCGCCCTGAGCGCGTGGTAGTCGCTTAATTTCAGAATCCACCAGTCCCAGTATCTGCTCGCGCGCTCCCCCAATTTTCTTCAACAGGTGGCCAACGATTCCCTCGCGGTCGCTCATGAGCGATTCCAAGAGATGTAACGCATCTAATTCTGGATTCGCCAATTCGGCCGCCTTGCTTTGCGCTGCGGCAAGCGCTTCTTGAGCCTTGACTGTCAGTTTGTCAAATCGAAAAGCCACCACTGTCTCCTTGCGACTGTGCGAGAATGCCATTCTGGCTGACTACAGCCAGTATGGCCCTTACTTTGAAAATAGGATGCCAAACCACAAGAATCTAGCTCCATCTCCGCAGATTATGCGGTCGCTTGGCAGAATAACACAGCTCGATCGCTTGCTAGGTGTGCAGGGATGACTTAGCATAAAGGCTTGGAGATTCGAACACCCCAATTGTCGGGGCCAATAAGGTCGCCAACCTCGTCAAGTCAATTCGGATTTAATTCACAATTGTCATCCTGCACCAGCTAAATCACCATGCCAAGCTTGATTACCAATACAGTCAACGGTGTCACCATCGTGCGCTTCAAGGAGAAGCGGATTGTGGACGCCGGCAATATAGAGGCCATCGGGGACGAGATGGTATCTCTGGTCAAAGTCCAGCACCTGAAGAATATCTTGCTGAACTTCGAGGGCGTCGAATTCTTATCCTCAGCAGCTTTTAACAAACTGATTCAGTTGAATCAGGAAGCTAAAAACGTCGGCGGTATCCTGCGTATTACGGGACTACGAGCCGAAATTCTGGAAGCCTTCAAAATGCTACGACTGCATAAGATTTTTGACATCCGCAAATCGGAAGCGGATGCTATCAAGGCCTATGGCGTGACAACATAATTCGCCCTTGCATGGTGCGTGTCGCATGACTGACTTGCAGTGCTTGACGCTTCAGTGCTTGGAGCCTCATCAGAAACGATCACTCCTGACGGAACCCGTTTATGTCTGATTCGCCATGGACGTGGAGTCTGCATGAACGCATTCCCAGCACGCTCCCAATCGCCCATCAATACTTGGATATCTTTAATCGCGCGCTGCAAGACTCGGGGTGGGATGGTCGCGATCTTTTTCACGTGCAAATGGCCAGTGAAGAAGCTTTGGTCAACGCCGTGACTCACGGCAATAAACAAGACGGCAACAAGCATGTCGAGATAGAGTTGCGAGTATCGCCGGACCGAGTCTATATGCGATTTAAGGATGAAGGAAACGGCTTTTGCTTGGACAAAGTGCCTGACCCTCGCGAGGATTCGCGACTGGAGTGTGTTCATGGTCGCGGCGTGTTGTTGATTCGACAAATGATGTCGGAGGTCCACTATCACGGATGTGGCAACGAAGTGGAAATGCTCAAGCGGCGCCACGAGTCGATCCCATTGGCTAACGATGAAGACGAAGATGATGATGATGACGTCTTCGGCGGTGGTCATGAACGCCGTTCCGATGACTTGGAGCACTCCGAGGACTAACGGTTGCGCGCAGACAATCTCATGGCTTCTGACCTTGTCGTCAACCCGGTAGCACACATAACAATTGAAGGTGCACGCACGCACAATCTGCGTAATGTCACGTTGCACATTCCACACAATCAATTGACCGTGATTACCGGAGTGAGTGGTAGCGGCAAGAGTAGCCTGGCCTTTGACACACTTTTCGCTGAGGGACAGCGGCAGTACATCGAAAGCTTGTCGACTTATGCACGACAGTACTTGAATCCATTACCGCGACCCGATGTGGATGGCGTTCACGGGCTGCAACCAACGCTGTGTATCGACCAGCGTAGCACCACCGCTGGCCCGCGCAGCACAGTTGCCACTGTCAGCGAGGTGTATGACTACCTGCGACTGCTGATGGCCCGTGCTGCTACGCCCTACTGCTTCAAATGTGGACAGAACATTCAGCAGCAAAGCCAGCAGCAGATCGTGCAGTCGATTCTCCAACTGCCTGCTGGAACGAAGTTAGTCGTACTGGCTCCGGTCGTGCGGGGACGTCGCGGTGGTCATCGGGATGAATTGCGGGCGATACAACAAGCTGGCCTGATTCGTGTGAGGGTGGACGGCGACCTGCTGGATATCGAAGCGGTTCCAGAACTTAACCCTCGCCAGAATCACACTATAGAAGCGGTTGTGGACAGAATTGTACTCGGCTCCGGCAGCGACCAGCGGCTCTCTGAATCGGTAGCCATCGCGCTCCAGTTGGCTCATGGTCTGGTGTCGATCAGTTATCTACCAGGGAAATCGTCTAAGTCCGATGCGCCGCAAGACTGGCAGGAGCGCTTGTTCAGTTCGCGCTTTGCCTGCGCGAGCTGCGGTGCCAGCTTTGAAGAACTGGAGCCGCGGACCTTTAGTTTCAACAGCCCATACGGTGCTTGCCCAGACTGCCATGGCATGGGTCAGATTGTTCAACAGGTCGGAACGAACGCTGAAGAGCGAGTGGAGCCGACAGATACGCCGCAAACCTGCAGTGCTTGCAAGGGAGCGCGTTTGCGACCCGAGGCACTGGCGGTGAAGTTGCATGATTGTTCCATCGCGGACATTGTGGCCAAGAACATTATGGAACTGCTGGCCTGGTTGGAATGTCTCAAGTGGGATGAAGAGACGCTGCCCGTCGCTCGCCCCATCCTCGGCGAAATGCTACATCGCCTGCGATTCTTAGTGCAAGTTGGAGTCGGATATTTGACGCTTGATCGCCCCGCCGATTCACTCAGTGGAGGTGAATTGCAGCGTGTGCGACTGGCAACATGTATCGGCAGCGGCCTGGTGGGCGTATGCTACATTCTGGATGAGCCATCCATTGGCCTGCACCCGCGCGATAACGATCGACTGATTCAATCGCTACGACAATTACAGGCTCAAGGCAATACGGTGATTGTTGTCGAGCACGACGAAGCCATGATGCGGGCCGCCGACATGTTGGTCGATATGGGCCCTGGAGCCGGGCCGCAAGGTGGAATGGTAATCGCAGCCGGGACGCCTACCGAAGTAACGGCGGATCCGCGATCGCTGACGGGTGCGTACCTGCGCGGCGAGCGCCAAGTCACTGAAAATCGCTCGGTAAGGTCCATAGCCAAATCCAAGAAGCTGCGATTGAGCGGTGCAATCCTGCACAATTTGGACAGCGTATCGGTCGAAATACCGCTGGGATTGCTCGTCGGCATTACCGGGGTCAGTGGCAGTGGCAAGAGTTCGCTGATAAGCCAGACCCTGGTACCCGCGATCCTGCGCGAACTTGGACAAGCCCCAGCCGCTCGACCCGGACCGTATACCAAACTAACCGGCGTACAACACGTCGATAAACTCATTGAACTGACCCAAGCTCCCATTGGACGTTCGCCACGCAGTACCCCCGCCACTTACTGCGGCGCATGGGATCTCATCCGCCAGCTCTGGGCCAACACGCGCGACTCCAAGAGCCGCGGATATACAGCGGGTCGCTTTAGTTTCAAGGCCGGTACGGGGCGCTGCCCAAAGTGTCAGGGACAAGGGCAAGAAAAAATCGAAATGAATTTTTTGCCCGATCTGTTTGTCACTTGCTCGGCCTGTCAAGGGCAACGTTATAACCGCCAGACTCTGCAAGTGCGCTACCGCCAGCGCAGCATCGCTGACATATTGAATATGTCCGTCGACCAGGCGGCTGAGTTCTTTTGCAACTTCGAGAAGATACATCGACTACTTACTACACTGCAGCAAGTGGGGCTCGGCTACGTGGCGCTCGGCCAGAATTCTGCAACGCTATCTGGCGGGGAAGCTCAGCGAATCAAACTGGCTACCGAACTAGCACGTCCCGAAACCGGTCAGACGATTTACATTCTGGACGAGCCCACATCGGGCCTGCACTTTGAGGATATCAAACGCCTCATCATGGTACTCAATGACCTAGTCAGCCGCGGCAACACCGTCATCGTCACCGAACATAATTTAGACGTCATCGCAAGCTGCGATTGGCTTATCGACCTTGGTCCTGATGGCGGCAAAATGGGGGGGCGCATTGTGGCTACTGGTACTCCAGCGCAGATTGCCAGTCAGACGCATAGTCTGACGGGGCAGTTTCTGCGCCACAAACTGACCAATTTCAGTGAGTCGCCGACGTAAATTCCTTAACCTCACTGACACCAAATCCTGATCACGCCTGTGGCAGGCCGCCGCATCCCCAGGTTCATTGCAATTGAACGCGCTTTGTCGCCAGCCGCATGCTATATGTGCTTACCAGGCATGCTTCTGTCCCAGTGTCACGCCCGAGCTATCTCAGACCAGCTTCGGTTGCTCCCCGACGAGTCATCTCAACGGTTACTCTATCTTGAGAACTCCACAACAAATTACTCGACTACCAGTACACCATTCATCACCATCCAGTGTCCTGGAAAAGTACATAGATACGGATACCGCCCCGGCTCATCCGGTGCTTGAAAATGAATTGTCTGACGACTTTCCGGTGGGACGACATCGGTATGCACAATCACCGCTGGCGATTCGGGAATGTAGTGTCGCGCGTAGGCATCGGGACTGGCAATCAACTGATTGGCAAGTGTGCCTACCGCCTGCAGTTGACCGGGTCGAACCAACACCCAATTGTGCGGTACCACATCAGGATTTGACAATGTAAGGGCCAACTCCTGCCCGGCCAGCACGTGAATCTCAGCCTGCTGAAAAGTCAAATTCTTCCCTGTTTTCACGACGATTTTCTGGGCGTCCTCAGATCGCTTTTGCAACCAGCGATTTTTGGGTATAGCCGCAGTCTGTGCCATATCTACCAACAATGGATGGGCTGCGATCGTCTTCTCGATCGGCGCGTAGCTTGGATAGTCGGCAAAATCTTGATCCAGACGATGCACCGTTATGAACAAATCGTGGCCAGCGCCAACGGGACTGGTGGTCAAAACGCTATCAGCCAGATTGACGTGCATTCGCAAATGGAGCTGGCTGACGGGCTGTAGATCCGGCATCTCCAGGAACAAGCGATTCGTGGCAATTGGGTGCGCTCCGATGATCGTCAGGGGATCATGCCCGGCAACTCCGGGATGCGACGGCGACAACTCGGGTGATCCGTAAGCTCCGCTGTAACGGTAGTTCCAAGCCTGTGCGAAATGACTGCTGACATCCGTCGCTACCTCCGCATCCAGCGGCAAGGCAAATTCAACCACCACGCCATTGCGATGAACGTGAAATCCGACTGGCTGTTGAAAGTTGTCGCCAGTGTAGCGAATTCTCTGGAAGCAACCATCATCTTTGGTGTAGGTACCCCAGCCAGCCATACCGCTAACGTAGCACTGCCCGTCGGCGGGCGAGAATCGTCCTCGGTGAACTCCTGACAAGAATTCACCGGCCATCGGTACTACTGCACCTTGCAACTGCCCATCCACTTCGTCGACCAGCAGTGTAAACCAACTGCCTGCCCCGAAAGACCAGTGAAGACTCTTACCGCCCAGCGGACCAAAACAATTTGAAGGCACTGCTGTCTGTTCACCGCTGGAATTGTCCAATCCCCGTGGCAGGTAAGCTAACGGCAGTTCAGGAGGACGATTTTCAATTGGCCCCCGAAAACCAAAGTGGGGTACTCGATCAGTATGTCTTTGCATGGCCGGACGAATCGCGCAAATCATTGAAGCGGGTGTCCAATCGCCCTCGGAGCAGGGCACCGTTAGGGTACCATCTGGCAGAATGCCCAAGCCATCTGGATTGCGAAATCCGGCAGCCACGATTTGAGCCTGCCGACCGTCCGAGGAGATGCGCACCACGCCTTGGTTGCCTGAAGCCATATAGAAATTGCCATCAGCGTCGCGCTGCAATCCGCAGATGAAATCGTGGCCAGCCGCCGATGTTACTTGAGCGTTGCTATAGCATTGATAGTAATCTGCCTCGCCGTCCTGATTATGATCGACCAAGCGTACCAAGTGGTCGCGACACTGCACGAAGATACCCTGCTGGTCAACTAGCAATCCAAGCGGATGATGCAGTCCGGTAGCAAACCGCTTCCATCGGGCTTGGTTGGAACTGGAATGCAGGCCGCTGACATGCCAGACATCGCCCTGCATTGTACTGACCAGAGCGCTGCCATCAGGCAGAAAATCGTGTGCCGCACAGAACATCAGCGAGCGCCATGGATTGTCGATAGGCAACTGGATTATATCGACTGCCAAGGGACGCTGTTGACCCAAAATGATCTCGGTTGCCAGAACCTGCGGCCATTGCAGATCGCCACCGCGCAGCGCGGCTGGCCCGAGTGAATGCTGGTCCAATAATGCCAACTCATTAGTGAATTGACCGTCGTCTGTGAGCCACGGTGAATCAAGATAAACGTCTTGACCAATCTGCACCGCAAAGGCAACTCGCTGACCAATTCGATAGAAACCCAGGTACTTCCCCGCAGTCTTGTGGTCACTCGGATTGTCCGCGTTCGCTTGGCTGTTGGGCGTTCTGTCGGCCAACTGAACCGGTCGAGCCCCAGCCACGATTTGGCCCTGCATTTGCAAGCCATCCAAAAAACCGTGGCGAAACTCGGAGAACCCCACAAAACCACCGGACCATATTGCACGGTAACTGAGCGTGTCTGGGTCATAGCAACATGCCAGGTCACCATTCTCGCCCAGTTGTACACATACAGCCCGGGCAATAGTCAATTCCGCTCCATGAAATACGCCGCACTGCACAGAGCCCAGTTGCGTCTGGTTCCAGCGACCATCGGCCCAGTTCTTGTCGCTCTGATTACCCCAGTGGCCGTCGGCACCGCCGTCCAGACCGGGATGAGCCTGCAACAAGAGTGGCACGCCCGGCAACTGCCGAAAATATTCGGCTTGCTTCGTATAGAAGTCATATACGCGACCTCGATTGACATGCGCGGTATGGTAGGGCCAATTGGCTGGCTGGAGGGGAGACTTTTCAACCGGAAACTTAGCTGGACCATGGCGCGGTGCGCTGGAGAATGTATCCAACTGTGAAGGACTGGGGCCGCGGCCGTCCCTCAGTTGAAACAGGTAGGCAATCAGGTCCAACTGTTGCTGGCCAGTTAAACGGGACGTTAATTCGGGCGGCATCGGCGTACCCATAGCCTGCATCGCCTCAACCTGTTCAATTGCCACAGTGTTAACCTGTCCAGTCGCGAGATCGCGTACGTGGATCGCCTGGGCATCCTGACTGAGCTTATAGCCGGTATGAACCGTGCCATCATCAGTCAGTACTCGCCAAAGCTGATAGTCTGCTGCTACTTGCCGCTCGGGCCACAACAACGACTCGATGATCTGCGCTTGGGTTCGTGTGGGGAGCCACTGGGCAAGATCGGGACCAATTTGGCCTCCAAGTAAACTGCCATCAGGAGCGGCCGCTGCGTGGCACGATAAGCAGGCAGTATGATCGCTGGCGAAGACTGCCGCACCACGATCTGCGCTGCCGCGCCGTCCAGCGTCACCGATCAATTGGTCGACTCGCAGATTGGCAAACTCCGGAATGAAACCTTTGAACCTCGAAGAACTTAACGGAGTTGCTTCAGAGGTTGATTTAGGATTGAGCGACAGACTCTTTAGCCCAGCTAAATTCTCCTGCAGCGCCTGTTTGGCATCCAATTCTGGACGGTGATCAATAATTCCGACTGGGCCACAGTAACCACTGTCGACAAGCGTTTGAATCATCGCCCGTTCGTGCATGCCTTGGCCGATATTCAGTATCTTCGGCTGCGCGGCGTTGTTCATTCCGTTCAGGTTGATGCACAGCAGATACGGTAACATGCTGGCCAGTGCGGACGGCCAACGTTCGATGTGATCGTGTCCGTGATGGAAATTGTAAACAATGCCCACGTGGGTATAGCCCCAGGCATGAAGCCGTTGACAGACCGCAACCATGTTCTCGGGTTCACCGTCCCAACCCATGTGATTGTACAGTGCCAATGGCAATTGAAGCGATTCGGTTCGTTGGGCCAACGGTACCAGCGATTTGGCTGCACGCTCGACTTTCGTATTTGCATCGCCGCCCGGATCACCAATCATCTGCCAAATTTGCGGGTGCAAATCGTACTTTTGAAACAACTCGAAAGCGAATTCATGCTGCCCCCAAAAGGCCGTCATTTCGATTCCGTGCTTCTGGTACTGCAGGATTTCCTCCTCGAAGGACGGCACCTGCTCCTCGCGCCAATCGTAGGCACAGCGGCGGATTCCCAAGTCGACCAGCATTTGCGATCGTTCAGCCGGCCCCCGTTTCTGAGAGTCAAAAGGCACGATGCACCAAGCAACTAGATTGTTTGGATGTAGAAGCTCGAAACCATCGGCAGGATGCTGATGCTGGAGCTGACTCCTTCCCTTGGCTGATTGCCTAGCTGCCTCAGACGCCACTTGAGATAGGGCCTGTTCCGGCCACATGCTCAGAGTCAGCCATCCAAGCAGGCCGAGGCTGGCAAATCGAACAAATTTTTGGGTAGCACAACTTGAGACAGGTCGAGTGCTCCAGCAGAATTTGGCTGATCGAGATGTATTGCTCATTAACTTAAGGGGTTGCGCTTGAACCATGCATAGTTCCTGTAACCGATTGTTGTCAAATTATACCCATGCAAGCCGTGGTCCGCCGCGAGGCCTTACTCACTGCAATCAAGTCTCGATTGCAGATATCATCGTATTCTAGGGCATTAGCATGCTGATTCCATCAGCCCCGCTCGTCCCAACCCGCCAAGCCCACTCGAATTCACATTTACTTTCCGATGCAAAATCGACTGAAGACTTCGCCGAGGATATCATCGCTATGCACCTGACCAATCATGGCAGCCAAGTCATCCAGAGCGACGCGCAGTTCACTAGCCACCAATTCGTCGCCGGCCACTGACTGGTTCAACCATTGAGCGTGCTGCAGGGACTGACGGGCGTGCTGCAAAGCTTCAGTGCAGCGAATGGCTGTGTGCAGAGTCGCTTGCGTGAACTGATGTTGAGATCCTGCCGACGCTAAACTTTGCAGACATTCCCTCAGTGCTTGGATCGATTCGGGTGCATAGGCTGATACGGCAATATCGACGGGCAGATGTGGCTGTCGTCCGCCTAACAAATCCGCTTTGGTACCCACGGTCAGTACCCGCAATTGATCAGCCTCAAGTTGCTGCCGTTGCTGTATGATCCAAGCTGTCGTCGGCGGGTGGCTACTGTCAACGCATAGCAGGGCAATGTCGCAGGTCTGCAAGCGCTGCCGCGTATGTGACTGTGCAAGCAATCGAGGACTCGCCTCGGCGGGTTGGCTTGCAGGTAGATCGGGCTCTAATCCGGCCGTGTCAACCAAGGTAAGCGTAATATCATCCAAGCCCAGCGGTGCCGAGATTACATCGCGCGTCGTCCCAGCCTGGTTGGAAACGATGGCTCGCTCGCGCTCGAGCAGTGCGTTAAACAGGGAACTCTTGCCTGCATTGGGCAGACCCACTAAAGCAACTTCCAATTGGCGTTGCGGAGTGCCTCGCGACTGCAGTCGCGATCGCAACTGTTCGATCTGTTCGAGAACGCGTGTCAACCGCTCATGAATCTCCTGTGGCGTGATGAACTGAATATCTTCCTCCACGAAATCTAGCCCAGCCTCTAGTCGTGAAATCAATTCCAACAACTCGGCGCGCAACACATGAACTGGCTGACTGAGATTGCCACCCAATTGCGACAGAGACCATTGCAACTGATCGCGATCCACGGACTGGATGACACCCAGCACCGCTTCAGCCTGCACCAAGTCCATTTTGCCAGCCAGGAAGCTGCGGAGTGCAAACTCGCCGCGCTCAGCGGGACTTGCGCCCAGGCTGACAAAGCAATTCATCAAGCGTTGTGCTAGCGGCAGGGAACCCAGCAGATGCAATTCAGCAACGGGCTGCCCGGTAAAGCTACGCTGGGTCGGCCAATAGTATACTCCAACATCTAGCCGCCGACCGTGCCAATCCAAATCCGCAGATGCCTGAATATAGCTCGGGTGTTGTGCCTGCCATAATTGCTCCAATGCAGCTGGTTGGCAGTGCTGTTGATTCATGTCTTGGTGTGGAACTTTAGGCGAATCGCATTCCGCAAGCACTTTCTGAAGCAGCTCACGGGTCCGCACACCGCTCAAACGAACGATGGCGCGTCGAGCTGGCGACAGGGGACTACTGATCGCGACGATCGTCCGGTCTAAATCCAACTGCATGCGCCACCACTATTAACGATCCGACGGATTGGCGTAAATTCCGAGTAGCGCTCCGTCCAGTCCAGGTACTCCAGCCCAATCGCCCAGAAACTCCGTTGGTACGATAGCTGAAGGCACTGGAAAACCCGGAAACTTGAAATTCGCTAACAACTGCTGAAACTCTTGTTGAGATTTGGCCTGCTCCAATTGTTTGAGCAGCGGCTGTAGTCCTTGCAGCATCTCTAGAATTTTTTTCGCAGATCGCGCGCGAAGTTCCGGGGTAGCGTGTTTGGCAATATCCGCCTGCAGCTGGTTCATCTTTTCTGGCACCAACCAAATATTGCCAAACTTTTGAAAGTCCAGACTGTGGGCCGACTGCAATCCGACGGTCAACCGCGCCTGCGCGCGATCCGCCGTCTGGCTGGTAATTTCGTACCGAGCCTGATACAAGCGCGGGTCGACCTGTTTGAGAAATCCCGCTGCAACCGACAAGTTGGCGAGCCAGGGAACGATACGATCAGACTGAAAATTGTCGGCGTGCCACAAGGACTCGTCGGCCATCGCTCGCCAGTAGCCAACCACCGAGGGCCAACGCTCGTGCAACTCAGCGACGGTCAGTCCACCGGCGACTGGCGACTGCAACATCGGCGAGCCCAGGACCCAGTCGCTCTTCTTAGAAACAATGTTGGCTAGACTGCCAAACACTGTGCGCATCTGCTGGCAGCCAGACGGCCCCAGTGCGTTCATGTGCCCGGCGATGTGTGCCGCCATGTCTCGCTGAATCTTGGGTGGCAACGCATGCCAATTGACGAACGTATTGCCTCGCTGCCACTGGTTGCAGGTGGCTTGCAGGAATGCATCGATCGTTGGGTTCTCAGAAAAGCTTGAAGCAAGAATCGCCTCAATACTCAGCAGGTCAGCCGGCACCTGAGGCTGAACTTCGATCGGTGCGCGCAGCAGCTCCTTACTAAACGCCCCAGGATTGGCCAGCTTCAGAGCTTGCAGATGGCTCTCCAAGCTGAGCGCCGAGAGCTTGACCGTGACCTGCTTGCCCGATGACAGTTGCAGGACCACCGCCTTGTCATCCAAACGCAGGAACTGCCCTGAAACAGTCTTCCCGTCCAGACTGGTCCACTGCTGTGCGTCTTGGCCAAATGCCACCCAGCAGTTCAATATCCACAAACTGACCCAACCCAAAGTAAGGCTGGCAAATCGCATACACATCAGAAAGCTCTCCCACCATCGTAAGCCTGAATTATAGTCTCCGGCTTGCGACTTTGCAGGATGGTTATTAGGCCAGGGGCAATCTGGATATCTCGGATTGCTGGTTTGCCTGTTCACGGCCAATTTCCAGCGCGTACCACGTCAGCGTACAGTTCTCATAAGTACTTGGAGAAATTCGTTTGACGAGGACTCTCATACCCGACACCGTCACAGCTAGGCAGCGACCAGAGAATTCTGCTGGCTCGATTTCGAACTGTATGTCCGGTATGGATTCGAACGCCGGAACGAAACCAACCACTACAACTTGCGAGTCTTGCTGATGCGACCACTCCAAGAACGCCTCGCCAGACACGTAGCGCTGACCATCGGCGTCAATCCCGTCTTCTGCGACACGGCGAACAGTACAACCTGGCTCAACTTGGTCGCTACCGTCGCCAGATGATGGAGCGCTGTCCACATCCACGTTGCTACCGTGGCCAGACGGTGGACTGCTGTAGACGGCCCGAGAGCTAAGCTCGTCATCAACAACCGTCGCGCCATGTTCCTTGGCCCCAATCCAAGCGTTGGTCCTGACTGCTCCGCAACTGATTCGATCAGTGATCAACCATTCTGCGGCGACGACGATGAAGAAAGCAGGCACGCAATCCACTAGACTCGACGAGCTAAGACAAATTGCCCCGAGCCAATTAACCATCGAACCAATAGCCAGCCACCACACCAGACAGCGCAGGCTGCTGGAGTGGCGGTCGAAATTCGTCAGAAACCGACCGCGCAATGTGGCGGCTACAGCAACTGCCAGCAGTGACACACAGGTTAGCGTACTGGGCTGGGCCGTCAGCTGCAGCTCACCCAACCAGACTCGCAGCCAGGCAACCAGGCTTATCAGCCACCAGGCCAGCGCACCGCAAATCCACCAACGCGTGTATTGATTTGAATTCATGGGCCTGACCGTCGAAGCGAACCAGCAAATACTCGCAGCGCTAAGTGGCCCACAATTCTATCAACTAGCGGCCTTTTTGAGTTCAGCAGCCTTCTTGTCGGTAGCTTCCCAGGTAAATCCAGGTTCGTTGCGACCGAAATGGCCACCAGCGCTGGTGGCTCGATAGATTGGTCGTCGCAGTTGCAGGTAGTCGATAATTCCGCCTGGCGAAAGCGGGAACAACTTGCGAATAACTTCGCAGATGCGTTCATCGCTGATCTTGCCGGATCCTTGAGTGTCCACATGAATGCTAACCGGTTCAGTGACACCGATTGCATACGCCAATTGAACTTCGCAACGGTCAGCCAGCCCGGCTGCAACTATACATTTGGCGACATGCCGAGCCATGTAGGCAGCACTGCGGTCCACTTTGGTCGGATCCTTGCCGCTAAAGGCTCCGCCACCGTGACGCCCCCAGCCACCGTAGGTATCCACGATGATCTTGCGACCAGTCAGACCACAATCGCCTTGAGGTCCGCCGACAACGAACTTGCCGGTTGGGTTGATGTGGTATTTGATGTCACCTTGCACGAGTTCGGGCGGCAAACAGCCTAGGATGACCTTGTTGACTACAAAGTCACGAATGGCTTCTGACGATACGCTTGGACTGTGTTGGGTCGAGACTACCACAGTGTCGATGCGCACCGGCTTGAAGCCGTCGTATTGAACAGTAACCTGGCTCTTGCTGTCAGGGCGCAGCCAATCAACTTCTTTGGAGAATCGAGCCTCAGTCAGGCGATTGGTGATTCGATGGCTAAGCGCAATCGGCATGGGCATCAGCTCGGCCGTGTCGTTACACGCAAAGCCAAACATCAATCCTTGATCACCGGCTCCGATTTCCTTGCCAGAGGTGGCGTCAGCATTGACGCCCATGGCGATGTCTGGGCTCTGTTCGCCCAGGGCAATCATCACATTGCACGTATCGGCAGATATACCCATCTCGTCATCGGTATAGCCGACTTCACGAATGGCCTGTCGAACGACTCGGGCGTAGTTTACATTCGCCTTGGTGGTAATTTCACCAGCGATCAACGCCAGCCCGGTAGTAACTAATGTTTCGCAGGCAACCCGGCTGCTGGGGTCTTGCTCCAAAATGGCATCCAGTACGCTGTCCGAAATTCGGTCGGCCAACTTGTCGGGGTGGCCCATGCTGACAGATTCACTTGTAAACAGATATTTTCCGGAAGTCACTGATTAGCCCTCGCTTCTTGGCTTGATACATTGGATTGGAACTGACGCAGCCGCACGCACTTGCAAGGCGGCACAATATAACTAGCGGCATCCGTTTGCGGAAGTATGAAAACTGGCAAACAAGGCCTAGAATCCTGCCCTACTGAGTCTGTGAGAGGGATCACGCCGAACGAAAGCGGAGGGTCCGCTGGCTGAACTGTCGCGTGCGCCGAGCCGCCGATGCAACAATGCGCTCCACCATCTTGATCTTTTGATAGACCACCGGGCGACTAGCAAATCGCTCCAAGGTGCGGCGGTATTTTAAGTAGTACATAAAAGTTTCGGCAAAGTCTTCGCTGGCACTGGTCGCTGCATAGTCTGAGATAAACTGTAGTCGCTGCAGCTTATGCAAGTATTCCTGCTGAGCCGCCGGCGTTGGCCGGCGCTGCTTGCCGGACAGATAGTGTCGACTGCGAAGTGTCCGCCGACGCCAATTGCGGTAGGGCAGGGCATCAAGATTGGCATACGCCGCGCCAAAAGTGCGCGCAAACCATTCCCGACGGAATAGCGATGAATCCAAGTAAAACCAGGCATGGGCATATTCGTGGCGGATGGTATCGGCCAATGTCGATCCCGGCGTGTAGGGGTGGTGCGGCAGATCACGCGGCAGATAGATTACCCCTGGTCGGTAGCCGCGCTTAGCATAGTGACCGACGCGTTCGAACACATAACCACACTCGCCGTCACCGCTCTTTTCATCCGACACACATAGCTCGACAGTATCCAAGTAAACGCCATCGGCCAGCAGACCCACTTCGGCCAGCTCGTTGCGGACTTTGTTGTATGCGCGGTCGACGTTTGACATAGCGTAAAATGCAGATAATTACGGGCCAAGATTGGCGATTTGTTGGATTTCATAGGTGTACTCGCCTCCGTGCTGATACCAGTCTGCTCCAATACTAGAGCGATCGCAAATGGATTCCAGAGAATCACGGCCAGCCCCCCCAAAAGATAGTTTTTGACCCGCCTGTGTGCCGGTCAAAACAACCTCAACCTCCCAGACAGCACCACCCCAAGGAGGGGTCTGTGGCTGATTTTGGGCCAGACATTTTGGTGGCCGTTCTTTTCAATCTGAAGCGCTAAGAGGCGGGACAAAATCGCACCGCAGCGTGTCAGAAAAGGCTGTTGGCACAAAAGCCAGAAAGCGTGCTAGACGTCACGGCGAGCCAGTTGGTCTCGCAATCTTGCGGCCAACTCGTACTGTTCAGCCTGAACAGCTTCGTTGAGCTGCTCCTGAAGCGACTTGGGAATTGAGTACTGGCTGCGGAGCGTCTTCCGAAGCTCCTGTAGCCTTTCAACCAACTCGTCGGATTCAAAGAACTCTTCCCAGCCCATCTCCTCAAAGCTGGACCGTATCTCTTCCAAGCCGATATCGATCAATTCAATCGCCCCCTCGGCTTGGTCGCTGTTGATGGCCAAGATCGCGGCGGCCTGAGTCCGGTGAAACAGAACAAACGCTCGATGCTGTTCATGCTGCATGGTCCAATCTTCGTCTGGCGAATGCTCGCGGCAGAAATCCATTAGCGCCAGCGTATGATCGGCGTCTCGAACCGCATTTTCGTAGCGTTGCAATCGCAGCCAAGCGATTCGTCGATGATAAAACTGCACGAATTCGCGGTCAATTTCATCGCACAAATCCTCGTCCAGCTCAAAGTCTGGAGATTCCAATTCACGATGCGTCAGGCTATCCAGTAGCGTTTGAAAACCATCTGGCCGAGTACCGTCTGGGCGGCCGGTGACCTCTAATTGCAGCAGCCCCAGGTCCAATCGAACCTGAATCAAATCGCGGCCATCAGCACCCTTGATCAAGCGAACGCCGGGATCATCCGAGTCGTACGGCCACTCTTTCAGAAGGTGATCAATATGATGGCTCGGCCTCATGGCGCTTCCCTCCATCGGACATCTGCAGGGGTCAACTACGTAAATGATAGTTCATACAGGCAAGTATAGCAAACTAGCTCGGTCGGTGAAGCTCTGAACTGGTCGCTAGAGACGATTGCCAGATAACGACAGGCGGGATGCGCCGTTCCAAACCGCTGAACTATTACAACAGTGTCATGTTGTCGCGGTGGATTACCTCGGCATAGGGACATTGCCCTAAGACCTCCTCAATCTGCCAAGTTCTCAGCCCACGAATTTGCCGCAGCTGTGCATCGTTGTAATTGGTCAGGCCGCGAGCCACTTCGACACCATCGTCAGACATGACCGACACGACTTCTCCCTTGGCAAATCCGCCAACTATCTCAGTCACTCCCACCGGCAGCAAACTGGAACCTTGGACGCGCAGGGCTCGCACAGCACCAGCGTCAATTTGAATTCTACCAGCAGGCTGAGTCGAGAAGCCCAGCCATCGTTTGCGAGGAGTTAGTCCCGCTGATCGCGGCAAAAACAGCGTCCCTAATGGCTCACCATTCATCAATCGCGGCAACACGTTTTCTATTCGGCCGCCAGCAATTACCACCGGTGCGCCGCTTTGTGTGACAAATTGTGCCACCCGCAATTTGCTGGCCATCCCGCCCTTGCTGACCCCCGCCTGATGAGCTGATGCTAGATTCAACACTGACTGGTCGACTTGATCAAATTGCGAGACGACTCGCGCGTTGGAATCGGACGGGGAGCGATCGTAAACCCCATCCACATCGCTCAAGATAATCAGGGCTGGCCGCGAGAACACGCCAGCCACCATGGCAGCCAGCCGATCATTATCTCCAAACGTCGTTTGCAGTTCTTCTATGGCAACTGTGTCGTTTTCATTGATGACGGGGATCAGTCCCAGTTGTAGGCAGGCCAGCAGCGTGTTACGAACGTTTAGATAGCGCGTCCGATCATCCAAGTCGTCGGCGATCAGCAGGATTTGAGCCGCATGTCGCCCCATTTCTGTAAAATAACGCTCGTAGGCTTGGATCAAATGCGCTTGGCCCACAGCCGCAACAGCTTGCAGTTGGGGGACATCAACCGGTCGTTTCTCTAAGCCCAGTTTGCCAATGCCAGAAGCCACGGCTCCGCTACTAACCAACACAACTTGCTTGTTCATGTCGGCTACTTGCACCAATTGGCGCGCCAGCGAACGAACTCGCTGTTCGTCCAGCCGACCTTGATGGGACAGCACTCGGGAACCGACTTTGACGACAATCGTTTCAGCGCTGGTTAGCAACGATCGCTGCGATGGCAAGCTATTCATGTGTGCCTTCTGACCACTTTCCTCGGTAAGTGAACCGAGGAGCGTGATTCCTGGTGATCCGTGATTATTGAAGAACCTTGCTTGAACCGTGGGGTCATGCCACTGTCCAGAGCTGTTCCCCAAATCCGCCTCCAAACCGAGGCAGTCAGGCTGCTGCGCTGCATTATCTACCGAATTAGTGAATCTGGTAGGTCCGACAGCTAGGGTCTCTAGTGTAAATTCACTTTACAATCATTCACAGTCGAGTTAGCCGGAAACGCGTGCACGACGACCCAAACAGATTTGACACTGTCCAATTGTCATCGCGCCGACGGCAACTGCGACTTGTCATCTGCGCGTGAGCTGAGGACAATAGCGGACATTCACAACACGATGTTGTGAGGCGCTACCGGCAGCCAACCAGGGAATACGATGAGCGAACTACATCACGAATGCGGCGTTGCGGCTATTTATCACTTGGCCGGTGGCAATGCCAGCCCGATGAGCCCGGAGCAGGGACCGACTGAAGTCTCGCGACTACTGCCGAGAATGCTACAAGACATTCAGAATCGAGGACAGTTAGCGGCGGGCATGACGTCCTACTGCGCCGATCGACCCAACATTCTAGACACGATGAAGGACATCGGCACCGTCGCCGAGGTATTTCGCTTATCGCACCGAGGTAAGTGCGAATCCTTGATGAAAGACTACGCTGGCTCAGCCGCCATTGGTCACGTGCGCTACGCTACCTGTGGCAAAGACGACCGCAACTATGCACAGCCTTTTGAACGCCAGCACATCCACAAGCACAAGTGGTTCAGCTTCTGCTTCAACGGACAACTTGCCAATTATTCGCAACTGCGAGCCAAATTGCTGCATGAAGGCGAGCATCACTTGGCCCGGGACACCGACACCGAAATCATCATGCATGAGATAGGGCGAGTCTTATCGGCGGGGCCTGCCAGCCAAGACATTGGCGACATGTTCGCTCAAGTGGCTCGACAATTCGATGGTGCCTACAGCTTAGCGCTGTTAAACGCGCGGGGTGAACTGCTGGTTGCTCGCGATCCGTTGGGGATCAAACCCATGGCTTACGCCATAGAGGGCCCGCTGTTCGCGGCTGCCAGCGAAAGCGTGGCCCTGTTGAATCTGGGCTTTGAACCCAGTAGCATTCAGTCGTTGCCACCTGGCCACTTGATCGTAGTACGCCCGAGCGGGATTGAAATCAGGCAGTTTGCAAGTTCCGATCGATCAGCGCACTGTTTCTTCGAATGGATATACTTCGCCAACGTCGCCAGCACTTTGGACGATCGCAGTGTCTACCTCACGCGGACGCGGTTGGGTGAGGAATTGGCTCGGTTGGAACTAGCCGAAGGGCGCGTGCCGCTGGACGCCGATACCGTCATTGTTCCTGTACCAGATACGAGTAAAGCGGCCGCCGATGCCATGGCCTATAAACTGGGAATCCCCAGTCGCGAGGGACTGATTCGCAATCGTTACAGTGGGCGTACCTTTATCGAAGGTGGACGAGCCCGCATGGCCAAAGCTTCGATCAAGTACACCCCGTTGCGCGAAGTCCTAGAGGACAAACGGGTCATCCTGGTGGAGGATTCGATCGTCCGCGCTACGACGATGAAAGTTTTGTTGGATCGAATTCGGCTCCTAGGGCGCGCCCGTGAAATTCACGTCCGCGTAGCCTGTCCGCCCATCGTCGCCCCATGTTTTTACGGTATTGATATGTCGACCGTAAACGAGCTGTTTGCGCCTCAGTTCATGACTGGCCCGACGATCACGCCCGAAGCCCAGGCTCAAATGGCGGTGGTGCTGGGGTGTGAATCATTGCGTTATTTGCCGGTCAGTGCCATCGCTCGGGCTATCAATCTGGATCAAGATCGGCTGTGTCAGGCCTGCATTACCGGCGACTATCCGACTGAGCATGGTCGGCGATTGTACAGCCTGGCACTGAAGAATTGCGGCTCGATACACCCCTCTTCAAACCGCACCTACGAAGCGGCTGTGGCCAACGGCGAAATGGACTAACGGCTATTGGAAATCGGCTACTGGTAGTTCTGGCAGGGAGCCGGGCGGCCAAAATGATAGCCTTGGGCAGTCTGAAATCCAAGATTGCGACAAACATCTGCCTCGGCGGGGGTTTCAATGCCCTCTGCCAGCGGATTGACGCCTAGGTCGAGCACGATCTGTACCAGGGCAGCCAGCATCTTCTGTCTTTCAGGAGGAGCCTGATCAATACCGCGAATCAGCGACATATCAAATTTGAGGTAGTCCGGTGGTGCCTCAATTAACTCGCTGAGTCGTGTTTGTCCAGCACCAAAATCGTCGTAGGCGATACCAATGTTCAGGTCTCGCAAGCGGGCTTTCAATTCTCGCATTTCAGCAGGATCGGTAACTGCGGCTTCGTGAACTTCCAAAATGATCGGCTTGTCGTACGATAGTTGCCGAACTGTGACCAGGGAATCCACCAACCCGTCTTGACGAATCTCCAGTGGATGGGTGTTGAGGAAGATCGTCATATTGTTTGCCAGTTCTAAGGCGTGCCGCACGCCTTCCCAACGCAACATGCGGCTCAACTCAACTTCCATATTCAACCGCGAGGCTGCGTCGAACATTGCTTGGCAGGACTCCAGTCCAAACAAGCGGCTGCGCGCCAGCACTTCATAGCCCACGAAATCACCGGATCGAATATCGACGATCGGCTGAAAGTTGGGGGTGACCAACCGATTCTGCATTAGTCGGTCAAACTGCACTAGCGCCAATGCACTATCGCAAACATCTTCCTGCATCGTTTGACAAACGGTCGAACGCTGCGACTTGCGAACCCGGAACACAATATCGGCAAACTGTAGCAGGTCCTCCTCTGCGAGTTTGGTCGGCTGAGAGATCTTTTGTCCATTAACATAGGTACCGTTGGTGCTGCCATTGTCGGTAACGCACAGCCCATCGTCCTCACAGGTTAACGTTGCGTGTAGCCCTGATATCGTACGGGAATTGATTTGCAGTGAACTGCCTGGCCGGCGTCCAACTGTAAACGGGATAGGAGTAACTTGAATTTGTTGCGGTCCGTCGCTCGAGTCACCGCGCACTAGTATCCACGAGCTCTGCAGGGCCATTGCATCGGCCGGGTGCGCCAGGACGTGGTCAGTGGTGCTAGTTATCGAATGCATTGAATTATCGTTTTTCTTCTGCGTACAACTGCGCGCAATCCTTAGCTCGCAATCCAAGAAACTGCTGTGGTACCGTAGCTTATAAAATATCATCCGGCGCAGCTGATCCTGAGAAATGCCGATTTAACTGCGGCTGTGGTCAGCAATCTACCCAAGCGCGTTAATCGGCGCAATCGCTATCACCCCTAGACCCGTTGGCAATGACCAATTGGCATTAACAACTTGCAACAGTTGGGAGTGTAGTCAGTGACTTCGCGTATTCCATAACGCACAGTTTGACGGTTAATATTCCGACGGCAGGTTGAGAAGCTAGCTGAATCTTTGATAGTTAGCTCGGTAGCGCTGCGCGTGGCAAAGTTCCCAGGGGCCGACTATACCCATGACTTTTCATAACACGCTCCAGCTCTCGCCAGAGGCCACAAATTTCTTGACTGCGGCAAACAACTTGCCGGAAGTGCTTCACGAAGATCACTTTTGGCCCGCTGAACCGACGTCTCTAGAAGATTGTGGGCTCAGCAGCACCATGGTGGAATCCATTCTCTGCCAGATACTGATGGGAATTGGCACGCAGAGCGGACGGAAGCTTGCGGAACAGATTGGCTTGCCATTCGGAATTATTGATGCGCAGTTAGCCCACATGCGCACCCGCCAAATAGTCGCCCATGCTCGGTCAGCTCCATTGAGCGACTACTATTACGCGCTGACCGAATTGGGGCAGAAAAGAACACTCCAGCATCAGCAGGTTTTCAAATACGCCGGCGTGGCTCCAGTGCCGTTATCGGAGTATCTACTAAGCGTTGATGCACAAGCCAATCAATTTGAACCCATTCAGCGTAATCGACTAACCGAGGCGTTGCAGCACATTTCCTTTGAGTCGAGTTGGCTGGATTTTTTGGGTCCAGCCGTCAATAGCAATGGAGGCATCTTCTTGTATGGACCACCCGGTAACGGCAAGACGACGCTGGCCAAGTGCTTGACGCTGCTGCGCGGCGAAAGCATTTGGATACCTCATGCGATCGTTGACGACGGAATGATCATCAAACTATTTGATGCTGCCTTTCATCGTCCTCTGCAGGATGCCAGCCACAGCCCGATAGTACAGTTGCAAAACCACGATCGCCGTTGGGTGCGCATTCAGCGTCCAACGGTCATCGTAGGCGGTGAATTGACCCTGGATAGCTTGGAGATTCGCCATGATTCACGCAGCAATACCTGCGAAGCCCCATTGCAACTGAAGAGCAATTGCGGCAGTCTGCTGATCGATGACTTCGGACGCCAAAGGGTGGCTCCAGCAGAGTTGCTCAATCGGTGGATCATCCCGCTTGAGAATAAGATGGATTTCTTAACATTGCCCACCGGCAAGAAGATTGCCGTTCCATTTGAACAGATCGTTCTCTTTTCCACCAATCTTCAACCCCATGATTTAGTGGACGAAGCCTTCCTGCGACGTGTGCCCTTCAAAATTGAGATTCGAGACCCAGGCGAACTGGAATTCATGAAATTGTTTCGCGCTGCCTGTGAATCGATGGGATTCCCTTGGCGACCTGATGTCGTTCAACAATTAATTCTGGGGTTCTTCAAGGCCAATCGCGTGCCATTGCGGCGATGTTATCCACGCGACCTCCTCAATCAAGTAAGAGCCTTGTGCACCTATCGCAATGAACCATTGGATCTGCGCATCGACTATCTGAAGCACGCCTGCCGCAATTACTTTGGCAATTCGATCAATCTCAGTAGGTCCGCTTCAGCTCAGGCTGGCAATCAGCCTCAAGCCGCGCCGGCACAGGCAGATCTTGTCAACCTGGAATCCACTCGAACACTCCAGACGCCCGGCCCAACTCCGGCGACTTACGAGGCTACGATTCCCACGTCAGAGATTAGACCTTCGCTGACCTAGAGCCTATTGATGCCGGCCGACGCTCAATAGCCCTGAGCCTCAGCCGCCCTCCCGAATTTCCCTAGTCCCTGTATCAGTTGCTGTTGAGACTTTATCTAGCTGATTGACGAATCATGAATAAATCATCCTTTACGACCCCTGCGGGATCGGAGCCAATCCCAGGATATTTTTTACGTAAGCGTCTGGGTGCGGGGGGGTATGGCGAGGTCTGGTTGGCCGATGCGCCTGGCGGATTACAAAAAGCCGTCAAATTGATCTACGGCAATGTAGACGAATCACGAGCAGCAAACGAGTTAAAGAGCTTGGAGCGGGTGCGACGGGTGCATCATCCTTTTTTGCTTTCGCTGGAGCGAATCGAAATTGTTCGCGGCAAGGTCATCATTGTGACCGAATTGGCAGAATGTAGTCTACAAGATCGCTTTGAGCAGTTCCGTCGCCAGGGTGTGGCTGGCATTCCACGAACCGAACTGCTGGATTTTATGCGCGACACCGCTGACGCCTTGGACTTTTTGGCTCAGAAGCATTCGCTACAACATCTGGACATCAAACCCGGCAATCTGCTGATCATTGCTGATCGAATCAAAGTTGCCGACTTTGGGCTAGTCAAAGACCTGCACGGCAACTGTCAGTCATTGGTGGCCGGACTGACACCCGCCTACTCGGCTCCGGAAGTCTTCGATGGTCGCCCCGATTTTCGTAGCGATCAGTATTCGTTAGCCGTCGTCTACATGGAGTTGCTGACTGGGAATTTGCCATTCAAGGGTCAGACGCCGGGTGAACTGGCCAGGCAACATCTCAACCTGTCACCGGAATTAGACCCCTTGCCGCCAGCCGATCGCATGATTGTACAGCGAGCATTGTCCAAAAATCCACTCGACCGCTACCCGACCTGTCGGCAGTTTGTCGAACAGTTGATGAAGGTTCGCAACGCTGTCTTGCCAATCCAGTCGAAGGTCGAAGCGACGGAATCGCATCACTTTGAGCATACTCAAAGTACAGTCACCATTGCCCAGGCAAGTATTCATGCCGGGAGTCAAAAAGCGGCCTTTCATCCGGCGTTGTCCAGCGAAGAATTCGCTTGCCAATCCAGTAGCGTTCCCGCCATGTTCATTGGTATCGGGGGCATGGGGCTGCTGGCGCTGAAGGAGTTACGCGGCGATCTGATACAAAATGTCGACGATCCTTACACTTGTGAAGATCATGAGTGGCTAGGTATTGATACAACATCCGAAGCATTGATAGACGTTACCAGCGGCCAAGACCTGCAAGCCATTCCCTTGAACTGTGTGGTCGAATTACCAATTCAATCGCCACAAGCCTATCGTAAACTTTCCACCGAACAATTCGCTCCATTATCGCGACGCTGGTTGTACAACATCCCCAGATCACGCAAGACTGACGGTGTACGTCCGATTGCTACCTTGAGTTTGATAGCCAACTATCCGGCTTTATGCAAGATCGTTGAGCAAAAAATTGTTCGACTCATCGAGTTCCATAAGAATAGTGCGGCTAGCGCTTCGCCGCTGCACGTTTACGTGATCGCTTCACTGCACGGGGGAACTGGATCGGCACTACTGTGCGAATTGGGATTCATTGTTCGACGTTGCTTTATTAAGCACGGCTATACAAACTACCGTTTGTGTGCAGTTGCCAGCGCTGCAACCACATCCAACAGTCAAGCTGTCAATTTGGCATCCGGCAACGCTCTAGCAACATTGTCTGAACTTGCCTACTTGATGGACCCTCAGCAAGAGACTCCCAGTCTCGACTATCGCACAGGTTTCGCGCTGTCTAGCGCTCGACCCTTTGATTGGGTGACATTGATCGATGGAGGCATGTACGAAGATCGGGAAGCTATCCATCTAACCACGCGACAAATGGCGCGACATATTTCGCTCGATTGCCAATCGTTGTCGTCCGCCGCGTTAGCCGAGTCGCGTCGCAGTCTAGCCAATGAACCGATGGGCTGGCTGCGCACGGCTGATGCGTCAACCGTCCGTCCTGTTCAAGCGATTACGCCAGAATTGCTTGCTGGTTGGTGCAGCTGGCAGGCACTGAACACAGCCCTGGGATTCTTTGATATCTGTCGCCCGCCCGAAACTTCGAATTCGAATAACACGCCTGCGTATCAATTCGATCCAACTTCACCTACCTACAGGTCGCTGACCGATGAGGCTCGTGACGAGTTTACGCAGCGAGTGCTTCAAGAACTGGGGCTCTACCAACAGACGGAACAGATTTTCAATGACAGCGAGTCGATTGGAAAATGGGCTCGTCGGTTAAGTCATGATCCACAGGTCCAAGAAATTCAATTGTCCAATGACCTGCAGACTTGGCAGAAAACCGTGATCCAACTCACCGAGGCAAAATTCTACAACTGGAACCAACTGGAACGCATTCAGTTGCGAGTCATTGAGGCGATTCAAGATTACTCGGAACGAAATTCACCGCAGTTAGTTGAACAATTTGCCGCCTTCTCGCAGTTACTGGGGGATGCTGACCAGTTGCTGAGCAGTATTCGTGACTACCTTGACGAATACTGTATGAACTGCATCCGTTTTTTCGAACATACGAAGGCGGCTGCCGAACAGTTGGCCAAACAGCTCGAAATGTGGAGAGTATCCGCACTCAACAACGAGGCTCTGCAACTCAGTATTGCTGGCTTAACATCTCTACCATCGCCAATCCAAATTTTGCATCTACGGGTTGTGGATGAATTAACGCAGCATTTGCATCAGCGACTACTGACTTGCATCGAACAAGCACCCCTACAACTGAATTCTGTTGAAGCGACTGAGGCCCCAGACCAATCAGCATCCACAGACAAAGAAGACATCCGTGACTACGGTCATCTGTTGCGATTGGCGTTTGAAGGAGTCTGCCAGGGGTGTCGCGAACTTGGCATTGCGCAAGATGACTTTCTCAACAGCCGCTATGCACTCTCCGTTATCAAGTTTGCAGACATTCAGCAGCATCTGCCACCGCTTGCATATGTCGGCAGCCAAGCCTACCGACTGCTCATCACCTCTGAAGGTCAGCGAGGTCCCATAGATACAGAACTTCGATCTGCCGGAATTCGTGAACACACGACGTTGCTGCCGGGAGCAACCTGTTTGGGGACGCAACTGGTCTGTGACATCACCCGTCTAAACATCGCCCAATTGATAGCAACACTGTGGCGTCCTAGTGGAGCCACCTTGAACCTGGCGGAAAGGTTGCATACGCGAGTGGACATCGACTGGCCACCAGTCAGCCAACTGCTGGTCAATACAGACGGTGGCCGAGGAGACCATGTGTACAGCTCGGAGGACCAGGCAGCGGGGGCCAGCGATTCGCTGCTGAATGACGAGCAGGGTAGAACGCTTTTCAGCCCTGTAGTTCCTGTGGAGCCCACCGCACAGGCCCCCGCTGTGAACTAACGAACTGATCTTTAGACGACTGCGGTCGTCAACTATGATAGAGGGCGTGGGCCATAGCTAGATTTGGAATGGAGTCCTAAGCGGTATTTATGCCTGCCAGTCGTATCCTTACGTTCAGCGCCTTCATGGTGTGCGGCTGCAGCCAATTCTCAAGCCCAGCGCCCAAGGCAACATCCGACGCCGGCCCACGTCGACCGCTGCCGACGATCCTCGCGTCAACACGCCAAAGCAATCCGCCATCGCACGATCGCCCATGGCGTCCTAATTTAGCGGTTTTGCCCTACGCGCAGATATACAGTAATCGCGTCGATTTATTGAATGTTCGCGACTGCTACTATCGTTCAGAGACCGACTATGATGTGCGGCACGCGGATCGCACAATCTGGCTAAACGATCTGCGGACACTGGATTTTATCGTTATCCCTTTCCCCGAGTCGCCGGCACTTGCGCATACCATGCTCAGTTTTGGCATGGCCGACGGCCAATATCTGGTGTTCTCTGTCGAAGCGCGATTGGAACAGCACGAGTCGTACAGCCCTCTCGACGGTGCCAGGCAGAAATACGAACTGATGTGGGTCGTGGGCACTGAGCGCGATTTAATTGGCCTGCGCACCGAGATCCGCCGCAACGATGTCTATTTGTATCGTACGACAGCCAATCCTGAACAGGTTCGCAGTGTATTCTTGGCATCCATCGCTCGCGTGAATGAGATTGCCAGACAGCCCGAATACTACGACACCCTACGCAACAATTGCACGACCAACATTGTCGAGATGGTCAATCGACTTCGACCAGGAACGATCTCAGAAGATATCCGTGTACTCTTGCCAGGTCATTCCGACCGAATGCTCTATGATCAAGGCTTGCTGGCAGTGCATGGGCCGTTCGAGCAAATCAAGCGGGCCAGCCGAATCAACTTGGAGGCCAGCCTTCACTACGGTTCAGCCGAATTTTCGCAAGCTATCCGTGGTCTGATCCAGCCTCCACAGACTGGCCCGACATCTACCTTTTGAAAATCTGTTGTAGGCGCTGCGACGATTCTGGCCACCTGCTGGCGGCAGATTCAAAGTTGGCTGCCATCCAGCGGATCAACAATCGCTGTCCATCCCGAGAGAATTGTGCCCTGGACAATTGGCTGTGGCCTGGCCGAATCGGAAACTGACCACTGGCCCCCATCGCTAATCGGCCTTCTGTATCTTCTGACACCAAGTAATTGGCCAACTTGACTGCCGCCACGGGATGTGGTCCCCCCGCAACTACCGCCACAGTATTGGGAATCCGCAAGGTTCCCAATTGATGTGGCAGTTGGTCCGGATAGACGATATTCACTGGTAGTCCGGCGTCGATCTCCAGCAGCGCGTCGTCCGTGTCCGTCAATCCCCAAGCCAACTTGCCGGCAGCAACTTGCAAAGCCACTTGCTTGTTACCTGACAAGACAACTGCATTGTCAGCCACCTGCTGAAAGAACTGCTCGGCGCGTTCGACACCAAGTTGATCGTATAAAACCGTAAAGTGAGTGGCGGTGGTACCGAACAGCGGTAACGCCACGCCACACTTTCCAGACCATTTTGCATCCCCTAGCTCCAGCACCGAATTGGGCCACTGCGCAACGTCGGCTAGTACTTGGCGATTGACGATCAAGACCCGCGCTCGTGCAGCGACACCGACCCAATGGCCAGACCGACTGCGCATTTCGGCAGGCCAGTCGTGTGGAATTTCCCAGTCGATCGGCTGTAGCAATCCTTTGCTTTCAAGAGACAAAGTATGCATAATCTCATTATTCCAAAACACATCACACTGCGGTCGCTGTGCTTCAGCTACGATGCGGTTGGCTAAGCCCACCGTCTTAGTCGATTCAATGTCAAACTGCCTGACAATCTCAATGCCCTCCGCGCGGCGCTCGAAGGCGTCCAGTATGGGTTGTGCATATTCGCGATCGGCTGCGCTATACAGCACGACGGCGTTTTCAGGCTGTGGGACGCAGCCCAGGCAGTTGGCGACGGCCAGCCACGCACTCAGCGTCGAAAACCGCAGACGGCGGTTGATACTTCGGAAGAACGAATTCATGAAGCTGTCACTTGCCATAACCATAGAACCGACATTGGCGTGCCACCGATTGGGCCGCTACGAACGCAATTAGTGAATAACCGGACAGACATCAAACCAGCTTCTACCGTCCTTGGATAGCCATTGGGCAGATTCGTCTGGGCCCCAACTCTCCAGCGGATAGATGTTCAGATCGGGGGCAGCCGGGCTGCGCCAAGCCGCCAGAATCGGGTCGATAATCTGCCAAGACATTTCAACTTCATCGCTGCGCGCAAACAAGCTGGCGTCACCCAGCAGCGCATCCTGCAGCAACCTTTGATAAGCATCTGGCACCGACTGACCGGCAGCATCGTCAAAGCGAAAATCCAGCTGGCTAGTGCGCAGCCTCATGCCTTGATCAGGGACCTTCGATTGAAAGTGCATCTGTATTCCTTCGGCCGGTTGCACCTGGATCACCAATCGGTTTGCTTGAGGTGTCGACTCACGTCCACCACTGAACACCAAATGTGGTGGCTCCTTGAATTCGATCACGATCTGCGTGGTGCGGCAGCTCATCCCCTTGCCACTACGCAAGTAGAACGGCACGCCCTTCCAACGCCAATTGTCGATAAACAATCGCAAAGCCGCAAACGTCTCTGTGGAGCTGCCTGAGGCCACCCCATCTTCTTCAGCGTAACCTGCATACTGTCCGCGAATCCCACCTTGTGCGAAATCGCTGCCGTGAAAGGGTCGAACCGCCCGAAGTACTTTCACCTTTTCGTCGCGCACACAGCTAGCGTTGTATTTTACTGGTGCCTCCATGCCAACCACCATCATCAACTGGAACAGGTGATTCTGGAACATATCACGCAGCACGCCGGATTTCTCGTAATAGGCAGCCCGCCGACCGATAATGACCTCTTCGGCAACGGTGATTTGGACGTGATCGATATAGTTGCGGTTCCACAGGGGCTCGAAGATCGAATTACCAAAACGGAGCACCATGATGTTCTGCACGGTCTCTTTACCCAAATAGTGGTCGATCCGATACACCTGGTCCTCACGGAATGATCGGTGGATGACTTGGTTCAGCTCACGAGCCGACTCCAGGTCGGTGCCGAAAGGCTTTTCCACCACCAGTCGGCGAGCCCCTTCAGAATCATCGGCCAGCCCGGCCTCGCCTAATTGTGTCGCGGCCAGAGGATACAGTTGCGGCATGGTGGCCACATAGTAGATGCGATCGGAGCGCTGGCCTCCTTCCAATTCGTTCAAACGCTTGGCCAGCTTCGAGAAATCCGCAGCTTGTTGTATGTCCAACGCACAGTAGTGTACGGCTTGGGAGAACTCGCTCCATGCTTGGGCGTCGAAACCATTGCCAACGAACCGTGCCGTGGATTCAGCCAATTGTTGTCGCCAGGCTTGATCATGGAATTCGCTGCGTGCCGCCCCCACGATGCGCGTTTGCACTGGCAACCTTCCACGGCGAAATAATTCGTACAACGCCGGAATCAGCTTGCGACTGGTTAGATCGCCTGATGCGCCAAAAATTACGATCGTATGGGCCATGTTAACGTCCTTTTGAATTTACGAGGTGCAGTCAACGCCAACGATTGATTTTGCAGGAGCATGCAGGCTAAAGCCTAGTTCCGGGCGCTGCCGAATTTAGAAAAGGCTGTGCTGCCAATCCAGCGGGCGCAAGTCAGTTGGGCTGTCGCCGCAGTTCCAGCCACTGGCTATGAAAGGTTCCCTGGCGATCGACGCGCTGGTAGGTATGTGCTCCAAAGTAGTCGCGCTGGGCTTGCAACAAATTAGCGGGCAAACGACTGCGACGATAACTATCGTAGTATCCCAGGGCCGCCGAAAAGGCTGGGGTCGGCACTCCCAGGTGAGTCGCCGCGATCAAGACTGAGCGCCACGCAGCCTGACTATCGTGAATGATTTTTTGGAAATATGGATACAGCAATAGGTTTTCTAAATCAGGCTGAGTATCAAAGGCTTCCTTGATTCGATCGAGAAACTGCGCGCGAATGATGCAGCCACCGCGCCACAGCAATGCACAATCGCCGTAATTCAGCCCCCAATCATGCTCTTTGCTGGCCGCCTGCAATTGAACGAAGCCTTGAGCATAGCTGCATATCTTCGATGCATACAAGGCTTGGCGTACGGCTTCAACAAACCGCGGGCGGTCCCCAACCAACTCCTGCACCGCGCGACCGCACTGCGGATTATCGTTGGGACCAGGCCCGACAAGCGACTGGCTGGCGCGAACCCGGGCATCTTTTTGAGCCGACAAACCGCGGGCATATACCGCCGTCGTCACCAAAGTACTTGGCACCCCAAGATCCAGGGCCAATTGACTCATCCACTTGCCCGTGCCCTTAGCTCCGGCCTTGTCTAATATCTTGTCCACCAGATAGCCATCGGCTCCCGGCTGGTCATCGCGAACGCTAAAGATATCCCGCGTGATCTCGATCAGGTAGCTCTGTAACTCGCCACTATTCCACTCGGAGAACACGTCATACAACTGGTCGTTATTCAGTCCAGCGACTTCCTGCAAGATATGGTAGGCTTCGCAGATCAATTGCATGTCGCCATATTCAATGCCATTGTGGACCATTTTGACATAGTGACCGGCACCGCGCGGGCCAACCCATTCGCAGCAAGGAATGTCACCACGCGGACCAACCTTGGCGGAGATAGCCTGAAAAATCGGTTTGATTAACGGCCATGCAGCCGGTGAACCACCGGGCATCAAACTGGGCCCTTTCAGCGCACCCTCCTCACCACCGGATACGCCGGTTCCGATATACAGTAAGCCGTGGCTCTCGACATGCGCCGTTCGACGCTCGGTGTGCGTGTAGTACTCATTGCCACCGTCGATGATGACGTCACCTGGCTCAAGGTGCGGCAACAACTGCTCGATTAGCTCGTCCACCGCCTGGCCAGCTTTGACCAGCATCATGACCAATCGAGGACGTTTCAGAGAACGGACAAATTCGGCGATGCTGTGGCAGCCGATAAACTTCTTGCCCTTAGCGCGACCGCTGACCAATTGATCTACCTTGTCCGTAGTCCGATTGTAGACCGCAATCGTGTACCCCCGGCTCTCTACGTTCAGCGCCAGGTTCTCACCCATGACCGCCAAACCAATTAATCCAAAATCGGCAGTTCCGCTCATCGCCATTCCTTGCAGTGTAGGTTAATGATCAAATCCGCACGCGAAAACACGTCGGCAACGCAGCGGAGTATTCGATATCCGCGTACCACGCAGCAGCCGGGCCAAGCCAGCATTTCCGCAAACCCTCAGGCTGACTCAGTTTAGGCAATACAGCGCCGTTGGAAACTAGGCATCGGCATTAGGTGGCTTACCCTTGACGTCAAAGTTTGAGCATTGTAGAAATTGGAGTTCGTTGGCAACAGCGTGGGCGTCGTAGCCAAGTGGCTAAGGCAGCGGATTGCAAATCCGTTATTCGTGGGTTCGACTCCCACCGACGCCTTTTCTACCTCTTTCAGTTCACCGATTTGCCAGTTTTGTCCTTCTAACTACGGGCTTCTGGGCTATACTAGTGGCTAACTGCTCATCGATTTTCGGCCAGTAGCCCTGCTTCTACTGCCACATGGTGACTCATCTCGTCGTCAAATTGCCTGGGCAGTCCTTGTCCCATCTCCCTCCCCAACAGTTTGTATCGAGTTTACTCGCTGCCCAGAACCCATTTGGCCAACGGCCTTTTCTGATGACCGGCCCAGTTACGCTGGCAATCACTGATCTGCTATCAGATTGCCCAAGATTGACGGCTGCCATCGACCGTTGGCTGTGTGCTGCGTAGCGCAGTAGGAGCAAACCAGACATGACAGGTCATCGACCTTCGCGGGCGCGTGGCGAGCGTCCAGTGAACGACGACTTACCCGTTTCGCGATCCTTGCCTCCTGAGGCTCAGCAGCGCGTTCGCGAATTGGATGCCGAACGTGATCCGCTCTCGTTAGCCGAACAAATCTCCCATGAATTGCAGGCCGAGCAGCCGGGTAGCTCGACTCCCCTACCCACAATAGCGCGGGCTCCGACATTCGCTGAGCTACAAAAGCTCAGTGACGATCAACTCAAGCAGACGGCTGTTGCTGAACATGTCGCCAGCGAAGGACTAAGCCGCAGCGAACTGATCTTTCAGCTACTTAAGTCGCGGCTGAAAAACAACGGTTTGATGTTCGGCGAGGGAACGCTGGAGGTCTTGTCCGGAGGTTATGGTTTCCTTCGCAATGCCAGCAATCACTACCTGTCCAGCCCTGAAGACATTTATGTTTCGCCGAGCCAAGTACGTCGATTTGGCTTGCAAACCGGCTCGCAGGTCGCCGGCCAGATTCGTCCGCCCAAATCGACGGAACGCTACTTCGCGTTGCTGCGAGTCGAGGCGGTTAATCTGCAACAACCCGAGCAAGCCGCCCGCACCAAGCCGTTTGAAGAGCTGACTCCCTTGCATCCCAATCAGCGGATCATCATGGAAACGCAACCGGACATTGTAGAGACCCGCGTTGTGGATTTGGTTGCGCCCATCGGTTTTGGCCAGCGAGGCTTGATTGTCAGCCCACCGCGGGCCGGCAAAACACTGCTGATGCAAAAGTTGGCGCGCGCGGTTCTGAAGAATTACCCCCAAGCCTACGTGATTATGCTGTTGGTCGACGAACGGCCCGAAGAGGTCACTGACATGCTGCGCGAGGTGCGCGGCAAGAACTGTGAAGTCATCAGCAGCACGTTCGACGAATCGGCTGCACGGCATACGCAGGTTGCCTACATCGCTTTGGAAAAAGCCAAACGCATGGTGGAACATGGTACGGATGTGATCATTTTCTTGGACAGCATTACCCGATTTGCTCGAGCTTGGAACAGTCACTGTCAACAAAGCGGCAAATTGCTATCAGGCGGACTGGATGCCAATGCTCTGCAACGGCCCAAAGCGTTCTTCGGTTCGGCTCGGAAAGTGGAAGAAGGCGGGTCGCTGACGATCATCGCTACCGCTTTAGTCGACACTGGTAGTCGCATGGACGAGGTGATCTTTGAGGAATTCAAGGGTACCGGCAACCTGGAGATCGTCCTCGACCGTAGCCTGGTCGATCAACGCATTTGGCCCGCGATCGACATCAACGCCAGCGGCACACGTCGCGATGAAATTCTGATGCAGGCTGACGAGCACCAGCGGGTTACCGCTGTCCGACGACTGCTATCCGAGATGAACCCCTCAGACGCTATGAAATCACTGGTTGATCGCCTGGCTAAGACCAAGTCGAACGCTGAATTCTTGATGAATGTAAGGACGTAACACAATGACCATTGCCCAGGGCATGATTGGAGTCGCCGTCTCCACGTACAACGCCAACATCACCAGCCGCTTGCAACAAGGCGCGCTGGAGACCTTGCTAGCCGCCGACATCGGACTACCACGAGTTCTGGTGGTCGAAGTGCCCGGTGCATGGGAGTTACCGTTGGCCGCGAAGCGACTCGCCCAGCGTTCCGATATTCTAGCCGTCATCGCCTTGGGGGCCGTCATTCGCGGCGAAACGACTCACGATCAATATATCAACAGCTCGGTCAGCAGCGCGCTGATGCAACTCATGATGCAAACCGGCAAGCCCATCGGCTTCGGGCTGCTCACCTGCAACTCGCTCGAACAAGCCCTGCACCGCGCCGGCGGCAATGTCGGCAACAAAGGCCAGGAGACTGCCGAAGCCGTACTCGCCATGCTCAAGCTTGTGGTCTAGTGCAACCTCTGGCCTGATTACAGCATCGCGGCACCGGCGGGCGATAGCGTTTTGACTCCAGACTAGCGCATAGCACGATTCGGAGTCTTGCAGGCGGCCGCTTGGCAGTTCCTAGCATCCAATCTTGTGGCCTTGGCGGCTCTCCATCAGCACGGCTCTCCATCAGCCAAATCGCCGCCGCTGAAAACAGTCCGAGGTCCAGTTGCTGCGTGCTGCACTTCGCTCGCAATAACGGATGCATGTTACCGTGAGCTAACTGCGCGACCATTCACTGTTGATACTTGGAACGACATTTGGCTACGTTGATCAGTTCGATTTCTTTACTGGACTGCCAGATACCTCGACCGAATAATTCTTCGATGCGATGCAGCTCAACAACGGCTGCTCGTTTGTAAGCCTGGAGTGGCTCAAGCGGCTGAAGCATGCGTCGAACGCACCTAAAGACCATCTCGGCTTGGAAAATCTACGATAAGCATCGACGGTTCGCATGCCAAGGTCCATCAATCGACTTTTCAGTGCGGGTTCAGCGGCAGGTAGAAGTACGATGCATGTTGAAATGACGACCAGTTCGCACTGGACGAATTATCAAATGTGGCTAATATGCTAGGGTTGCCTGGGCGCAGCGGTTTGCGCCCGATGTTGCTGAAAACCTCCAGTGGCTCGCATCCCTGACCATGACAACCCGCCGTCGCGCTCGTGAGGTCGTTCTACAGTTGCTGTACCAAGCCGACCTCAATCCTGAACATCAAGTGGAATCTGCCGATCAGTTCTTGGCGGCGCGGTTACGTTACAATGTGCCGTTGGTTGAGTTCGCTCGCCAATTGTACTCAAGCATAACTGGCCACCGCAAACAAGTTGACGCAGCGCTGTCGCAGCGGTCAGCCAATTGGTCACTGCGGCGCATGTCGGCAATTGACCGTAATGTGCTGCGTGTTGCCACTGGCGAGCTGCTGTTTGTTGGCACACCTGGACCTGTGGTCATCAACGAAGCGATCGAATTGGCCAAGCGCTATGGCGATCGCAATTCGGGCGGTTTTGTCAATGGCATTCTGGATCGACTGTATCGAGATCAGTTGCAAAATCCGTCAAACGCCGATTCTCAAGTGGCCCAAGCCAACGATCTGACATCGGCGCAGTCAGATTCCCGGACAACCGCTGCGATGGTGATTGAAGCCACCGCGAGGGCTTAGTCCGTCAGCGGCCGACCAGCAGTGGAGGTGTCGATGTATGCGATCCAACTTTACTCGATACAAGCCCTCGAGTTCCGCTGCTTGGCAATTCTGATCGTCGTGCTCAATGTCGTGCTAGGTGGTCTGGAGCTGCCGACGGCCTGCGGCGAAGAGATTTCGTACAGCCGCGATATTCGACCGCTGCTGTCGGATAAATGCTTTCGCTGCCACGGCCCCGACGATTCGGCTCGCCAAGGTGATTTGCGTCTGGATGATATGCAGCTGGCAGTCGCCGCTGAAGCCATTGTTCCCGGTGATGAAGCGGCCAGTTCGCTCGTCCAGCGAATCACGACGCAAGACGCGGAATTAAGAATGCCTCCGCCCGGAAGTGGTAAACAGCTCTCCGCAGCCGAGATTGCCACACTTCAGCAGTGGATTGCCAGCGGTGCCAAGTTCGATGAGCACTGGGCGTTTGTTCCTCCGCAGCGTCCGGATGTACCTGCGATCGCTCAGCGGGCCACAATCCACAATCCGATCGACAACTTCATCGCTTCGTCGGCAGCAGCCAAGGGCTTGTTGCTTAGCGCGCCAGCCGATCGTTCGACACTAATTCGCCGGCTCTTCTTGGACCTCGTCGGCTTACCGCCGTCGCCAACCGAGTTGTCTCGCTGGAACTCGGCGGTCGGCAATGATTGGTCGCGGCAATTAGTCGAAGAACTGTTGCGTTCACCGCATTTTGGCGAGCGCTGGGCCCGATGGTGGCTGGATGCGGCGCGCTACAGCGACAGCGACGGCTACGAAAAAGACAAGCCCCGTGAAGTCTGGTTCTATCGCGACTGGGTCATTGCCGCCATGAACGAGGATATGCCCTACGACCAGTTCATCATTCGGCAGATTGCTGGAGACTTGCTACCACAGGCGACTCAGGCCGACCGCGTCGCCACCGGGTTTTTAAGGAATTCGATGGTCAACGAAGAGGGTGGAGCGGACCCCGAACAGTTTCGCGTCGAAGGACTGTTTGATCGCCTGGACGCCATCGGCAAGGCGATTTTAGGCATTACAACCCAGTGTGCTCAGTGCCATACGCACAAGTATGATCCGCTTACGCAACTGGAATACTACCAGATGCTGGCCGCGCTGAATGACGATCACGAGGCAATCATCTCGGTCTACACTCCGCAGCAGCAAGAACAGCGCAAGGCCGTGTTGGAGCAAATCGCTGCTATCGAGCGGGATGTGCAAAACCAACGTTCTGGTTGGCGAGACTCGCTGGCTCAGTGGCATCAGCAGCTGTCCAAGGACCGGCCGCAGTGGCAGACGTTAGTGCCCACGGAATTGCCCTGGGAGGGACAGAAGTTTCGAGCGCTCGAGGATGGTTCGATCATCAGCGAGAGTTATGCGCCGACTCGCAATGACATTTCATTCCCATGCCAGTTATTACCGGGCACCTACACAGCAGTCAGGCTTGATCTATTAACGCATCCACAACTGCCACATGGCGGTCCAGGACGTTCGATCTACGGGACTGGCGCGCTAACGCAGTTTGATGTTAAATTGGCAGACGACGCGACCGGTAAGAAGACAGCGTTGAAATTTCGCCGTGCCGTTGCTGACGTCAATCCTCCCCGGACGCCATTGCCAACTGTCTATCGCGAGCGCGACCCCAGCACAGATCAACGCGTGACCGGCGGTATCGAAATGGCCGTGGACAACGATGGGTTGACGGCCTGGTCGACCGACGTCGGTCCGAGGCGCAGCAATCAGGATCGGCATGCCATATTCGAGTTCGAAACACCGCTGGTGATCACGCAACCGACCACGATCTGGTTGCGGATGTTACAGAATCATGGTGGCTGGAACTCGGACGACAATCAGAATTACTTGATGGGCCGCTATCGCTTTTCGATCACCCAGCATCCTCAACCTGCCGAGCGGGTAGTGTCCAGTGAACTCGAACCGCTGCTGGCACGGGACTTTAACCAGTTGAACCAAACTGAAGTTGAACGTCTATTTTCGTTTTGGCTTACTGCGGAATCCGAACTGGACTTGATCAACCAGCAGATTGAAGCTTTGTGGCAGCAGCATCCACGACCGGCGAGTCAGTTGGCCGTGATCCAGCGCGACAAGCCGCGCGAGACTTATGTCATGCTGCGCGGCGATTTTCTCAAACGTGGTCCGCGCGCCGAACCGGGGGTGCCAGAGTTTCTGAATCCCGCCGTCCAGTCGGATCAACCGCCGCGTCTACGATTCGCCCAGTGGCTAGTAGACCGCCAGTCGCCCACCACGGCGCGAGTCGTCGTGAATCGAATTTGGCAAACCTACTTTGGTCGAGGCCTTGTGGCGACACCGGAAGATTTTGGCCGACAGTCTCCCGCACCGACTCATCCACAGTTGTTGGACTGGCTAGCGGTCGAGTTAATGGACAACGGCTGGAGCCTGAGACATATACACCGACTGATCGTCAATTCAGCCACGTATCAGCGATCGTCGGCTACCACTGCTGAACAGTTAGAGCTTGATCCACAGAACCAGTGGCTGGCGCGCGGGCCGCGATTTCGATTAGAGGCAGAGATAGTGCGCGACGTGGCACTGTCGGTCAGCGGATTGTTGAACGACACATTGGGCGGCCCGAGCGTCTATCCACCTGCGCCGGCCTTTCTGTTTGTTCCCCCAGCCAGTTATGGGCCGAAGGTATGGAACGAATCGCCGCCAGACCAACAGTATCGGCGCAGTCTGTATGTACACAGTTTCCGCAGCGTGCCTTATCCTCCGCTGCAAGTCTTTGATTCCCCCAAAGGTGACGGTGCTTGCATCCGCCGTGAGCGCAGCAACACTCCGTTGCAAGCTCTGGTGCTACTGAATGAGCCCCAATTCGTCGAGTGTGCGCGTGGGCTGGCGCTGAGAATTTTGCGAGAGGCTAGCGATGACAGTGACGAGAGTCGCATTCGTTTTGCACATCAATTGGTTACCGGCCGCATGCCGAAGACTGCCGAAATCGCGGTCGTCGCGCAAGTGCTTGAACAACAGCGTCAGCGTATGGCGGCCAGTCAAATCGATGTGGCTGCGCTGGTCGGCACGGACCAAAAACTGACTCGGCAGTTGACAGGCTTTTCCCCAGAGGAGATTCTGCCGTGGATTGTGGTGGCGCGTGTGCTGTTGAACTTGGACGAGACGATTACCAAAGGATAACCGCCATGCAAAAACCAGAAATCGAGACTGCCAACAACGTGGCGCGGCGCTGGTTCCTCCAGCAATGTGGAATTGGCTTGGGAGCAGTAGCCTTGTCTACGCTAATCGCCCAAGACGACTTGGTAGCCGCTGACGCGCGCGATCCGCTGGCACCGCGAGCGCCACATTTCCCAGGCCGCGCCAAGAATGTGATTCTGCTGTTCATGGGCGGTGGCCCTAGCCAATTGGAGTTGTTCGACTACAAACCCACGCTGGAAAAACTGGATGGAACCCTGCCGCCGGCCGATTTGTTGCAGGGATACCGAGCCGCCTTCATCAACCCTAATTCAACTTTGCTTGGACCCAAATTCCAATTCGCCAAACATGGTCATAGCGGAGCGGAGATTTCTGAACTACTGCCGCACACGGCGGCCATGGTTGACGACCTATGCATCATTCGCTCGATGACAACCGACGCCTTCAATCACGCGCCGGCGCAGTTGATGATGAGCACTGGAACGCAACAGTTTGGACGTCCCAGTATGGGTGCCTGGGTCACCTACGCGCTGGGCAGTCCGTCGCGCGATCTACCCGCCTACGTGGTCATGAACAGCGGACAAAAGGGGCCCAGCGCCGGCAGCGGCAATTGGCATAGCGGCTTTTTGCCGACACTCCATTCGGGAGTCGAATTCCGTTCTGGTAGCGATCCCGTGCTGTATCTGAGTAATCCGGCGGGCGTCGATCGACAAATGCAACGCCAAACGTTGGATGCTCTGGAAGCGCTGAATCGCGGCCGACTGGAGGAGCTTGGCGATCCAGAAATTGCCACCCGCGTGGCCTCCTACGAGATGGCGTATCGCATGCAGGAAAGTGCACCCGCCGTCATGAACTTGGCCAATGAACCCGATAGCGTTCTGGAGTCTTATGGTATTCAGCGCGGCGAGTCGTCGTTTGCCAGTAACTGCCTGCTGGCACGGCGGTTGGTCCAGCAAGGTGTGCGATTTGTACAGCTGTTTCACGAATCATGGGATCAACATGGCGGGCTGAAATCGGATTTGAAGAAAAACTGTAAGAATACCGATCAAGCCTGCGCGGCACTGGTGGCCGATCTCAAGCGACACGGTCTGCTGGAAGAGACACTGGTGATTTGGGGCGGTGAATTCGGCCGGACCCCGATGGTGCAGGGCGGCAACGATGGACGCGATCATCATCCCAATTCGTTCACGATGTGGCTGGCCGGCGGTGGTGTCAAACCTGGCATGGTCTATGGAGCTACCGATGAATTGGGATTTAATGTGGCCGAGAGCCCTGTTCATGTGCATGACCTGCACGCTACCATTTTGCACCTGCTGGGGCTGGACCACAAACAATTGACCTTCCGCTTCCAAGGTCGCGATTACCGATTAACCGACATTCACGGCAATGTCGTGCAGGACATTCTGGCGTAGGCAAAAGCAGCTACGCTCGTCAGCGCCTAGAGCCTGTAGATTGCGTGAAGTGGCTCTTAACCGCCAAACGCGCCGACCAGATAGGTGTTCGTACAACCACTTCAGGAGTGTTACACACGCCCTACTTTGTGCATGCTGTACGTGCCCTACGGGTTGCGCGCATGGAAGACGAGATGCGGCAACTCGGGTACCAGCAGTTTTTCGAGAGCCAAGCGAACTGCGGCTGTTGAACCTGGCAGGCAAAAAATGATTTGATTGCCCATTCGGCCTGCAAATGCCCGGCTGAGCATGGCTGCGGCACCGATTTCTTGATAGCTCAACCAGCGAAACAATTCTCCGAAGCCCGGTATGTGAGCCTCCAATAGCGGCTCAACCGCTTCCGGTGTGCGATCGCGCGGAGAAAGCCCCGTGCCTCCCGTTAGCAAGACCGCATCTACCAGAGTATTCTGCCGCAACGCCTGAATCGCAGCTACAATCTGATCCGGTTCGTCTTTGACGATTTGCCTGACTGCAATCGTGTGTCCAGCAGCGCTCAAACTATCCACCAGCAACTGTCCGCTACGATCGGTTTCGATAGTGCGCGTATCGCTGACCGTGATCACAGCCAGTCCTAAACGTTCGGGCGCGCAATCGCGGTGTTGTTGAGTACTGCTGGAGCATTGAGGCGCTGATGATGCCGACATCGACTCTCTTTCGAATTTACGGGATTCTTGCTGTGAGGTGCTGTGGATTCGTTGGCGTTACCTGATAGGCGAGTATTATAGCCGCCGGGCAGACGGTTCCTACGGGCAGAGTACATTTCCTGAGCAGGTGCCACTGGCCGCCTGCATCAACCCAGCCAGATACGATTTGTCCAGCTGGACTGCGGCGAAAAACTCGCAGTTGAGCCATAGATCGCTTCACGGCCCACTCTATGTGCATTCTGCGGACCACCCAAGTACAACTTGCTTTCGCCCGATGTTTCCGGTCGCATGTGGTATAATCATGCTCCGCGTTTAGTTACGCGTCACGCGCCTCAGGCCTTTCCTGGCTTGAAGTCCAAAACAACTACACTTGTTACGGGAAAAACTATGATGAAATTGCCTCACCTATACCAATTTGTTGTATTGATTGCGACGCTGGCTGGCGGATCGGCGCTGGCTGAAGTGCGCGTGCCAAATGTGTTTAGCGATCACATGGTCTTGCAGCAACAGCAACCCAATAAAGTCTGGGGGCGAGCCGCTGCGGGTGAGCGAGTAACGGTGTCTATCGCCGAGCAAAGCCACGTCACAACCGCTGCTGCCGATGGCAATTGGCATGTCGTACTGACGTCGTTGCCGGCCGGTGGACCTCATGAGCTGACAATTACTGGCACGAACGTAATTAAGCTGTCTGATGTGCTGGTGGGTGAAGTATGGATTTGCTCTGGTCAGTCCAACATGCAGTGGAATGTGCAACTGTCCAATGATGCCGACCTGGAGAGACTAGCCGCCAAATATCCAGGTGTACGGATGATTAATTTTCCACAAATTGGCTCTCAGGAACCAATTTGGGAACATGAAAAATCGAAGTGGCAGGTGTGCTCGCCCGACACCGTAGCATCGTTCTCGGCGGTGGGCTACTTTTTTGCTCGCCAGCTTCATCAAACTCTGGATGTGCCCATTGGCATGATCAACAACGCTTGGGGCGGTTCGGCTTGCGAAGCCTGGATCAGCCGTCCTGTCCTGGAAGGCGCAGGCGATTATGCGAATTTGCTTGCAGCCTGGGATGCCGAAGCCGCTACGGCATCAGAACTGGCCAAACAGGGTGATTCGCTCTCTACGGACGACCAAAAGAAGTTGAAGACATTGGAAGGTCGCTTGCGTGGCAACCATCGTCCGGCCAATATCTACAACGGCGTTCTCAAGAGCCACTTGGGCTACGGGATTCGCGGCGCAATATGGTATCAAGGCGAATCCAATGCAGGCCGTGCCTATCAATATCGCGACTTGTTCCCCTTGATGATATCCAGTTGGCGACAAGAGTGGGCTCAAGGAGATTTTCCGTTTTATTGGGTACAATTAGCCGACTTCCAAGCCGAAGTTTCGGAACCTGGCAATAGTGCTTGGGCGGAGCTGCGTGAAGCTCAAACGATGACACTGGATCGACTACCCAAGACCGGACAAGCCGTAATTATCGATATCGGCGAAGGACGCGACATTCACCCGCGCAACAAAGTAGACGTTGGCCGCCGGTTGGCCCGACTGGCGCTGGCCAATGACTACGGTGTTGCCATAGCGGCCAAGAGCCCACGTTATCAGTCGATGGAGCGGCAAGGCAATAAGATTGTGCTGACCTTTCAAGACTTGGACCACGGTTGGCGGCCGTTTGATGTCGTTCAGCCGGTGGGATTTGCCATTGCCGGTGAAGACCAGAAATTCGTATGGGCCGATGCTAAAGTCTTGCCCGACAATCGCATTGAAGTCTCCAGTCCGGCGGTCGCCAATCCGCAATCGGTCCGTTACGCCTGGGCCGACAATCCCAAGTGCAACATGTATGACGGGGCAGGACTACCGCTGACTCCCTTCCGTACCGACGATTGGCCAGGTGTCACCGCTGAAAACAAGTAATCACTGAGCTCGTTTGGCCGCGCGGGCAACTCCCCGCGCGGTTGCTCGGCCTGCGCTGAACCGGCCGCTTGAGAGTCGAACCTTCGCCGTGAACGAACGATTGGGGGACATTGTTCGATCACGGTTACCTACGAACTCATGGCAATCCCCAAGAATTGTCAGTAGTTTTTAAGAATTCGCGCCCGGCGGGCGGCAGTGGGTGCACTAAAATGGCGTCATGCAGCCAACTCGCCCAAACACTACTGTGCTAAATCAGCCGTCGCCGCTGCCGGATACTTCTGCAGAGGACATTCCGGCCAAGCAACTGCGTTTTTTGTTAGAACCCGAGCAGCAGGCACGCATCGAAACCGATGCCGAGCTATTGGCTAGGTTCTTGTATGCCAGCGACCGCAGCGCAATGGAGAAATTGGTTATCCGCTATTCGCCACTGGTAGCCAGTATTTGCAGGTTGAACCTGTGTAATCCCTCGGATGCAGAAGACGCCTTTCAAGCCACGTTTTTAATTCTAATGCGTTCGGCGAACAAGATTCGCCACAAGAATAGCTTGGCTGCCTGGTTACACGGCGTGGCATATCGAACGGCCAGCCGCCTCAGAAGCCAACGCCGGCGCAGCGGTGCGCTGAGGAGCGGACAGTCCGACCAGTCTGTCGCAGGTCTGCAACCTGCGATTCATGATGACCCGCTGGTTGAGCTAGCGCGGTCGATGGAGCTGGAAATGCTGAACTCGGAACTGACCAAGTTGCCCGGCAAATTGCAGGCACCGTTGGTTGAGCACTACTTGCTGGGCTACAGCGTTGCCGAGATCGCCTTTCGAATGGACTTGAGCATTTCAGCGGTCGAGGGTCGTTTGCGGCGCGGACGCCGCCTATTGCGGACGCGTCTGGCTAGCCGCGGCGTCAGTCTGTCGATTATCATGGCAGCCTCCGGCTGGTTCCAACAACACGTCCATGCGGCCAACACAATTATCTGGACGAACAATTTGCTGCCCCACTGTGGTGCCGGAGGCGCTTCGCCAAGCGATCCGGCCTCTTCCCCAGATGTTTCGGCGCTTATACGAGGAGAATTGTCGATGGCTACATTGCCTCCAAAATTGGCGATCACCGCAGGACTACTGGCGATAGCCGGTTCGCTGGCCGCCTACTCGGTGATTGCAGAGGGGCCGGGAGCTCGGGCTACCGGCGACAGCGCGTTGGTACTGAACAGCCAGGATGCTCAAGAACAAGCGGACTTGGCACCATTTTCACTTGCTGGCGGGCCCTCTCCATCCACCGTAGGGCAGACCACCCCAGTCGCGTCAAAAGATGCGGACGGATCGGATAATCCTTTTGCGGAAGACAGAAAATTGGCTGATTCGCCTTCAGATTCATTCGGTTCTGCGACCAGTACTCCCACCAAACAGTCTGGGGATAAACGCGAAGTATTGCTACCGACGAACGGCTTGCCCAGCGCAACTCTCAGGGAGAGACCCGCGATCTCTTGGCAGCGCCCGTTTGGCGAAACTCCACGTTGGATGGAGTCGGCGACTCGGTCGCGCCAAAAGTTTGAAGCTGCCTATGACAAACTCCAGAGCGATTTACCCAACGAACTCGCATTCAACGGTCAGCCACTAAATCAAGTCATAAAGATTTTGGCCAACGACTATCAATGCCCGATATTCATTGATCTCGCTGAATTGGAAAACGACGGAATTGCGTCCGATGCTCCTATTACACTTGAGCGGCCAGGACCGATCAGCTTGCGAGCGGCGCTCAAGCAGGTTTTGCGGCCACTGAGTCTGACCTACACCGTGCGTGAGTACGGTATTGAAATAACTACACTAGCCAGCGTTGAAAGGGAGCCCGTCCTGAGATACTACGACCTAAGCTTTGTACTGCCCAGCGCAGAGAACGCATCACACGTCGTCCAGACAATATTTAGTTCTATTGACCCTGATCGCTGGATCGCCTCAGGTGGCACTTCAACATTGTCCATGATCAGTTCGGTGATGGTGATTAGCGCTCCACTGACGACTCATGAAAAGATTGAAGAATTTCTAGGCGAGCTAACCGCTATGAATTTGCGCAATACAACGCCAAAGCTTTTCCAAATGCCAGTGGGCGCCGGTATGGGCATGGGTGGTGGGATGTTTTAGGCGGAATGTATTGACCCAGGAATCAACCCGCTACGCTACGGCGGGCGTAGCCCTGAGCCGCCTCGATCCAGCGCTGAATATCCTCTGCCATCGGCTGTTTGGCAGAACGCAGAATGTGCTGTCCGTCCGCAGTCTGACATAGATTGTCAACCTGCGCAGTCAGTTGATCCGCGTTGGCAGTGCAAACTTGCCAAGAAGTGCGGTAACCTAGCGCCACCAACAATTGGGCTCCAGTGCCGGACAGTCCGGGAACTTCGCACGCCAGGCGGGCTTGATCCTGCCAATCGCGGATGAGACTATCGGTGATCCAACGAACCGTCAGACCACTGGCCAATTCCTCGGGGCTTGCGCCAACCAATTGCGCAATGGAATGCACGCCGATATCCGCTAAGCGTTTGGCTGTCTTGGGACCAATCGACGGAGCTTCGATCAATGGGCTACCGTAGTGAACGGTCTGCTTGGCAACGCTACTCTGCCAACCAGTTGGTCTGGCAATCCGCGGCGGAATGGGAGCGCTAGTCGGCTGAGTCGTCTCGCTGAGCGATTCGGGCAGAATGCGCAGACCACCCGTAGGTGCTTCAACCGTCTCGTCAACCCTGCATACTTCGATAGCAGGTGTCTGCCGCGTCTGACTTGGATTGAGTGCTGGGCAGGCAGACATCTCCGCGCTCTGGTTGGTAATTCGGTGAGCATCGGCGTCCGATCCAGTAGCTGAATCGCCAGCCGATTCCGTTTGTTTTGCTTGCGCTTCACGCTGGGCGCGGGCAACAGACAACGAAATGTAGCGTGTGGCTTCCGGCTCATTGCGCGCTAATTGTTGGTTGGCAGTTGCGGATTGAACCGAACCGTCAATCGAATTCTGTTCTTGATGCGCAGCGGCGGCTTTACTAACGACCCCAAGCTCTTCGGGCAGATTGCGAACTACGGTCCCTGTTTTTTGGTACTCATCTAGCAATCGCTGAACTTCGCGGCGCTGACTGGCATTAGATATTTGGCGTGCTACCCAGGCCAGCGGCAGATCGATGGTAGCTAGTAGCGACGTGACGGTCAGCGAGACGTGTGGCAATTGAACTGTCGTTTCATCAGCCAAACGCGATAACACACCGGACCAACCGCCAATGGCCAATGCAAACAGTTCCACTAAGATGTCCTGCACCTGTTCGTCCAACGCGCACTGCGGGTTTTTCGTGTTACTGGGTGGCTTGTACAGTTCCATCAGCCGACCGGCGTGCCGATGCGAAACTGTGGCGGCAGCCAACACGGCCTTACAAATCCACTGCGGATCTTGCGCGAATTCAAAACTGGCAACACACTGCTGTTGCAAGTAACGATCGTAGATCGAATCGTACGCTCGACAGATGCTCCACTCCAGCGGACGATGTACGATCTCTTCACCCCCAAACGACCCGGTATGCAAGGGCATGATCGGGTCCGTGAAGTAATGACTTAGCACGCCGCAAGCATAGGCGGCTTTTTTCCAGCGACAGCCGGCCAAATGATCTTGGGCGATGGCCAGCCACTCTTGGCACTTGCCAGGAGCTCCCCCCCAATTGTTCTGCGATACATGCACGACGTGGTTGGTAAAATCTTTGAAGCTCGTGTCTGGTGCGTTCGCACCTTGCAGATAGTCGTCGTGATACTTGAGCAATAAATTGCCAAGTCGTTGTGCTTGCGGTGACTGTAATTGCCTGAGCGCGTCAATCGCAAAGTAATGATGCGTACTGCGGCAATGTGCGGCGCGAAGTATGGCGAAGATATGCGACATATGCAGCTCCAGCTCGGCAACCACGCTCGATGGCTAGCAATCAAAGGGACCTATTCGACGTCAACGGAAGACGGCAAGTTGGCTATACCACTTTGATCAAATCCAAGGCTAGGTGAAACTTGGCGATAATCGCGCGCAAGTTACATGGCGAATATCTCGTCTTGGCTACCCGCGACGGTTCTGGTAACATCCCACCTGAGAAGGCGGGCGTTCGATTCGCCCACCAGTTTCGATGCGATTCGATCCAGATGTGGATCGGTGCATGCAGGATAAAGCCTAGCGGAGACAAGGAATGCCAACCGCCGAAAGCAATCAAACGTGCGTCCACATTCGTTGGATGATTCGCCGTGACATGCCTACTGTATTGGCCATCGAGGAGGCTAGCTTCGAGTTCGCCTGGAGCGAAGAGGAATTCATTCGCTGCCTTCGCCAACGCAACTGCATTGGTATGGTTGCCGAGTTGAACGAAGAGGTGGTAGGCTTCATGATCTATGAATTGCACAAGAATCGGCTGCATCTGCTGAATTTCGCAGTCAATCCAGCAATGCGTCGTCAGTCGATTGGCTCGGCTATGATGGACAAGCTGGTCAGCAAGCTATCGACCGACCGTCGCTGCCAAATCCTGTTGGAAGTACGCGAAACCAACCTCAACGCACAACTGTTTTTCAAGAATTTCGGTTTTCGTGCTATCTCGGTGTTACGCGACTACTACACCGACACCACCGAAGATGCTTATCTGATGCAATACCGCTTGGCTAACGCCCAAGGCGACGAATTCTACTCCGACGAAGAAGATCGCCGGATGGCTGGTTAAAGCGTGATAGCCGGTTCCGCACTGTGACAGTGCTCAACTGAGCGCTGTAGTACCGGACCGTCGCAAGGCTACGTTTGCATGCGAGGTAATTTGAGGAGCTGCAGTTGAGCCAACGTATTCGACAGCGCCTCGGCCTGTATGAGTCCGATCGATTTCGAATCGAGCGGGTGGAATACGAATTGGACTCGGGGCAAGTTGCCGCACGCGATGTGATTCAGCATCCCGGTGCTGCGGTAGTGATTCCTGTGTTGCCCGACGGGCGGATTTGTTTGATTCGCAATTATCGAGTAGCCGTCGATGCCCAGTTAATCGAACTTCCAGCCGGTACATTGGAACCCGGCGAACCCCCTCTGCAGACCGCCGCCCGCGAATTGACAGAAGAGACCGGCTATCGCGCAGGCCAGATTCAGCCGCTGTTGACCATGTGTATGTCGCCCGGCATTTTGAACGAATGCATGCACGTATTCTTGGCCACACAGCTTGAGGCAGGCTCGTGCGACCTGCAAGACGGCGAGCAGATCGAAACTTGGTTGGTCACTCCCCGTCAAGCCATCGAGCTCCTACAAAGCAACGAAATTAAAGACGCCAAAACTGTAGCAGCGCTGCTCTATTATCTACGATTTGTCGCTCAGCAGGATGACCAATAGCCACCTTGTGACCCGGGGTCAAATCTGTGGCTGGTGTCGCCAGACGGTGGAGCCCCTGCTTCCACCGGTCTGCTGAGGAAAGCTATTGTTGTATTGATATTGGCAACTGGCCAGGCCACCGACATCCGCCTGCAGCTTCAGCCAGCCGCAGTCTGGCGGCTGGACAGGGCCACGACAATATAGGCAATCGCCGCCAACAGAGTGGCCATCATGGCCACCGGCATGTGCCACTCCGCAAGCCATGCCTCCAGAAAGTAGCTCCAGCCGCACAGATAATGCTGCAGCCACACCCCACTGCCAACGATCATGCTGGTGATTCCAGCGACTGACGATGGTCTTGTAACCCATAGACCAAACAGTAGTGGCACCAGCAGTCCAACCAGTGTCACTGCGTATGATTCTTCCAGCAGCTTGTAGGCGTTCTCGCCGGCATAGGCTACCACCAAGCTGCAAAGGGACACTCCAACCACAGCCAATCGATTCCAGCTCAACAGCCTCTGGGCGTCATTAGAGCGAACGAAATTCATAGTCAGTATGCTGGCCGGAGACAGGATAGCGCTGTCGATCGTCGATAAAATCGCGGAAAGCAACGCCAGCATGAAAATGATCGCCACAGCTGGGTGAAAGCACATTTGCACGAGCATAGGCAAGATCGAATCCGACGCATGATTGGGCAACAAATGTGCACTAGCGATGGCCAAAAAGACGGGAATCGACCCAAAAGCCAAATAACTTGTTCCGGCGATACCGCAGGCCCATGAAGCGGTTCGGGGCGAATTGCTGGCGAAGACTCGCTGCATCAAATCCTGCCCAGCCACATTGCCCAGAGCGCCAATCATAAACAAGTCCAACCAGCCTAACAGCTCACGAAGATTTTCCGTGGGGAGCAGGACTAGCTTTTCGGCAGGCGTCCCGCTGATTATGCGCTCCAGCCCCCCGGACCAACTGCCACTGCCCAGCTCCCACAGCACCACGGCTGCTAGCACGACCAATCCAATCAACAGCAAAGTTACCTGTACCGCATCGGTCCAGGTAACCGACCACATGCCACCCATCAGCGTGTAGCCCGTTCCCAAGATGGCCACCAATGGCAGTCCGTAGCTGACCGGAATCTGCCAATATAAGTGGAGCACTGCTGCCAAGGCGGTAAACTGAGCAGCAATCCAGCCGAAATAGCTGGGCACAAGAATGCAGGCCGAAATCAGTTCGGCCTGTCTTCCGTACTTAATACGAAAAAAGTCTGGGACCGTAGAAATTTTCATTCGCCAGATGGGCGCGGCAACGAAAGCCGCTACAAATAGCAAACAGCAGCCGGCACCCAACGGGTCAAGCGCTGCGGCGCGGATGCCAGTCGCTCGTACCTCGTCGGACACGGCCAACAAGGTACCGGCTCCAAACCACGTTGCCAGCAACGTCATCCACGCCAACGACAACGGCAACCTGCGACCAGCCAACAGAAATTCCTCGGAGCTGGAAATTCGGCGTTGGGCCAGATAGCTAATGCCATACATGATGATGAAATAAACCACCACGATGAATGCCAACATGATTTGGAATTGGCTTGAAACATGGACCTCCGATGGCTCGTTCACGTTGTCGCTCGTCTGGCTGGCGGGGCTGAGTCTGGTTGCAATCGGCTATGGCCTGAAGTTGATGTGGCAAAGCGATTACGGCTTTTCTGAATCGGTACTGTACCTACCTGCATACCTGCTGGGACGACTCCTTTGGCGTGTCCAGTTTACCAATCCACCACCGCCAGAGCTACGCAGTGGCGCCATCTTGGCACCCAATCACCGCAGCAGCGTCGATCCGATGTTTATCCAGTTGGCAGCCAAGCGACGAGTGCACTGGATGGTTGCTAAAGAGTACTGTCAGATTCCGGTGATGAGCGCGCTAATGAAGGCATTGCAGGTCATTCCAACCAACCGCAGTGGGACAGATATCAATTCCACCAAGATCGCCATGCGTTATGCTCAGCAAGGACGATTGGTTGGCATGTTTCCGGAGGGTCGCATCAATGTCACTGCGGCTCCGCTATTGCCCGTTCGCGCAGGCGCGGCCATGGTTGCACTCAAGGCGGGCGTCCCCATCATCCCCCTGTATTTGCACGGCAGCCCATTTCGCGAGTCAGTGCTCAGTCCATTGCTGATGCCAGCCCGAGTCCAAATTACGTTTGGCCAGGCGGTCCATCCTGTTGAACCGCAACTTGAAACCAACGAGCCCGCCCAACAGTTCGATGAATCGGGCGATAGTCCGCGTGCGAACAATCAGCGTCAAGCAACGTGGATGATGCAGCGCTGGGGCCAGTCAATGTTGCGTCTGGCGGGACGACCGCACGCAACTTTTGAACTTGGCTCATCGCGCGCCAAAGTACGGCGTGACAGCAAACAATCAGCCAACGACCAAGCTTAATCCGGCAAACCCGACTCGTAGATTCGCCTGTCCACCGGGCTGCGCGGCCAGCAGGCCGCATAACTACCAACCTAAGCGACGATCCGACCAGTTCCCCCCAAAATCGCGCGGTATTGCCCGCACAGTTAGATGGAGCAGTTGTGCGCGGGTGCGGCATCCCGTCGCTGCAAGCTGCTGCGCCCCTGGCTACTGCGTGCATTTTTTTGAATTGACAGTTTTTAACGTTGGTAACGGTATAGCCAACACGCTGATCGTGCCGATCAGCGCCGCACTCACTTTTGGACTCGTCTTTTGTCCGATATGCGAGACAATCTGCCAGTGGGGCTTTACTGAACCATTTGCCGAGCAGGTCAAAATATCATGTCTAACCCAGTTCCTGCACCAGTCATTCCGTTCATACCAAACCGAATTTACGCCATCACGATTGCTGTGGTTCATGTGCTTGGTGTGGTTCTGCTCGCTTTGTTGGCCTTCGGTCCGTCGGCTTGGCGGCCGTATTTGTTCAGTTGGCCAGCGTTTTTTGCTTTCCTGTGTTGCATTCACTTATTCGGTCAGGGAATAACGATCGGCTACCATCGGTTATTGACGCACCGCAGTTTCAAGACACCTAAGTGGCTGGAGCATGCGATCGCCATCATCGGCATTTGTTGCATGGAAGACACTCCGGCTCGCTGGGTTACAGTGCATCGAATGCACCATGTACATTCCGATGAAGTCCCCGACCCTCATAGCCCGCGAGTTAATTTCTTGTGGTCGCACATGGGGTGGTTGATGTTTATCAATCGCGAGACGTACTCGATTGCCAGTCTGCAGAAATTCTCCAAAGATTTACTGCGCGACCCGTTTTACATGCGGCTGGAGACCAATGCATATCGCCAGTTCTACTATATCCTGGGTCAGTTGCCCGTGTTCTTCCTGTTCGGAGTGATGATCAGTTACTTTTTTAGCAGCCAGTTCAGTGACGCCGTGCAAATGGGGTCTAGTATGGTCGTGTGGGCGGTCGTTATGCGAGTGATCGCGGTGTGGCATATTACCTGGTCGGTCAACTCGCTGAGCCACATGTTTGGCTACCAGAACTACCAAACGGGCGAGGACAGTCGCAACAACTGGCTGGTTGCACTGCTGTCTGTCGGGGAAGGTTGGCATAACAACCACCACGAAGACCCGTCGGCAGCTTCTGTGCAACATCGCTGGTGGGAGTTGGACTTGAGCTACTACGAGATTAAGCTACTGGAGTTTTTAGGATTGGCCAGCGACATCATTCCAACGCGATTGCAGCGCCGAAAACAGTCTGCTGCAGCGGCATCCTCCGGCCAAGATGTCGCAGCACCGGCCGACAACACCGACGGTGTTCCGCGATCGTTCTCAGATTCGAACCGGTCGTGGTAGTCCAGATTTTAGGCGGTTGGGATGATCGCCATGCCGCCGTGGTTGGCTTGGCCAGCCCATTAGAAGTCATCATGAGAAGCAGTGCATAGTGGCCAGTCCAACCTGTATATCGACAGTTCAAATCCAACCGCCGCCCGTAGGACTCGGCTTATGGAAGATTCCTCAAGAAGCGACAGCGCAGTTGGTCGAGTCAGCAATTGAATGCGGCTATCGGCATATCGACTCCGCCTGCGATTATGGCAATGAAGTTCAGGCAGGGCTGGGAATTCGGGCTGCATTGGATCGAGGACTGTGCAGCCGCAACGCGCTGTGGATTACCAGCAAACTGTGGAATACCTATCACCGACCGGAACATGTACGCCCAGCCATTGAACGATCACTGCGCGATCTGGGGGTTGATTACCTGGACCTGTATTTGATTCATTTCCCCATAGCGCTGCAGTACGTACCTTTTGACAGGCGCTACCCGCCTGGCTGGTTCTACGACCCAGACGCTTCGCAGCCCTGCATGCGCCCTGATGCTGTGCCGATTGCTGAGACCTGGTCGGCCATGGAGGAGTTGCAACGCATGGGGCTATGTCGCCAGATTGGCATCAGCAATTTTGGCGTCAGTTTAATCCGGGACTTACTCTCGTACGCTACGAATCGCCCTAGCGTCTTGCAGGTGGAGGCGCACCCGTATTTGGCTCAGACCAAATTGCTGCGGTACTGCCAGCAAGAAGGCATCGCGGTAACTGCGTTTTCGCCGCTGGGAGCCGGTTCGTATGTATCGTTGGGAATGGCCGACAAGCGTGAATCGGTGTTGGACGAACCGATCGTCCAGCACATCGCCGCCCGACATCTGCGGACTGCGGCTCAAATAGTATTGCGATGGGGCGTGCAACGCGGGACGTCAGTCATTCCCAAAACCAGTCAGGTTCAGCGATTAAGCGAGAATCTGGGGGCCACCGAATTCCAATTGTCCGAAGATGAAATGCAAGACTTGAGTCGATTAGATCGCCATCGGCGCTTCAACGATCCAGGTCAATTCTGCGAACAAGCCTTTGGCTGCTTTTATCCGATCTACGAATGACCACCTGCTCTGCAAACTGAATTGGACGGAACAAGTGCAAGACCCATTAGCCGCTGCATGCGATGCCGCTCGTGGTGCAGGACGCATTCTCTTGGAACATTTGGGCAAGGTCTCGGTACGTGAAAAGGCTCAAGCTGATCTAGTTACCGACGCCGATGTAGCCTCGCAACAGGTGATTATGCGTCTTCTAGCCGGACGATTTCCGCAATACGCTTTCTTAGGCGAAGAGTCGTCTGCCGAGGAGCAACAAGCGGCACTGGACAGCAACAAGCCGGTGTGGGTTGTTGATCCCCTGGATGGCACCGTCAATTTTGTGCATCAGCTAGCCGGTTTTTCCGTATCAATTGCCCTGGTCGTGGCTGGCCAGGTAAGGCTGGGCGTCGTATACGATCCACTGAGTAACAGCCTGTACACCGCCACTCATGACGGGCCTGCCATGCGCGACGGCAAGCCGATTCGGGCCAGCGCATGCCTAGATTTGTCGTCTGCCCTGGTCTGCTGTAGCTTTCCTCCGGCAGTTCGTCGTGACGACCCGACCGTCGAACAGTTCTTGCGTGTGCTTGAACGCTGTCAGTCGCTGCGACGGCTGGGTTCTGCCGCACTGAATTTGTGCTATTTGGCCGAAGGCAGTTTGGATGCCTATTGGGCATCGTCGGTCAAGTGTTGGGATGTCGCCGCCGGGTATTTGATTGCCCAGCGAGCAGGGGTAATTTTTTCGCATCTCCGTGGCGATGCTTTCGATCTGTGGAATCCACTGTTGGTAGCCGCTGCCAGCCCCACACTTCACGGACAGATGTTAGAGTGTATGGCCGGTTAGACAACAGCCCGAAGCGCTTTTTTTAAGTCGATCCCGGCCCCTTGCGGGCCTAGCCAGTTTCCTCCCTTTGCGAGTGACCTATGAAACCTGTTGTGCAGATATCCTTGGACGTTACCACGATCGAAGAAGCCGTTGAGACCGCCGAGTTGGCGGTCCGCGCCGGTATCGACTGGCTGGAAGCGGGCACGCCGCTGATCTTGGCCGAGGGCCTACGCTGCGTTCGCGAGCTGCGAGCGAGATTTCCCGAGACTCCCATCGTGGCCGATTTGAAAACGATGGACGGTGGCTACTTGGAGGCCGAAATGATGGCCAAGGCCGGTGCCAATTTTGTCGTGGTGATGGCTCGCGCCCATGAAGAAACAGTCAAGGTCGTCTGCCAAGCGGGCAGGGACTACGGAATTGGAGTAATGGGTGACAACTTGGGCTGCCCCGACATGGTCGCCGGTGCTCGGCAATTACAAGATTTGGGCTGCGACTTCATCATTCATCACATCGGCTACGACGAGCGGCGCGGCATCGCTGCCCGTGGAGATATCGCCCCCACACCGCTCGATCAACTTCGCCAAGTCGTTCAAGCCGTCGATATTCCTGTGCAGGCGGTCGGCGGGATGTCGATCGATCAGGCCATTCAGTCGCCCAGCTTTGGTGCACCATTGGTTGTTATCGGGGCACCGCTAGCCATCAACCCCGACCGCTTCGAGCGAGCTGGCGGCAATCTGGAGACCGTACTGCGACAAATCTGCGATGCTGTCCACGCCTACGGCGATGTTCCCGTCACTCGCCCGTACAGTCCATAAGGTAATGAGCATCCCCCCGTCTGCGAATCAAGTAGCTACGCCCTCCAGAATGTGGAGGTAGGCCGAACAGGCCACGTTCTGGGGAACACAGCTACAAGGCTAACTAGCGTGTATTAAAAATTCGATCACCGGCGTCGCCCAGACCGGGTATGATGAAGTTGTTATTGTCCAGTTCAGGGTCGACTGCGCACACGTACAATTTGAGATTCGGGAACTCGCGTTGCAAGCGATCGACGCCGGGCTGCGAGGCAATAACGCTCAGCACGCGAATATCGGGGCAGCCCCAGCGTTGCAGCGCTTCGATGGCCGAAACCAAGCTACCACCGGTGGCCAACATAGGATCTAAAACGAATCCAACGTCGCAGGGATCGCCATCCGGCAATCGGCAATAGTACTCGACCGGTCGCGCCGTGGCTTCATCACGATACATCCCCAGATGCCAAACCTCAGCCTCTGGCAGCAACGACTGCAACGGTTCAACCAGCCCCAGACCGGCACGCAAGATGGGGACCAAGGCAATCCGCGATGCGAGTTGCTGGCCAGTTGTCGTGGCCAGTGGCGTGACGACGGTGCGCGGTCGGAGTGGCAGATCTTCGGTGGCAGCAAAGGCCAGCAGTGCCGCGGCGCGATGCACCTGCTGGCGAAACAGCCAGGCAGGCGTCGAGACGTCGCGCATCACGGAAACGTGGTGCGCAGCCAACGGGTGCTTCAATTCGACTAACTGGCCCATGTAGGTGCCTCCTTTGCCCAACTAACTTACCACACGTACCGGCGACGTTACTAGGTACCAGTCATCACGCCCGAGTTTCTTCATGGGCGGGCCGGGCGGCTGCCAAGATGCACGCTGCTACGCCAAGCTCCTGCGATTCGATGGGCGGGCGGTTCCTTGAGCGTTATCGCTACCGACGGTACAAAGCGCAGTAACTCTGCAACGCACACCAGCCAATTGATCGCCCCAACGAGGCGATGGACATCGGCAATCGGTCAATCTAGCGGGTTTGCACAACAGTTGGAAGGCTATTGATTTCGAATGACTGTAAGCCAACCATCGTCGACACGCGCATTGGAAATCGGCATGCTGGCTGGGTAGGCCCCTTCGATGGTGAGACGTAGCGCTTCGGCAATCAAACCGACCAGTTGAGAACTTCAAGATGAATTTACGTCCTGCACCCACCAGATTGTATGGTTTTCGAGTCGCCTGCTTGGGAATCTTGGTTGCACTAGCCGCGAGCGTAAATGCCCAGGAAGTCCAGGAGACTCTGCCGGCAGAGGCGCCCTTGTCGCGACCCACAGCAACTTCCTTATCGCACGCATCGGGCTACTACGTTCCGTTCAAGCCACTGACAATTTCCCAACAACGCGCTCGCTACGAAGCTGAGCAGCGAATGTACCGTACAGAATGGTATCAGTGGATCGGTTACAACCCCGCACGTCCTGCGGTGAACGCCAGCTATATGTCCTTTGGCGAGCAGTATTATTACACGCCGTCGCGTGCAGCCATGTTCAACACCGGCCCCACCCGCGCATGGCTGTGGTAACCATCACACCAAGTTACTGACTGTTGTCCGCCCCAAATTTCTTCAGGCTTTGCAAGTACTCCACAAGATCCACTAGCTGGCCGACAGTCAGCGCTTCGACCAAGTTACTCGGCATCAGCGACACGGACTGTTTGGCAAAGCTCTCTAAGTCGGACTGATTCAGGTTGTGATCCAGCCCCTCGGCATCGCGCAACACTATATGCTGCTGGGTCTGACTAACTAATAGTCCTGTAATGAGCTGTCCATCAGCAGTGACTGCCGCATACGTTTCAAAATTGTGGCTCAAACCGGCAGATGGGTCTAGAATGGCCACGTACAGCGCCTCCTTGGCAAGTTTGTCACCAATTTCGCTTAGGTCGGGGCCAATTTGCTTGCCATCACCCTGCAGCGGATGACATTTCGCACAGGTAGCTACCCCACGGTACACCTCGGCGCCGCGCTCGGCATCTCCGCTCTTTTGTACTAGGGCGGCAAGCGGCGGTAATGGCTCTGCGGCCTTGGATTTCAGCGGCGGGAACAGTTCGGTGGCTCGCTGTCGAATTGCCTCGCTGGCATGTTCACGCAGCAGTGATCCGACTATCAATCGTGCTTCGGCAATCAGAGTGTTTGCCTCTGCCATCTCCAGTAATTGCTCGGCTCCGCGCGGCGTGCGTGTCAGGCCCTTGGCGGCGATCACCTTTATCGGTGCAGCAATGGCATCGGTTCTCAAAATCTCCAGCAGTACCGGGCGGGCCGAGCGCGGGTTTGAGGCTGCTAGCGCCTCTGCCATTTTGATGGCATACGTCTGGTCTGTGGTTGTAAACTGCTCAGACCACTTCTCGAACGAAACGCTGTCGAAGAAGCGCTCTGCTGCTCGCGCTGCAATCGCATCTAAAGTCGCGCCCCTTATTAACTCGATCCATTTTTGTTCAGCGTCGGGGATACTCAGCTTCTCCAGTATCTCAAATTGTTGCTGGCGCGATGCTTTTGGAAAATAGCTGACCACGTGCTCCTGAAGCCCCTTCATAGTGGAGCGCTGTTGTCCATCCGGGGCTCGCATCAGCAACTGGATGATCAGTGACTGTTGCGTTTCACTGGCAACCGTCAGCGTACTCAAATACTCAAGTGCACCGTCGACTACGTGCTGTCTGGTAGCTGCGGATTGAAACTCAAGCCCGCGCAAAAGTTGGGCGGATTGTGCGACTGCGAGATCCTGACCGCAGAGCGTTGCAATCAGGTGAGAAGCCGTTCTATCTGAGCGGGATCGCCAGACAATATCTGCATGAGCCTCTGCCCCCATCGATGCACTGCGAGCAACATACGCATCAAAACATTCGTCCCAGCGCAGATGTGCACCAATCCCCAGCGCTTCCAAGTACCAGCGGTCTTGTCCGGCGTAGCTACAGGCCAGCGTGGCCCAGGTTTGCGGCATCTCCGGTGATGTATCCAGCCTGAGCGCTATAGCCAACTCGCGTCGAACTGCGGCCGAGGCATCACTCACGACTTTAAAACTGTACTCGCTGGGCGCAAGCCTCAACTGTCTGGCTAGGCGAATCGCCATGCAACGCACGTCGGCATCCGGGTCCGACAGTGCTGAGGCCACGACCGCTTTACCATGTCCAGGCAGCTTACCCAGAGCCCAATAAGCTCGAGCGCGAAATCGCGGATTCTGGTCGGTAGCCATTTGCTCCAGTGCGGCTTGAGCCGACTTGCCAAAATGCTCAATGGCTTGCCAGGCCAAATACCGCACGGAAGCGTTCGGACTGGCCAATGCCGAGACGGCTCGTACCGGGGTCGATACGTCGAGTTTGGGAATGTGATACTTGCTATCGGGAGGAGCGATGCGAAAAAGGCGACCTCGATCCAGGTCGCCCATCTGATGACCGCCCACTCCAGGGTCATACCAATCGGTGACCAGCAGACTACCGTCCGGAGCCGCACACACATCCACGGGGCGAAACCACTGGTCGCTGGTGGCTTTCAACAAATTCTCGATCGAGGCAGCATATCCGGCTCCGAGGATTGTGGTTGGATACGCGCGTACCACGTGATGGCCTGGTTCGCAGTGAATCAGTTGATTGCGAAAGGTGGCGGGCAACAGGTCTCCTTCGTAAATAGTCGCCGCCGAAGGCGATCCGGACCCAGTAATCAACATGGTGGGCACGACGCCTGGATCATTCAGATGCCAGTGCTGTTCAGGAATCGTGCCTTCCATGTTGACGCGCATCGCTTGCCATCCCGCCCCAGTCAATTCATCGCGATATCCGTAGTTGCCATACTCCATCACATAATTAACGCGCGCGGCTTTATTGCCATCGTCATCATTGTCGGTCTGCCACAGAGTACCAAACGAGTCGATAGCAATTTCGTAATTGTTGCGAAAATTGTGAGCCAGGGTTTCGAACTCACTACCATCTAAATTGCAGCGAAACACCATACCGCCGTAATAGGGCTGGCCGTTGTCGATCACCTGGTTACCAGCCATATCCACCACGGGCTGACCTTGCGCATCATGCACGGCCTGGCCCGTATTGCCGAAATTCCAGTACAGCTTGCCGTCAGGACCAAAAATGAAACTATGCGCGGAGTGATCGTGCTGCGGTTGTCCTGTCTTGCTAAACAGCAAATCTTTTCTGTCGGGCACATCATCGCCATCTTCATCGACAAAGCTCCATACATTAGGCGACGCCGATACGATAACACGATTGCCCAACACGCAGATGCCCATGGCCGAGTCGATATCGGTGCCCTGGTAGAACACTTTACATGTATCCATCACGCCATCGGCGTCCTCATCTTCCAAGATGAGAATACGGTCGCCGGCGGGCCGCTTGCCCAGATGCCCGCGATAATTGACCACCTCACACACCCACACACGCCCCCGATGATCAACGTCCAAATTGGTCAATGACTGCAGCATGGGCTCCGAAGCGGCCAACGTGACCTGTAGGCCTGAAGCGACCCGCAGTCGACCAACCGCTTGATTGGGGTCGTGCAGTGAATCTATGCTTGAGCCATCCGTAGCTGCTTGTTGATTGGTGCCTGGTCGTTTCTGGTCGCTCACTCTGGATTGATCCGAGTCTTTGGGTCGCGACAGGAGCTGAAATTCTTTCAACAGTTTCTCGCGCTCATGATCCTTGGGAATCTGCTCGTCCTGTCCCTGCTCGAGAGTTTCAACGCTCGGACGCAGGACCGGCAATCCATCTTTAGGAACTTCGGCCTGGGTCGTCCAAAGTATGGCGTTGCAAACCAGCCGCAGAATCTCCTCGCGGCCCCAATTCCAATGAAAGTGTCCGCCGGTAAAACCAAACGAACGTCCGCCGTCCGGCCGCTCAAATACCCAGGCCGTGTGCTGAGGAACCTTCTGAGCAACCTCCTTGCGCACCTCGGGATTGCCGCTATGTGGACCATCCGGGCGCAGCATCGTATGGTCGGGCGCCACGGCACTCAGGATCGGCGTTACTCCGGCCAGTTCGGGACGAAACCGCATGTGAAAATACCATTCGTCGTTCGCCTTGAATGGATTGACGCCGCGTGTCACCGGGTGCTCGGGCAATTGCGTATACTCGGCTACCCAGTGCGGATTGACCGACCAATGCGTTTCGAAATAGCCTCCCAGCCATTCTAAAAACTCGCTACCCCCATGCTCCTTGGGCACCTCGACGGCATAGTGCAGGCAGGTGAAGCCAACGCCGCGCTTCATCAACTCTCCCAGCCTCGGCAAATGACGCAGTGCCGGATGTCCGCCACCACCATCGCAATACATGACGATGGCATCTGCTCCGTCTAGCACGCTGTCGTCCTCCGGCCAACCGTTGCCGTATACGTCACATACAACCTGCCCTTTGGTACTGCGCTGGATCGCATCAGCCAGCAGGCGACAACCAGCCAAGTGCTCGTGAGAACCATAGCCGTGACTTGGTCGCCCGGCCAGAAAGACGACTCGCTTCGTGGGCTGGGCTTGCAGCGGCACGCCTACCGCCACTACCGCCAGCACCGCGCCGATTAATGAACGTTTGAGTTTCATGCTGAATGTTCCTCCGCATTAAGTGAGTTTTGTTGATAGCCGATCAAGCCAAATAGTGTTCGTGTAAGTGGTGGGCCGGCGCGGGGTCGCAACTGGTGCTTATGAGCGATCTGGTCACGGTAGGCATACATCAAGATTTACCGAATGGTCTTCACCGCTCGCGGTTGTCCCACCTGCCCCAGCGCGTGAACGGTTGCGATCGTAATGTACTGTTTAGGCCTGACCTGCCTTGGACCAATACTTGGCAACCGAATCTCGTAAAAATTTTAGCGACTCGGCCATCTCATCCATCCCATTCATGCCATCTTCGATGCTTATCCAACCGCAGTAACCGGCATCCCGCAGGATAGTGAAGATGGCATCATAATCGTTTAGCCCACGCCCGGTTACGCCATGGTGCAAAATCGCAGCATAGCCCGCAGCACCATCGGCGGTTTTCAGATCTTCAAGTGTCGCGCCTGGTGCCAAATACCGGTCGCTGGCGTGCATGCTCACGACGCGCGGTGCAACGTGGCGCAGAAGCTGAACTGGATCATCTCCGGCGACTACGGCGTTGCTGGGATCATACTGGACCCCGAAATGCTTCGAGGCTGGTATAAGAGCCAGCAGGTCCAGAAAGACGTCCTGCTTCTGTGCGAATTCAGGATACAGCCAAAAACCATCCTTGTAGTGATTCTCGATCCCCAGCACCACATCCAACTCTTGTGCCAGTGGGATACAGGCCAAGATTCCTTGACTGGCATATTCCAAGCCCTGCTGGCGAGTAACTTGCGGCCAGCGCTGTCCGCTCAGCACACGACACACAGTGCCCGGTCCGCCAAGAGTGTATGCGACGCGGATCATCTTCTGCTGATACTCAATCGCATGGCTGCGACGCTGGGCTTCCGGATGCGTGAAATCCGGGGAGCAACACAGCATGGGCATGGCAAAACCGGCCTGCTCGATAGCGGCGCGGACCTCGAGCAGATAGCTCTGATCGAGGTTGGTGAAGAAGCCTTCATACATCTCCAGGCCATCGCAGTCCAATTGCTTGGCCATTTCAATCCATGCAAACAACGACATGCGCTGTTTGGAGATTTCTTCTAAGTAACACTTGGGGAATGCACTAATCTTGGGTTGCGCGGTAGAGAGCGGATGCGAGAGCGCTGTAGGGATGGTCAAGGATGCACCTGTGAGGTCTAGGAGTTTGTTGGTCACGGCGTAAAGTGAAGTAGTGTAAGCCACCGCGATTGGCAACACTCCAATTGCCGCGCGCGAATTGTAGAAATTTAGCGGCACAGCCGTGGCCAGCGCATCCACCCTACCCCAGACAGCGCACACAACCCGAATTGACAGCGAGTCGTTTTGCAAGCAAAAAAATTTTTTACCGACGCGCGAATTTGTGGCGTCTGAAGACAGTTAATGGAAAATTCACAAACCGTGTGGCAGATGATAGTTACGACGGCAAATCGACTGCGGTTCGATCCGGTCGCACCTGTTGGGATTTTGCTGGAAGTGCTCGCTGGATAGCCATTTACGAACTACCGGAGAACAAAATTTGACAGGCCCAGAAGAAACGATAGACTCTTGCGGAAGTGCTATATGTTGTACACGTCGCCACTGGATATACTATAGATAGTGGTCACCCGTGTCCGACATCTTAGTCAGAGGAGTCTTGATGCGGGCGGAGAGCCCTAGCAGAGAAGCCCCACGACTAACCACGATGGTGAACGTAGGTTCAGTAATTTCTTCTTTAAGGGTGAACACCTTCGGGTGGCCGGGAGCCGATGCGCAATTGCGCATGGGTTGCCCCAGGTTGTCGGATATCGCAAACAATTAAGGAGATTGTAGCAAATGGCAACGGTGGAAGTTGATCGGCGCAAGGCGCGCAGCAGCAAACGAACAGTAAATCCCCAGGGCAATCGCGTGAACGACAAGAATCGCCAACGGAGCCTGTCGGTTCCGAACCAGTTTTGTCCGGCAGGCATCGATCCATTCGATACGGTCCAGTGGGAGACGCGTAGCGCAGCGATTAAGGACGAAAGCGGTCAGGCTCTATTCGAGCAGACCGATTGCCAGATCCCGCAAAGCTGGAGTCAGTTGGCTACCAACGTGGTGGTCAGCAAGTATTTTTACGGCGAACCCGGAACACCGCAGCGCGAAAAAAGTGTCCGTCAATTGATCCATCGTGTCACGCGAACCATTGCTGACTGGGGGGTCGCAGACGGCTATTTTGCATCGGCACAAGAGGGGGAGACGTTCTACCGGGAACTCTCTTGGTTGTGCCTGCATCAATATGGATCATTTAATTCACCGGTCTGGTTCAACGTGGGATTGTTCCACGAGTACGGTGTCACCGGTTCCAAGTGTACCTGGAATTGCAATCCGGAAACGCTGGTCGTCGAACAGCCAGAGAATCCCTACCAGTATCCGCAGGCCTCCGCATGTTTCATCCAGAGCGTGGAAGACAACATGGAGGACATCATGCGACTGGCCAGCAGCGAAGCCATGCTGTTCAAATTCGGTAGCGGTACGGGTACCGATCTGTCGACCATTCGCAGTTCGCGCGAAAAGCTGTCCGGTGGCGGGACCCCATCTGGTCCACTGTCATTCATGCGCGTTTACGACTCGATCGCCGGCGTGATCAAGAGCGGCGGCAAGACGCGTCGCGCCGCCAAGATGCAATCGCTGAAGATTACGCATCCCGACATCATGGAATTCATCCAGTGCAAGTGGAATGAAGAGCTGAAGGCGCATGCTTTGATCCGCGAAGGATACGAATCGAACTTCAACGGCGAAGCTTATTCTTCGGTCTTCTTCCAAAATGCCAATTTATCGGTGCGCGTCACCGACGAATTCATGCAGGCAGTCCGCGATGACCGATCCTGGACCACCTCCTGGGTCAGCAACAAAACATCCGGCCAGCCGCCGACCTATCCAGCTCGCGAATTGCTAAACAAGATGGCCGATTGCGCATGGCATTGCGGTGACCCTGGTGTGCAGTACGACACCACGATCAACAAATGGCACACCTGCCCTAACTCTGGCCGTATCAACGCCAGCAATCCGTGCTCGGAATATATGTTCCTGGATAACACGGCCTGCAATCTAGCCAGCATCAACCTGATGAAGTTCCGCAATGAGGACGGTACGTTTGATGTCCAGCGATTCACGGCTGCGGCTCGACTGTTCTTCATTGCCCAAGAAATTCTGGTCGATCATGCCAGCTATCCCACGCAGGATATCGCCAAGAATAGTCATCTGTTCCGCCCGTTGGGACTGGGCTACTCCAACCTGGGTAGCCTGGTGATGACCGCCGGCGTGCCGTACGATTCGGATCAAGCCCGTTCGATTTGCGGCAGCATTACCGCGTTGCTGCATGGTGCAGCCAATCTGGCCAGCGCTGAAATGGCTGGAGTCGTTGGACCGTTCGCAGAATACCATCGCAACCAGCAGCCGATGCAGCGCGTCATGCATATGCACCGTGACGAAGTGGAAAAGATTAGCGACGCCGGCCCTGGATATCTCAAAGATGCCGCCCGCCAGTTGTGGGATAAGGTGATCGAGCTGGGTGAGCGCTACGGCTATCGCAACGCTCAGGCCACCGTGTTGGCTCCCACCGGCACCATCAGCTTTATGATGGATTGCGACACTACGGGCATCGAGCCCGACATCGCGCTGGTCAAGTACAAGCAATTGGCTGGTGGCGGAATGCTGAAGATCGTTAATCGCTGCGTGGCGCTGGGCCTGGAGACGCTGGGTTATCAGCCTCAGCAGGTTCAAGATATTGTGGCCTACATCGATCGGCACGACATGATCGAAGGCGCGCCGCATATCAGCCAGGATCACTTGGCGGTATTCGATTGCGCCTTTAAACCTGCCGCTGGCACGCGCAGCATTCCCTGGAAAGCTCACGTACAAATGATGGCCGCCGCCCAGCCATTCTTGTCGGGCGCGATTTCCAAGACGGTCAATATGCCCACCGATGTTTCCCCCAAGGACATTGCCGACGCCTACTTCTGGGGTTGGGAGCTGGGTTTGAAGGCCATCGCCATTTATCGCGATGGTTCCAAGCAAAGCCAACCGCTCAATACGACCACGGAAACCGACAAGAAGGCTGCTGAACAGCCCAAGGTGATCTATAAGGCGCGCCGCGAACGCTTGCAGGACACGCGTCAATCGGTGACCCACAAGTTCAATATTTCAGGTCACGAAGGTTATCTGAACGTCGGGCTGTATCCGGACGGTCGGCCTGGTGAGCTGTTCATCACGATGGCCAAAGAGGGCTCAACCGTCGGTGGTCTAATGGACGCCTTCGGAACCGCTATTTCCATGTCGTTGCAATACGGCGTTCCACTGGAAGTATTGGTCAACAAGTTCAGCCACACGCGATTCGAGCCCATGGGACCCACCACCAATCCCGAGATTCGCATCGCCAAAAGCGTGGTAGATTATATCTTCCGCTGGATGGGGCTGACTTTCCTGCCAGGGTACCGAGCGGCGATGAGCGAGATGCACAAAGCTGACTCGGATCAGGCTTCCGATACCAAGGTCGCCACGCAAGCCGACGGGAATGGGGCGTTGCACACGGACAGCCTACAAGCGGTTGGTGCTAATGGACACTCGCTGCGAGCTGGCCACAGTCCGGCGACTGGAATGGTGGCAGAGGTCGGATCGGGGTTGGCCAACAAGAATACTCGCGACTCACAATTCGCTGGCTTCCAATCCGATGCGCCTACCTGCGATAACTGCGGCTCAATCACCGTCCGCAATGGCAATTGTTACTTATGCCACAACTGTGGCAACTCGATGGGCTGCAGTTAACTAACTACGCTCGCCAAGAACCTGGTTGCCAGATGACACACCACCTTTTGGCAAGTGCAACTTGCATAACGACCTGACAAGCACAAGCGCTACGTCGGTTACATGATTGTCCGGCGAGCGGTTGAGTCCACACCTCACCGCTCGCCGCAACAGTGCGGTTGTCTTTTCAGCACGCGACAGAAATGAAACCACCATCTGGCTACGGTAGATTTCCGACTGCCGCTCGCCCCACAGGCTGCTCAATCACCAGCTCGGGACTAGGTGGCAATTGACTACGCAGTGCTGCGCCAATGCGCCTTGCAGGCTGCTGGATATCAGAGCTGCTAGTGGGTCCATTGACCCTCGAATTCAGTGTTGCCTGAATCAGACGCTGCGAACCAGCTCCAACGGCACCTCCCAGGATTATCATCGGACGACCATTGCTGGCGAAATCCGCCGATTCTGAGCCATGAGTTCGGGCAGCAGTTGGCACATCCATATTTTTCCGGGTAACTTCGCTGGCTAATGTCTGAACGTCCGGCAACCAATCCTGATCGGGCCAGGCCACCGCAGACAACGCTAACGCGCCTTGGCTACTGTGTTCCAGGCGATCATCGGCAAACGGAGTATACCGTCCGAAACCGCTGGCTTGAGAAGGTTTAGTTTTAGATTCAACCTGATCTGCAGGATTGGGCAATTGGTGGGCAGTCGAATCACGGGCTGGTGGCGAAACAATGACCTTTCTCTCAATCGCCTTCGCAGGTGCGCTTGAAATCTGCCCTGACATCAGAGCATCTAATGGACTTGGCTTGCGCGCCCACGAAGGCAACTCTGCCGGTGCAGATACTGCGTCAGACAGCCTTTCCATGCCGGCCCAGGTGTCGGCAGCTTTAGAACTCGTGGCCTGTCGGACATCGGTATCTGATGGACTGGATGAACGATCCTCTCTCACGCCTTGTTCACTGCCCGGCGAACCCTGAGACGATCCACTGTCTGACACTGCGGTGGTTGCCACAGGCGGCGATACAGTATTGGGAGCGGACCGCTTACTAGGTGTGTGAGACTTGAGAAACGGAACCGATAAAAAGGTACCTACCGACGCGATTAACACCGCCCAAGTTCGAGGCGAGAGTTTCGAGAATGGCTTCTTCATGGCACTGCATTCTGCCCAATGGGCAAATTTCAACCGCCGTGCCACTTCCATGCGAGAGTGCGGTCGAATGCTGCTACGTAAAATCGCCAACCAACCGTGGCGCTATGTAGCCAGATAATTGACTTTCGACCATTGGCTGCCCGAAATTGAGCAACTTTGTACAAGATCGGCTTATGCCGAACAGGCAACTTGCAACACGCCTATCGCCAACCCTACGCGACCACCGTCTGGCGACAGTAGCCACCAGACGGACGCGCGCCTTATTGTTCCCATAGCTCCTCAAAGAACTTGTCAATCGACTCCGCCGATGATGTAGCTGGCACGAGGTCGCTGGTAAGCTAAGTGCTGGTAACACCTAAGTTGCATACTTCCCAGCACCCCGCCACGAGCTGGCTGGACGCTAGGTAATTTGCAAACTAACTGCTCGAGGATGAGCGATTAGAAATGCGTATTTCAGCACTACTTGGGCCGAACACCGCCGGTCCAATAAAATCGAGCGTCGCAAAAAGATGGCTAACTCGATCACGATCGAATCATAGGTACAGATTCAATGAACCGGCTGAGAGTGTGCAAGATACTTGCGGGCGATCAGCAAATTAGTGCAGTTTTTTCCTGCAGGATAGATTGGCAAACTGCCTATCTGGATCAACGGCCTTCAGGCTTTGCATTGAATCGCTGAAGCGCTTTCCAATAGTAACTCCGTCAATTCTGTTGGCGATATCTGCAATTTGTCGCGCACGTCGGGGGCGACAAAGATGCGGACTTGTTTGACGTGTTTGTCAAACTGCTCAGTGGCCAACGTGTGAACGACGGGCGATAAGTCCGCCAGCGGTTGCGTTTGGTTACCTGTCTGTACGTTCAGGCGAAATTGAATCTCTAACTTGCTCGGCGGTGCATCGATCAGCAGTTGGTCAGAACCAATGCCTATATTTAAGTGTCTGGATAGTCTTTGGCTCAACCGCTGGCTGCAGGCGACCAGTTCTTCAAATGGCCGATGCGCCAGGGCGCGATGCACCTGCGGATGCGATGAATAACTGTACTGTCCACAACGCTTGTATAATCGGCGTTGTTGACCAAATAAGCCTCTGGCCAGCGGTTCTAGTTCGGCATGCTTTTGGCAGCAGTTCAACAATGCTGCCTGGAACTCTGCATCGGACATGGCACGCCAAGCAATCACGGGCAATTGCCCGCGCAGACGAAATACCAACCGCTGTAACATAGCGGTTGCACTTCGCACTCCATGATGCCAGTAGACTTCACTGAACATTACGTAACGACTGAAGACCATCATCTCCGCAGCCGTCTTGCCCTTGCCAGTGATCGTCAGACCGTGCTCAGCATCAAGCCGCAGGCTACTGAGCAACCGGGCAACGTCAAAGTTCCTGCCATAGGGAACGCCGGCATGAAGGCTGTCGCGCTGCAGATAGTCCATTTTGTCGATATCGACTGGACCATTCAGAATATGCTGTAACAGCCGTCGGCGACCGTCCATCGCAGGCTGCGAGAGAAAATCGGCAACGCCTTGCGGATCAACTGACCAATCGCGCTCGATAGTCTCGGCCAGGATTCCTTGCGTAATCCAGTAGCGCGCGGCCTGTTCGTGACCTGGTACGTCCGCCAACCGCATGTCCTCGATGGGGTGACAGTACGGCCAGTGCCCCACATCGTGCAACAAGGCTGCAAGCAGGAACAATTTGATATCCGACGCAGATATGCTGCTTAATAGTTCGGGCTGAGCTTGCCCTAAGTGCCTGAGTACCTGACAGGCCAAGCGATAGACGCCCAGCGAATGCTCTAGTCGAGTGTGCACGGCGCCGGGATAGACGTATGCAACCAAGCCAAGCTGCGAAATGTGCCGCAGTCGTTGCATGGCCGGGGTGTCCAGGACAGTTCGCACCCGATTCGTGATGGGGACATCCTGCTCGGGCGGCACACGCAACAGTTGATCCGGACGTACCAATTCGGGCAAATCCCACAACAGCTTCCCATTGCCCCAATGTCCGTCCGCATCCATGATCGACAATCCGTTAAATGATCTTGTCTACGACTCGGCCATGAACATCGGTCAGTCGATAGTCGCGACCGGCATGACGATAGGTCAGCCGCGTGTGATCCAAGCCCAACTGATGCAGCAAAGTGGCGTGCAGATCGTGCATGTGTACTTTGCCTTGAATCGCCTCGAAACCAAATTCATCGGTCTGACCATGAGTGACGCCAGGCCGAAATCCGCCCCCAGCCAACCAGACTGTAAACCCTACAGGATTGTGGTCGCGCCCCGTCCCGTTGTCCTGCGCGTAGGGAGTTCTACCGAATTCGCTGCCCCACCAGACGATCGTATCGTCCAATAACCCGCGCCGCTGCAGATCGGTCAGCAGTCCGGCGATGGGTCGATCGACGGCTGCGGCATGGTCGGCATGTTTAACGATGTTTGAGTGTTGGTCCCAGGCCGGGTTGGCCGAATTATCGCCGTAGTTGACTTGGATAAAGCGGACTCCAGCTTCGCACATGCGTCGGGCCAGCAGGCAGCGTTGACCGTAGCTGCGAGTCCGTTCGTCATCCAGACCGTACAGCCGCTGGGTCTCTTCCGATTCGTTGGACATATCAAGCAGCTCGGGCGCCGCAGTTTGCATGCGCCAAGCAAGCTCGTAGGACTGCATAGCTGCTGCTAATTCGCTATCGACAATCGCGCGCCGACTTAATTGTCGCGCGTTCAGCGCTTGCAACAGCTCGAACCGCTGGCGACTAATGCTGGGTGGTTCACTGCCCGGAGTCAAACTGTCGATGCTTAGAGCCTCATCGCTCGCCCCACCGATGCGTGTACCTTGGTAGACCGCCGGCAAGAATGCATGTCCGTAATTGCGCGGCCCGCCGTTGCCAATGGAAGGGGCTATCGACACAAAGCCTGGCAAGTTTTCGTTCTGACTACCCAATCCGTACAAAACCCAAGCACCCATCGATGGGCGCACCGAATTGGTGGCTCCACAATGCAGGAATAGCGTCGCCGGCCCATGCGCAACACCCTGAGTGTGCATGCCATGCAACATGGTCATTTGGTCGATGTGCTGAGCGGTATGCGGAAACAGTTCCGAGACCATGCGACCAGTTTGGCCGTAGGCCTGAAACTTCCAGGGTGACTGCAGGATTCGCTGTTGAGTTGGCTTGCCCGTCTTAGCCAATTGCCGAGCGTCGCTGAATACGAGCGCCTCTCCGTGACGCTTGGCCAGCAGTGGCTTGTAGTCAAAACTATCGACCTGGCTCACACCACCTTGCATGAACAGAAAGATAATGCGCTTAGCGCGCGGCGGGTGATGCCCAGGGCCAATCAGGCCACGAGCCGCGTCATTGGCCGAGGCGGATTTGCTTGACAGCGCAGCGAGTGCCAAGCCTGTGAATCCACAACCCGCATGTTGCAGCCAACTGCGGCGAGATGCCAAGAAGGGCAGCTCGGAAGCAGCACTATCACCCAGTGGCGTACTTTCAAGAGGTGGAATTCCTGATCGCATCGGCTTACTCCACAAATCGAAAATCCAACGACGACATCAACGCATGGATCCACTGCGTCCAACGTTCCAACTGTTGTTCGGTATTCGTTTCGGCAACTTGCAATAGTTCAGCCGCCAGCAGTCGTTCCTGGGGGTCCGCAGGCCGACCGACACATGCTAGGTGCAGTTCGGCGACTGCCGCCAGCGTGCCTACCTCGGCGGCTCGATCGACATAACGGCGAGCCGCCTGCTGAGCACGCTTGCGCACCCAAGGGCTATTCATCAGTATCAGACCTTGGTTGGCCACCGTGCTTCGCGACCTCTGGCCGACCGAAACGCTGGGATCGGCAAAGTCAAACGCCTCGAACAGTGGCGGCAACGAGTTGCGAAAGACCGGTTGGTAAACGCTGCGCCGCGTCGATTGATGAATATAATCATAGTCGGTCTTGGCGGAAGCTTGGATCAGACTGCCGCCGCGGGCGAAATCCAATTCGCCGCTGACCAGCAACATCGCATCACGCAGCGCTTCGGCGTGGATTCGCCGCGAGTATCCCCGCCAGTACCAACGCCCATCTGGATCGACGTTTTGTCCTTGGATAGAAGCGGTAGTTTCAGCACCAACCGCTGCGCGACGGTAGGCTTGTGAATGCACGATTTCACGCACCAAGCTTTTGGTCGACCAGCCGGATTGAATGAATTTCACAGCCAACCAATCCAATAATTCAGGGTGGGAGGGTGCCGCTCCCGTTGTGCCAAAGTTATTCAGACTGGCGACAAGACCTTGGCCCATCAACCAAGACCAAACACGATTGACATACACCCGCGCGGTCAGTGGATTATGTTCATCTGCGATCCAATTGGCCAGGTCCAGTCGATTGGGCGGAGCTGCTCGCGTTGCAAACTCTGGACTTTGAATGGCTGTCAAGAACCCGCGCGGTACCACCTTCCCCAAGTTATGCACATCACCGCGAATATGGATGGGCAGATCATCAGCCTGGCGATTCTCTACCACGGTCAAATACTTCGGACGCAGCTGCAATTGTGACTGCACTTTGGCTAGCCGCTGCTCGGTCGCCTTGAGTTCTGCAGACAAATCAGAGGCCTCGGCCAAATCCTGGTAGCTACGCTCGCCAGAGCGTGGAAGGCTCTTACTTAAACTCGTATCATTGGCCGACTTAGCCGCCACCGGATCTACCGTCCCGGCTTTGTCGGTAGAGCTTGCCACGACTAGGCCGTCAATATCGCGTACAGGCAAGAACTGTACTGCATCCAAAACGACATGACCGCGAGTGTCCGTATTGCTGACCAGCACATACGCCTGCCCATTCTGTTCAAAGCGATAAACACCTAGACTGCGCCACAAACCCGATTCGGAAGCTGGCTGTTGCTGATTGATTTCCACGTCGAATTCGCCATCAGCGCTGGCCACCTTGACGATAACACGACTAGCCCGATTTCCACCGGCCTGATACGCCAAACGCACTTCGTACCGCCCGGCCGGCAGCATCTCGGGTTGGAACGTTGCCGACTTTTCGCCTTTCTGCGCGTCGCTGTCATGAATGTACTCTTGGCCGACGATGGGGCGAACATGCGTGGACGATGTCCATTGACCGACCAATCGCGCTTGCTGGTTGTCGATGACGATGCCTGGCAACTTGTCGATGACAATGAAGCCCGATGGCTCTGCGGTCGTCGCCTCCATGCGTCGTTTGAGTTGCTTGACAGTATCGCGCAACTTTTTTTCTTCGGCATCCAATTCATCGAACCGCTGCTGCTCGGCTGCATCCAGTGGCAATGGACGCTCAATCCACTCGGAGACATTGGCGTGAACTAAACCCGACGAGGACCGCAGAATGCCGGCCAGCGCGTAATAATCTCGCGTCGGTATGGGATCGAACTTGTGATCGTGACATCGCGCACAGCCCAAGGTCTGGCCCAGAAATGCGCTGCCAATCACATCCAATTGCTCGTCCAAGTAATCCATTTCTAATTGCAGTTTATCTTGCTGCTCCAAATTGGTATTGCCCATAGCCAACATGGTCGTGGCCACTAGGTGCTGCGACCGCAGATGAATATCTTCTGTCGCCAGCAGGTCACCCGCAATTTGCTGGCGAATCATGTACTGGAAAGAACGATCGGCATTGAACGAGTCGATCAGATAGTCGCGGTAGCGCCAGGCTTGTGGCAGAATAAAGCCGCGTAAGGTGATGGAATCTGCGTAACGCACCACATCCATCCAGCGTCTGGCAATCGTCTCGCCGTACAAATCGCTGCCTAGCAACTCGTCAATGATCTGCTCGATCATGGCCGTAGATTGGCCTTGCGCATCGGCCTCGTCAATGCGCCGCAACTGCTCCAGGCTGGGCGGCAACCCATGCAAGTCAAAACACAACCGGCGCAATAACACGGAAGGTGCAGCAGCACCCAACGGTTGCAAGCCTGCAGAGGCTAATTGCTGATCGACAAAAAAATCTACAGCTTCACCGAGCGGCAAATCAAACCCGACCGAAAACGACTCAGCGGCAGGCAACGGACGATAGGCCCAGTGCTGATGGGCTTGATCAACGCTGAGAGCGGATGGCTGGGACACTATGCCGTCTGCCATACGTGGGTCGGCGGCACCTGTGTCGATCCAATGCTGGAAGTCAGCAATGATATGCTCGGGCAATTTTCCGTCCGGAGGCATTTGCAATTTGGGGTCGTTGTAGCGAACGGCTCGCATTAGCAAGCTGTGGTCCGCGCTGCCTGGCTGAATGGCTGGACCTGAGTCGCCGCCACTGAGCCAGCCTTGGCGGCTATCCAATAATAGCCCGCCGGATGCTTCGGTAGCTTGAGAATGGCAGCCTTGACAATGCTCAATAAGCGCTGCACGAATTCGCGTTTCAAAAAAATGCACATCTTGTGCACCCTCAGCGACTGGCGTCGGCAGCGAATCTATAGGGGAATCCGAGTTGGCCTGGCGGACGTCGGCTGCCGAGTCGATGGGTTGACTCTCGTCGGCCTGAAGTGTCAAACTGGCAGCAATCAGACCTGCCACAACCAGCAAGTGTTTGCACACTTGAATTCTCATAGGCCGCATCTACGGTCCTCGCAAAGTCATTCGCGGGCTGCTGTCAAACGAAGGTACGCATAAAATGTTCCAATCGCCAAGGCTCGGGCGGTTCATTGGCAGTCACTGGTACAATTGCTGTTATTATAGCAGGCACACCCCACATCTGCATCGGCGCAGCGACCTTCCGTAGGCTTACACAATTTACACAATTGTTCAGCTAAAGTTGCTTTGAAAATCATCACCTATTGCGCTAAACTGGGAACTGCTTGGTCCCTCGCGGGCGGGGCGGGTGAAGCGAGCCCAGAAATTACCATTCGCGTATCCCTGGCACCCTCGCCTCTTGGGCTCGACTGGATTGCGGTCTCGATCTAACATTCTTTCTCAATCGTAGGAGTTGGTATGGGCCGCGCTACTCGCAGGGCATGGTCGGGACGTATTCTAGGGACCAAGGAGGATTTGATGTTATTTCGCAACTGGATTGGATGGGCTAGTCGGGATGACGAGTATATGCCCGACCATCGCGGGGTAAGCCAGTCAGTGCTATTCGTTGGCTGCATCCGTACTGCCGTCGCACTCAGTACTCTACTGGCCTGTAGCATGACGACTCCTGCTACTGCATTTGCGCAGCCCATCTATTCTGCCACAGCCCCTAATATCACTCCCGCTGCTGTAGATTCTGAACCAATCTATCTGCAGGAAGAACTGGTGAGCATGAATGTCTACGAGCAATGCAATCGTAGCGTGGTACATATTGCCACCAAATCGGTAGGCGTCGGAGCATTTTCGCAACTCAAACTACGTGAAGGTACCGGCAGCGGCAGCGTACTGGATTTAGCCGGTCATGTCCTAACGAACTATCACGTTGTCGAAGGCGCGCGAAAGGTCACGGTAAGTCTGTACAACGGCTTGTCCTATCCTGCTGAACTGGTGGGACAAGACCCGGATACCGACATTGCGGTATTAAAAATTGATGCACCGACCGACCACTTGCATCCTTTGGCATTTGGCAGTTCGGAACAACTTCGCGTCGGCCAACGCATATACGCCATTGGCAATCCTTTTGGACTGGAGCGCACAATGTCAACCGGCATGATTTCCAGTTTAGATCGGCAGATTCCGTCCAAGACCGGTCGCTCGATCCGCTCGCTGATTCAACTGGATGCTACGCTCAATCAGGGCAATTCCGGTGGTCCGCTGCTCAACACGCGCGGGCAACTGGTGGGGATGAATACGGCTATCATCAGCAGCGACGGCGATAGTGCCGGAGTCGGTTTTGCCATCCCTGCCAGTACGATTCAACGCATCGTGTTGCAGTTGATCGAGCACGGCAAGGTGATTCGCGCCTCGATTGGCATTTCACGGGTCTACGAATCGGACAAGGGACTACTGATTGTTAGCTTGGTGGCGGGCGGTCCAGCAGAGGCGGCGGGACTGAAGGGCTTTCAGTTGGTCAAACAGGTGAAGCGGCAAGGACTATTTCAGGTCGAGCATTCCTATTATGATCTATCCGCCGCGGACTTGATTTTGGCCGTTGAAGGTCAGAAGGTGGATAGCGCCGACCATTTTCTATCGCTGATTGAAACGCGTCGTCCCGGCGAGGTAGTGCCAATTACGATTATCCGTGGCGGCACTGAAATGACTGTACCGGTTCGGCTGGGCAATAGCTGAGCCAGATTTGATTGATTTCGCACGCGTTAGCATCATCCAGGAACCAACACAATGAGCGGCTCGAAACTGGCGCACATGGTCTACTTTACTCTCCACGACGCGTCACCGGAGAAGGTCCAGGCATTACTATCCGACATGCACCAGTACCTGGATGATCATCCAGGCCTGGACTATTTCGCCTGTGGGACGCTGAATCCAGATCTCAGCCGCCCGGTTAATGACCGCCAGTTCGACGTCAGTCTACACACTGTCTTCACCGACCGCGCTGCTCACGATGCCTATCAGTCTGACCCACGCCACACCGAGTTCATTCAGCGCAACAAACAGAACTGGCAAACGGTGCGTGTGTTTGATTCGGATTGCAACTAATTGAAATAGACCCCGCGAACCCAGCGCGGGCCTTGAAAGGCGGTACGGGCGTGCAACATGCGATGGTTGTCGTAGAAGACAAAGTCGCCTGGCTGTAACAAGAAGCGATATTGATGCGTCGGATTGCGCACGACGTTTACAAAGCGATCGTAGGCTCGATACCAGGCTTCCATCACTTCAAACGGATAGCGAAACGGTGCGTGAGTAAAATAGGAGTAACGCACTTGCGACAACTGTCCGTCCACTACCTTTAGGATCGGTGCATCAACAATCCGCTCAAACTCTTTCTGCTGACGATGGAATCGGACCGGTAGGGTCGTCAGCAAGCGGAACGCCTCGGCATCGACGGCCTTGAGATACGCGGCTACATGCCAAGCATCGACCAAGAAACTTTCGCCACCTACATCGGCGGTGCGCATGGAATGCAGCAGTTGATAACGTGGCGGGTCATCCAGGAATGGCTGATCGGTATGCAGGTTGACACCGGCGTTGGTGTACCCGAGCTGATCAGTGTTTTGATTGGTTGTATTGTCGGTGCGCAGGTCTTCGATTCTGCCAAAGTGTGTACCGACAATTGTCAGCCCAGCCTTGCCAAACATATCGATGAGAGCTTCGGTGTCGTCGGGTCCAATAGTATCGCCGAAACGAAAGTCTCGCACGAGAGCCACACCCGCTTGGCGAACTTTATCCAATACCGACTCAGCCAAATTGGTGTTTTGGCAGACCAAAACACTTGCCAGATCACTCGGCGGCGGCTGTGCCGCAATTTGCCCGACTGAGTAAGCATGCTGGCGAAGCCACTGGCCAGCATAATGACTTTGGCGCCCATCGCTCCACAGTATCGACAACTGGCCATCACTATCGACCGCCGCCGTTTCGGGATGAATATCCACAGGAATGTCTATGGAATCCACGATTCGTTCGCCGGTCGTTGGATGCCGGTCCTGATCGCACTGCTGCCTGAGCCAGCGATAGTGAAAATTCAGTGCCGCTGGGCCCCGGCCAATCCTGAGCCAACGGTCATACAGGTGCAAAGCTTCTGACATAACACGAACTCTTCCAGCAAGTAAACTCTGGCGGGATGATGCAACCGACGTTGGCGGACGCGATCAATTGATGCCTGCGACAGTATAGCAACGCATTGTGTTGGTGCGATTGCGCTTAGAAAGTTTCTGGAGTGACGACTAATTCCAGTCGTCGGTTTTCAGCGCGACCCGAAGGAGTAGAATTGTCTGCGATCGGACGGCTGGGTCCATGCCCGATGACGTACAACTGCTGCACTGGCAAGCCATGTCGCTGAATCAAGTAGTCCACTACGGCTTGCGCCTGAGCTGTCGAAGATTGTTGTGTAAAGGGCAATCCATTCGCTCCGCCGGCATCTGTGTGCAATTCGACGGCTACGCGCTGCCGCGGGTACTGACGCGCTAACAGGGCCGCGAATTGATCCAGTGTGGAAGCAGCAATCGGATTAAGTTGGGCGGTGCCCGGCGCAAACATTTGATCGGTTGCCACGCGAACTCGAATGAACTGGCCTTCGGGCAAGACTCGCGCACCCGGGATGTCCATGCCGGAGGGCGCAGTGGTAGATAGTGAATTGTTGGCGGTCAGCCGGGCACCGCCCCGCGATGTCATAGAAGCCTGCATGCCCCGGACATGATCAGCGTATTGTTGCGCCGTAGCCAGCAACTGTGAATTCTGACGGTTGGCATCTTCCAACTGGCGGGCTAACAGGTCGGCCCGCTCGCGGTAAGCCGTGGCCTGTTGTTGAATCTGTGCCAATTGCATCGTCAATTGACGATTATTGGCATCCAGCTCTTGCGATCGTCGCTGCAGCTCAATCAACTGTGGTGCCATTTGACCGCCAGCGTAAACCGAACCTGGTCCTGCGGGCATACCTGCCGTGGGTGCCGGATAGGGATATCCGGCCGCACCAGGCGGCATGTAAGGATTGTAGCCCGGACGATTGCAGCCGCTGACCAAAGCTGTGCCAGCTAGTAAGCTGACCCAGCACAGGTGGCGCGCCCATCGTGGTTTTTGTTCAGCCAGCATGTCCATCGGCTAGTCGGTTGCCAAAGTCGAATATGCCTCCGGCGGGCAGACGTCCCCCCTAGAGCAATTCGTCGCCGGGCAGGTTAAACAACCGCGATCATCAGCCGCAAGGCCAATTCCGAATGCTAGCCAATCGCTGGGTAAATCGAGACCGTCAGTAGACGTACTTCAATGCACATCGAAGCCTCCATGCACCTCGATGGACCAAAGCAACAAAGGCACCAAACAGAGCAGCCAACAAGAAGCAGGCCGCGATGAAAGCTAATTTTCCATGCAAAGCAAAAATCAGACACCAACGCAACCACAGGGACAGCCATCGTCCAGGCAGGTATTCGATCCGTTGCAACACTCCCATTCTCGTTTTTTCAATTGAGTGTGGCTATCACTTAGGGTGCTCCATAGGAGGCAGTCTGCGTTTTCTCAAACAGTCGGTGCAATCTTTCCAACTCTTGGCTACTCCAGCCCTGAGGTTCGGTCAATCCTAGCCAAGCTCGGATATAGTCGTGTGCAGCATAGTTATGTCCGAAGCCTGGCGGGGCTGTTCCAACAATCATGTCGGCAGCTAACTGCAGCATAGTTACCACCGGAAACCAGGTAAGTTCTGACGACACATCTGCGCCTCGCGGAGCATTCATCCATTCCGGTTTTTGCCAAGCCGACCTAGGGTCAAAAAAAGTTATCGGATCACTTGCGTATTGTAAAAACGCGATTCGAAAAGTCCCCCACGTCTCCCCGGCCTGGGCTAAATTACCGCCTTGAGTCATAAAGCGAATCACCGTTCCGTTGCGAATTCGAGGCTCCCATACAGGGGAACCGGACTGGCGTTGATGCGTTGCTTGCTTCCATGTCGGATGCAGAAACGGCGGACCACACCACAAAGCGCCATCGAAGGGGTCGTCGACCACATCGAATAACTGAAAAGACAAATCTGAATTCAAGGATCCTAAGCTCAATCCGTTCAAGAACAGACGTGGGCGAGCATGTCGGGGAAGCGTTCTCCAATACCCGTAGATGGCATTGAATACTGCTTCTGCCGTGGTCGCTCCGTACGCGGCTTCGGTCAACAGAGCTAACGGGCTGTTCAGGTAGGAGTACTGGACAGCCACCGTAGCGATGTCGCCCCGATGTAGGTATTCAAGTGGGTTTTGACAAGCGGGATCAATCCAGCCAGTTCCCGTAGGAGTTGCGAGAATCAAGACAGATCGTTCGAAAGCCCGAACGCGGATGAGCTCGTTCAATGCCAATACTGCCCGTTCCTGTGCCGAGTCCGCAGAATTCAAACCGACATAGACTCGAATTGGCTGCGCACATGGCTGTCGAAAGAACGCTTCCAAATCCGATGCACTAGGTCCATCAGAAATGAATTTTCGACCTTGATTTCCCAGAGATTCCCAGGATATCAACGACTCCGGACTTCCAGTTTGAATTGCTGCAGTGGGCACAGGCAGATCGTCATCCATCAGTGCATCGAGCTGCTGGAAGGACCGATCGATGGCCCGCATCGCATAGCGCACGATGATACCTTCGGAAATAGCCCAGCACACCCACAAGCATGCCGCCAGCCCCAATAACCGTGCCAGGCGCGGACGAAAAAACCGCTCAAGCTTGGTGGAAGAAAAACGCAGCATGGTCCGAAATAGGCGCGCCATTGCCAAGAGCATTACAAACATACCGAAAGCTACCACACACAAGTACAGCGGCTGTACACTATCGAGTGGGTCTAGCCCCATCAGTGTTCGTATCGAATTCTGCCACTTAGCGGCTCGCCAAACCGAGTAGCTCATCGGCATCACACTGAGCATGATGGCAATGCGTAGCATGACCTCCGATGTCTGATTTGTTGCCACTGGTAGTTGAAGGTACCGCCACACTTCAACGCATAGAATCCCTAGTCCATATCCAAGCGACAATGCCAAACCAGACAGAATTCCCTGGATCAAGGGAGGCCGGGGAAGCAGCGAGGGCGTCAGTGAAGCGGCAAAGAATAAGACACCCAGGACGATTCCGAATACATGCAGCCCTTGGAAAAAACGCTTTACTCGACCTGAGAGTTGCATTTTAGCATTCACGCAAATACTCGGCGGTAGACCAATTCAGCTCGGGACGAGTACGATTCATTGCCAACGCAACATTCCCAACGCGACATTCCCAACGCGACATTAGTCATCGGCACCACCTATTGCTGGATGCGGTACAGATGCGAGTCCGTGCGCGCAAACAGCGCACCACCGGCGACTGCTGGCGAGGCGTTGAAGCCCTCGTCCAGTTGATTCTCGGCTAACCGCTGGAATTGGCGGGCGGCGCGGATGACGGTACTTTTGCCCTCCATGCTAAAGAAATAGACGCGATCATCATGGACCAGTGGTGATGCCGAATACTTACCACCGATCCGCTCACGCCAGACCTCTTCTCCGGAATCGGCATCCATGCAAGTCAAGATACCCGAATCACTGCACACGAAGAGCAGATCGCCCACCAGCGCCAACGATGGCTTTTGCGGAATGTTACTCTCCGATGTCCAGACCACATGACTATCGGTCACGTCCCCTTGACCTCCGTAGCGAATTGCCAACAGCTTGGACTGCATGAAGCTGGTGCAGACATAAGCAATTCCATTGCGAACGATGGGGCAGGGCACGGTGGAAAAACCAAGCCGACCATAATTTGCCTTCCACAATTCGCTGCCATCGCGCGGATCATAACCGTAAACCCAGTCGGCGGCTGGTGAAATCAGTTCCGGACCGCGCTGTGTATGCACGATGGTTGGCGTGCAATACGCCTTTTTCATCTCAGGCGTGGGATTCATCTCGCCAGAGCGATCGGTGCGCCACGCCAACGAGCCGTCGGAGAGTTTCAGGGCTGCGAGAAACTGCTGGTCGGTGCCGTCGTAGTGGGTAATTAAGTAATCTTGCCAGATGATTGGCGAGCTACCGGGTCCATTTTGATGATCAACATGCAGTTGGTTGAATCGCCACAGCACTTGCCCACTTTGCGTATCGACCGCTGCAGCACCGTATGTCCCAAAGTGAACATACAGTCGACCTTGATCAATCACCGGTGTTGGTGAAGCATAGGTGTTGGTAATGTGAATCGGCTCGGGATGCTCCGGTTGAAATATCTGCACGTCATGAAGTAGCCTGCCGGTCTGCTGATCGAAAGCCAAAGCGTGCAGCGACAGACTACCAACCAAGTTGACGTTTTGAGCGTCTCTGCGCCCAGCTAATTGCTCACGCTGTTGCTGGTCGCTCAGCGGCTCGGCAATCGCTGTGGTAAGCCATATCTTTCCATCGGCAATAACGGGGGAGGAATGACCCTGGCCGGGCACCACTACTTTCCAAGCGATGTTTTCCTGCTCGCTCCATTGTAACGGCATTACCCCCTGCACCTGACCATCGCCACTGGGCCCACGGAACCGCCCCCAGTCCGCCGCACGGACAATGGCAGACGGTATAACGAGGACCAGCAGGGCTAGACAGCCGAGTACGATCCGTCCGAAATCGCTCATCCCGCTGGTCGAAGTCATATAATTCCACCCGATTGAAGGTCCGTAATGATTCACAACTCTCAGTCGCCGGATATCCCTGCCAAGCGCCACAAGACCACCCATTTGGGGATTCCGGAGGCGTAATTCTATAAAACCGCTTGACGTTTTCCAGTCCCTATCGAATAATTTAATCATCCGGATGAACGGATGAATGATTCAGCCTTGGGATTCGGCGGCCAGCGGGTTGGGGCTCGGTAATTGCATTTGAGCGACCTTGGCTGCATTCCGCAGAACATTAGCGTTTCTGGCCGTATACACCGTATCCCGCATGCCCGGCCTACAGAACGGGCGAATGGATACCGAGTAGCAACCAACAGCTAGTCTGTTGGCGAGAGACACAGTCAATGATTACCGACTCACTAGAATGGCTTCAAACGCTGGCTGACGCGACCCGCGTCCGGTTGTTAGCGGTTTTGAGCCAGCAGGAGCTATCGGTGGGCGAGTTGTGTTCGATCCTGCAAATGCCTCAAAGCACCGTCAGTCGGCATTTAAAGGTTTTGTCCGCCGATGGCTGGGTGGAGCATCGTCGCGACGGCACCAATCAATTGTACTCAACGACTGCCGAACGTTGGAGTTCGTCGCGAGAACACTTGTGGAGCTGGGTAGTTGGGCAACAGGAAAACTCGGCGACAGTACTCCAGGATCAGGCTCGACTGCGACAGGTACTGGCTCAACGCTCGCGGAGCGAAGCGTTTTTTCGATCTGCAGCCGACGAGTGGGACCGCCTGCGGGTTGAGCTGTTCGGCTCGCAGTTGGATGCTTTCATTCTGGCAGCCAGCCTAGCTGCGGATGCAGTGGTTGCCGAATTGGGATGCGGATCCGCTCCGCTGGCTCAGTTGGTGTCACCCTACGTGCGCCAAGTGATCGCCGTGGACAATTCTACATCCATGTTGGCTGCCGCTCGTCAACGGCTGAGCGGCTTGGACAATGTCGTCATTCAGCAGGCATCGTTGACCGAACTGCCACTGGAAGACCAGTCGGTGGATGTAGCCTGGTTAGTCATGGTACTGCCGTACGTGGAGAGTCCTGAGCTGGTGTTAAGCGAATCGACGCGGATACTCAAGCGGTCAGCACCGTTGGTGGTTGTCGATCTTGTGCCGCATGATCGCCAAGCATATCGCCAGGAAATGGGGCACGTTCGTTTGGGCGTTGCCGAAGATGAGTTGAGCCGCTGGTTGGACGGGGCAGGGATGAGATTATCTAAATATCATCCGCTACCTCCAGATCCATCGGCCAAGGGGCCCGCGCTGTTCGCAGCAGTGGGTCATCGAGTTTGAAAAGGTTTTATACAGTTTACGCATCATCAGAATTCCTTGTCTGGTGAGTGCATTTTCAGAGTTCAATTCACATTAGGAGAAGTTCGAAATGAGTGCGGTGGTAACCAAGGGTCAAGGGTTAGATTACAAGGTGCGTGCATTCGACTTGTTGACCGAAGGCAAGCGTGACGAAGCGCTGGCCTTGGCCGACCTGGGTCGTAAGGAAATCAATTTAGCCGAAGACGAAATGCCAGGCCTGATGGCGCTGCGTACACGCTACTCTGCCAAGAAGCCTCTCAAGGGCGTGAAAATCATGGGCAGCTTGCACATGACCGTGCAAACTGCAGTGCTGATTGAGACTTTGGTCGACCTGGGTGCCGATGTGCGCTGGGTCAGTTGCAACATCTTTTCGACCCAGGACAGCGCTGCGGCCGCCGTGGTAGTTGGTCGTGGTGGTTCGCTGGACAAGCCCAAGGGATCAGCCGTGTACGCCTGGAAAGGCGAAACCTTGGAAGAATACTGGTGGTGCACTAATGAAGCTTTGGTTTGGCCCGATGGCTCGGGGCCCGACTTAATCGTCGACGACGGTGGTGACGCCACGATGTTGATTCACAAGGGGGTCGAGTATGAAGCTGCGGGCGTTGTACCCGACTTTGATCCCGACAAAGATTCCGAAGAATGGGGCGTGGTACTGGCGCTGCTCAAGTCGGAACTGCAAAATAATCCTGGCAAGTGGACTGAAATGGCCAAGACGATTCGTGGTGTCAGTGAAGAGACCACCACGGGGGTGGCTCGACTGTACGACATGGCTAAGAACGGATCGCTGCTCTTCCCGGCCATCAACGTCAACGATTCAGTGACCAAGAGCAAGTTCGATAACAGCTACGGCTGTCGTCATTCGCTGGTCGATGGCCTGAATCGCGCCAGTGACGTGATGATGGGTGGCAAGGTCGCCGTAGTGTGTGGCTATGGCGAGGTCGGTAAAGGCTGTTGCCAGTCGCTGCGCGGTCAAGGCTGTCGCGTCATCGTTACCGAAATCGATCCGATCTGCGCCTTGCAAGCTGTGATGGAAGGTTACGAAGTCAAGACTCTCGAAGATGCCATCGAATATGCCGACTTCTTTATCACCACTACCGGCAACAAAGACATCATCACCGTCGATCACATGCGGCAGATGAAGGACAAGGCGATTATCGGCAACATCGGTCACTTCGACAATGAAATCGACATGGCCGGCTTGACTAAGCTGGAAAAGGCCGGCGAGGTCGAACGGATCAACATCAAGCCGCAATATGACCAGTATCGCTTCAAGAAGACTGGCCGTAGCGTATTGATCCTGGCTGAGGGCCGACTGCTCAATCTGGGTTGCGCGACAGGCCACCCCAGCTTTGTAATGAGCAGCAGCTTCACCAATCAAGTTTTGGCACAACTAGAATTGTGGACCAAACGCGATTCGGGCGACTACGCCAACAAGGTCTACATGCTGCCCAAGAAGCTGGACGAAGAAGTGGCTCGTCTGCACCTGGAGAAGCTCGGTGTCAAACTGACAAAGCTTACTCCCGATCAAGCCGACTACATCGGTGTTCCCGTGGAAGGTCCGTACAAGTCCGACCACTACCGCTACTAAGCTGAATTTGCGGTTTGGTGACTTTTTCTATTTTGCAACCGCTCGCGCCGATCGTGGACCGGCGCGAGCGGGTTGCACATAGAAGTTGGTTCCGGATGACATCAGAACGCTGCCGCGATTGCACTCTTGAATTTGTTCGTCGGCTGGATTTTCATCGGGTGAGCAGTAGCACTTGTTTGGGCTTTCACACAAATTCGCGACAGATTGACGACCAAAATGCCAAATCGTGCTGCCTAGGCTGATGGCTTTGGTCAAACGCTTTTCTCATCGCTGCGCACAGAACAATGGATGACTGTTGGAGCCCCAGCGCACTCGGTGACGACCGACTTTGGGCGGCGGACAGCCCTCTGTGCAACCCACATACAGACTGGCACACATCCGGCCTTCCTCTTGGTACAATACGGCCATCTGGCCAGCTTCGCCTGCGCACTCGGCCCTGCATAACGCTCTGCTCCGTCGGCGGTGACGGGATGGAAAATCTACGGGTAGGAATCGCACTATCACTCTCGACGTTGCCCTCACCCCGTTGTCGGTTAGATTACGATACGTTCAAGGCCACAATGTAAAATCATTTTTGATGGCAATTTTGAGGCGCAGACATGTCAATTGATTTGCCTTAAGGCAGCATGACGCTTGCGGAGAAGTTGGAAGCGACGTATGTGCGATTCTGGACTGTCGACCTGATCCGGAGTGGATTGTCAAACGACTAAATTGGTCGCGAGCCAAGCGTTCATGAAAGAGTATCAATGTAACGTTAAGGTAGGCGAGTTTTTAGTACTCAGGGATGAGGTTGCGACGCACGGTCATTAGGCATGTTTTCTGGGGTTTCCTGTTTGGTGGCTGGCGTGTAGTCTGAGCCGGCTGAATCGAAATTCAAATCACGACTTCCGGACGACATTACCAAGTCAACCCGTCCTCCGTCCGAGGCGTTTTGACACAGGGCTGCGGGTTCTACAGTTGGCCCGCTACATCCAGCACAATCCTAACAATTTGAACGATATACCTCGCCTTGTCATCGGCTGCCGAGTGGTTTGGTGCTAGGCGAGTGCTAGAGTTATGCGAGGTGGTGGCTAGGCTGATTTCGCCTATTAGCTCACCGGATTCTAAGGCTTAAGGCAACTCCCTGATGGCACGAGTTCTAGTCACTGGCGGCGCAGGCTTCATCGGTTCACACATTGCTGAGGCGTGTGTTAAACGCGGCGACACTGTTCGCGTGCTCGACAATCTATGCGCTGGTTTTCAACACAACTTGGCCGACGTGTGGGACGACATTGAATTCATCCAAGGCGATGTTGCCGATGAGTCTATCACGGCTCGCGCCGTGCGCGATGTCGAGCTGGTATTTCATCAGGCCGCATTGGCTTCTGTTCCGCTGAGCATCGAGCGACCGCTGGATACGCACAGAGCCTGCGTTACTGGCACGCTGAACGTACTGCACCAAGCCGCCCAAGCCGGGGTGCGCCGCGTCGTGTATGCGGCTAGCAGTAGTGCCTATGGCGACCGGCCCTATTCGGCCAAGCGTGAAACGGACTTACCCCAAGTTCTTAGCCCGTACGCTGCCGCCAAGCTGGCGGGCGAGTTGTACTGCCAAGCCTACTTTCACAGTTTCGGCTTGGAGACCGTCGGGCTACGATACTTCAACGTCTTTGGCCCCAGACAAGACCCCAACAGTCCTTACTCGGCCGTCATTCCGTTATTTGTGACCGCCATTCTGAGCGGCAAGCCGCCGATGATTTTCGGCGATGGAAGCCAGTCTCGCGATTTTGTGTTCGTCAAGAACGTCGTACACGGCAATCTGTTAGCCGCTGAAGCACCGCAAGCAGCCGGCAAAGTGTTTAACATGGCCGAAGGTCGACAAACGAGTTTGCTGCAATTATTGAACGCACTTTCCGAACTGCTCGGCCAGTCGGTTCAACCAAACTTTCAGCCAGCCCGCGTGGGCGATGTTCGAGAAAGCTTAGCCGATATCACCCAAGCCCGCGTTCTTTTGGGGTATGAACCGCAAACATCGCTAGACCAAGGATTGCGGCAGACGATCGACTACTATCGCCGCATCTCGCAAGATCGTCTAACGGTCAAGTCCTAGCGGGATGACGATTAGGTGTGACCGGCAGCGGTGCGTGCTACAGCACCAGCGGCAAACGCAGGCCGTCATAGGCTAGGTCAATTCCGTCGGGCAGGCGCCGACACGTTTCTTCATGTTCCAGGTCGTGGCAAATGTGGGTTAAATACGCTTGACGCGGCCCTACCTGACGAATGACATCAATGGCCGCATCCACGTGAAAATGCGTGGGGTGTGGTTGATAGCGCAGTGCATCAAGGATCAAATATTCAACGCCCGCTAACACTTGCAAACTGCTTTCGGGAATGTAATTGGTGTCAGTACAAAAGGCGATGTTACCGAGCCGAAATCCAAGAACTTGGAAATTGGGACCGTGCAACATTCTTAGCGGTCGCACTTGAGCGCCCAATACGTGAAACGGCTCAGTACCAATTGCATGAAACGTTAGGCTGGGAATGGCTCCAGGATGAGTTTGCGGTCCGTCGTTGAATGCGTAATCAAACGTCTTGGCGATCCGCTGCTGGACATTCGGTTCACAGTACAGCGGCACAGGCCCACCCAATCGAAACGGAAACAGCCGAAGATCATCCAGCCCCATGAGATGGTCGGCGTGGTCGTGCGTGAAGGCTACGGCGTGCACGATTCCGATGTTCTCTCGTAACAACTGCTGCCGCAAATCGGGCGGTGTATCGAACAGCAGATTACCTTCGGGCAGCCCTGCAATTGCCGCCGTTCGGGTGCGACAATTTCGCGGATTTGTGCTCCGGCAAACTTCGCAGCCGCAACCAATGGTCGGCACCCCTACGGAAGTGCCCGTGCCCAGCAAAATGAACTGGCCGGTGATGTCAGAAGTGTCAAATTGATAGGGCACTCGGGGACATTCTTGTTAGCGCACGCGGTGGGCGGACGCGGGGAAAGACATTTGATATGTGAACGAACTGCCTGTATCTGCGTGTTTTATGACGTGCCACACAGAACTTGTCTGCCCCGCTTGTCCCACCCCACGAAACGAGGAATTGGTTATGGTTGGGTAGCATTATGAGCTGGCAATCACTGCCTGACCAGCGACACCCACCTTCAAAGACTTGTCCGATCCCCCTGGACTGCCTAGGATTCGTTGCCGACTGTTGTTGTTTTTAGGAAACGCCCATCGAACCTTCTGCGTCTAAACGAGGTTAAATCGAAACGTCGCCACTGGACGTCCCAACCCGACGACGGGCGCAAACAATTGCTCCGTAAAGACTTACAGCTCCCCACCAGTTCTCCATGGTTCACTGGCATTGCGAGTGCTCCTTGCGAATAGCCTCGGGACGACAAGTTGCCCGTAGATGACTTGACGACCGACTCGCCAACCAGTTGTACACCAGAGAGACCACCGATGAACAAGAAGTATCGCTCGGAAACAGGTTTTGAAGATGGCTTTGAAGCTGAATTCGTTCACGTAGATGACCTGGATTCCGTGGCAAGCTTTGGCGGTGATGCGCTGAATGCCGAACTGGATGAATCCAACGAGACGGCAGAGATTCAAGAACTGGACGAACTGGACATCGAGGAAGGCGACCTGGAGGAATTGAATGACGACACGGACGGCACGGACGATCCCGTCCGCATGTATCTCATGCAGATGGGCGAGATTCCTCTGTTAACCCGTCAGCAGGAAATCGACTTCGCGAAACATATCGACCGCACTCGTAGCCGTTATCGCCATTGGATGCTGGCTACCGACTTCATGTTGCAAGGTGCATGTAAGCTTCTCGAACAAGTCCGCGACAGCAAACTGCGACTCGACCGCACTATCGAAGTCAGCGTAACCAACGCTGCCGAGAAGAAGGCGATCATGAAGCGGATTGTGCCCAATGTGACCACGCTCCGACAACTGTTGATCTCGAACCACCATGATTACTTCATCGCTATCAATCGACGGTTAGACGCGATCACGCGCCGCGCTGCTTGGAAGCGTCTGACGCGTCGGCGTAATCGGGCCGTTCGCTTGGTCGAAGAAATGAATCTACGAACCAATCGTTTGGAGCCGCTGTTCAAGAAGCTAGAAGCCATCGAAGGTCGTATGCAGTTGCTCAAGCGACAATTGGACTGTTCGCTGCAATCGCCTCCCATGATCAGCGGATCGCTGGAATCGGCTCGCGAGGAACTGCGCTATCTGATGCGTATAACCTACGAAAGCCCACGAACTCTGGGGCGGCGTATTCAGCGCGTTCGCAATAATCGACTGGCCTATGACGCAGCCAAACGTGATCTATCGGCCAGCAACTTGCGATTGGTTGTGTCGATCGCCAAGAAATATCGCAACCGGGGCCTGAGCTTTCTGGATTTAATTCAAGAAGGCAATACCGGCTTGATGCGTGCCGTGGACAAGTTCGAGCATCAGCGTGGCTTCAAATTTTCAACCTACGCCACCTGGTGGATTCGCCAAGCAATTACTCGCGCCATCGCTGACCAAAGCCGCACGATCCGCGTGCCAGTTCACATGATGGATACCATGACCAAGGTACGATTGGTGTCGCGTCAACTCATTCAAGAGCTAGGTCGTGAACCCAGTGTCGAAGAAACCGCTGCTCGCATCGGCATGGCCGTCGAGGATGCTCGGGTTATTATCAAGATGTCCAAGCAGCCCTTGTCGCTGGATCAACCCGTAGGCGACCACGAAGACAGTTACTTCGGCGAATTCCTGGAAGACCATCGTGAGTATGACCCATTACTGGAGGCCAATCAGGAAGCGCTCAAGCTACATATCAACGAAGCCATGCAGACACTGAATTTTCGCGAGCGAGAAATCCTGAAGCTTCGCTATGGCTTGGCCGATGGCTACTCCTATACCCTAGAGGAAGTGGGCCGAATATTCTCGGTAACTCGCGAACGTGTTCGGCAGATTGAAAGCAAGGCGGTTCGCAAGCTGCAACAGCCCTACCGCAACAAAGCGCTGCTGAGCTACGTGGATGGAGTCGACCCCAGCACCGTGGGAACCGAATCAGCTCGCTAATCTCCAGAATTGATTGGCTGCCTGGCAGTTGTAGCTACCGTCTTCCTCGTGGCACCGTCGCCAGACGGTGGACGAGCACACACCATTTACTGGCGACGACAGCTACGTTTTTGGACTTGAGTAATAGCAAACTTCATCGAAGCGACCGCCAGGCGCGCACTGGTCGGACCTGCCATCGCCTGCTGGCGACGACAGTTGCAGTTTGCGTGCAGGAACGTGCTTCGTGCTTGCACTGGCTGTGGTTATAATAAGGGCCGCGTCGAACTCACGTTTCGACGAGAGTCATGCACCGTTCCACTTGCCAGCCAGTGATACCGTTAGATGAATATACAGACGTACCGTCTTCGCGCAGCGCTCCATGCAGGCTGGCGGCTGTTGGGAAATTGCCTTTCGTTGACCATTGCGTTTGGCCCCTGTGTGGCTGCTGATCTGATTGACTCGGCAGACTCCAGCCTCGTGCAACCTGCCGATGAAACACTGGACTGGTCACGTTTCGAACGCAAAACAATTGCCTCGCAATTGCAGCAGCCGATGGAGTTCGATATTGCTGCTGATGGCACAATTTTTTTGATTGAGTTAGCGGGTAAACTTAAGACGATTGACCCGCAGACGGGTGTGCAGTCGGTAGTCGGCGAATTATCAGTTACGACCGAACAAGAGAACGGCTTGATCGGGCTGGCCCTGGCTCCCGATTTTGAAAACGACCACTGGATTTACTTGCAGTACTCTCCGCCCGACTTCTCGGGACAGCGAGTCAGCCGCTTTCAATTTCGCGACGGACGACTGCTGTTGGATTCAGAGCAGCAGTTGCTGGAGTATCCGGAGCAACGGCGGGAGTGTTGCCATCATGCCGGTTCACTGGAGTTCGGTCCGGATGGTTGCTTGTACATTGGTACCGGCGACAATACCAATCCATTTGATTTTTCCGAAGGCTACGCGCCGATCGATCCACGGGCCGATCGTGAGCCCTGGGATGCGCAGCGCACATCGGCGAACTCGCAAAATTGGAATGGCAAAGTCCTGCGCATTCGCCCTGAGCCAGGCGGCGGCTATTCGATTCCAGAAGGCAATTTATTTCCAGCCGATGGATCGCAGGGCTTGCCCGAGATCTATGTCATGGGCTGTCGCAACCCCTGGCGTATCAGTGTCGATCAGCGAACCGGCTATGTGTACTGGGGAGATGTTGGACCAGACGCTGGCCAGGATGGTCCACGCGGTCCACGCGGTTACGACGAAATCAATCAAGCCCGGCAAGCGGGCAATTTCGGTTGGCCTTACTTTATCGGCGACAACTTTGCCTACTCCAGCTACGACTTCGAAACTAAAATGGCTGGCCAGCCGATGGATCCCTTGGCCCCGGAAAACCATTCTCCCAACAATACTGGCACTCGCCAGCTACCTCCGGCCCAACCTGCGCTGATTTATTATCCTGGGTCAGCTTTTGAAAAATTTCCGGAACTCGGTGCGGGCGGACGCACAGCCTGTGCAGGCCCGGTATTTTATGCTCAGGACTACCAACCGCATCCCTACCGCCTGCCCGACTATTTCGAAGGTTGTTTGTTTATCCATGAATGGTCTCGCAATTGGCTGATGGCCGTCCACCTGAAGGCGGACGGCCGGGTAGATCGTATCGAACCGTTTCTCCAGGCAGAAAAATTCACGCGCCCCATCCAACTGAAATTCGATCGCGGCGGTGTCCTGCATGTATTGCTGTATGGCGAGACGTGGGGCATCAACCATGATGCAGAACTTGTCCGCCTGGATTACGTGCGCGGCAATCGTGCACCGCGCCCTGTCATCGACATCGATCGCACCTTCGGACGTGAGCCGCTTAGAATTCAACTATCGGCTGCTAAATCAACCGATCCGGATGGCGATTTGCTAGAGTATCTGTGGAGCTATTCCGTGGTCCGACATGCTACTGGGGACAGGAATTCAACGGCATCACCAACGCTGAGCAATGGTCTACCTGCGGTGGATGAAGTGGTCGGAGCCAATGAGCGACAAGAATTGATAATCGCCGACCCTGGCGTATACACCATTTACTTGGAAGCCTGGGACGATTCGGCTGCTAGCGGTCACGCGCTGGCGACGGTTATCGTTGGCAATCAACCGCCCGAGATCAAGTTCCTGAGACCCACCGAGTTCGATTTCGTTATGCCGGGGCAGGCGATCGCTTACGAGTTGGAGATTACAGACTTTGAAGACGGCACCAGCAACTATGCAGCCGTTGATCAAGATCCACAACTCAGCGAACTTAACCCATCGGCCGTTAGTCGAATGAACGTTCAGTTGACGTCGGTTGGTGCCGATGGCCAGCCAATCGGTGACAGCGATTTACCTCCTGGCCTGAGGTTGATTCGACAGTCGGACTGCTTGAACTGCCATGCTGCCAATCGCCCGCTGGTTGGGCCATCATTTGTCGAAATTGCTCGCAAGTATCGCGATCAAGCTGGCGCACAGGAACAATCGGTTCAGCGTGTGCTCAAAGGTTCTACCGGGGTGTGGGGCAAGGTTCCGATGTTGCCTCACCAACATTACTCGTTGGCCGATGCCCAGACAATGGTCGAGTATGTCTACAGCGTGAGCGAAGAATCGTCCCCGCCAACAGCGATTGGATTGCGCAATGAGCTGACGGTACCCTCAGATGCTCAGGCAATACGCTTGGAGGCCAGCTATACCGATGGGGGACGTGGCGATGTACCGGCCATGACCTCGACCACTTCTATTGTGCTCCGCTCGCGGAAAATACAAGCCGAACATGCGGCCAAACACCGCCGCACCAAGGCGCTGGATTCAAAACAGGCCGAAGGCGGACGATTTATGGGAGCCATCGAACATCGTGGCTACTTGATGTTTCCCGATGTGCGGCTGGACCAGATTGGTGGAATTCGCGCCTCAGTGGCCAGTGCCGGAGCAGGCGGGGTCATCGAGTTCCGGGCTGAGTCACGTACCGGCACATTGCTGGGGACATTGGAAGTAACGGTCAACGGGCACTGGGAAGAGTTTTATCAAATCGAGTGCCCCATTGAGCCTCAACAGTTACGCTGCGACGTATTTGCGGTATTTAAGAACCAGCAATCCCAACAAGGGCTGATGAACGTGGATTGGATCGAGTTCTTGCCGCCATCAGCAGTAACTGCGGCCAATGCGCAAGTTTCTCCCGCGACTGAAACTCCCGTTGCTGAAACCACATCGTTGCCGTAACGTAACAGTTAGATAACCGTATACGCCAACTGTAGGGTGGCACAATCGGCGCCGGTGCCTGGGAGTGGTGAAACGAAATGTGTGTCGTGGAAGAGAAGCTTTGCTTGATTGCAGTCAACGTGGTCCCGCGCCGGCCCACCACAGGCGCGTAAATTTACGATCGTAGTTATGAGCAACCGTTTTACCAACCAACAACTGCAAGGCTATCTGGATGAGATATTGGCCAGTGAGCTGATGGTTCAAATCGAACAGGCTTTGCGCAGCGATGCCGCACTCCGCGATCGGCTGGTCCAGGTGGCGGCAACGCGCGAAGCGGGGGTACATGGACTGGGCGAGATTTGGCGCCGCCAACGACTGACTTGCCCCTCGCGACAACAGCTTGGCAGCTTTTTGTTGTCGGCAATGGACGATGCACAATTGGATTACATTCGCTTCCATCTGCAGACCGTCCAATGCCGTTACTGCCTGGCGAATCTGGATGATTTGAAACAACAGAATTCGGCCAATCAGTCCGCTGTTCAATCGCGCCGCCGCAAGTATTTTCAAACCAGTGCTGGTTATCTGTCTAGCCGACTGCCACCTAGCTCCTAATGGCGACGTAACTTATTATTCTCTTACTCAAACGCCAAGCAACAAATTCGATGCGGATTGTCGTGCTGGGAACAGGGCCATTTGCGGTACCATCTGTAGAAGCGCTGCGCACATTGGGGCACGACATTCCACTGGTCGTTACGCGACCTGTTCCAGCCAGCCTGTTGCAGTCCAAGACTGGCAGCAAATTGCCCAATCGTCCCGTTGCTGACTGGGCTGCACGGCACAACTTGCCACTCTGGGAACCTCCGTCGATCAACGACACTCCGGCCATCGAGCGGTTGCGTGAGCTACGTTGTGACCTGCTGTTCGTATGCGACTACGGTCAGATACTGTCGGCCGACTGCCTATCGTCGTCTCGACTGGGAGGCATCAACCTACACGGCTCGTTGTTACCTCGCCATCGTGGGGCCGCACCGGTGCAGTGGAGTCTGCTGTGCGGCGACAAGCTGGCTGGTGTGACCGTGATTCACATGACTCCGCGATTGGATTCCGGCCCAGCCATTTCCATTCGAGCGACTGCCATCTTGCCGGATGAAACGGCCGGCGAACTGGAACCGCGATTGGCTGTGCTGGGGGTGCAAGCGACTGTCGAGGCGGTTGACTTGCTTGAGGATTGGGACGGCCAGTCACCAATAGGCCAGCGCCAAGATACAACCTTGATGACACGTGCGCGACGCTTTTCCAAGCAGGATGGACAGCTAGATTTCCGTTTGCCTGCGGAATACTTAGTACGCCTGATACGCGCTTGCCAGCCTTGGCCCGGTACATTTGCTGAGCTGCTGTGGCCGGGTGGTAAAAGGATGCGATTGTCCATCAAAGCGGCCAGATATCTAGACAGCCCGCTGCCACCGGACAGTAAATCGATAGAAGCAATTTGCACTGCAGATAACGAAGTGCTTGGACATGTCTGGCAGAGTAGTAGCCAACAATTGGGCTTAGACTGGGCGGCACCCTGGAACCAGGTGATGGTCGTCCGTACCGGACGAGGACTATTGGCAATTAGCCGCTTGCAACCCTCGGGCAAACGCGATATGACTGTAGCCGAGTTCTTGAGAGGGCATCCGCTGCAGCCTGGAACACGATTTGAACTGCCAACCAGTCCGCTGGCTGAACTGCACCCTTAAGAACCCTCGCCAAACCGTAGCTAACGTCACCATGACGTAGCTACCGTCGCCAGACGGTGGGTTTCGACCAACGCGCTAGGTTCTGGCGAATTTAGCCACCGAGAGATTTTTTCCGCGCAGCTATCGGGTTCCAGTGCATGATCGTGATTGGTACGTGGGATTGGCCGAAGACGATTGAGACCGGCATTTTTTATTGCCCGGCCTGCGATTCTCAGCAGAATTATCGTCGACGGCGCGTGCGACCGTTTTTGACGCTGTATTTCATCCCGGTCATTCCGATTGGACGGCGGCAGGAACAAGTCCAGTGCCGCAAGTGCAAGAGCCAGTTCGAGACCTCGATCCTGGGTGACTCAGTACCTGAAAATGAACGCACGGTTCAAAGCGATCTGATCAAGGCCGCAGCCCTGACCATTCTGGAAGACCAACACGTCACCGAACCCGAAATCGTGCAAACAATCGCAGCGCTCCAGCGCGTTGGTGGTGTGCATATCGACCGGGCAGAATTGGGTAGCGTATGTTCGACTTTGCGAACCCGCGGATTGAGCATAGGCGGCTTTCTGTGGTCTGGTCGAAATCGCTGGAGTCGCGATCTGCGACTGATGATTCTGCAGATTATCTTCCTGGCGGCCAGCGCCGAAGGTCAGCTATCCCAACGGCGACTTTCAAGCCTGCTGGGCGCTGGGCGAATCCTAGAACTGTCTGAGTCTGAAATCGAAAACTGCATTGAGCAAGCCGAGCAATTGATCTTGGGCGATGATGATAGAAGATGACCTTGTGCCCACAACTAGATGATCGTCATGCATAACGGAGCAAAACGATGAAGCCATCGGTCTTGGCTATTGCCGCGCACCCTGACGACATCGAATTTGTGATGGCGGGCACGATGTTGCAATTGGTCCAGCGAGGCTGGCAGGCGCATTATTTCAATATTGCTAATGGCTGTTGCGGCTCGACGACGCTCGATCGCCAGCAGTGCGCTGCCGTGCGTTTGGCCGAGGCCCAGCGGGCGGCCAGCCTACTACCAGCAGTCTTTTATCCGCCGATTTGCGACGACCTGGAGGTGTTTTACACGCCCGAACTGCATCGACGAGTCGCCGCTGTGGTGCGTCAGGCCAGACCAAGTATCATTCTGACCCACGCTCCGCTGGATTACATGGAAGACCACCAGAATGCTGCTCGACTAGCCCTTGGTGGAGCCTTTGTGCGGGCCATGCCGAATTTCGTTAGCGATCCTCCGGTAGCGCCGTATCAGAATGACCTGGCCATCTACCATGCGCAGCCGCATGGCAATCGTGAACCGCTGGGCACGCTGGTCTGCCCTACACATTTTGTGGACGTCAGCGGGCACATGGACCTCAAGCGGCAACTCTTAGCCGCTCATGCCAGCCAGGATCAGTGGCTCGACGCCACGCAGGGCATTAGTGCCTATCTAGAAACCATGGTCCAGCAACATCGCGAGGTCGCCAGCCTCTGCCGCAGGTCTGGCGTTACTTCACCGATAACGACCTTTACGCACGCCGAAGGCTGGCGACGGCATATTCATCTTGGACTCTCTGAGCCCAATTTCGACCCTTTAGCCACCGCACTCGGCGACTGCATCGCAGTCAACTCATGACTGAGGAAAGCTGAACTGATCTACTCGTAGTCGTCTGCCTTGAGCAGATAGCGGTTGTATGGAACATCGCTCTTGCGAGTGTTCGGCGTTAGCAGAGCCTGATAGACGTGATACTCCAAGCCCTCTGACAGTACACGAACCGAGCCATCTGCCATTACCACTACCACCACGCCACCAGCGTGGCTCGACGAAGGCCTTGCGGCGAACAACTCACCCTTGGCAATTGTCAACTTGTTGCCATTGATAGGCAAAGCATTGAGTTTGGCGGCATCTGCGTGTGATGGAGCAACTGGAACCTCCGTCAATTTGGGAATTGTTACCACTGTTGATCCTTGAAGATCTGAATCTGGCACGCTTCCCAAAGCATACACCCAGCCAACCCCAAGACGATAGCGAACTGAATCATCACTCGCGCTGTATCCCCAACTATCGGCTTGCAAGTTTTCAGCAAACCACAGAGTATTGGAGTTGCCGTCCTTTATTCCCCCGCTTTGCAATCCCTTACTTTGAAATCCTTCCGATCCCTTCGCGTGGTTATATGAAATTGAGTTATCAATCTGAGTAGCATTGACCGTGTTGAGATGTTTCCAGTTGGCAACTGAATCATCGACGTAGTCCAACATGGGAAGCCTATTCATAATGTCCATTAGTTCCCACAAGTGACCAACGTTTATTGCATAGCTATTACGCGCGTACGATTCATCATTGTTGTCATTGTCTGACGGACATTGAAAGAGCGGAATATTCGGACGTAGCCGGTCATTATTGCCGGGTTGGATCGCACCGTCGTCCCATTCATCACGTATAGGCTGCTGCTCGATACCTCCTAGGAGCGACACCGCCCAAGAGCCACGTTTGGGTGCGCTTGAAGGCCCAAAGTCATCTTGGTATGGCACCAGTTTTTTCTTGGTTGTTTCGTAGTTAATCGCCGCCATTGCAATCTGCCGAATGTTATTCGAACACGAGGTGCGGCGGGACGCTTCGCGGGCAGCGTTAACTGCTGGTAGCAACAGACCCACCAGGACGCCGATGATGGCGATAACGACGAGCAATTCAACCAGCGTAAAGGCGTTTCGCTGTGGTGCGGTGCGCATGGGGTTCCCCTGAACTAGTGGTGATGATGAGCAGTTCGATCCGTTTTGACGTACTTTCCTAGACGTGTCCCCACGTGTCTATTGTCGCAGACCTGCGCGTTCCAGTCCAGTGATTTGCCAAGCTAGGACTGAGAATTTTGAGGCTTTGGGCGGCGGAACGAGTAAGGTCGATGTAATTTTTGCTACTAGGAGTGTGCAGGACAGGTTGGCTACCGTAATCCTACTTTGACCAGCGATTAAATAAGCGGTGAGCGTTGCCAGTGGTCTGCTCGGCTAACAGTGCAGGGGAGACGCCTCGTAGCTCGGCCAGGCTTAACAGCGTGTGTGTGACCAGCGCGGGATGATTGGGGCGCTGGCCTCGATACGGATGCGGCGTGAGATAAGGGCTGTCGGTTTCGACGAGTATCCGATCGTCGGGTATTTGCCGAGCCACCTGGCCGAGTGGACCGGCATTCTTGAAGGTTATCATGCCGGCAAAAGAAATGTATAACCCCAGTTCCAAACAGCCCTTGGCCACCTCCCACGAACCGCTGAACGAGTGCATCACGCCGGTGAATGATCCGTGCTGAGCGGCCTCGCGCAGTATCTGCAGCGCCTCATCCCCACAGTCCCGTGTATGAATCACCAAGGGCAATCCGGTCTGTCGCGATAGTTCGATGTGGCGACCAAAATAGTCGAGCTGGACTTCCCAGGGACAGTCATCCCAGTAGCGATCCAGTCCCGTCTCGCCCAACGCGACGACTCGCGGATCACCACACAACTCAACGATCATGCGCCAGTCGCCAGACTCGGCTTGATGGCAGTTGTTCGGGTGAATCCCCACCGCAGCGCGCAGTTGCTGATAGTTTCGGGCTAAGTCGACGCAGCGACGAGAGTCCTCCAGCGTCGTTCCAACACACAAAATACCCTGCACCTGGGCTTGGTGAGCCTGCTGCAAATAGCCGTCGATATCACGCATAAGCTGCGGGTTAGTAAGGTGTGCATGCGTATCGATAATCACGATGGTGTAGGCTCTGTAGGAGTGCGACGATGTAATGCAGCAACGCGAGTCGGATAGGACACCAAGTGTTGGGTAGCTAAGGTGTACGGGTAGCTATGCTCGCCAGAGCGTGGATGCAGAATCTCGCGTCAAAAACCCCCACGGTCTGGCAACCGTGGCTACGAAAACCGGCGGCGCAATTCTACTGAGCAGCTCACGGAAGCGGAATGTGCTGTAGCTGATACTCGATGGTCTGCTGTTTGATCGACGATGGGGACTCGTAGATCAGCCTGCAATTGTCAGGATCGTCCTGCAATTGAAACAGGTAGGCGATACCCACGCCGCGACCGGTAGCACTATAGGTCTGAAAGCCGACGTTTTCTAAGCGTTTGCCCTGGGCATCCAGGAGATGCGGACGACTATCAAGTATCCAGTTGCGATACGACTCTAAGGAATCCTGGGGATTGCCCAGCTCGACAAACAGTCTGGCTTCGTGCACCGGACCGTTGCGCCGAAAGGCTTCCAGCGTGACCGACAGATCACCATACTTCTGTGACTGGCGACCGCCAGAAGCGAGCTTCTGGAATTCGTACGCGTGCCGTCCTCCGGGCACAGAAACCAACAACTGCCCAGTCAGTCGCACTAGTTGTTGGGCTTGTCGATCGGGGAGCTGAAACTGCAAATCGAACTGGGCACTGCACCCACCCAAATTCAAACGAATTTCGGGAGCTGCATCAGGGTTAGTGGCCAGCAACAGCGTGTTGGGCTGAGCGTCATTCTCCTGCTGCTTGACTGTGGAGCCTGAGTCAGCCTCGCTCCGCACCCAGGCACGAACATCCTGCATCGGAACGCGCATGAACAGTGGTTCCAGGCGGGGCTCCCACGACAACATCAAACTGACTCGCATCTGTCCATCAATCGACGACGCGAAGAACCGTTCCGTGTGCACGCTCTGCACATCCAGTCGATAGGGACCAAAGAAATGCGGCTCGATCAGCGTCGGTCCCTGTTCGGGCACTAGCAGGACCTGGCGATCGCTAGAATGATGAGGCCCCAGTCCCATGAAAGTTTGGTCCATCACATCTTGAATGGCTTTCCAAAACGGTACTCGATCCCAATTCACTTCGATCAACAACTGCGGTGAGGCCACATCGCCTGGCGATGTGTGAATCTGATTTCCCGTCTGCTGCTGCATCTGCTCCAGAACTTTCGACAACTCAAGATTGCCAGCCAGCGTAACCGTGCTGGCCTGAAAATAATTGTGAATATCCAGTTGTTGCAATGCCTGGCGAATCCTGTGCAACCGCTGCTTCATTTCGCCCGACATCTGGGCCGTGATTGCTGGCAGGAACTGCAGCGCGGGTGCCCCCAGGGCAATGATCTGCACCTCAGCTTGATCCCGTAATTTCAACTCGCGACTCTCGAGATCGCGCAACAGCTCACGCAACTGGCCATAAGTCACCGTTTCACCGGCGACAGGTGTAGATGACTGACCTGTGGCAGGGGACAGAGGATTAGATTGCACCTTGGTATCCGGAACCGCGCTAGCGGGCTGCCCCGCTTGTTGTCCTGCGGCAGTTGCCAGAAAGTTCATATACAGCAGCAGTCCACAAACGCATTGAAGTGCACGGCGGGCCGCATTGCCTAGGGAAGCGGAACGCTGTTGCCACTTAGTGGCCATAACCAGAATTGCCTTGGACGGTTTCATAGTAAGCTCAAACAATCCGCATAATCTGCTTAATCATCCTCCGGTTCCAACTCCTTTATAGTAACAACTTTTGTCGCGATAGGACCGTGCGCGCCAACCGTACTAGATTTTGGTGGGGCGCAATTCCATCACTCCATGCGATAGCTTCATGAGAAACATGAATGTTTCCTACCAGCGCGGCCTGCTATTGGCGTTGGCCATTTTTGCGACGTCCAACGGCATGATTGGTTGGGCGCAACCGCCGCGCAACCTTCAGGTGGACAGCGCGAAGGGACGCTTCGTGGGCCTGCCAATACATTGGGGACGCCACGACGCGGCACTGTTGCAGACAAGCGGCAGAATCGAATTGTTTGAACAGGCCGAGATCGACCAGCATCAACTACTGGGAGAAGTCTTTCAGCCGCAGTCATCACAGCAAGCCAAGCTGGCGCTGCAAGCTGAGCTGGGCCCCAGCTTTGAAACACTGGTCGCTGGACCGTATGTCATCGGAGCACCGCAGAACCAAGCGCGGCGTTGGGAAACGCGGTTCCGCAGTCTACTGGCTGGCTATCAGCGCTTCTTTGAAGTCCGGGGCTGGCCGCTGCGAGCCCCGGACTTTCCGCTGGTAGTCATTGTCCTGCCTACCCGGCAGGAATTTGTTCGCTGGGGATCACAGGAGGTCGGTGGCCGAGTGATCAATGACAATTTGGTCGGCATGTATGTACCGCGTACCAACCGCTGCCTGCTGTACAACATCAGCATCGGCAACTCCCCAACCAACTGGGAAGTCACTGAGGCGACCATCGTGCACGAAGCGATTCATCAACTGGCCTATAACACCGGCCTGCACGAACGATTGTTCGCTCACCCACTGTGGTTCGTAGAAGGCTTGGCTACGCTGTTTGAAGTGCCTGCCGTGTACGAAGTCAGCTTGGGGCAACCATCGCCCAAAGATCGTGTGCACCCTGAGAAATACAGCCATATCAAGCATCTATTGCACGATACAGACGCTTTGGCAGCCGGACTGGAAAGCTTGATTGCCAGCGATCAAATGTTTCAGTCCGACCCTCAAATCGCTTATGCACTCAGCTGGGCGCTGAACTACTATTTGATCGAGCGATTGCCGCAGAAGTATCTTGAACTGGTCGATCGCCAACGGCAACGAGGCTTCCATGCCTATGCCGAAGGCGACCGCCAATTCGATTTTCGCGCGGCCTTTGAAACTACACCGCCACAACTGGCACTGCAAATCCAACAGCTGTTGCGTTCACCGTGACCATATGACTTGTATTTAACGTAGCCACCTGCGCCCAAAGGTGGATAGCAGGCGTCTCCAGGCTCTGGCGAGCGCAGCTACCGCTCCGCTAACTGGTTGCACTCTACGCGGCCGAGGTTTCCAATTGCAAGCAGCCGACAGGTGACTTGCGCTCGACGATAGCTTCGATGAATTCTTCGAAGATGCGTACGTCCAGCGCACTGGCTTCCGTGCATTCGGGATGGAATTGAGTCCCCACTGCGAACCAGTCGATCATTTCGCTTTCGATGGCCTCGATCACACCATCTTGGCAGCGAGCCGTTACGCGGAAGCCAGCGGCCAACTGATCGATGGCCATGTGGTGGCGACTGGTAACGCGGATTTCGCCTTCTCCGTAAACGCGACCGATCAGCGAGTCAGATTGAATGACCAGTGAGTGGCGATGCTGAGTATCTTGAGCATCGCGATGCGGCAGTGCTCCCGGAATGTCTTCCGGGATATGCAAGAACAAATTCCCGCCACACACACAGTTCAGCAACTGCATGCCCGCGCCTATTGCCAAGACCGGCACGCGACGTTCGGCAATTTGCGTGGCCAATCGCCGGTCAAATCGCTCGCGGCGAGATTCCATCGGCTTGGTGGTGTGATGCAACATAAAACCGTCGTTACGTGGATCGAGATCGGCACCACCGATCAACATGAATCCATCCAGGTGTTCCACTAGCTGTTCAATTGCTTCGTCGTCCAACGCTGGCGGCACGACAATCGGCAGTCCACCGGCCTTAGCGATGGCGTCAAAATAACCTGCCGCTATGTAGGAAAACGCGGCCTGATTGTGTGTAGCCGATCGGTAATCAGAATTAATACCAATAATTGGTCGGGTCATCTGAAACTCCTATTCAGATCAAGTAGCGGTACGAAGAGTGGCGGAAAGACACTTCGACTGAAACTTGCTGGGACCGGCTGACTCAGCGTCGGTTAAGACTTGCCAAGCAATCATCCCGTCCAAACCAACGGTCCACAGAACCGTTGACTGTCGGATTGAGCTTGTCTTTAGCGCGCAATCTGCGACACTAGTTGCTGATGACTTGCTGGCTGCAAGCCGACGCCTGATTGAGCGCTGCGTTGGAAGCGACATCAAAGTTGTTCTCGCAAATTCCCTGCGAAGTTTGCTCTTTCGGTGAAGAGCCAATTCCTGCCCATTCAGCAGCCCTTGCTGAACTGACTGCAGCCTACCCTGCCTGAAACGTTTTTCCAGTACCACACCACATTTAGTGCATCACACCCAGCGCCACTCAATCAACTGTGCTAGCATTGCAACACTTATCACCGCTCTCGCCAGAGAGTCGTAGCTAAGCTCGCCAGAGCTTGGTCGTGCTGGATATCAGTTTCAATCCACCACCGCCAGAGTGACGGCAACTACAGACCACACAGCGCCGGGCCACGGTAGCTACTTTACGAGAAGTTGAATCAATTCAGGAGATGTCAACAAAGTGAAATTCCAGCGTGTTGCCGTGGAGTCGATTGGCTTTACCTTGCCTTCGGAAATCGTCACGTCAGCGGAGATTGAGCGCAGATTGGCTCCAGCTTATCAGCGTTTGAAGCTGTCTGAGGGTCGCTTGGAATTGATGAGCGGCATTTCCGAGCGTCGCTTCTGGCCGGACGGTACGCCAATCAGCGGGCCGAGCATCAATAGCGCTCGACTGGCGCTTGAAGCCGCCGATGTACTGCCAGAGCAGATTGGCTGTTTGATTCACGCCAGCGTATGTCGCGACTATTTGGAACCCGCTACTGCGTGTCGCGTACACGCTGGGCTAGACCTACCAGCCAATTGCTGGGTCTACGATCTGTCAAACGCGTGCCTGGGTTTGCTGAGTGGTATGGTGCAAGTCGCTACGATGATCGAGCAAGGTATGATTCGCGCCGGGATCGTAGTCGGAACCGAGAGTGGCTCTGGGTTGGTTGAATCCACGATCGCCGCGCTAAATGCAGATCAGTCGCTGACTCGCCAGTCGATCAAACCCTCGTTTGCATCCCTGACGATTGGATCAGGTAGCTGTGCCATGCTGCTGGTTGATCGGGACCTCAGCCAGACAGGCAACTTATTGAGCGACTGCGTGATCCGGGCTGAAACTCAACATCATGGACTGTGCCAGAGCGACACCGATCAGGCTGGCCAGGGCATGCAGCCACTGATGCACACCGACAGTGAACAGTTGCTGCAAGCCGGTATCGACGTCGGTCGTCGTGCCTTTGCCGACTTATGCAGCACTGGTTGGTCACCCGATGGCATCGACTTCAGCGTCTGCCATCAAGTCGGCTCGACACACCGTCGCCTGATGCTTCAGCAGCTAGGTCTGCCCAGCGATCGCGACTACAGCACCTTCCATTGGTTGGGTAATACCGGCTCAGTGGCGTTGCCTACGGCGTTGGCGATGGCATTGCACAGTGGCTTTGTTGACACTGACAGCAACGTGGCATTACTTGGAATTGGATCAGGGATCAATTCACTAATGATGATGACTCATTGGCGACAGCCGATCGTCGCTGGACAATTAGACCAAAACGCATTGCAACACTTGACGAGCGCGACGGGTGCCAATGTAGCGCCTGCCACGCAACTTGAACCCTCATTGAGCGAGTAACTGATGAAAGGCCTGCCGCTGGTATTGCTGTTTACGGCGATGACCTTTGTCGCCTGGGGTGCTTATGGACCGACGCTACATCACGGGTCCGAAGGACTACAACATGACTCGCTTCGTGCCTTCGTGGGTGTAGGCTTGGCATATTTTTTGGTGGCCGTCATCATTCCGCTCGGAATACTCCGAATGGGTGCCGAACCCGGCAGGTGGACCGTGGGCGGCGGACTGTTTTCGCTGGTTGCCGGAGCGGTAGGCGCGCTGGGGGCGCTGGGGATTATTTTGGCGCTGGGCTATGGCGGTGAAACGGTATTTGTGATGCCCGTGGTGTTCGGCTTTGCTCCCGTCGTCAATACGCTGGTTAGCACACTGCTAGGCGGTACCTTCAAACAGATTCGCCCCGTCTTTCTGATGGGTATTCTGGCAGTTGCTTTGGGGGCTGTTGGCGTGCTGACCTTTCGTGCGCCGGCCGCAAGTGCAGCGGCGAAGCAAACCACCACCGATCAAGAGACCCCTGTTCCAGAAACAGCTGACACTCAGTCAGACAGTCCAACGTCTGACGACGGTAGCAACGAGAAGTCCAATCCGCGGGATCTGCCGCGCATTATCATGTCAATCATCATGGCCGCCGTCTGCTGGGGATCATATGGCCCGATGCTGCATCTGGGTCAAGCCAAGATGTCCGGCAGTCGCCTGCGCCCGTTTATCTGCGTGGGCATCGCCTATTTTCTCATCGCCGTCATCGCTCCGATGGTGTTGATCTACGGTCGCGCCGCTGATACCGGTAGTTGGACGATGTTAGGCATGAGCTGGTCGGTCTTGGCGGGAATTGCCGGAGCTGTAGGCGCGCTGGGAGTCATCTTGGCCTTCAATGCCGGCGGCAAGCCGCATTATGTAATGCCACTGGTGTTCGGCTTTGCTCCCGTCGTCAACACCTTTATCTCTTTAAGCGAAAAGGGAACCTGGCATCTGGTTCAGCCGCTGTTCTGGGCGTGCTTAGCGATAGTGATCGCTGGTGCAGTTACCGTACTAATGACGGCTCCCAAACCGCTTCCGAAACCCACTCATTAGCTCTTGAGACGCAGGCTACCGCGACGACCATGAGCGACCTCCCCCCCCCCACGGGTCGGCCAGACATTCCGTTGGCAAGCGTCTCGGCCAACGGTGATTCGCAACTGCTTCCAAGCCAGCCGCATTCTGAGCAATGTTCCGAATCCTCAAATGGTAGTACTGCCGAACAGGGGAACGATGCGGCTACCCAGTCCTCTGCCCCCCAAAGAAAAGTTCTCGTGTGGGCGATGGCCGGCTTACTGTTTGTCATCTGGCTCGTTTCACCGTGGACTGCGCAGTGGCTGAGCCCCACCGCAACAGGGCTCAACATATACACGATCGCCCCCCCCCTAGCAGAAGCTGCTCAACAGCTCGTCATGCAGTGGCTCACAGGTTTGTGGTTTCTAACATTTGGAGCTTCCATCGGGAGCTTCCTAAACGTGGTAGCTTACCGACTGCCGCGTGGCTTATCCTTGGTCTTTCAGCCGTCGCAGTGTCCGTCTTGCAAGTCGCACATTAGAGCCCGCGATAACATTCCGGTGCTTGGCTGGTTGCTACTGGGTGGACGTTGCCGCGACTGTCGGATGGCAATTTCACCGCGTTATCCACTTGTTGAAGGTCTTACGGCGGGCATATTTTTCGTCCTGTTTCTCTTTCAGTTGACCAGCGGAGGAGCGAACATCCCGTTTTACGACGTCCCGTTGCGCACCGGCATCGAATGGATCATCTTCGCACCGCACTGGCAGCTGATTGCGCTGTATGGATTTCACTGTTTGCTGGTGTCGTGCCTGTTGGCTTTGATACTGATGGACGTCGATGGCCAGCGCGCCGGCTGGTTGGCGCTGTGTATCATGGCGCTCTTGTTGATTGTCCCACCAGCGCTTGACCCAAGTCTCACGCCGATTCCAATCAGCTTTCCACTATCGGATAGTTCAGAATCTGGCGGGCAGCCACCGGAATGGCAGGGGGCGCTTGCGGTAAGCCTGATCGGTGGCGGCATTGGAGCTGCAGTGGGAGTGCTGTTAGCTGTTACTGCGGGCCAGACCGGCCAGTTGACCATGGCACTGGTGCTAGTTGGCCTGGGGCTGGGCTGGCAGGCGGTAATTGCAATTACACTGTTAACCTGTGCCATGCGCGCCTTGCTGCTTCCGCTTGGTCGCCAACACTTGCGGCGAATACCGTGGACAGCCTGCCTGATACTGGCGTTCATGATACATCATCTGCTTTGGCGCCGACTGGTTGAGTACTGGTAGCTAAAGTCGCCGGGCGATGGTATCCGTAGCAAGTGTCGCCTGAAGGCGGTAGATTGCGACTAATATCTAGCTCAACGATGCTCTGGCCATCCCAGCCACCTTCGTAGCACAGCTTTCGACCAGCCTAGCCACCACTGTACCTGATTGCTGCCTCGATGCGATGCGTTATGATGGACGGCTTGAGGACGTCGCGAGGACTTGTGCAAAGTTGAGGTGTGATATGCGAGCTGGTCATTGGGCGTTGTGGTGCGGGATGCTGACAACATGGATGGGGACAGCGGCTGTCGGTGCCTCTGAGAACTGGCCCACCTTTCGTGGCCCGGATGGAAATGGTGTCGCGCCTGCGTCGGCAAATCCTCCCCTAAAATTCGGCCCCGAACAAAACCTGCAATGGAAAGTACCTGTTCCGGGACGTGGCCACAGTAGTCCCATCGTGTGGAATGGTCGGATCTATCTGATGACTGCTATTGAAAACCAACCGCAAGATGCGTCGCCATCGGCTAACCAGTCCGATGAACAATCCGCAGGCAGGCGTCGCGGCTTGGCAGGCATGAACAATCCCAAGCCAACCGCAGAGTTTAGTTTCAACGTCTTATGCATGGACTTAAGTGATGGCAAGACGGTGTGGAACCAAACGGTTTGTAGGGCGACGCCACACGAAGGCGGCCATCGTTCCAACACTTATGCGTCGGCATCTGTGGTTACCGACGGTCGTTATCTATGGTGCAATTTTGGCAGCCAAGGTGTGTGGTGCTTAGACTTGGATGGCAATGTTATCTGGAACAAGGACCTGGGACAGATGACGACTCGTAATCAATTCGGCGAAGGCGCATCGGTAGCCGTTCATGGCGACGTGTTGGTGATTCCGTGGGATCAAGAGCAAAATTCGTATATTTTAGCCGTCAATGCGCGAACTGGCGAAGATTTATGGCGACAAGATCGCAATGAACTGACTAGTTGGTCGACACCCAGAATTATCGAGCGATTTGGCCGCGTACAGGTAATAGCCAATGGTACGACCATTCGCTCTTACGATTTGAAGTCGGGCGAACTTCTGTGGCAGTGCGGCGGACAGACCACCAATCCGATTCCAACGCCCCTGATTTGGAAGGACACCACGATCTGCATGACAGGCCACCGCGGATTCTCGATTCAAGCGATAGCGCTGAACGCTGCGGGCGACGTAACCGATTCGGATCGAGTTACCTGGAAGCGATCCGATTCAGCTCCCTATATCGCTAGCCCTACGCTGGTGGACGATACTGTCTACTTGGTTAAAGGCAACTCGGGCATTCTTTCGGCGGTCAATGTTGCCAACGGCGAAACTGTAATTGACCAACAACGTCTGCCTGGTGTTGATCAGATGTACGCTTCGCTGGTAACCGCTGGCGGCCATGTTTATGCAGTTGGTCGTGGCGGGATGATCGTGGTTTTGAAGCATGGCCCGCGGTACGACGAAGTTCATCGGGTTGAACTAGGGGAACCTGTTGATGCTACGCCAGCGATCAGCGGTCAGCGACTTTTGATTCGCAGCCACGAGCACTTGTACTGCTTTGCCGAGGGCAAATAACAACGCTCACCGATCATGCAGCGGGTCTTCTGGCCAGTCATGCTTGGGATAGCGACCGCGCAGCTCCTTGCGCACCACGGGGTAGGTGTTTTTCCAAAAGCTGGCTAAATCATTTGTAATCTGTTGGCAACGACCGTTGGGTGCCAGGAGATGTAGCGTCAGCGGCACGCGACCGCCGGCTAATTTGGGCGTTTCGCTCCATCCAAACAGTTCTTGAATCCGCGCTGCCAGCACCGGCGACTTACCTGGCTCGTATTGCAACATTTGCTCTCGCCCCGCAGGCAGCCGGATCGACGGTGGCGCGTGTTGATCCAGTAGTCGCCGCTGTGACGTGGACAACAAACTGTCGATCAAGCGATTCCAGGGCAATTGTTGGACCTCCGCCAGTGACCGTAGCCCCACACACCAATCTACTAGCATCCCAGCCAATGAAGGGATGTCGAACTGAGGCAGATCGGCATCGGGCATGGCTGCCGACAACCAGCGCAGGCGATCGAGCAGACTGTGCAGTTGCTTGTCTTTGGCTGGAAGCAATCGATCAAACTGTGCGGCAGCCTCGCGCGCAAGCAGCTCAGCGGTCTGACGATCCAGTGGCGTCGCGGCAGGTTGCTCGTCCAGGACTAGGTCGTGCCAGTATCGGCAGCGGCGAGTCACTACGGATCGCGTGGTTGGATTGAAGAACCGCTCATCGCCCTCACGTAGGCCAGGGGCGGTTAACCACAGGCTGTCGATCCCGCTGGCCCAACGCACCTTAGCCTCTGTACCACCACCGTCGGCATCCAGGCACAAAAACAAGTCATCGCGTACGCCAGACGCACTGTCCAACTGGACTCCCTTGCCTCCAACCATTAACCCTTTGTGAGAGCTGGGGCTACGGCGGCGGGCCAAGCGGTCCGGGAATGCTTCTAACAGTGCTCGCTGCAGTTGATCGTCCAGCCGCTCTTCTTCCTGAGGTCCCAGTTCTTGTTCGACGATCTGCAGGTATTGCCGACTGACGCTAGCCAAATTGCGGGCGGCTTGGTGATTGACCGTTCCAAACACAGTTTCGCTTTGATGATCCTGCTGGTAACGCTGCCAAGCCAAAACACGTTGGGTAACATCACAACTCCACTGGCGGGCGGTCGTTGTGGGAGGAGTGCGTCCACCACGTCCCGCGCGGGCGGATGGGTCTTGGGGTTTGAGAAACAAGTCTCGTTCACCCAGCAGGGCTGCCGCCATACAGCCTGATGCCGGTACACCTAGGCGGTGTGATTCGACCAGCAATCTGGCCAGTCGTGGCTGCAATGGGAACTTCAGCAACAGCCGCCCCAATGCTGTAACTTTGTCACCAGCAACTGCGCCAATTTGCTGGAGTACACCGCGCGCCTGCTCTACTGCCGACGGACTGGGGGCCGTTAGCCAGTTGAAATGTTCGGGTGATTCGCCCCAACCGAGCAACTGCAGTACCGGTCCGGTGAGGTCAGTTCGCAGGATTTCAGGTGGCAATTGTACGGACCGACTACGACCTGTGATTTCATCCCACAGTCGAAAGCACACACCGGGTGCGGTACGACCGGCACGACCGGCGCGCTGATCGGCTGATGCCTGTGAAATTGGTTCCAGTTGCAACGCATCCAGCCCCGAGGCGGGATCGAACCGCTTGACGCGCGCCCAGCCGCTATCGACGACCACACGAATGCCGTCGATCGTCAGAGACGTCTCAGCAACATTGGTGGATAGAATAACTCGCCGACGCGAACCCGGTTGCAGAACTTGATCTTGGTACTCGGGGGGTAGATCGCCATACAATGTCAACAAGTCCCAACCGCTGCGCTCGGCCTGAGGCTCCAGGTCTCGCTTGACTTGCATGATTTCGCCAACGCCAGGCAAGAACACCAGCATGTCCCCGTCGGTTGACTGGCTGGCTTGCAGGATCGCCTGGCTGGCCGTCTGAACGATTTTTCGAGTAATACTGGTGCGCGCTGGTGGTTCAAATCGTTGATACCGGATGTGAACTGGATAACATTGCGTCGGAATGTCGGCCTGCGGCGGATGCCCTAAATAATTAGCAATTTCCTGTGCATTCAAAGTGGCCGACATGACTACGATACGCAACTCGGGCCGCAGGTCCACTTGCAGCCGCCGCAGGATGCCCAATAGCAAATCCATTTCGACGGAACGCTCGTGGAATTCGTCCAACACGATCGCCGAGAAACGATCCAGTGTCGGATCAGATTGCAATCTCCGTAGCAAAATGCCCGGTGTCATCGAGATCAACCGAGTGTCTGGCCCGCATTGCGAATCGAAACGCACTTGATAACCAACCATTTTTCCAAGCGAGCCTCCGCGTTCGGCAGCAATGCGTGCGGCAGCGGCACGAGCCGCGATGCGACGCGGCTGGATGAGGGCGATACAACCAGGCGTCGCAGTTAGTTCCAGTAACAGCGGTGCAACGCGCGTTGTCTTGCCTGAGCCCGGAGGTGCCTGGACGATCAGACAATTGTGATCGCTGAGCGTGCGGCCAAGTTCTGGCAAAAATGGATCAATGGGTAAGAACTGAAGTGTCACACTTGGCGACCTATACTGCGAATAATGAAAATGAGTGATCGTTCATGTCAATCTGTTTACATGAATACAACAACGAATTGGCCTAATTCCTGTGGTGCACCTTACCGGCCACCTGCTGGTTGGGCGGGTTGGCGCTTCGGGTTGGTCGGGGTTAGATTGTTCTCTTAGGGGACAAATCGAAAAGCCCCCTGTTTCAATTGCAGCGATCACACAGTGTCAAGAGCGAGGCGGCATGAGCCAACAGATTGTCGAGATTCAGGGAGTTCAGCTACGCTTGGCCGCACCGCTGGAGAATCGTTCCAAATGGATCGGCCAAGGTGAAGTCTTGCAGCAGTTGCTGGCGTGTTGGCTGGTCGTTGATGACCAAGATTTGCCGCTGGCACCGCGATTGGTTGGCGTGCCGGGCATCGGCAAGACGGCCTTAGCGATGGCCGCAGCCGGATTGCGGGGGCAAGAGCTGTACGTTTTCCAGTGCACCGCCGACACTCGACCCGAAGACCTGCTGGTTACACCGGTTTTGGGAGAAAGCGGCAAAATTGCCTATCACGCGTCGCCACTGGTAACCGCCATGCTTCGGGGGGCGGTCTGCATCCTGGATGAAGGCAACCGCATGAATGAGAAATCATGGGCGAGCCTGGCACCGCTGCTAGACCAACGGCGGTACGTCGAGTCTATCGTGGCGGGCATTGTCATTCAGGCTCACCAGGATTTTCGCTGCGCGGTGACCATGAATCAAGACGATTCGACATACGAGATTCCAGATTACATCCTAAGCCGGCTGCAGCCCACGTTGCCGCTGGGCTTTCCCAATCGGCAAGATGAATTGTCAATTCTGCACTACCATTTGCCGTTTGCCGAGCCGGAGATGCTGGCACTGACGGTGGATTTCTTGCAGCAAGCGCATCAATTGAAACTCGATTTTTCGGCGCGCGACGGCCTGAATTTATTGCGGTATGCCATTAAGCGATTGGCCCAACAGGAGGGGCACCCTGTCAACAAAGACGCGGCCTGGCGGGAGGCGCTGTTGTACTGCTTAGGCGATGATGCCCTCGATTTGAACACGTTGGCGGAGCGGAAACGGCGGGATTTGGGAGGTAGCTCGCTGCCACTGGGCCTGGGAGACTTCTTTTTTGATCCCTCCGATCCGTTACATCCCGATTACGAAGACCCCGAAGAAGATTCTGACCAATAGCATCGGCAATAGAACGAATACAAATCATCGGATACAATCAGCTTTATGGCTTGCACTTCCGTGGCTATCGTCGTCAGACGGTGGAAGCTAGCCGGAATCCACGTTGTGGCGGGCGTAGCTACCGTCGCCAGACGGTGTACGATGTACGAATCAATCCCCCGACAAAACACCACCGCCGCTGATCAACTCTCCCCCGATGCCGCATTCCAAATTCAGCGGTCGATTGCGGCCTACCTAATTAGGAGCCATAATGTCCAAACTTCGAGAACAGATCATGTTTCTCAATACCTTCATACGACGTCCCGCGCAGGTTGGCGCGGTGGCCCCCAGTAGCCAGCGACTGTGCAAGATGCTTGTCGATTCGTTTGATTGGAACGAAGTTCAGTACGTCGTAGAATTTGGACCTGGCACAGGTGTGGCGACACAGCTGATAGTCGATCGCCTACGGCCAGACGCAAAGTTCTTTGCGATTGAACGCAGCCCCAAGTTTGTCGCGTTGTCGCAGCGGCGCTGTCCTACCGCCGACATCGTCCACGGATGCGTGACGGACGTCCAGCGGTTGTGCCATGAGCGGGGCATCCCGCATTTAGATGCCGTCGTCAGTGGGCTGCCATGGGCCAGCTTCAGTACATCACTTCAGAACGACATTTTTGAAGCCATGTTTCGCATGCTTAGGCCCGGTGGCCGCTTCGCGACTTTTGCTTACCTACAGGGGCTAGGTTTACCAGCCGGCATTCGCTTCTCGAAACTGCTTAAGAAGAATTTTACAACAGTCACCAAGAGCCGCACTGTATGGCGAAATTTACCACCCGCCCTGGTCTATCGCGGCGTGCGTTAAACTAGGCACCGAGCCGATGAAGCCAGTGCCCAAACAATCGGTCTGAACTAACAGCTCGTCAGCGTCCAACGGTTACTCATCCGATTCCAACCGGTCACACTGCAACAAACAGCTCAGCCGGCATGGTCTGACATTGATGAGACACCCTTTACAATGAGGACCGACGACGTCTGAGACCAGCCAGGGCAATGCCGAAACCGACCAGTGCAAGCGAGGCTGGTTCTGGGATTGCAGACATCGTGAAGTCAGCAGTGGCTTCACTGAAATCCAACCAGATGGGAAACGCTAGCGGATTTTCAGCATCCACGGTGGGGAAAATGTCCGTCACCTTGAAGCTGGCAATGCCTCCTGGGAAATTGTGCAGCGCCCCAGGAGCCAGCCACACATCTATGGGATTTACCCCATCCATGTAGCTCAACAAGTAATTATTGTTACTGTCCCCCAAACCAGTGGGCATTCCTGCCTGGGTAAAGTAGGTACTGGGAGAATCCATGGTAAATTCAAAACCCGAGGTGGCAATCGGATCGAACCAACGCTGGCCAGGTAAACCTTGAAATTGGAAAACCCCCGGAGAAATTACCGTTGGTTGGAAGGCTGTGTTCTGCGTCGTGCCACTCCACTCCTGAACAGTCAAGTCCCACACTGCTTGTCCAGCAGATGCCAGTGTGGTAGGTGAGTTAGGCTCCGAAACCACCAAGGCGTTCACCCCAACGGTATAAGCACCTGGAGTTAAGGTTAGTAAGCCACTTTGAGGTCCGGTCGTGCCTGGTGTAGTTTGGGCAACGTAAAAACTGCCGATTTGAAATTCAGACTTGTATTGGACATAACCGGCAGGGCTGGGGGCAATACCCAGCTCATAGGTGTAGGCAACTTGAGTTATTGAAGTTGGATTGATATCAAAACTGAGATTCGATTGCGCAGCTGCCGGAGCAAATGGGGTAGCTGTTCCGGTAAATGCCCTCGCCGAACCTGCGCCAAAAGCGGTAAAACCGCTTGGCCCTGACAGTAAAATGAACGACGACTGAGTCGCCTGAGCTTGTGAGTTATTCGGACCTCCACCCAAGACTGCGTTTGCCGGGGCTGGAGTCCATTGTCCAACCAGATTTGTGTTATTCGAATTGAGGAGGTTTAGAACTGAGGCCTCAATCGTGCGAGATTGGGCGTGCGCAATTTGTGTTGAAGCGACTGTGATGGCAAAGCCAAACAAAGTGAACCAATAACAGGTGCGAATGCTCATAATCATCGTCCCTCTTAAACTGGATTTCAGCCATCAAAGTTCAAGCCGAGACCACCATCAATTGCTGGCAGTTTCAATCTTGGTAATCATGGCGGTCGTCAGAAGCAAGAGGGCCGGCAAGACATTTCAAACTTTTTGGGCGTTTCTGTTCGAATCCCACGACGCTGTCAAAAACCTGAAAAGGCGTGAATTCAGATCGCCGGCCGATTGAATGCGGCCCAGTTAGTCGAATTGCGATTTGGCCGTTAGATGAGTGGCGGATTGACTGGGACCGGCTTGTTGGAGGGCGTCCAGCAACTGCGACTGAGTTATGACATCTCGCAAAATGATCGGCTCGGCAGCCGGATCAGCGGGGTAGATAGCCAGAAGGGGTATGGAATTACTATCCAATTCGCGGAGCTTGCTTTCGATCGCAGGCGAGGGCGATGACCAATCGGCCAGCAACGTGACGACATTGTTTTGTTTGACCAGTTCCGCCACTGCCGGCCGGTCGATGGCGGCGCGCATGTTGTACTGGCAGGTCAAACACCAGCGGGCTGTGAATTCGACCATGACCACTTTCCCCGCCGCGCGATTCTCAGCCAAGGCGGACTCGGAGTATTCCATCCAGGGCAGATGATGTTTGGCTGGTCCAAAATAGTTGAAGCTCACAAAGCCTGCCAGTACGCAGGCCGCTAATCCGCTCAACCATCCGGTGAAAATTTGCTTGCGCTCAGCAAACGCGGGAATTCTGCCGATCAGCCAACACGCGAACCAGACGACCATCAGCAGCCCGAGTGTCGCGATTCTGTAATCGGGATCAATCACCGAAATGAAGTAAACGACGGACAACAGTAAAGGAAAGGCCAGCACCTCTTTGAGCGTCTCCATCCAGGCCCCTGGCTTGGGCAACAGTTTTACGAAGTCCGGCCATAGACACAGCGCCAAGTACGGTGAGCCCAGACCAATGCCGACCAACATGAACAGCGCCACGATCGACCAGCCAGATAGGGTTAGCGTAAGACCAAATAACGTCCCCAAAAATGGACCGGAGCAAGGCGTCGCTAGGACAGTCGTCAGCACACCTTTGTAAAATGCACCTGACAACCCCTCCTTCTGCATCAATTGACCGGACTTACTGCTGGTCGCGAAGCCGGGAATCGGTATCTCCCAGACGCCCAAGAAACTTAGCGCCATAGCGAACAGCAAGATCGTTAGTCCAACTTGGAAGTAAATATTCGTGAACTGTTCGCCCCAGCCAAACGCATGACCGGCCAACTTGGCCGCGATATTTAGAATCGCCAACAAGAACATGACCGAAAGAATGCCTGCGACAAACGACAGATTCAGCGAAATAACGCGTGCGTGACTGTTTCCCGATTGATTGACAAATCCCATCAACTTCAGTCCCACCACCGGCAGCACGCACGGCATAAAATTCAGAATGAAGCCCCCCAACAGCGCGGCACCGATCATCCACAATTGCAGTCCGGATCCCCCAAGTCGCTGAGCAATGGTCAGCTTGGTGGCGGATTGATCGATCCAGTTGGCTAGATTCGGATGGCGAGCTACCTCATCCCAGGTTGCAGCGCTCAGAGCGAGCTGTTGCTGCTGGCCACTGGCTTGATCGGTAACGTCGATAGACCCAGTGATTCGCAGGCCGGCTGGCGGATCGCAACTTTTGTCATCGCAGGTATTGAAACCCACAAGTAGTTCGATTTTTCGCTGACCTAGCTCGGCGGACAGGGGTACGCCGATTGGAATAGTCCAAGTTACCTGCCCATCGTAGTACTCAAACGGGCGATCCAAGCCCAGATCCAGGCTGATAACCTTCTGCTGCGAGAGGGGAGCACCAAACAGAAGCCCGGCTTTTTGGCTAGCCACGATCAATGTTCGATTGTTGGTATCCGTGTCGCCGGGCTGAAATTTGTAGACATGGTAGCCTGGATCGGTTGCCGCTTGAATCGTTAGCGTGGCAGACTGACCAGGCGACAATCGAGCCGGCTGGATCGTGGCGGTCCACTGCGCGTGGGTATTGGGCAACCGCAATTCGTACGAAACGGGGGCACTTGTCTGGTATCCCGCAAAGGTGGCCGAAATTCTTTGAGAAAACGGCTGGCAATTGCCGTCTGCCAAACAGACTTGGCCACTAACCTCCAGCTCTAGGTCAACTGGTCTGGAACCTGTAGCTGACGAAACGCGAAGTGGCGCGGTCCACTGGACAGAGTCGTGAAACTCTTGGATATCGACCTCGAAATAAGGACTGCGTGAAACCGTGGGCTGGTGATCAGACACAAACGGACCGGCAAGTTCGGTGTTGTCTGACAGGAGGGTGATTTTCGTAGGCTTGGGTCCACCAGCTGCCTGTGTCGTCGAATAGATATGATGCTTGGGAGCGATCTTGGCGGTCAACTGGATGTGGCCATTTGGGCCGGATTCGTCCAGTTGATAGCTGGCTTCAAATGTGACTTTCGGCTGGCTGCTGGGCAGCGCCCGCATACGGTCTGAGAGGGATGGCAATCCAGGCAACGCAATATCCGACTGCGTCCAGCCGGTAGTAGCCGCAGTCAGCAATAACACAAACGACGCTAAGCAAAAAAAATGCTGACTGTATTTCATGCGTAAGAATCCCTTCGGACTGGGCGATATCAATTGCCGCGACCAGCCGTTATATTTACACGCAATTGCGTTATTAGGTCAACGTAGACTGTCAGTGGCGATTTGTAAATTTCCCCACGCTTGGGATCGTGATAACCCACGTAAGAGCTAGAAGGTACAAAATTGCCGAGTACCATTCAATTTTGCCAGCTTAACCACCCCTTCTGACGTGAATAGGAAACCCAGATAATGTTCCGGCCAATAAGTGTCAAAGTTGCCTCATCGACTGTTGTGTTGTTAAGTTGCCTTATTGGGTCAAACTTCGGGCAAATCATGGCGTCGGAGCTTGTGGCGGTGGCCTCGGCGACTGGCGAGACGGCTGGTGCCGTTTCAGAGCCAAAGCCGTCCGCGTGGATTCAGCTCTTCAACGGCAAAGACCTAGCCGGCTGGATACCCAAGGTCCGCTATAGCCCACTGGGGGAAAACTATGGCAATACGTTCCAAGTGGAAGATGGCGTTCTCAAGGTAGTCTACGATCCACAGGCTTACCCGACTTATGGCGAGCGGTTCGGACACTTGTTCTATCATCAATCGTATTCGAGTTATCGGCTACGTGTCGAGTACCGGTTTGTGGGCCAGCAGTGCCCAGGCGGGCCGAATTGGGCGGTCCGTAACAACGGGTTGATGTTGCACTGCGAAGACCCCAAGTTGATGGGCGTCGATCAAGATTTTCCGGCGTCGATCGAGGTGCAATTGTTGGGAGGCGATGGCCAGCGTCCGCGCTCGACGGCCAACCTATGCACACCGGGGACGAACGTAATTTACAAAGATAAACTGTTTCTGCCTCACTGCACCAATTCGACTTCACAGACCTACCATGGTGACCAATGGGTCACGGTGGAAGTCGAGGTTCGCGGCAATAAAGTGATTCGCCATCTGATGGAAGGCGAAGTGGTGTTGGAGTACTACCAGCCGCAACTGGACGGTCGCGATGCGCATAGCCAGAGGTTAATTGAGGCTCGTGGCGGCGAGTTGCAACTGAGCGAAGGCTTCATCGCCATTCAGGCCGAGAGCCATCCGACGGAGTTTCGCAAGATTGAGCTGCAAATCCTGAATTGACATCGGCACCGCTGAAGCCAGCATCCATCAGTACACGGGACAGTCTCGCGCGAGATCATCCGTTATTACAAATCCAGAACTGGTACTGCTGTATGACATTGACGAAAACCTGGTGCGTTGGGGCGGGGCAGGGGGGCAAGCCCTGCTGACAGCCCTGCGCGCCGAATTTAGTCTGTAAGAGGTGCACCCCGTGGTGTATCACGATCTTCCGGATTTAGGCATTGTCAACAGTCTACTGCAACTGCACGGCCTGCATGTCAATGAAGAAAATCGTCGATCTGTCAGATACCGACTGTGTGCTTGGCTGGCTGGGTTAATTGATCTCGCGCTGTAGAATGCAAGCTTGGACGATATTAAATCCATTGCTGAAGCGTCCGACTCCCCAACTGTTTCTATTGACCGGGACCGTGACGGTCACCTGGACGCTAGTTGCATTGAGTACAGCGTTTACATTGACACCTTGTCCTGCCCCAACCATCGTCAGGATATTGGTGGCTGCTGTCACGGCCTCTTGCACCGTGCCGCCAGGTACGATCGCAGCACGGGCGCCTTCGTACGCAGCGTTGGCGGCCGTGTGACGCAAGAAATTTAATCGTGTGATTTCGACGGCCCCCAGAAAGAGAGTCAGAATGAGTGGCACGACGAGCGCAAATTCAACTGTGGTGGCCCCACGTCGATCGGCGTTGGCTACCGGCCGAGAATTCTGTTTCGATTGGATGCGACCACTCATTTTGGGACTTTCAGGTGTACGACCGAATCGTGTTGCCCCGACTACTCGACCAACACGACTTGCAGGCTGCTGGCGATATCGCGAAACGCTTGGTGAAGCTGGGCTTCGTTACTGGTTGTATAATGCTGCCCTCCAGTGATTTGCGCAACCTGCTGCAGTACGGGTTGGAAGCCGGTTAACATCGAAACCACATACACTGTGACCCCGCGGGCGCGCGCATCCTGAGCCGCCAATACAGGCGACCGACCTTCGTTCCATTCACCATCTGTTAATAGGAGCACAACTTTATCGGACGTGGGCCGCGCTTGTGGACCAGTAATCCTGGCTACGGCCAGGTCAAGCCCGGCCGACAGATTCGTCGCTCCCATCATCGGCTGAGTACCTAACTGGGAGATAGCGTTGGAGATCGTTTGGCGTTGTGCTATGAAATTGCTTTCGCGTGGTAACTCAACATCCGTGCGAGCTGCTGGAAAAACGGTCGCGGGAGCAATCGGCATCGTGTAGTTGGAACCCCAGGTTACCAAGCATGAGTACGGCGGACTACTTATGTTGTTTAGTTCAGTGTAAAAACTCTGAACGGCACGCTCCAAGACCGCCCAGCGGCTGGCGGTTGGATGCGGTGGCGACAGGTGGTTCTGCCAGATTGTTCCCCACGACGTGAAGTTGCTTAAGCGAGGATTATTCGGCGGATAGGCATAATCGACTCCGGACATATCGAATAACATTGAACCGGAGCGATCCAGGCACAAGCAGACTTCTAATTGCTTTTGTCCTGCCACCGCAGACTCTTGTGGTGAGAACGACTGAGTTCCCAATAATCGTCCGAAGAACAGCGGCGAATCGAGTCTGGAGTTGACGCGCACGGAATTAAAGGGAGTCGCACCAGCCTGAAACTGCCAACGACCGGCTTGCCCTTGGGTCACTCGCCCAAAAATCACATCTTGGGGAGTCACCTGTACCTGCCTGTTTGCTACCGGATTCAGCGACGCATATTCAATCGCCTGATTGGTGGCTTGTGATGTGCTTTGGGTTCGCGAGAGCGCTTCGGCGCCAGCTTTGGCGGCTGCGTCGGTTGCCAAGCGTAGTTCAGAGCGGACGAGTTGCATGTGGGCGTAGTCGACAGTGATTGCAGCCGTCAACACGAAGACAACCATCATGCTGACAACTAGAATCGCTGCGGCGCCGCAGCGTTGCCCTTTCTTGTTGCCTGACCAATCCACTGGTTTAGGGTTCGGTTTATTTAGGGATCTCATGGATGCTCCTCTCGTTGCTGGCAAGTTGAATCGGTTGTTGGGTTAAGGCATCTCACGGAAAAATCTGTCGGGAGCCGAGTGCTTACAGCCGAACCATGATGGCCGACTTTGTCAGAGTTCGTTGCATAAATAATCCCAGCGGATTAAACGACTGGCTACTGCCGTTGGAACTGACCGTTACGGTAACGCGCGTCCCACGGCTGGTGTTAGCATCTACTGCAGGCGAAATCGTGATGGTACGATTATTGACATTGCGGGCGGCCAGTATCTCTTGAACTCTCTGTCGGGCTTGAGCTCGAGTGGCACCTGGCCGCGTTGCCACACGAGCCCCCTCGTAAGCTGCTACCGTCAAAGTCTGCTTCAAAAACACCCCGTTGGCAATTTCGATCGAACCAAACACCAGCAACACCAACACTGGTAGCGTCACGGCGGTTTCGATCGTGGCGGCACCACGTCGAAACATGTCGCGACATACGCCGCGCAGGGACTTGTATGGGCCAACGGCCCGAACTGGCTCTTGCTGTTGAATCGACATTTGGGAGTTCTCGTGGAGCATCAGGCAAAACATTGCCGCCCAATGTGAAACCTAGTTCACAAATCGATAGGTGACCGAAAAAATACGACCAATATGTGAAAGATAGTGAGTCCAGGCCCACGGTTTACCCGCTACTTGAGGGAGCGATATCCGTCCGAGGCCGTTTGAATTTTTGGAACAATCGTTAAATTGTGCGGTTTGAGGCGCCTGAACCGATTGGCGGCTAACGTTGCCAGACGGTCGGCGAACAGGGCTTCCACGGTCGGTGGGCAGGGGTAACGAATGCCTTCTTATTGGCCTGGCGCCTCACGATGACTTGTCTGGCGTGATCGCCGTCCTTTCCCAACTGATTGGAAAATACATCCGGTGCAAAACAGCGAATTAGAAGCGGCCATCCGCGAACTGGACATCAGCGTTCCCGACGCAGCCATTGAGCCGCTGGCCGAGTACTGTCGCCGACTGTGGGCCTGGAACGAACAAGTCAACCTGACACGCCATACCACGTTCCAGCTGTTTGCCCGACGCGACCTGCTGGATACGGTCCGGTTGGCAAGCCACTTGCCGGAGGGGCATGAGGTATTGGATGTTGGTACTGGCGGGGGAGTACCCGGCGTAGTGCTGGCGATTCTGCGCCCAGACTTGAATGTCAGCCTGTGCGATAGCACCCTCAAGAAGGCGCGCATCGTTCAGGAGATCGTCCAGGCTTTAGAGTTGCCTGTCGCGGTCTATCACCAGAATGTGCAAACCGTCTTGGAAGACCTACGTTTTCACGCCTTGATTACTCGAGCAACCGGCAGTATCAGCCGCCTACTGCAATGGCTGGATGGGCAATGGTTGCAGTTCGATCGGCTGTTGGCCATCAAAGGGCCTCGCTGGACCGAGGAACGCGCCGAAGCTAGGCATCGCGGGCTGCTGAGAGGCATAGACTTGCGCTGTTTAGAAACCTATAACATGCCCGGCACTCAGTCCGATTCGGCCATCTTATGTATGACGCCCAAGCGAACCGCCAATGCTAGCTAGTCTCCGATTCCAACCCTAAACAATCCAGACTGACGTAGTTTCATGACATCCTATTCGCTGACTCACCTCAAGCTGCTGGAGGCCGAAAGCATCCACATTATCCGCGAGGTTGCCGCCGAGTTTGCCAAGCCGGTAATGCTGTATTCCATCGGCAAAGATTCGGCGGTCATGACGCACTTAGCACTCAAAGCCTTTTATCCAGCCAAGCCTCCCTTTCCTTTTCTGCATGTAGACACGACTTACAAATTCCGTGAAATGATCGAGTTTCGCGAGAATTATGTGCGGAAGCAGTTGGGACTGGACCTGCTGGTACATATCAACCACGAAGGGCTGAAACTGGGGATCGACCCCTTTGAAAATAGCGAAAAACATACCGAAGTCATGAAGACCGACTCGCTCAAGCAGGCTCTGAACAAATACCAATTTGATGCGGCCTTCGGCGGTGCGCGCCGTGACGAAGAAAAATCTCGCGCTAAAGAGCGTGTATTCTCGTTCCGTGACCGTTTCCACCGCTGGGACCCCAAAAACCAGCGCCCGGAACTATGGAATCTGTACAACAGCCGGGTCAACCCCGGTGAGAGCATTCGCGTCTTTCCGATCAGCAATTGGACGGAACTGGACGTGTGGCAATATATTCACTTGGAAAACATTCCGCTGGTCCCCCTATACTTTGCAGCCGAGCGCGAAGTCGTCAATCGCGGCGGCACCTGGATCATGAAGGATGATGATCGTATGCAACTCCGCGAGGGCGAGAAGCTCGAAAAGCGCATGGTCCGATTTCGTACTTTGGGTTGCTACCCCTTGACCGGTGCCGTTGAATCGTCGGCCACCACCCTGCCGCAAATCATCCAAGAAATGTTGCTCACCAAGACCAGCGAACGCCAAGGCCGCGTCATCGACCGCGATGCCGGTGGCGCAGGCATGGAAGAGAAAAAGAAGCAGGGATATTTTTAGAATTGTCGGCACCCAACTGGTGCCCATGCTGTGCTCGGTAAACATCACCCTCTGATCGAAGTCTTTCAAACAACGTACGATGAGCCACCAAAGCGAACTGATAGCTACCGATATCGAAGCCTACTTGGCCCAGCACGAACGTAAGCAGTTGCTGCGGTTTATCACCTGTGGCAGCGTCGATGATGGCAAGAGCACGCTGATCGGGCGTTTGCTATTCGACTCGAAAATGCTGTACGAAGACCAGTTGGCACAACTGGAAAGTGAATCCAAAGTCCATGGCACCACCGGCGGTAAGTTCGACCCGGCGTTGGTCACCGACGGACTGAAAGCCGAACGAGAGCAGGGCATTACGATCGATGTGGCCTACCGTTATTTCTCAACGGCCAAACGCAAGTTCATCATCGCCGATACGCCGGGGCACGAGCAGTACACGCGCAACATGGCCACGGGGGCTTCGACCGCTGACTTGGCCATTATTCTGGTGGATGCCCGTCACGGCGTACTGACTCAAACCAAACGACACAGCTTTATTGTCTCACTGTTGGGCATTCGCCACGTCGTAGTGACCATTAACAAAATGGACTTGGTGAACTTTAGTCAACAGCGTTTTGAAGAAATCTGCGAAGCCTACCGCGACTTTGCAGCTCGCCTGGACCTACCCGATTTGCATTTCATTCCCATCTCGGCTCTCAACGGCGATAATGTGGTGGACGCTAGCCCCCACATGCCGTGGTACCGGGGCAATACGCTGATGAATTTCCTGGAGACGGTGTACATCGGTTCGGATCGCAATTTCCAAGACTTTCGCTTCCCCGTCCAGTATGTCAATCGACCGAATTTGGATTTTCGAGGATTCTGCGGCACGATTGCTTCGGGCATCATTCGCGGCGGCGAAGAGATCATGGTGCTGCCGTCGCGACAAACCAGCCGCGTCAAAGATATTGTGACCTACGATGGCAATCCCGAGGAAGCTTTCACGCCCCAATCAGTCACGCTGACGCTAGAAACCGAAATCGACTGCAGTCGAGGCGATATGATCGTGCGCCCGGGCAATGTACCACGCGTCGGCAATTCGTTTGAAGCCATGCTGGTGTGGATGTCACCCGAACCCATGGTTGCTGGCAAGTCTTACTTGTTCAAACACACCACGCAAACCATCGCCGGCCAGATCGACACCCTGCGTTACCGCGTAGATGTCAACACGCTACACCGCTCCCCGGCTCCCGAATTACAACTCAATGAAATCGGCCGCTGCTCGATCACACTCAACCAGCCGATTTACTATGACGCCTATCGCCACAATCGAGCGACGGGTGCCTTCGTAATTATCGACAAGATTTCTAATATCACGGTCGGTGCCGGGATGATTTCGTCGCGGGAAGCCGATCACAAGCACGCACTGGCTCCCTGGGAAATTGAAGCGGCCACCGAAAAAACGGACAACGATGCTATCCGACCTGTGACATCTCAGGAACGACAAGCTAGGCTGGGCCAGTTGCCAGCCACGATCTTACTGACCGGACTGAGCGGCAGTGGCAAGAGCACCATCGCGCGTGGCGTCGAGCGGGCTCTGTTTGACCTAGGCAGGTTGTCCATCGTTTTGGACGGAGAAGACCTGCGGCGGGGGCTGAGTCGCGATCTGGGTTATACCCCGGAAGATCGCTCCGAGAATTTGCGACGCTGCGCACACATCGCGCGACTGTTAAACGAAAATGGCTTCTTGTGTCTGGCCGCATTGGTAGCTCCCGATGCAGCGGTTCGTGAAAAAGTTGCCGAGCTGATTGGACGCGAGCGTTTTATCGAAGTTCACGTGGATGCGCCGCTCGAAGTCTGCCAGCAGCGTGATCCTCGCGGCCATTACCAACAAGCTTCACAGGGCGAAATGCCACGAATGCCGGGAGCCGGTACCGTTTATCAGGCTCCCGCAGAAGCTGACTTGGTGCTGCGAACTGATCAACTATCAATTGCTGAGTGCGTTAGTCAGATACTCGAATTACTGCGCGAGCGCAAATGCATTGGGCCGACCGCGTAACGCATCTGATGTTGTGATGATGGTTGTTGCGCTGCACCTCGCCTAATCAATCCAATGGGCGACCGCTACGCTCGGTCAAACTCGCCCGGTCCTTGGACGATCCAGTCGTCTTTACGCGCGAGTATGTTACTCAGCCGTTAGCCTTGATTTCCTTGACGATGCTCAAAATCGCTTCCTGCCCGTCGGAATACAGCATCAGCGTCTGTGGTAGCGCAAACAACGGATTGGGAATTCCGGCAAACCCCGGACTGAGGCTGCGTTTGACGACGATCACCGTGCGGCACTTGTCGACTTCAATAATTGGCATGCCCGCGATGGGACTTTGTGGATCCGTCTTGGCCAGCGGATTGACGACATCGTTGGCACCGATCACGATGGCAACGTCTACGGTATCGAGCGTCGGGTTAATCTCGTCCATCTCTTTCAGTTTGTCGTAGCTGATATCGGCTTCTGCCAGCAACACGTTCATGTGACCCGGCATGCGGCCGGCCACGGGATGAATTGCATATTCGACAGTACAGCCTTTAGCTTCCAACAACTTGCTCAAATCGCGAACAGCGTGTTGCGCCTGCGCGACCGCCATGCCGTAACCTGGCACAAAGACGACTCGCTGCGCCCCGTCCAAGATCATAGCCACATCCTCTGGCGAGGTGCTGCGCACGTTGGCGTAAACTTCATCGGCACTGGCCACTTTTCCGCTACCCGCCATGCTACCAAACAACACATTCGGCAACGAGCGATTCATGGCTTTGCACATGATCTGGGTCAAGATGATCCCCGATGCACCCACCAGTGAGCCCGAAATGATCAACGCATCATTTTGAATGACGAATCCGGTAGCCGCGCCAGCCAATCCCGAATAGGAGTTCATCAACGAAATCACCACCGGCATATCGGCTCCGCCAATTGGCAATACCAGGAACACCCCCAATACCAGCGCTACCAACATGGTCATGATGTACCAGCTAACTTGCCCTCCTGCGCCATCACTGCCTACCAGCAATGTCACGAACAAGAGTGTCAGCAGCAATAACCCCGCATTGATCAGCGGTTGGGCCGGCAAGCTGAACGGCTGACGAAATTGCTTGAATTCTTCCAGTTTGGCATAGGCAATCATGCTGCCGCTGAAGGTGACGCTGCCGATCAGGCCGGACAGACCGACTGCCACAAGTGCATCCGTAGGATGGCCGGGGTTCAAAATCAGATCCGCCCAGGCGACGAGTGCAGACGCCGCCCCGCCAAATCCGTTTAATAAACCAACCAATTGCGGCATCGACTTGATATCTACGGTCAACGCCAGATAGGCTCCGCCGACGCCACCGGCAATCAAGCCCACAAGGATGTAGGCATATCCGTCAATACGCGGGTCCAACAGTGTCGTCACAATGGCCACAAGCATCCCGATGGCGGCGATAACAATTCCGCGGACTGCTGAGCGTGGATGCGACATCTGCTTGAGCCCCAAAATGAAGCACAAGGATGCAGCTAAATAGGCCAACAGGAGCGTTACAGAGGGAGACATGATGTTTGGTTATCAGTAATTGAGATGTGTTCTAATGTTGCACACTGGTAGCGGAGCGAGCTACCGTTTCTTGAACATCACGAGCATGCGACGCGTGACTAAAAAGCCGCCCGCGACATTCAACATTGCCAGCACGACCGCTAACATACCCAAGAAGGATCCCCAACCACCGGCGACGTGACCCGCTGTCAGAATTGCCCCAATCACGGTGATACCACTGATTGCATTGGAGCCCGACATCAGGGGTGTATGCAGCGTGGGCGGAACTTTTGTTATCACCTCGAACCCCACAAACACAGCCAACAAGAAAACGGTGAAACTGGCCACTAACTTAGCTCCGCGACTTACTCCCGCCTCATGACGAGAGGTCGCCACGGCCGGCGAGGCTTCGACTGTCTGATCCTCCTGGCCTGCTACCGCCACAGCGGCTGGCGCGGCAGAATCCTTGGCAACAACTGAAGGCGATGCTGCGACCAGAAACAAGCACCCCAATAGCAATAGACTATGACGGGCAAGCTGCCCTGATTGGGCTTTCACGAACTTTGAATAGGGCTTCATGGTAGTCACTAGCAAGGTTAGGGCCTCGGTCTAAATTCATGATTGCTGTGAATGAACCTGCGACTGATGGGCGCGACCGTCAACCGGCTGGTGCCAACAACTGGGCAATGCGAGGACTGGCAATCTGTCCTTGATGCGTCACCATCGTGTCGCGAATGATTTCATCTTGTAAATTCAATTCCACTTGTCCTTTCTTGACCATATTGAGCAAGAATTTGACAACGTTGTTTCCGAACATCTGACTGGCGTGAAACGGGGCCTCGGCAGGCAAGTTTGTAGGTCCAAGAATGGTTATGCCCTGATCGACTACACGCTGATCAGCCTTAGTCAGTTCGCAATTGCCGCCGCGTTCGGCAGCTAAGTCGACGATCACGCTACCAGGGGCCATTCCCCGGGCCGCGTCGGCGGTTATCAATCTAGGACTGGGACGGCCTGGGATGGCCGCTGTGGTAATGACGACATCACTTTGCGCGACTACGCTGGCCATCAACTCGCGTTGCCGCTGATAGAAGGCCTCGTCCATCGCCTTGGCATACCCTCCCTTGTCTTCAGAGCTACCGGCATCCAGAGGCACCTCAACGAATTTAGCCCCCAAGCTTTCCACTTGTTCGCGACAGGCTGGACGCACATCGTAAGCATGCACGACAGCCCCCATCTTGCGCGACGAGGCGATGGCCTGCAGACCGGCCACACCGGCTCCAATGACAAATACTTTGGCGGCAGTTAACGTTCCGGCCGCCGTCATCATCATCGGAAATATCTTGGGCAATTCGCTGGCAGCCAACAGGACCGCGCGGTATCCCGCAATGGTCGCCTGCGACGAAAGAATGTCCATGCTTTGCGCCCGCGTAATGCGCGGAATCAGCTCCAGCGCGAACAGTGTCATCCCCGACTGGGCCCACTGCGCGATGGTAGCGGGTTGCCCAAGTGGATCGCACGCGCCAATTACAATCTGGCCTGGCCGCAATAATTCTCGTATCTTGCTTCCGCCGTCCAGATCGTAACCGGCCGAGCGCACTTGCGCCACGATATCTGCCATCGCTACCGCTGCCTGCAGCCCATCGGCGATCGTGGCTCCCTTGTCACTATACTGGGCGTCGGGAAATCCGGCGGACTGCCCCGCTCCAGATTGTACAACGACTTCCACGCCAGCTTTAGCAAGCTGCGGAACATTAGCAGGCGTCAAGGCTACGCGCCGCTCGCCAGGAAAACTTTCTTTAACTACCGCAATCTTCATCGCTGGGAAATTCCCCACAACTCAAGAAGCCGTTCATTCGGGATCAGCAAGAGTGCACAATATACGCCCAAGCCCCAGCATCGGGAACCACGGCAATCGGTGTGCGACCTAACGCCCAGCAATCCTATTGCCATTGTTGTGACCGCAGCAAACAGCGGTCGATTGTCGTCGCTCCACTCTGACACTTGTATAGGGCTCTGCCTTGCGCGCAGGCCAAATTGCGATCCGATCTGCCCGGACCGTAGACCTGGAAGCTACGAGCAGAAATGAAGCCCTTCCTGAAAGTCGAACGCTCCTTCATTGCGGCGGAAGTTGCTGGCAAAATGCGCTAGGCCGCAGTTTCGGAACCCGGAGAATGCTTGGCAGAATCAGGAGGATCATCTGAACTTGAATGCCTGGGGGTCGCCGCTGGAGGGATCAATTGTCCCCAACGGCGCAGGCGATAAGTGCGGATAATCGCCAGCGAAGCGTAGTAGCTGATGACGCCTGCCACTGATGCGAGCACGAACGTACCCAACATCAGTGGACCCGCAAAGTCAGCCAAATTCTCAAGGAAATTCCGCAATTTGACGGTTGAGCTTTCGTCCGATTGTAATATCTCCAGCCAACCGCCAGTCAGCGGCTCGTTCAGTAGTTTGCAGCCTAGCCAATAGCCCGGATAGTAAATCGGAACCATCGTCAGCGGGTTGGAAATCCACACCAGCGATCCAGCAATCAATTTATTGGCTCGGAAAGGCCAAGCAATACCAACGGCCAGTGCCATTTGTATGCCCATCAGTGGTAAGAATCCCACAAAAATCCCAATGGCAATGCCAAGCGCTAGCGTGTGCGGCGGGTCATCCGCATGAAGAATCTTACAAACGCAGAAATGCTTAGTTCTACGCCAATAGGAGATCAGCTTGTCACTAACGAACTTCATCGCGATGCAATTTCCAGCAACCGCCATCTTGCCTCGGGTAAGCAACCAAGTATCACAATACCGCTAAGTTGCAGCAAATACCCGCCAAACATCCCAAACAGCCGAGTCACCAATATCTTAACAACTGCGACAAACTGTCTACTCTACCCGTTGCCCAGCTCCTGGCTAGGGTGGAACGTGGTACAGCCAACAAATCCAACAAACCAGGATGAACACGGGCAATTGGTTAGGTTCAGGACACCTTGATAGCCCACGCATTCACCGTGAATTCGCCTGCAGTCGCCCGGGAATTATGCGCTATAGCGTACTACAGGGCCTTATTTTGAAGGCTTAATGCATCGTAGGATTCCATGTTGGACCAGCATAGTCTGGCTTGATCCAATTTCTAGGAAAAGATATCCTCCCCTGCGCATTTGAACTGCGTCGGTTTCAGAATTGACCTGCGGGCCGTCAACCACGGCTGATCGATCAAACCTTACTGGCCATGGATGGACCCAAACTCATGACAATTCAAGCGGTGCCCCTGTTAGACATCAGCCGGACCAATCAACAAGTACGCGACGAAATCTTGGTGGCGATGGCTGCTGTGTATGATAGTGGTAAATTCCTGTACGGCCCTCAAGTGGCCCAATTCGAAGGCATGGTGGCCAGATTAAGCCAGGTCAGACATGCGGTGGGGTGCGCTTCGGGGAGCGACGCCTTGCTGCTGGCGCTGATGGCACTGGATGTCGGTCCGGGAGATGAGGTGGTCGTACCAAGCTTCACCTTCTTTGCCACAGCCAGCGCAGTTGCGAGACTAGGAGCAAAGATCGTATTTGCAGATATCGACCCTCGAACGTACAACATCTGCTCGCACGATCTAGCCACCAAAATCAACTCGCGAACTAGGGCCATCATTCCGGTACACCTCTTTGGCCAGTCGGCCTCCATGCCCGAAATCTGCGGCATCGCTGGCGACTGGGATATTCCGGTAATCGAAGATGCAGCTCAAGCCATCGGCGCCGCGTATCATGGTCGCCCTGTGGGCAGTTGGGGCCAAATAGGCTGTTTGAGCTTTTACCCGACCAAGAATCTCGGAGGCTGTGGCGATGGTGGCATGATGGTGCTCAGTAGCGATACATTGGCCGATCGGCTACGACTGTTGGCTGGTCACGGTATGAGACCGCGTTATCATCATCGCGAAATCGGTATCAACAGCCGATTGGATACCCTGCAAGCTGCCGCACTAGCCATCAAGTTTCGGCACTTAGAAAGCTATACCAACGAACGGCAGCGGATTGCTGCCACTTACAACCAGCTGCTTAGTGAAACCAGACTAATTGACTCCGGCGCTGTCCAGCTGCCCTTGCACGACCCTGCGGCCTATCACGTATGGAACCAATACAGCTTACGTATCGGCGAGGGTCGTCGCGACGCCCTCCGAGACTACTTGGGACAACAGCAGATCGGTAGTGAAATCTACTATCCGATCCCACTGCACGAGCAAGAGTGTTTTCGTCGCTTGGGATATTCGCCGAGCGACCTGCCACACACACACCAGGCATCGCTGGAAATTCTGCATCTGCCGATTTACCCCGGCCTGACCCAGGCCGAGCAAGTAGTTGTTGTTCAAGGAATCGTAGGCTTCTATCAGTCAGCTTGCCACCGCCTGGCAGCCTAGATTTCGATTTGGCTTGTGCACGCTCTAGCAGACTTTAACCCGGAAGCTTTCTTAGCCAGTTGCGATAGCAAGGGAAGTTGCTGGTCCCTTGATAACCCAGTTTACGGCAAGTAGCAATCGAAGATGCGAATGGGCACGCGTTGGTCGTCCAGATGCACATCGTGTTGTTCTATACGCCAACCAGCATCCACAATCCAACTGGCAAACTTATCGCCGGTGTGCCGATGCGGTTCGCTTAGCAACAGTCGGCCGTCCGGCTCCAGGTGCTGACGTGCACAGGCTTCGAGCTTTGGAAACAGGGCAGGATCGTAAACCAGGTCTGAACCGATCACAATGGGAAACGATTCACTAGCCAACCGTTGTTGGCCCCATTTCAAGACCTGAAAACGAATGCGTTCGGACACAGGCCAGGCGTTTAGACGTGCGACTTGCAGCGCCAACGGTACTGCATCGGTCATGACTACCTGAACACCACGAGCTGCCGCTGCAACACCAGCCTGACCGGAGCCACACCCCAGTTCTAGAATTCGCAGCCCTTGGCAATTCAAGCGTTGCAAGAATCTGTCTAGCCCTCTTGCTGCACGCCATGAAGCTGCCCAAAACGGATCGACATCTTCGGCGGGTAACTGACTGGCGACAGCCGCTTCTAAAAGCTGATCCGGCTCGGCTACACGATACCACTCGAAGCTACGCTCTCCCAACTGGATCGTTGTCGATTCCAGCTTGACGCTACGCTCGATTTCTGTCTTGAGGTTAAGCCAGTGTGGATCGTCCATACAATTCGCCGTCCAACTTTTAACGGTTTGGGTCGAATACTGTGCGCATCTGGGTGGGCCGTCGCGCGGCGGAACCTTGGGTTAGTTGTGCTTGATGGTTGTGCAACTGGTCAAACTTTGTCACAGTTTTGTGGTTGCCCTGCGTCCGGCTTGTCTCACCCAACGAATCCCTAAGCGGTTACGTCATCTGCGCGATCAGGCCACCCGCTGCTTGATTCTCGCCGCTGGAGCCTGGCTGCCAGCGATAACTAAGAGTTCGTTGAGCACTTGGCCATTTAGATGTTGGTCAATGCTGTTGAGTGCTCGGGCGGCTGCAGCACCATCCAGTAGTCGATGATCGCACTGCAGAGTCACCAGACAATGTCCGTCAGCCTCAATTGGTCCGTAGGATAGACTGCTGGTAAGCAAACACGGATGAAGCCGATTGGTAACGCCCTGGCCAGCCAATGCGCTAATGCTGCCGGTGCCAACGCGCCGCGCCCGATTGCGGAAGTCCACATCCATCCGCCACCACCAACAGACTCGGCGTACCGCGCTGGGCAGCTTAGCTCCGCGCCACTGCGAACGGAATACTCGCGCCGGATCACCGTTTTGAAAGGCATCCAGATCCGCCTGCAATTCAGTCAGACAGCGCTGGTCGGGATGTCGCATTCGGCCAAAGAATAGTCGTTCGCCTCCGTCGACTTGACGATTCACAGCGATCGAGAGCACGCATTCGGGGCTCTGGTATATTCGAGCCCACGGCCAGGCGACAAAGACATGCCTGAGCTGCGGATGAACGCGTGAGGCCAACCCGTAAGCTCGAGCGAACAGAGCAGTCCATGAAATGCGCGTCGCACATTGATGGCGTGCCTCGGCCAGCCGGAACATTTGGAAGCTGCGCTCAACCGGAAACGACGGTACCTTGGAGGCACAGCGAATTACATCCAGCACGATGGCGCGTCTGGCCCCCGCCGTAACCACTTTCCCATCCATCGCCAATGATCGCCTTATGAGAGTCTGACACTTCGCCCCGTGCTAAGGCCACGGCATACGAAAATCTTCAATTTCAATCGGAATTGCCTAGGGTCCGAGAACTTCTTCCAAGGGTCGGCTACCGGGAATATCTTCGGGCCACAGAGTCCACACCGGCACGCGAGCTGTGATTCGGTCACGCAACTTGCGAACTTCTTCTTGTCGTCGCACCTTGGAGAGCGTCTTGCGTATTTCACTTTGTATTTCGGCCATATCCTGTGTGCGCGCCGCTTCGCGTTCAAGAACTTCGATAAAGTGTAGTCCGATCTCGTCCTCAAGAATGTTGCTCAAACGCCTCAGTGGCAGCGAGAACACGGCTGAGTCCAAAGTTGCCGACTTGAGACTGCCCTGCGATGTCCAGTCATACCAGCCACCCTCAGTTGCGGTATAGCCCATCGAACTCTGCTTGGCGACCGCCTCAAAGGGTTTGCCGCCGAGGTATACTTCGTCAAACAGTTGACGGATGCGTTCCTGAGCGGTCTCGCGACTGGGCATTCGATCAAAGCGAATGGTAATCTGCCGCCATTTGGCGCGCGCCGGGATTTGCCACTTTTCCATGTTCTCACGATAGTAGGCCAGAATCTCTTGGGGAGGTATTTCAAAGTCTTGGCCAACGTACTTTTCTTCGATCTGAGAGGCCAGTACCTGCATCAAGAAATGGTTCTTGATGATACCTAATGACAGACCAGACTCTTGCAGTTTGGCCTCTAACGACGCTAAGTCTTCAACCTTATGGCGTTTGAACAAGTCCAACGGCACAAAGCGATCGTAAAACATTCGCGTGGCTCGTGTAGTGACTTGCTCTTTGGTCTTTCGCAATTCGCTGGGTGAGGCATTGCCGGCCAAATCACGGAAGAATTCCTGCTGCATGGCTTTCATTTCCACATGCTGAGGCAGCGCCTGCCGCAACAAAGTGGAGCGTGCCATTTCCTCTTGGGCCGCACTGGTCAATCGGTCTTTGTTCTCCTGAATAACCGGTTCAATGACCGCCGCCAAATCTCCGGCCAACACTCGTTCTGTACCCACAACGGCTACCACTCGGCCCGCCGTAAAATCGGTGTGTATAGCGGCCGGCTGCGGGCGGCGATTGAAATCGGTTGAGCTAGAGAAACTTGCCAATGTACCTGCAGTAGGCTGGCTAGTTACCGATGGTGACTGAGGCTGAGCCATGCTGGGAAAACTAGGCAGCGGGGGTAAGCCTTGGTCAGCAAATGAGTTGGATCCGCTTGGTAGTTGACCAAACTGCGGAGCAAGTTGGCCGGCGGTTGGCAATCGAGGCTGACTGGACAGGCTGGGACGCGATAGTCCTGCAGTTTCAATCGTCGGCAATTGCGGGCTTGCGAGCGCATCAGCTTGAAGGCTGACTTGTTGTGCAGGCGGAGGCAGGTCCACCGCGCTATAGCCGGCGACCTGATTCGAATCAAACGGAATCATCGAAACTGAAGACACACCAGGGCCGGGAGCTACGGCAGGTGGCTGGCTGTTTATCGGTCCCTGCGCTCTGGCCTGATACAGCCCTGTACAGCAAAGCACGAACCATGCGACAGTCGACATCGGCTGCGATACCTTCCGTCGCGAGAAGGAAAGCCCAGGTGGGCTGGTCTTGCGAGAACGCCTTAGATGACGCAATATGCTCACAACGATTTCTTCCAGTCGGTAACTACGGCTCGCCAGCCACACCGTTAAATTCGGTAGCTAGGCTTGTCAGAGCTAAGTGGTATTATTTGGCTGACGCAGGTTGATTGCCTTGGAATGCTGCAGAGTGACCCGGGGAGACGCACTGCTCGAATGATGCTGTTTGACGAATTTAACTCAAAGAATCAAGACAAGTTGGGAAGAATGAGCAGCTCACCCCAAACCCCGCTACCCAGGATCGCCGTCACGGGTTCCTCTGGGCTGATCGGTTCTGAACTCTTGCGTCGCCTCCGGACAATGCCAGCAAACGTCGTCTGCCTGCGACGAGTGGAATCTCAAGCAAAGTCTGAGGCGCATTGCTCGCCAGATATTGCCTGGGAACCGTCGCGCGGTGTGCTACGGCCAGAACAGTTGGAAGGATTTGACGCGATCATTCATTTGGCTGGCCGCTCGGTGAATTCAGGGTGGTGGACACGCGCCGAAAAACAGCGGATCGTTGAGTCGCGAGTCACCGCTACGCAGCGGCTGGCCGAGCAATTAGGCAACCTGCAAGCAAAACCGCGACTTTTCTTAGGCGCCTCAGCCATTGGCTTCTACGGGGATTGCGGTGGCCGCCAGGTGACGGAAGACACCGCTTGTGCCGCACAAACCTTCCTGGGACAACTGGTCCGGGACTGGGAAGCTGCTGCGGCACCATTGACCGAACACGGGATCGCAGTCGTTCACGCGAGGTTTGGCGTGGTTTTGGCACCAACCGACGGGGCGCTCGCTAAGATGCTTCCGGCCTTTCGCTGGGCAATGGGCGGGCGACTCGGGACAGGCCAACAATATCTAAGTTGGATCAGCTTGCAGGACAGTTGCCGCGCGCTGATGCACCTGTTGCAATTGCCTGACGCCTGCGGCCCGTACAATGTCGTTAGCCCCAATCCCGTAACAAACCGACAATTCACTGCGCATCTCGCTAAGGCGCTACACCGTCCGGCAATCATGTCCGTGCCTGGCTGGGTATTGCGCTGTGCGTTGGGCGAAATGGCCGACGAATTGCTGCTGGCCAGCTGTCGGGCCGTGCCCCAGCGGTTACTGGAAACAGGGTTCACCTTCCAGCACACTGAGCTACCGAAAATGCTGCGAGAGCATTTGGCCGGATGACTTCGACGGCATCGTCCTGCTGCGTACGTTTTACTGCGTACGCTGACGCTTTTCCTTGAGACGCTGGCTGGCTGTGAGCAACGCCTCTTGTTCTCGCGCCGTCAACGATGCCGTGCCTTCGCGATGTAATTTGCGAAGAATCTCGTCCAAATAGGCTTCGCTAATCACCGTCCGTCTCGACTCGCGGCCTACCTGTGCGGCAGAATCACGACGTTTGGATGTCTTGACAACGGGCAATGAATCCCCGCTCTCGGGCTCGACTTCTCGTTGACTCTTCTTGCGCGACCGGTGCTCGTGCTTAGCAGTGTGAAACGGCATGTATTGCTCTTCCAAATGAACAGCACGCGACGCTTCCCAACGGCTGGCCACGTACAAATATACGGCTGCAGCCAAGACAGCATACCAACCGAAATGGAATTCGCTGTTCGTCGCCTTGGCGAACACTAGTATTGTCAATCCACAGCCCAGCAATGCCGAGGCTAGATGCGAGTCGATCAAGCCCAATCGACGCAGCACGGCGGACTCAGCACCAAACGGTTTGCGCATAGCCAGCGCGTACAACAGTGCGCGATTGTCGAACGGAATCGTCGGCAACAGGTTGATGATGCCCAAGAGCACATTCACCCACAGAATCTGCGTGGCCCAGGCCAAACTGCTCCAACCACCGCGAACGTCCAGCAAGCTAGTCCAACCTGTCCGAGTATTCTCCAGAGGCAGCAGGGTGGCTGTGACGATCAGCCCCAGCGCAGCCAAACCAAAGGTTGCCAAGTGACCCGCCAGGGCGTAGCGGAAAATAATTGGCGACGGCATGTACTCGTATTCGGTCGCCAGATTCCCGCTCGGGCCCAGCCTAGTTTCCAGTTCCTGCGAATACGAACCGACCGCCCAATTCTGTGCCGCAATGCGAACCGTCAAGCCGACAACCCATACAATGGGCAGACTGAAGGCCAGCCAACGCAGCTCCGCCATTGCTGGGCGAGACCAGCCCAATATCAGCAGACTCAGCGACAACAATACCAGCGTAATTATCAGCGATATATGGACGCTGGCCCGCCCCCAGCTACGGGTGAAAGCGGTCGATCGTTGAAACCAGCGCGCAAGCAGACTCATGAAACATCAATATCTCTGCTGAGCCAAAAAACGTCTCGGATTTTGGAAACGCCAACCTTTGCGAACCCATCAAGGCCTCGGCTACCAGCTTGCGTCCCTGTTTAACATGCTAACACAAACCGTAGAAAAGTGCATATTCGTATAGCCAAAATGTCTAGGCTCGACTGCTGCTGCGCAGTTTTGAAGGGCGAGAAAAAGTCGCGCTTCAGGCCTGACACCTATTTACTTGTCGCAAGTCGTTTGGTTGGCGACACTTGGGAGCAGTCCGCAGCGCCACCTCAAGGAGGGCAGGTCGGGCTGGACGCAGTGCCAGGACGGCTGCTAATCTGCGAGCGATAATGTCCTTCACCCCATCCCGCAGATAACTACCGTGACCGCACGTTCGATATTTTTTTCCGTGGGAGAACCAAGCGGCGACCTGCATACCGCCAAGCTAATTGACTGCTTGCGTAACCACAGCCGCGGGCTGAGCTTTCATGGATTTGGCGGTCCGTTGATGGCCCAGGCAGGCTGCCACATCAGATACCCGCTTACCGATCTGGCGGTAGTTGGTTTCGCCGAAGTCCTGCCAAAGCTAATGCAATTTGTGCGCGTGGCGGACATGGCTTCGGCAGCCTTTGACCAGCATCGCCCCGATGCCGTCGTCTTGGTTGACTTCCCAGGCTTCAACTGGCACATTGCCAAACGCGCCAAGCGGCGCGGGATTCCCGTATTCTATTACTTGCCTCCGCAGTTGTGGGCTTGGGGCCGTTGGCGTATCGGCAAGATGCGTCGTACTGTTGATCATGTACTGTGCAACCTGCCCTTTGAGCTGGAGTGGTATCAACAGCACGGCATTCCGGCGCACTACGTAGGTCATCCGTTTTTCGACGAGGTGCTTCAAGGCCAGCTGGATCAGAAGTTTCTCGACCGCTGGAGCCATCATCCCGGGGTTCAGGTCTCGGTGCTGCCTGGATCGCGCGCTCGCGAAGTACGTTACATCTGGCCGATGCAACTTGAAGCGATACGTCGATTGGCTCACAAACATCCGCATGTCCGTTTCATGGTCGCATGCCTGAAGGACGGGCATTGCCTGTGGTGTCGGCAACAGCTGACCGAAGCTGACCGCGACCTGGACATTCAATTCTTTGTGGGCAGGACCAGTGAAATCATCAAATTGTCGGATTGTTCGCTCATGAAATCCGGATCGGTCAGTCTGGAAATGATGGCGCGCGGCGTCCCCAGCGTCGTAGTCTATCATATCGGACGGATGACTTATCACATCGCTCGTCGCTTGACGGACCTCAGCTGCTTCTCGTTGCCCAATATCTTGGCTGGCCGTCAAGTCATGAGCGAGCACTTAGCGGTCGGCGCGACCGATCAAGCCATTCACACCTCGACTCAAGCCCTGGAGCGATTGATCGCCGATCCCCACGAACGGGCTCGACAGCGCCGCGAACTGCTGGAACTCAACCAAAGTATCGCAGCCGCCGGTGCCAGCGACCGGGCAGCGCAATTGATTCTTTCGGAACTCGACGCGTCCCAGCCGAGTCAGTCGCTGGTTCGCGCCGCTTAATGGGAGACCTTCTCCGAGCTGCTGATGAACCACAAGTTTTAAGATTCTGACAGATTATAAGGCGACTTAGGCTTATTTCAGGCGGCTTTCGACCGGCTCCCGAGTGGGCAAAACGTGGGCTTCGCGGCATAATTCGTAGTCCTTCAGAACGAACGGCAGATATCGCGAGCGCACTGAAGGACGGACACTGTATGCCAGTGGCCAGTACCTCAATTCTCCCCGCGCGATTGCGACGACTGACTTCGGCGAGCATTTTCAAACATGAGCCCCACAACCTACAAGGACAGCGGTGTTGACCTGGAGCTGTATGAGCAGGCGATGCAGAAGCTGCCACGTTTAATGCATCGGACCTTTAGCCCGCGGGTACTGCGTAACGACGGGGGCTTTGCTGGTCTGTTTGAACTGGACTTTGGTGGCGCTCTTTTTTCGCGAAGCTACAAACAGCCGGTATTGGTGTCTGGTACGGATGGCGTCGGCACCAAATTACGAGTCGCTCAGATGACCGGCCAGCACGACACGGTGGGAATCGATCTAGTGGCCATGTGCGTTAATGATGTGCTGTGCTGTGGAGCCGAGCCGTTGTTCTTTTTGGATTATGTGGCGATGAGCCGTGATAATCCGCCGATGTTGGAGCAAATCGTCAGTGGCGTTAGCGAAGGCTGCGTGCGCGCCGACTGCTCGCTCTTGGGCGGTGAGACAGCAATTATGCCCGACCATTATCAAGCCGACGACTATGATCTGGCTGGCTTCTGTGTCGGCGTAGTTGAAAAGCAGCATCTGATTACCGGTCAACAAATCAGCGATGGAGATGTGCTGGTTGGTATTGGCTCCAGTGGATTCCATTCCAACGGCTTTAGCTTGGTCCGCAAGGTCGTTTTCGACAAAGCTGGTTTGTCGGTCACGGATCGAATTGACGATTTGAACCAAACTGTAGGCCAAGCGTTGATGACCCCCACGCTGATCTATGCAAAATTGACGCGCAAGGTTTTGGGGCACTACAAAGTCAAGAACGTCGTCCACGGCATCGCGCATATTACCGGCGGAGGATTGCTTGAGAACTCACAGCGCATTTTACATGACAAGATCGACCTGGTTTTTCAACCCGGCTCGTGGCCTGTTCCAGCCGTCTTTCCGTGGCTGCAACAGTTGGGGCAGATCGACAGCCAGGAGATGGAGCAGGTATTCAACATGGGCCTAGGCCTGATTCTGGTTGTCAGTCCGTTTTACGCCAACACGGTCTTGGACATCGCCCACTCGTTGGGCCATACCGCATCCATCGTCGGCACCGCCCGCAGCGGCACCGGTCAAAGCCGCTGGCTATGAACTACAACTCAAAACTCGAGCCCATTGCCACCTTGCACTTCAAGCAAGTGACGACCCTCATCGGATCAGACCTTAGCTAACCGTACCGATCGGCCGCTGGCTGCGCTTTGGTAGATCGCCAGGATCAATTCTACGCTCCGCCGTCCCTGAATGCCGTCGATCGCGGGCGGGCCACCGTGTTGGATGGCGTGTAGGGCATCGCGAAATAGAGCTGCATGCGCCTGATGCCCGATGGCCGCTGGATCGGCTGCGCCGCCTCCAGTTTTGGTTCGCCCCAACATCTCCTGCCGAATCGTTTCATCCCCCGATGCTGGTTGGGCAAACTCCCATTTTATAATGTCTTCTTCCTCTAAGATCGCAGTGCCGGTAGAACCGCTCAACTCGATGCGCTTGAGCATACCTGGAAATCCGGCGGTGGTCGCTTCAATAACCCCCAAAGCGCCGCTGGCAAATCGCAGGCTCGCCGTGGCCACATCCTCAACTTCGATGCGCTCGTGAGCCAGCGTTGCGGTGTGTGCAGAGACCTCGACGACCGGTCCCATTAGCCACAGCAACAAATCGACGGTATGAATGGCCTGGTTCATCAGGGCGCCACCGCCATCCAATTGCCATGTTCCGCGCCACGCCCCGCTATCGTAATACGCTTGAGTCCTAAACCATTTTACATATGCGTCCCCCAAGGCAAGAATGCCGAATCGGCCAGCATCAACAGCCTGCTTCATCAATTGGCTGGAGCGATGGAACCGCGAGGGAAATATGGTCGCCAGCTTGACTCCTGCTCGATCACATGCCTCAATCATCTGATCGCAGCGCGGCAGTGTGACTTCCAGCGGCTTTTCGACCACAACGTGCTTGCCAGCAGCCGCAGCCGCTAAGCAGGGCTCCAAGTGCGCACCGCTAGGAGTTCCAATGGTGACCACATCTAAACCGGGATGTTTCAACATTTGCTGCAGGTCATCATAGGCCTGACAACCAAACTGCTGAGCTACTTTATCGGCGTTGGCCTTGGTGCGGCTGTAACAGGCCACCAGTCGCGCACCTTCAATTTCTGCGATGGCTCGCGCGTGAAAATGGGCGATCATGCCACACCCGATGATTCCAAAACCGACTGTCATTTGCAAAATTCTCCGACTGGCGTGAACTTGAATTCAACATACAATCCAAAATCACGATACCTGCTGGGCTGCTGCCACCATAACAAAGCTGTTATATCAACTTTCGTTTGCCACGGAACGGGTTGCCAAGCTTATTCTGCGGGCAGTACTAAGGCTCAGATTGAACAACGACAAGCTTGCAGTACAATCGCCCGGATGGCCAACCGTCTGATAATTCCCTCACCAGAATTCCATTGCATTCATCGATTATGCGTGTCGTTATATTGCCAGATATGCAAGCGGTAAGCTTGCGGGCCGCTGATTATATTTGCGAGTTGATCAATAGCTATCCGGACGCGGTCCTGGGACTGGCGACGGGCAGTACACCGCTGGGCACGTATCAAGAGTTGATTCGACGTTACTTCCAACAGCAGGTCGACTTTTCCGAAGTTGTCACCTTCAACCTGGATGAGTACGTTGGATTGCCAAGACATCATGAGCAAACGTACTATTCCTTCATGCACCAGAATTTCTTTAGCCACGTACAGATCGACTCGCAGCGCTGCCACCTGCCCGACGGACAATGCGCTGACTTGAACACCGAATGCCTGCGGTACGAAGCATTGATCGACGATTCGGGTGGCATTGACCTGCAAATGCTAGGCATCGGCTCTGACGGTCATATTGGTTTTAACGAACCGGGCTCGTCGTTGGCCAGCCGGACGCGTGTCAAGGGACTAACCGAACGCACACGTCAGGATAATTCCAGGTTTTTCAGCTCGATCGACCAAGTGCCTCGACTGGCCATCACTATGGGCGTGGGGACGATCATGGAAGCCGAGCATATCATGCTGCTAGCTACAGGACAGCGCAAAGCTGCGGCCGTTCGCGATTTCATCGAGGGACCGGTATCCAGCATGGTTCCAGCTTCGGGGCTTCAAATGCACCCGAAAGTAACTGTGCTGCTAGATCCCGATGCAGCCAGCCTGCTCCAGCGCCGTGACTATTACCAACAGATGGAGCAGATTCAATCTGAACTGGAGGGCAGATCCTTATCAAAATCGTAGCTACGCGCAGCAGAGCGCGGACTCCCAGGACTAAACTTGCAACTCAAACCGCCCGCCAATCAAACAACTCATTCCTTGCGCCGCAATCAACTATGAGCCAACATTCCCGAGCCTTATCCGAAGCCGAACTGTTGCAACTGCGACGTTGGAACACCCCCACTATTTACAACGGTTGGGAGCAGATAACGTCACGCGACGCGGCCGCCCCAGTAACAAACTTGGAAGTCACTCAGGATTTCATGCCGCAAATGGGAGCCATGGTCGGTTGGGCAGTGACGCTTGTCATCCAGCCCAGCCAGTCATCCCACAAGCAAAACACGTCGGCTTGGTCCGACTACCGGGCCTATGTCGCCAGCATTCCGGGATCCAAGATCGTGGTGGTTCAAGACCTGGACAAACCGCATGTGATCGGGTCGTTTTGGGGCGAAGTCAACGCAACCGTGCATCGCAGTCTGGGCTGTGTAGGCACGATCGTCGATGGTGCAATTCGAGATGTCGACGAAATGACACACGCCGGTTTCAAAGCACTGGCCCGCCGACTGTGTGTGGGTCACGCGCATAGCACCCCGGTTCGTTGGGGGTGCAATGTCGAAGTGTTTGGTACCCGAGTCGAACCGGGACAACTGATCCATGCCGACAAACATGGTTTCATTTCAGTACCTCAAGAAGACCAGCAGCGTTTACTGACCGCATCTGTTCAGATGGATGTCCACGAATGCCAAACGCTGATCTCTGCCGCGCGAAACAGCTTTGGCAAATCCCCCTCTGAAATGCTTAACGACATTAACGCTGCCGCCAGTCAATTCCGGAAGCAAACCTTAGAGCGATTCGGATCAACCGGCGAGTTTTAGTTTTTGTTCACCGCTATCCGGACTCCTAGTGCTGGCAGTGTGCAGTGTACCAGCAGCCAGTGCCGCTAGGCGGTCGGTAAATGGAATGTCCACCATTTGGCGACGCTGGCTAGCGGTATGTTCTTATTGACCGTGTGCCTTGTCTTCCAACCCCTTGGCTCCGACCACTTGCAGTCGTACACGCTGAACCATCCGTTTCGTAGCTTTCAGAACAGTGATGCGGAGGCCAGCAAAATCGACTTGCGTACCCTCTTTGGGGATTTCTGATAGACGGTGAATCACTAAACCGCCGATGGTATCGTAATCGTCGGACTCCGGTAGCTCGATTCCTAAAATCTGTCGAATTCGCTCAACTGGCACCTTACCCTCAGCTTCCAGTTCGTGGGTTTGCGAGTCGTAAACAATCTGGCTGTCTTCTTCCAAATCCAATTCGTCAGCGATTTCGCCGACGATTTCTTCCAGAGCGTCTTCGATAGTCACCACACCCATCATCTGCTGGTACTCGTCGACCACGATGGCCATGTGATTGCGATTGTGCAAAAAAATCCGCAAGAGTTCATCGACTGTCTTATTGCCAGGAATGAACCAGGGCTTGCGCAAAAACGACTCAATTGCCGGCGATTGCCCCAGCGTTTCGGGCGAGGCCAATTGCACTAGCAGGTCCTTGACGAACAGAATGCCGATAACCTGATCTACTGAACCGCGGTACACGGGAATACGTGTGCGTCGGCACTCAACTGCCTGGCGTACCAGTTCGGACCATGGTTGAAGAATATCCAGTGCATCGACGGAACTGCGCGGTGTCATGATGGTGGCTACCTCGACGTGGCGCAACTGCATGACGCCTTCGATCATATCCGGCACAACAGCCGACACGACTCCATCACGCTGAGCCGCTTGGACCAGATTGCGAATATCGTCTTGCAGCAGCTCTTCGTCCAACTCTTTGTCCTCCGGTAAGTCGCTCAATCTCTGGCCCAACCAATCGAATATCTTGGCCGAAACTGCCAGAGGGCTAGCCGCATAGGCAACAGCTTTCCAGAAGGGCCAAGTGTGGTACAGAAACGGTGATGTCCGCTGACGGACGATCATTCGTGGGAGCCACAAGCCAACTAGCATGTTGGCCAGCCACCACCCCACCGCGCCAACGGCATGAGACACAATGCCACGCTGGCTAAGGACGGCTAATTCGGCAAATTCTACACGACCCTGGTGAGCAAACCAAACGCCAGCTGCTAACGAGCCCACAACCAAACCGGTCACCAAAAGATAGGTGGCGGCAGCGAAAGCAGCTTCCTGCTTGTCCAGCACTTCACCAAACCGCTGCGGCTTGCGACGCAGGCGACAGTAGGCTTCCAATCGGCGACCGTTGTAGTTCTCAATTAGATGCACCCCCAGCCCGCCAATCAGCGTCAACATGCAGCCGACGGTCATCAAGGTTGAAAACCAATAGATACTCATAGCGCGACTATGGACCAGCGAATCTTGGGGACACCCTAAATTCAGTAGGATACATCATTAAACCGAGCCAGGTAGGTATCGGCACCGGCTACCTGTGCCTCCCGCAAGAATTGACATTCCTCGGCCCGCATTGCCGTGCGGCCGACATCATCCCGGTCATCCAAACCAACCAAGTGCAACATTCCATGTAGCACATACAATAACAATTCGTCTGCAGCGTCCCAGCCGGCTGCCACGCTTAGACGACTGGCAGTATCCCAACTGACGATGATCTCGCCATCGATGATGGCACCCGCCTCAAACACAAAGCTCAGCACATCCGTGGCCCAGTCGTGCTGTAGATGACGCTGATTGAGCTGCCGGATTGTGACATCATCCACCACTGATATGCTTACGATGAACTGTTGTATGCTAAATCGCTGAACAATCCAGGTAGCCGCCTGAAGAAACCGTTGCCGCAATTGAACTTCACTCGTTGCGTCAACTTCCACATGGAATTCAACTTCCAATTCGATGTGTGGCATGAGGCATTCTTTGGAGTGAGCTAGGGGGCGTCTGGACAGGATAATTTCGAAGCGGCGCTCCGCTTATGCCGAGGCCTGACCAGTGTACTTGACGCGCCCATGATAGATGGCCGTCAGCGACTTCACTAGCGAAGATTTTACTTGATCCAGTTGCAGTAACGTCAATCCACATTCATCGAATTGTCCGTCCAACAACTTGCTCATGGCAATTTTGTCCACCAGACTTTGCAATCGCGACACAGTCGGTTCAACCAGCGTGCGACTGGCGCTTTCCACTGAGTCGGCCAGCATCAATACCGCCGCCTCCAAAGTTTGCGGTTTGGGGCCGGGGTAGCGAAACGCGGTTTCCGAGACCTCCTCCTTGTTTGGGTCGTCCTGACTGCGTTTGGTGGCCTCGCGATAGAAATACTCGACCAAGGTCGTGCCGTGATGTTGTTCGATAAAATCGACGATGCGTGTCGGCAGACGATGCTGTCGAGCCAAGTCGGAACCATCCTTCACGTGTGCGATGATCACTAAGGTACTCATAGCGGGCTGCAATGTATCGTGACAGTTGCCACTGGCATCCTGATTCTCCACGAAATAATTCGGCTTGAACATCTTGCCGATATCATGGAAGTAGGCACCCACGCGGGTCAACAACCCGTGGGCTCCAATGCTGTCGGCAGCTGCTTCGGCGATAGCCGCGACACTGATCGAATGGTTGTATGTGCCGGGTGCCCGCTGTGCCAATTGACGCAAGAGCGGATGGCTCGCATCCCCCAGTTCTAGGAGCCTGAGGTCTGTCTGTACACCAAACACCGGCTCTATGAAAGACAAAACTCCGGCAACCACCGCAGCCGCCAGAAACGCCAGGGCGCCAATTCGCAATGGCTCGCCCACCACCGATGCCATTAGCGTGGTCCAGGCAGCCGTTGATGCTTCGGCACCAGCATCCAGAGTTCTGGGTAGGAATGTTCCGATGATGGTATCGGCGCCCAAATGTGTTATTGCCACGACCGCTCCGGTAGCCAACCCGACGTAAATCAACTTAGACCGCGTTCGAATGCGGCCTACGAACATGGCTGCCGCACAACTACCGCTGCACATCGTCACCAGCTGGACCATGTTCAGCCCCACGGCCAAGCTGACCATCAGGGCTGAGCAGATGGAGATTAAGATCGTCAACTGTCGACCAAAGGTAATCGTCATCACGATGGCGGTGATTAACACCGGCACGATCTCTGCCTGCCAGGGATCGGAGGCAGCAAACTTGCTGACAACGCAACCAAACAAAACCAAACTCAGCAGCCGCAGCATGGGCACGGTTTGCGTGAGTAGCTTGGCATCATGCAAGTAATAGATGTATGCGCCGCAAAACGTATAGAACGCCAAAATCATCCCCAGAATGCAGAGCAAGCGGGTCACCTTGACGCCAGCTCCCAACTGAGCGACCCAGGCATCATATTCGGCGCGCAACAACGGCAAGTGGTTTTGTCGCGTAATTGGCTGTCCGGCGGCAGCGAGCCGACTGACCGTGGGGAAATACGAAACCATAGCGTCGGGTACGGCAGCCTCTGCGCTAATGCGTGCCTTCTCGCTCAAATCCGCGCGGTAGGTGAGTGTCTCCGGCAGATTCTGCACTAGATAGTGAGACACAATTCTAGCCACGGCCGGAACATCGGGCGAACTGAATTCTCGCTGCAGCACCTCGCTAACGCGGCTAGAGAGTGTGGCAATGACATCCGCGTAACGCACCTTGCTCACATCGACAAACACTTCATCCGTGGGTGAGCCGATAGGAATCACAATGATCGAACGTTGACTGCCTTGATCACTATCGTGACTGAGCGACTTGATGACGCCAGATTCAGCGATGGGATTGAGGATCAGTTGCAATGCCTGGTTGAATTTCGTCGATTGATCTGAATCGCTCAGTAGCGAGCGAATATGGGTCAGCGCCGCTTCACTTGTCAGCGGCGTCGGATCTGATCCCAGATTTTTGATTAACAACTCTAAATCGCGTGCCTGCTCGGCTGTTAGTTCCGCCGCCGACTTAGCAGTCACCAACGATAACATCTGGTTCTGGAGAGCGCTGCGAAGCTGCGTGATGGCCTGGGTTCGGTTTTCATAAGTACACAATGTTTCTCGACGTCGTTGATCGCGAAGCAATTTGGTCTGCTGGTCGTCTACTAAGTCAAAAGCTACACGGGCCACGATATCGCGATCCGGAATTTGTCCTTCGCGATAGGTAAACGGCGGTACCCAGCCTTGCAGCGTGAACACAATGATGCCAATTGAGCCAACCGCGATCGCCAGGTGCAGCAGCGACTTACCAGCCAGCAGTTTATTCAACTGACGGCGCAGAGCACTGGGTTCAAGCTGCAAGGAGGCTACGCGTTCGCTGCGCGTGCGTACTGGATTGGATGAGGCCATACGGCTTAAATGGGCGAGTCGGGCTCGCTCTCCTCTGGTGCCAACTCGAGCCCATCGCCTCGGCGTGCTTCGTAGCGGCTAACAATTTGCTGAACTAGGCGATGTCGAACGATATCACTGGCGTTGAGTGAAACGAAACTAATATTCTGCAATCCGCGAAGGCGCTGCCAGACGTCGCGCAGGCCACTGGTGACACCGTTGGGCAGGTCCACTTGCGTGACGTCCCCCGAAACCACCATCTTGGACCCCTCACCCATGCGGGTCAAAAACATTTTCATCTGTGCCGAAGTGGTGTTCTGAGCTTCATCCAAAATGATAAAGGCGTTGTTCAGGGTACGGCCGCGCATATAGGCCAACGGAATGACCTCGATCACGTCGTGCTCCATCAGATACTTCACTTGATCATAGTCTAGCATCTCGTTTAACCCGTCCAGCAGCGGTCGCAGGTAGGGATTGAGTTTGGCCTGTAAGTCACCAGGCAAAAACCCTAAGCTTTCGCCGGCCTCGACGGCTGGTCGGACTAGCACGATTTTGCTGCATGTGCGGCTCTTGAGGGCTTCCACCGCCAGAGCCACAGCCAAATAGGTTTTGCCACAGCCCGCTGGTCCTCGGCAAAATACCAGATCGCTAGCGCGAATCGCTTGGATGTAATCGGCTTGCCCCTGCGTTCTCGGCTTGATCCGCCGCTGCATCTGAGGCACATTCACTTCCAAACTGCGCGGTACATTGTTGGCAAGTGATCCGACGTCGGAAGCGGGTGCTCGCGCCGCGCCCAACGCACCTTCTACATCTTGGCTGGTAAGCCCGCCAGCCTGCTGCGCCCGCAAGTGCAGGTTCTCCAACAGCGCCGTAGCATGACGAACCGACTCCTCTTCGCCAATGATCTTCAACTTGCCATCGCGATGCGTGATGGCTACTCCAAAGTGATTGCGGATGAGTTTGAGATAACGGTCCTGCGGCCCAAACAAACTTAGTATCGCCGCCGGATCGTTCAAATGAATGTTGGCTTCTGACATGAATTTAAGTTTGCTTTACCTCCTGGCCCATGACGACTATTGACCTGGCCCACGAATCCAACCACTGGCGATGATCGCATAACCGGCCACGGCCGCCGGCAAGAGCGAATCGGTAACATCCCATAATCCGCCCAATCCAGGCAAGAGCCGTCCACTGTCCTTGCACCCCATCTCGCGCTTGAAAATTGACTGCATTAGATCGCCGGCCAAGCCAACCAACGTCAATCCTACCCCCAGCGCTAGCACCCCTTGCCAACTGACTGCGACTTGCTGACTGCCAAAAGCCCAAGGTGCGCATAGTCCAAAATATATCCAAGCTGCCAAACAGGCAGCCAGCATTCCGCCCACTAGCCCCTCGACGGTCTTGTTTGGACTAACGCGCGGACACAACTTGGTTCGCCCGAGGCTACGGCCAACAAAGTAGGCCCCAGTATCCGACAACTTGGTAACCACGATCAGCCCAACTACCAAGTACAGTCCCCATGACGGCTCGCCGACCAAGCGTAACGCCAATAGGAATGCAAAACAGATGCCAAAGTAACACGAAATCCATCCCGCCAGCACAGCTCTTTGAAAGACGCCACTACCTGGCTCATAACTCGGAATGTACCAAGCGCAACAGCCCACCAGCGCCAAGCCAGCCGCTGCCAGCGACATGCCCAACGGCCCCAGCAAGCAGTCGCCGGGGTAGGGCATACCAAGCAATGGCATAACGATGGGAGCGCAGGCTGACGACATCACGCAAGCGCAGCCCAATAGTGCCGGCTTGGCCACCGATCCCAGCGAGCTGGCTCCGATCATGGCCACGCATTCATAAGCGCTACCGAAAATCAAATAAATTCCCAAAGGCAACAGCCACACACCGGCCCAGCCTCGACCCGATGCCCAGGCATCCAGTCCAACGAACACCAGCGTGCAAGAAATCAATATCGAGGCGGACAATAATCGACTGCGCAGCAATTAAAGACTCCTTGAAGGATTCAACCCGCCAAAGCGACGATCACGAGCCGCATAGTCTCGAATCGCAGCAGCTAAATGCTCACGTCCAAAGTCGGGCCACAAAGTTGGCGTTACCCAAATCTCGGAATAGCTAATTTGCCACAACAAAAAATTGCTGATCCGCATTTCACCGCTGGTACGAATCAGTAGATCGGGATCGGGTAGCCCGGCCGTATCCAGGCTCTGATCGATCAACTCTAGCGTGACCTGCGGGGCACTCAATTGACCTTCCACCGCCCGCTGAACGATGTTGCGCACCGCATTGACTATTTCGCTGCGACTGCCATAGTTGATCGCCAAGCACAACGTCATACCGCTGTTTTTCGCACAAGCCTGTAGCGACAAATCCATCTCGCGTTGAACTTCCACCGGCAAGCCTTCTCGTTGACCAATGAACCTCAATTGCAGGTTATTTTTGACAAGTGTATCTCGCTCGGCAATCAAGTATTGGCTCAACAAGCTCATCAAAAACGACAGCTCGTTGGCAGGCCGCTTCCAGTTCTCACTGCTAAAGCAAAACAGCGTCAGCACTTGAATTCCGAATTCGCGGCAAGCTTCCATTACATTGCCTACCGCCTCAACGCCACGCAGATGCCCTTGCGTTCTGGGCAAATTCTGCTGTTGAGCCCAGCGGCCATTGCCATCCATAATGATCGCAATATGCCGTGGACGCTGGTGGACAGGTACGTCCAATAAATCTACGGCTTGAGCTGACTGCGTCACGGGGCTCTCTCAGCTTGGTAGGGACCACACTTGAATCATAGGCGAACCGCCGCACATTTAGTAGTTCAGCAGCTGGTCTTGATCCACGAAGATCGTCTGCTGTCGATCAGGCCCCACGGAAACCACCCCCACCGGCACGCCAATAATCTGCCCGATGCTTTGAATGTACGCCAGTGCCCCGTCCGGCAAATCACTCATGCTGCGTGCGCCGGTGAGGTCGCGATTCCAACCAGGCAATGTTTCCCAAATTGGCTGCACACGGCGCAGCACATCGGCATCGCTTGGGAATTGCTCAATGCGCCGACCGTCGACTTCATAAGCCACACAAATCCGCAGTTCGTCGAAGTGCCCCAACACATCCATCATCATCAGCGCCAGCGTATCTACGCCACTTAAACGCGCCGTATAACGCACGGCCACCGCATCGAACCAGCCACAGCGCCGTGGTCGCCCAGTGGTCGTGCCGTATTCATTACCCAGCTTCCGAATCTTCTCACCTGTTTCACACACCAACTCGGTTGGGAACGGTCCACCTCCGACACGAGTCGAATAGGCTTTGACCACTCCAATCACTCTGCGAATCCAGCGCGGCGGCACACCCGAACCTCCGCTGATTCCCACTCCGCTGGAATTGCTGCTGGTGACGAATGGATAGGTTCCGTGGTCAATGTCCAGCAGCGATCCTTGGGCGCCTTCCATCAGCAAACGCTGTCCGCCGTCCAAGGCATCCAGGAGCTGACCGGTAGTATCGCCAATCAGCGGTCCAAGAGCGCTGGCCCAGTGCTGGGCCTGCTCGGTTACCTGCTGGGCCGTCAATTTTTCAGCCAGTTCATCGGCGCCCATGCCTCGCAGCCATCGCTGCTTGGCATCGATAATGCTGTGGATTTTCTCTGGCAATCCCGGTTGAAGCAAGTCGATCGCGCGGACGGCAAAATTGCGTCCCACCTTGTCGCGATAACAGGGCCCAATGCCTCGCAACGTCGTGCCAATGCTTTCGCCCTGTACAACTTGGCCGTTCATCACTTGATCTTCAGCCAAATGCCAAGGCATCACCAGGTGCGACCGCTCGCTGATCAACAAATTGCTGGAAGGCTTCAAACCACGGGCTTCCAGCTCACGCAACTCGCGCAGGAGCGTATTGGGCTCAATTACAACTCCGGGCGTAATGAAGTTCCGCACTTGGGGATGCAGGATGCCGCTGGGCACATGATGCAGCTTGTATACTTGCTGGCCGCTGACGACGGTATGCCCGGCATTTGCACCACCCTGATAGCGAACTACGCAGTCGTGGCGCGGCGCTAACAGATCGACAAGTTTTCCTTTGGCTTCATCGCCCCACTGTAGCCCAATTACGGCGGCTGCTGGCACTATTTGCTCCTAAAACGCCTCGACGGCACAACTGAGGTCGAACGCGACGGGAATTTCTCCAACGCCTTTCGACCTGGCTGATTTCACAAAGCTCAGCAGTATCCGCCCGACCTGCCGACCCGTCAAGTAAAGCCAGTCGTAGCCTGTGACAGCAAACAACGCCTAGCTGACCACCATAACCGCTACCATAGACCCGTCACACAAGTCCGAAAGTCACAAACTTGCCCGTTAAGCAGGGCAATTCCAATTCTAGCGTAACTTTCGCGAACCATTATTCGTATAATCACTGGCATAGCGTCGGCCTCCGCTTTATTCCAGCGGAATACAAATGGTAAACTACGGTTTACACTGCAAGCGATTGTCCCGCAAATGTTATTTCCCCATTAAATTAGGTATTTGGTATGGCACTGTTCATACTGCGGGTTGTCTTCATTTCCGTGACGGCTGGGATTGCGACGCTGGCGCTGCGCATGAACTTGGACGGCCCGACGTTTCTCCCCTATCTGATCATCTTCGGAACGGTGCTGTTGGCTCTGGGCGTTATAGCAGCCGATGTTTTCACGCCGAGAAAGAGAATTGAAGTACTTTCAGCGGTCTATTTTGGGCTATTAGTAGGGGTTTTGTTGACTTACGTCGCCATCTTGGCTCTCACGCCGCTTTTCCCGGTGAATCAGGCATCTGGACCAATGTGGCTGATCACGGGCGCCATCGTGTGCTATACCTGTATCAGCCTGTTGCTGCAGACTAAAGACGATTTTCGTTTCCTGATCCCGTATGTCGAGTTCTCTCGTGAGCTGAAAGGGGCTCGCCCCCTAGTGCTGGATACCAGCGCGATTATCGACGGTCGACTGGCAGAGTTGACCGACACCAAGATCATCGAAAATCAATTGGTTTTGCCTGGTTTTGTGCTAGCCGAACTGCAGGCCATCGCCGACAGCAATGACCGAATGCGTCGAGCGCGCGGACGACGAGGACTGGATATCGTAAATCGCCTGCGGAACGAATCGGACCTTGACGTCCAAATATACGACCGCGAGCTGCCAGAATTTGCCGGCCAACCTGTCGATATGAAGCTGGTTTTCTTAGCCAAGCACCTGGAAGGCAAATTGGTAACCGGCGATTTTAACCTCAATAAGGTTGCCAAGGTCCACAATGTTCAGGTAATCAATTTGAATGAAGTTGCGGCTGCCCTACGACCACAGTTTTTACCTGGCGAAGCCTTTCAGGTACGCGTCGTAAAGCCCGGCGAGGGTCCCGAGCAGGGCATTGGCTACTTGGATGATGGAACGATGGTAGTGATCGAAGGTGCTCGCCATCGAATCAATGCAACACTCAACGTAGTGGTCACTAGTACTTTGCAAACTCCGGCTGGCCGAATGCTATTCGCCAAAGTAGATGAGTCTTCCGTGCGCGTGTGATAAGCTGTTTGTCGCTCGCCAAGTTGACGTACCTTTATTCGCCAGTCTTCGCATTTCCACTTGCCTTGAAGGGTCTGCCGTTGTTTTCTCAAACTGTCGAATACGCACTTCGTGCCATGGTTCAATTGGCACATACGGGACAAGAGGGGTGCTCCACCAATACCTTGGCCGAACGCACTCTAGTTCCGCGGGCTTATTTGTCGAAAGTTTTACAGAGCCTGCGAGCCTCTGGACTGCTCAATTCACAACGGGGAATAGGCGGTGGCGTTTACTTGGCCCGTCCGGCAGAGGCCATTTCAATATTGGAAGTAGTCAACGCCATCGAACCCATTAGGCGCATCCACAGCTGCCCAATGGGTGCTCTCTCGCATGCTGACCACCTGTGCGCTCTGCATACCAAAGTCGATAGTGCTTTGGCAAAAATGGAAGAAATGTTCGGCGGAACTACCCTGGCGGACATGATTTCAGGCAAGCACTGTGGGGCGATTCCACTATGCGAAGTCGCCCAGTGTCGCAAGAATTAAGCTAGGCGCAAGACGCAATAAAACAAAGCTACGCACAATGGCATTGAGCTACGCACACTGTCGCTGGCGCTGGTCGCTCAAGCGCCCATGACCGCTTGACCGCACACGCGGAGCACGTTGCCGTACAGTCCGTAATCCACACCCTGAGCTAACATGGCGATGGTTTCAGCGACGTCTACCGGCAAACCGGCCTGCGCTAATGAATTCATGCGCCGGCCAGCTTCGCGTAGAGCCAAAGGGATGGTGGCGATCATCTCCGTGTCAATAAAGCCAGGCGCGACCGCATTCAGGGCAATGCCTTGCTGGAAGTAGCTTTCGGCATAGGCATCCACCATGCCGATCACTCCCGCTTTGCTGGCGCTATAATTGGTTTGACCGGCGATGCCGCCAATCCCAGAAATCGAAGATACCAGCACGATACCCGAACCGCGCTGCAAGACTCCGGTCTCGATCAAGTTTTGGTTGATCCGCTCCTGACATGCCAAATTGGTATTCAATACTTGATGCCACGCTTGAGTTTGCATATTGGCCAACTTCTTGTCGCGCGTGATACCCGCATTGTGAATGATCGCGTGCAGAGGCCGTTCCGCAAAATGCCGGCCGATCTGCTGGGCAGCATGGCCATCAGTCACATCCAAGGTCAACCAATCACCCTTCAATTCTGCAGCCAACTTGGTCAACTCGACTTCGGCTCGCGGAATATCCAGCACACTAACATGCGCACCGCGACGCTGCATCAACTGGGCGATTGACCTGCCAATTCCGCGCGCAGCCCCCGTAATCAACACGTTGCGACCGATCAGCGGTCGTGCAAAATCCAACGTCGCTTCCGACTCGGCTCGCCGCACCCTTAACGGTTGTCCAGACACATACGCACTGCGATCCGATGCTAAGAACGATAAGGGCCACAGCAACTCGCGCTCGGCACCTGGTTGAACCCATAACAGATTGACCGTCCCACCTAACCGCATTTCTTTGGCAAGAGCCTTTACAAATCCCAACAAGGCTCTCTGCGCAATCTGCTGCGACGGGCAGCAATGCTCAGGAATCAGCCCCACAACTACTACGCGAGTGCATTTTCCAAACGAGCGCAGAATGGGATTGAAGAACTGGTGTAATTGAACCAACGCATCGACCTGGGTTATTCCCGACGCATCGTACACCACGGCGCGCAATTTTTGTGACGCATCAAAGTCGTGCGACGCGTAAACAGGTACCGGATTGCCGTCTGCCCATGCCCGTATCGCGCGCGCAAAAACGGCACCTTCACTGGCATCGATAATCGTCGACCCGCTCAGTGGCCCGGCACCTTCGCGGTAACGATCTAGTTGGACGGGCTGCGGTAAGCCCAAACGCTTGGTAATCGTGCGGCCCCAAGCAGAATTGACGAAGTTCAGGTATTTATCGGACATGTCTTAAACCTGCAGAAAACAGTTGTCGATCAGTCGCGTTGTGCCGATATGGACTGCGATCAGTGCCACAACAGCCTGATCGACTTGCTTCAGGTCGGCAAGTGAATTCGCGTCTACAATGCGCGCGTAGTCAATGCGATCAGCTCCATTGTCCATCAACGTGTCGCGCATTAGCGTTTCCAGGGTTTGAACTTGCCGCTGACCATTTTCCAAAGCCTGCTTAACCGCCTGCAGCGCCAGCCACAAGCATCTAGCTCGTGGTCGCTGGTCAGATGTTAAGTATCGATTGCGGCTGCTCAGCGCCAAGCCGTCTGGTTCACGAACCGTCGGACAACCTTCTACGCGTATGGGGACATTCAGGTCGTCTACCATTCGGCGAATGACCGTTAGTTGTTGATAATCTTTCTGACCAAAATAGGCTACGCTCGCCGGTAGAATTTGAAACAGCTTGAGCACTATGGTCGCCACGCCTCGAAAGTGTCCAGGACGAAATTCGCCTTCCAGACGCCGCGCTGCAGCCGGCGGCTCGACAAAGGTTGAAAAGCCATCGGGATAAAGCTGTTCGAGACTCGGAGCAAATACCAAATCCACCTCAAGCTCGCGGAGGGCCTGATAGTCGTCCTCTGGAGTGCGCGGATACTTGTGGAAGTCCTCGCGGGGACCAAACTGAGTGGGATTCACGAAGATCGTCACCACTGTTCGATCGCACTCTGCCCTGGATCTGCGCACAAGCGACAAGTGGCCTTCGTGCAGGGCACCCATGGTGGGGACCAGTCCACTGCGTAGGCCTGCGTCACGCCATTGAACCAATTGAGCGAATGCCTGCTCCGGGCGGTGTACAATGTTCAATCCGCACCTCGTTGAAAGGTTAATCCATTACGATTCGAGAATGCTGCAATCGGCAAGCTTCCCAGGTATTGCGCAGCAGCATGGCGATCGTCAGCGGTCCAACACCGCCTGGCACAGGCGTAATCGCGCTGACCACTTGGCTAACTGGCAGATAATCGACATCACCGACCAATTGCTGGCCGACTCGATTGATGCCCACATCGACAACTACCGCGCCGGGACGCACCATGTCAGCGGTGATCAATTGAGGCCTGCCGACCGCCGCAATCACGACATCGGCACTCCGCGTCAATTCCGACAAGTCACGGCTGCGCGAATGGCACAGCGTTACCGTAGCATTAGCAAATGCATCTCCAAATCCGATATCCTTTTGCACCAACATCATCGCCATGGGTTTACCGACAATGTCACTCCGACCTACCACAACAACATGCCGGCCCGCCAGCTGCAAGTTGTATCGTGCCAGGAGTTGCAACACTCCATGGGGCGTACATGGAAGATATCGCGGACGACCTTGAACTAATAGTCCGACATTTTCTGGGGCGAAAGCGTCCACATCTTTGAGAGGACAAACTGCATCCAGAACTCGCTGCGAGTCCAGGCCTGTTGGTAGTGGCAGTTGAACGAGAATACCATGTACCTGTCGATCGTCATTGAGCTGCCCCAGCAAATCCAGAAGCTGGCCAGTTGACGTCGTCGCCGGTAACCGCATGACGCGGCTATGCATCCCAACTTGTTGACAAGCGCGCTCCTTATTGCGGACATAGACTTGACTGGCAGGATCATCACCGACCAGCACAGCTGCCAGCTGAGGAACAGGAGCACCTGACTTAATCCAAGCCGCAACTTCACCAGCGATTTCCTGACGAATCGCAGCAGAGGTTGCTTTACCATCCAAAATCCTGGCAGTCACATTCGCTCCTGGCTGCTATTGAAAAAAACCATTCCTCTAGCGCTCGATCCCATACTGTTCCAGTTTCCGATATAGCGTGGCTCGGCTGACGCCCAGCAATTTGGTAGCTTCATTAATGTTATTGCCCGTTCTGGACAGCGACTCTCGAATCAACCGCTCTTCCCAATGATCGATTCTGAGTGTATCCAACCGCTCGACACTAACGTCTTGTAGCGACAAATCGCCGGGCTGAATAATATTGCCTGCGGCCAGCACGACAGCGCTGTCAATCACATTGCGCAGCTGCCGAACATTCCCGGGCCATGCATATTTAAGCAGTTTTTGTCGAGCTTCTGCGGAGAGCTGCAGTTGCTGTCGTCCATGCTGCATTCGAAAGTGATCAAAAAAATGCGTGGTTAGAATCTCGATATCTCGCCCGCGATCTCGCAGGGGCGGCACCACCAATTCGAAGACACTCAGGCGATAGTACAAATCTTCACGAAACCGCTTATCGCGCACGTATTCGCGTAAGTCTCGATTGGTAGCAGCGATGACTCTCACGTCCACTTGCACTTGCTTAGTATCGCCGACGGGCATGAAGGGATGCCCTTCCAGAATTCGCAGCAGCTTCGCTTGGCCCTCCAGCGTCAACTCGCCCACTTCATCCAAAAATAGCGTCCCAGTATGTGCCTGCTGGAAGAATCCGGCATGATCTCGATCGGCTCCAGTGAAGGCCCCTTTCTTATGTCCAAACAATTGACTTTCCATCAGCTCGTGGGGAATTGCCGCACAATTGACACACAGCAAAGGTCGGTCTTTACGAGGACTGAGACGATGAATAGCCCTGGAGACCAGTTCTTTTCCAACGCCACTTTCGCCGCGCACCAACGCGCAGCCACTGGCGCGAGCCACTCGTGAAATGCGGTCCTTCAAGCGCTTCATTTCCGGCGAATCCCCCATCAACTCGTGAAAGTCTGCCGTCCGCTGAACCAGCCGTTGATGCTCGGCCGATAGACTTGCCCGCGCCCGAGAGCTCTCCAAAGCTACAGCCAACATATTGCCCACCGAGACTGCAAAGTCGAAGTGTTCCGCTTCAAACGTACCTTGCTCGCGATACAAATGCACCGCGCCCATAACCGACGGTCCACTTAGCAGCGGTACGCAGATTGCGTCAGCAAAACTGGCCTGACGGCCGTTAGCCGGTAGACTGTCCTTGACCCAGATGCCACACCCGTCGTTGCACACACGATCGGTCAGCTTCTTGTGCAATCTCAGGCGATCCCCCATCTCGGCCGGCAGAATTAGCTGCGGCTTGAGTTCTCCGTGATCATCTACCCACAAGAACCCGACGACCGTTGCCTGTGTACGCAGCCGCAATATGTCTAGACCGGTATGGGCAACTTCGTCGGGCGATGTACAGCGCATCAAGCATAGACTTAGCTGGTACAGGTCAATCATGTCCTGTGAACGCTGCTTACTGTGGACCAAGCTGAGCGAATGGATGCCGCTGCCTTCAACCGATACTGGCGCTTCGCGGTACAGCGTTTGCCCGTTAGCTTCGGTATCAGATTCGTCATCAATCAGCTCGAACAACAGCTCGGTCGAGCCCACGGAAATTCGGTCTCCGTGAGACAACACGACCTCCTTGATTCGGTGATCGTTGACCAATGTACCATTGCGACTTTCGGCATCGGTCGTAAGCCATTTTCCGTCCTCGAAGCTGATTATGGCGTGCGTTCGCGAGCTGAGCGGGTCGGACAGTAGAATCTGGCAACCACTCCCGCGACCGATACGAATTGGCTGCGCAACATCCAAATCGTACCTCTTTTCGGAAGCCGAACCGCGAATGACCGTTGCCACAGCTTTCATTGTCGTTGAATTGCCCAGGTCGTCGCCAATGTTTATACTTATCTTCTACGCCAGTGCGTATAGAGTACCAATAAACCTGCAGGCCCGGTAGGCATCGCTGGCCGACCCTAAAGAGAGTTTTATGTGAGCGACCAACCCCCACCCAAACCGGTTGAATCGCTGGACCCTGACGCTCAACAAATGCTGCGCGTGCGAGACGACGATGCCGAAGCCTATCGCAATCTAGTCATGGAATACCAACCCAGGTTATTGCGACTGCTGCGGCACGCCGTTGGTTCGCCAGCTTTGGCTGAGGATTTGACTCAGGATGTCTTCCTGCGGGTGTGGCGCGCGCGGAAGTCCTACCAACCGTCCGCAAAATTCAGAACCTGGATATTCCACATCGCCAGCAACGTAGCCAAGAATTCCCTCCGCGACAACAGTCGCATTCGCGAATTTCAATTAGGCGGCAAACCGACCGGCTCGGGCTGGTTCCCATCGCTGGACCACGTAGTGACGACCTCCACCAGCACCATGCCCGCTCGAAAACTGGACAAGGTCGAACGCGCTGAAATGGTGCATAACGCCGTCCAGGCGCTCAACCAGCGTCAACGGACAGCGCTGATTCTGGCTAAGTTTGAGAACATGAGCTACCAGGAAATTGCCGATACGATGGGATTGAGCGTCAAAGCCGTGAAAAGTTTGCTGTGCCGCGCTCGTATCAATCTAAAAACGTTGTTACAACCGTACCTCGACGAAGGTCAACTGCCCGACAGTCGGAAACTCCCATGACCGCTGACCAACTTGCTCCCGAATTCGATGACGAAACCCTGGTGGCTTACCTGGATGGTGAGTTGCCTGATGAGGAAGTTGCGCGATTTGAGCAACGCCTGGCCAACGACCACGCCTTGCAACGACAGCTCAAAACGATGCAGCAAAGCTGGGATCTGCTGGATGAACTACCCAGAGTCGAACCTAAATTGAAGCTGGCTGAATCGACTATTGAATTGGTCACGCTCAGCATCCTGCAACAGCGCCACACTTCGCGCTGGTCGCAACTGGCCAGGTATCGCTGGCCGCTGCTGGCTGTGGCCATGCTGCTGATGTTCTGCGTCGGCAGCCTGTGGGCGCGGGCGCGCTCGCTAACGCAAGCCGATCAGTTGCTGCGAGATTTGCCGTTGCTAGTACGCTATGACCAGTTCCGCAGTATAGACAGCTCCCAGTGGTTGCAACGTTTAGCCCAAATACAACATCTGGTCGCCGCCGGTCTACCTTTGAGCTCACATCTGGAGTTCCCTCCAGTGCCCAACCAGCCTCAGGCGATTGCCCAGTGGGTTGCATCGCTGCCCCCCAACCACAAATTACAATTGCAAGAAAACTACCGTGCATTCCGCGCCGAGCCTGAAAAGCGCCAAGTGGATATCCGCCGCATGAATGACATGCTGACCTCCAGCTCAGATATTGACTACGATCAGATTTTGACCGCTTACGCAGGTTTGGTCAGCCAAATTAGCAGCACGGAGCTAGCGCAGATCGAAGCCAATTCGTCACTGGATCATCGAGCCGCAGAGATCCAGCAAGTCGTTTATCGCGAACTGGCCATCGCCTACGCTGCGCAATTGACAGCCGCCGAAGTCGAAGGCATACGCCGTTGGGCCATAGCCATGAAAGAGAAGAATTTTGAGTATTTCTTTGGCCTGGAGGACCCCGAAATCGAATTAGTTCGCTTGCTGGATGAAGACGCAAACAGCTCGATCATTCAGCCGCAGGATCGTCAGCAGCTGGTCGACTTGTTGGAACAATCCAGCCGAGAGCTGCTGCAACACTTAGATGAAGAACTGCGGCCCAGCGTACTGCACTTGTGGGTTTACACTGCGCTGCCCTCGACGCGTCCCAGGCCACAGGTATCTGCTGAACAGTTGCAACAACAGTTCGATCGCCTGCCTCAACAACGCCAGAACGAACTGATCTACTTGCCCAGCAGCGATGTCGTCCGAATACTGACAGATGAATTGGATCTAAGCTCTTCATTGAATCAATCGACGCTACCTTGAACCAACAGGTGTGTTACGCGGGCGGACATATGCAGCCAAGACCTGTTATCCTGGTTGTTTGCCAGTAACTCAGGAAGCAATCGATCGTAGACTGGTCCAGGTTGCCTTACAACAGCGCAAAATGCAGCACGGCAAAATGCTCTAGTGGATCGGTCCAGGACTTCCTGAGCGTCAACCCCGCCTGAGCTGCCAAGGCTGCAAACTGGTCGATCGTATATTTGTGAGAATACTCGGTGTGAATCCGCTCACCAGTATCAAAATGAAATTCACGATCCCGTACTCGAACCGTTTGGTCTCGCGTACTCTCCAAGAAGATTTCGACGCGCCCTAGTTCGGGGTTGTAGAAGGCCACATGCTGAAAGTACTCACAGTCGAACTCGCCATCCAGCTCGCGATTGATGCGCCGCAGCAAATTCAAATTGAACGCCGCTGTCACTTGCTGTCGATCGTTATAAGCGGCCTCGATGATCTGGGGAGATTTTTGCAAGTCGATACCAATCAACAATCCTCCACCTCGACCACACAACTGAGCGATGTTGTGCAATAACTGGCGAGCTTCACTTGGCAAGAGATTGCCGATAGTCGATCCCGGAAAGAACACGGCTGCGTGTGTTGCCAGGCGACGGCTCTCAGGCAATTGAATCTGATCCATAAAATCGGCGCAGACCGGCAATATCTCAACATCGGGATAATCGCCTGCCAACACGGTCGCCGTTTCCTGCAAGTGTTGTCCACTGATGTCGACGGGAACATACGCCACCGGCTCTTGCAGCTGATCCAACAGCAGCCGCGTCTTGAGACTACTGCCGCTGCCATATTCCACCAGCATCACGCCCGGACCAATCTGCTGTCCCATTTCATTGGCAAAGCGCCGCATAATGGCCAGCTCAGTGCGCGTCAAATAGTACTCGTCTAATGCGCAGATGTCCTCGAAAAGTTGGGATCCGCGAGCATCGTAAAAATATTTGCAAGGCACGCGCTTGGGTGCCTCAGATAGCCCTTCCCACACATCCAACAGGAATTGGCTCGGTGGCCGGCTTGCAGTGGGAATCAATTGCAACTGCATTATTGGAGTCCTTCGGACAATACCCAGCGTTCCAACAGCTCAAAGATACCCTGGGCAGCCAAAGCCATCACGGCCGCTGGCACGGCACCATCCAGGATTAAATCAAAACGATTCAAGCGAATGCCGGTCAAAATCGGCTGCCCCAATCCACCCGCCCCGATGAGTGCCCCTAGAGTAGCATAACCGATATTCAGCACCGCCGCTGTCTTGATGCCCGCCAGTATACTCCGCGTGGCCAACGGCAGTTCAATGTAGCTTAGTCGCCAAAACCAAGACAGTCCCAAGGCCTCGGCCGAATCACGGTAGAATTGCGGTACATCCTTCAGCCCAGCATAGGTATTGCGTACCATCGGCAACAAACTGTATAGAAACAGCGCGATAATTGCGGTCGCCGATCCCCGTCCCACGCTGCTGGCCCCCAAAGCATTGGCTGCCGGTATCAGCAGCACCAGCAGCGCCAAGGCGGGTATCGTTTGCACGATACCTGCAACCGCTAGCACAAATTGTCCCAACCAGCGGGTGCGGTAAACCAGGATGCCCAACGGGATCGCAATCAAGATCGCAGGCAACAGCGATCGACGGACCATATCCAAATGTTCCAGCACGTACTGAGTAATCCGCTGCGGTCGCGATTGCACAGATGGCTCGACGAGCGTCTGCAAGCGCTGGCGTAGAAATTCAGCCGCCACCTGCGCTTCAGTCTGCCGATCTAATTCAACACGACTGTTCAGCCCCGCCATCGTCGGCTGGTCGATGTGGTCCGTCAAACGTAACCAGGCCTGTACCAGATCGGGCTGCTGACGTGTCAGTTCCTCCGCGTACAAAATCACAGCCGCGTATTCCGGGAAATAATGTTTGTCGTCTTCCAACAACACCTGTACCGACGGATCGACCCTGGCATCCGTCGTGTAGGCATCCATCACGTCGATGGCTCCTACTGCCAACTGCTTGTACGCTAAGTCATGATCCAGCCCATACGCTTGAAATCCCGTTAATCCATAACGCTCTCTCAAGCCCGGCCAGCCATCGACCCGGTCGATGAATTCGTTGCTGAATCCGAATCTTAAGTCTGGATGCTTCGACAGATCGGAAATGCGCTCAATGCCCAACCGCCGGGCCTGCTCGCGGCGCATGGCCAGCGCGTATGTATTGTTGAACCCCAGCGCGGGGCTGATGGCGATTCCCAGTTTGGCAAGTTCCGCCGCCCGCTGGTGTGAGTCGGCGATTGGCACTTCGGCCAGCAACTCTTGGTCGATGGTGCCTGTGTATTCAACATAGGCCATAATATCGCGCTGCTGCAGTGCCTGAAACACAATGCGACTGCCGCCCAATTGTCGCAAGTGTTGTGTCCGATAGCCCGCGTCTTCGGCTAGTAGCTGCAACACTTCTCCCAAGATAACTGACTCGGTGAACGCCTTCGACCCGACGCGCACCGCTGCCGCCTCAAATCTCCACGGAATGCAAGCCAGTACTAGCAAAATCGCAGCCCAAATTAGGTAGGCTTTCATGGCTGCGCTCCATGCAATTCCAGGGGACGCTGTGCCCTGACGAAATCGCGCACAAACTGACTGGCCGGTTGCGTCCCGATCTCTGCCAGTGTCCCACACTGCACTATGCGTCCCTCACTCATCAAAATGATCTGATCCGACAGCCAAGCCGCTTCAGACAAATCATGTGTGACCAGGATCACTGTTTTCTTGAGCCGACCAATGATCTGCTTCAAATCATCTTGCAAACGCCGACGAATGATCGGATCCAGCGCTCCCAAGGGCTCGTCCATCAATAGCACATCGGGGTCTAGCATCAAAGCGCGCATCAGCCCCACGCGCTGCCGCTGACCGCCGGACAATTCTGACGGATACCGCCCTAATTGATCGCTCGTAAGCTGCGCTATTTCGGAGAGTTCGTTGACTCGCTGCTCCACAGCCGACTTGGACCATCCCACATGCCGAGCCATCAATGTTACGTTCTGCCACGCATTCATGTGCGGAAACAGCCCGCCCTCTTGAATCACATAACCGATGTACTGCCGCAGTTGACTGATCGTCTTTGAGCTAACCACATTGTCGCCCAGGCGGATCTGACCCGCTGTCGGTTCAACCAGCCCACATATCGCCCGCAACAACGTTGACTTGCCGCAGCCGCTCTGACCGACCACTGCGTAACTGCGTCCCGTCTCAAACTGAATCGAAACGTCATCTAGCGCGACCAGTCCGCTGTAGCGAACCGTTAGCCGCTGAACACCGATCGGCGTAACATTACCTGAACGAGACTTTAATTTAAGCATCATCCTCCGCCAGACGAATGCCAGTGAATTGCCACCGAGCTTCCGGAGGAAAGAAGTTACGATAGGTCGCACGCAGGTGTGAAGCTGGACTGGCACACGAGCCACCACGCAGCACATATTGATTGCACATGAACTTGCCATTGTATTCGCCCAGCGCACCGGCGGCTGGCGTGAAACCGGGATAGGCAATGTACGGACTGGCGGTCCACTCCCACACGTCGCCATACATCTGTCGCAGCCACGTTGTTGGCCCATTTGCCGATGACAGATTGCGGGCGGCGACACCTACCGGTCGTGGCTCGAACCAGCCGCATTCCACAAAGTTGCCCGCGATTGCCAATTCCCTAGCCATGACCTCCCACTCGGCCTCTTGCGGCAATCGTTGGCCACGCCACCGTGCATAGGCATCAGCTTCAAACAGACTAACATGACAGACGGGACTATCCCAGTCGATGGGTCGCAGCCCACTAAGCGTAAAGTGCTGCCAAGTGCCGGAAGTCTTGTACCAATACAGCGGGGCCTCCCAGCGCTCGCGCTGGATTGCCTGCCAACCCAACGACAACCATAACTCGGGGCGTCGATATCCCTCGTCTTCGATGAATTCCAGGTATTGCCCGTTGGTTATCAACCGAGCCTGCAAACGATAGGGCCTCAATAACACAGCATGGCGCGGCCGCTCGTTGTCGAACGCAAACTGCCCATCGGCAGCCCCCACCTGAACAACCCCACCGGGCTCGGCAACGCTCTTGCATTGACAGATCAGCTCATCTTCGTCGCTACGTTTGCCAGAACCTGGCCCCTCCTCAATCCTATTCTGCAACTGCGTCACATAACTCGGAAATAGCGGATTGCATGACAGCAGGTGTTTGATATCTGTCAGCATCAACTCCTGATGCTGCTGCTCGTGATGTATCCCCAATTCAACAATATCCCACAACCTCGCCTGGTCTTGAGCGACTGAACTATCCAGCAACTCCAACATCTGGGCATCGATCAATTGCCGATAAGTCATTACCTCGGCCACGGTAGGTCGTGACAACAAACCGCGCAAAGGCCTAGCAAACTGGTTGCCTACCGCGTTGTAGTAGGAATTGAATAGGTATTCGAATTGGTCATTGCCCGGTTGATAATTGGGCATAAACCGCTTGAGCACAAACGTCTCGAAGAACCACGTCGTATGTGCTAAATGCCACCGCGTCGGACTGGCATCCGGCATCGACTGAATAACATAGTCCTCAATGGCTAGAGGCTCGCACAGCTTGGCCGAAAACCGCCGCACCGCCTGATACTGTGTACGCAAGTTCACGCGCTGCTCAGGGAACGCTACACCGGCCCCACGATCGACCAATGGTGACATCAAATAGGGTTCTCGAAATGGCTATTGCTGTGGAACAACTTGCTGCGAAACCAGTTTTAGCTTCCAATCTTCGATCGCGGTACCCGCCAATTGCATATTGCTGCACAGATAATGCAATCGTTGCACAGCCGGACCGTCGGGCGCGTTCTCAAACAGTGCCTTCAAAAAATAGGGCGGTATGGCCTGATAATACAAGGTCGCGCGCACCTGAATCTGCTCGCGATTCACTATACTTGGCAGCGCTATTTCATACACGATCTCGTCACTGCCACTTCCATCGGCATAGCGCGCATCATTGAGCGCATCGCCTTGAGGGAACGTAGCTTGCAAGAAGCCACCCTTCAGTTCAGGGTGCCCGCCAGTAGCCGACCATCCGCGGGGCAACAAACGATTGTCCTTGATGCAGTGCCCACGAACGAAGCTAGTCGTAAACCGATGATGTTCGTCCTGAAGCAAATTCTCGTAAATCTGCACTTGATCGGGCGACGTGATCACCTGATGGTGCGGTTGATACCGCTGCTGATTGGTCCCGGAAATCAACTGAAAGAACTCACTAGCCAGTGGACGATCACCTGTGCCCAACAAGACGCCTTGGCCGTTGGTACGCCCCGATACCCAAACCACTTTTTCCTGATTGGGTTGTGAGCAATCGATAACTGACAATTCAATAAACGCGCGGCGGAAGCCGACGCCACTCGGAAAACGATGCCCCGTCAGATTCTGCAGCGTTACATGAGCTTTCAGCCTGCTATCTCCCAACCACTTGGCGTCAACCCGCAATTCAGCCGTCTTTTGTCGAGCGTTTTGAAGCATGTTGGTAATCGAATAGTCGATCTGCTCGGCACCGGTCATGTAATCCTGCCTGGGCACGCCCAAGATGTCTTCGTACTGGCGAAACATCTCCAACAGAAACACATTGAGTCCCGAAAAATTGTGCCGCGCGTATCCTTGCTCGCGTACGCGCACATGCAGCTTGCTATGCTCCGGCAAATTTTCGGCTTCGGGATAAGTCGTATCTTGTATGATCGCCATCCGCGTCTGCAGCACATCCAGTGCGATACCCCGCTCGGGATCATGCAACTCTCGGGACATGTGGCAATCCTGGCAACTCTTCCCCTGCGCATTGCCGACGTTGTATTCATTCTCGTACTGACTATTGAGCCACTCAAGATACGTTGCCTGCTCGACGTGATGTTTAAAGCGGCGGAACGCGGGCACGGGCTGGGCTTGAGCCAATTCGCCAACGTGCTCCCCCTGACCGATGGGCGACTGAACTACCGGCAAACTAACCGTATGGCAACTTCCGCATAATTGCGAGGACTTGATGTACGGATTGAATTTGGGAGTGAAGCCGATAGCGTGCTCCATCGCATATGGCGCGATCTCGTGGTCCTTGAACGGCCCGTACAATTCGTTGGTCGGGCCAAAGTGCAGGTTACCCGTGATCGATGTCTCCAAGAAGAATTGTAGCGATGAACGTTTATCACTTTCGGGCTGCGGACGAGGCTGCATGCGATGACAAACGGTACAACTGACGCCGTCACGAGCCAACGCGCCGTACTGGGCATGACTTGCATTTGGTAATTGATCGCGGTCTGCGGTAGCCATGACTTCGGTCAGCGAAAAGGCCTGCCGCGCCGGTTGTCCCCTTACTGACGACTCCGACGCAGTACTATTAGCCGATGACGATCCGGCCTGCAAATGCTGCACCGCCTGCTGATTCATGTCCCACTGATGCTTGCCCATCACGCCATGGCAGCGCAGGCATGTCTCCATCAATCCGCTGCGCAGCGAACTATACTCGGCGTGGCTTCCGAACTCGCTTTCCAACAGCTTCAACTCCAGTTCCATTTGCGCATAAAAGATCGGGTCGCGGCCGGCCAATCCCATGGGGGTCCACCGCCATTCGCCGTAAGGCGAATAATCCCAGCCCGGTTTGCCGTAGCCGTGTTCGGGTGTTGTGTAGTGGATCATCGACGGCCCCAGTTCACTCGAAAGCGCTGCATGGCAGTTCATGCACTGATTGGACGTGACAAACCCTTGACCTGCAGCGCGGTCGCGCGCGGAGCGCACTGACCAGTCATAGCTGACCGATGGTATTGGCAAGATGCTGGCACGCTCTTGCAAACCGATCGTTGGAAACAGTTTCAAGAAATCTTGGCTCAACACCGGCACGCAGGCGGTCGAACCGGGCAGATACATACATGCTGGGTGATTGCCATCGAGCTTCTCTTCGGGAGCTGCGCCGGCGGCCACTGTCGAATCGGCAGATCCGGGTGACTCTGCGGAAGCGGACGACTCAGCGGCTGGTGATGTTGACAAGTCGATCTTCTCGCCAACCGACTTGGCGGCCGCCCGCCACGAATCATCCACGCGAAACAGCACAGGCTCGCCTGGAAAGCCCTGTATGTTGCGCAGACTGGCAAAGGTGTACTCAGGTATTGTGCCTGGCGAGGTCGCCGATCCATGACAGCGCACACAGTAGTGTCCAAAGCCAGATTCGGGATGTGGATACCCCGAGTGATGCTCGTCCACCGGCTCGCGCCCTTTGGCAGGGTTGCTCCAAAACCAGCCGTCATACGAGCCCTGCGAATCCTTAACCATCACAGTCCAACTCTGCAGTGAATCCCACAATTGCGGAGCGTTCTTGTCGGCGTGCCTGGCGGCTGGCGGCGGATATTGCTCCTTAATTATCACCGCCCCATCAGGGATTGGTTCTTTCCGACCCGCGACCAGCCAGCCAATGATCTCTGGGGAATAGTACATCCGCACCGCCGGATGTGTGCCATAATACTGCCCACGGATGAACGGACCGGTATCGCGAACCGACTTGTCTTGCCGCCACCCCAAGGCAACGTATTGGCGATCATTCAGAAATTTATACAGCAATCGTTCGTATGCATCGCGCGGCGTCTGACTAGGCAGTGGCAAATCAGCCGGCTGACCATAGTCGGGTGATGCATCGGCCGCGCTTGCCCCATTCTCATTCACCTCGCTCGCATCGGGTTCCCCGGCCAGTACGCCAGTAGATGCCTGCCACGCGATTGCGCAAGCCCAGCACCAGCCAATCCACCATAAACGCAGGTGGCCAATGGCAGCAAGTCGTCGGCTCTTAAGTCGCAGTCTGGTCTTCATGGTCATAGGCTACCACTGTTGCAAGTCGATTGAAGCAGCGTGGCACTCACATTCAGTGCCGCCGACATTGTAGAAGGAATCCAACGCCAATCAATAAGCGCAGCCTATAGCCAACTATTCCGTCGACTTTGTTCCGGCCAGCGCGTACAGCGCCTTTTCGGTCCGTAGATAGATTACTCCCTGCCGAATGACTGGCGTGGCCATGATGCGTTCCCCAAAATCGTATGATCCTATTACTGCAGCCTGTGGACCTGCCTTTAGGACCGTCACCACGCCACTCTCGCTCGCCATGTAGACCTTACCATCACCGGCAACCAACGAAGCATAGTAATTGCCGCGCCCGGCGGCGCGCAACTGTTGTAACATCTGTCCGCTGGCCCTCTCCAATACCGTGACAATCCCAGAATCTTTAACCATCGTCATTGTATCTGCATACACAACGGAGCTAGGCACAGTTGGGAGACCGCGCGTGTAGGTCCAGCGAACATACTGCTCCGACAGCTTGCCGCTGCCTCCAGGCTCTAGAGCCACTGCCACATTCTGCGATTGTTCGAAGACCCGTGCATGGGTCGTCCACTCGTGCTCATCCAAACTGCCATCTTGATTCAAGTCGATGCGAAAGAATCGCTCCAGCACCGGGCTGCCTGCCGGCAACTCGCCACGTGTGAGCAATTTATTACCATCGCTGTCAAATGCCGCGCACGCTTGGTCAAAAGTTTCCATGCCAATTCGCGAATCGGCGTCACCGCCAGGCGACCATGTGGCCAAATAAATCAAGCCATCATGCAACACTGGTGTGCTATCGACTAACCGCGACAAACCATCCCACCACCACAGTTGCTGGCCGGTGTCTGCGTCGTAGGCCACCAGCTGACGCGAACCAGCGATGACAACTTGCTTGGAATCACTGCGGTGCACGATGATCGGCGTCGAATAGCTGCGCGTCGCCTGCGGACGCTCGGCCTTCCAAATTGGCCGACCTGTTTTTTGATCGACGGCAATCATGAAACTGTTGATGTCGTGATCTTCGTTCAGAATCACCTTATCGTCCACCAAGATCGGCGAGCTAGCCGCACCGAACTCGTCTTGATAAGGCCCCAGCGGACAATGCCACAACAGCTGGCCATCCCAATCGTAGGCCAACAAGCCGCAACTTCCGAACGAAACGAATACCTGCCGCCCATTACTAGCCGGTGTAGGACTGGCCGGGCTGCCTGTCGGATGCACCCGTTCAATGCCGTCAGTGGGTGCCGACTTCGTCCATCGCACCTGGCCTGTTTCGCGACTGAGCGCCACGGTTGCCAACGACTGCTTTTCTACATCAAACGTCGTCACAAAGATTGAATCACCGACGACACAGGGCGACGAATGCCCCGGCAGCAATTCGGTCCGCCACACTCGCACCGATTCTGCTCCCAGGTCGATCGGCAATGCAAACAGATCTTCGTCCGCCAAGCCATGGTCGCTTCGAAAGTACGACACCTCAAACTCAGTTGCGTCCTGCGCCAGCGTGCTGTCCGCCAACAACATCGCACAAACCATCATTGACGTGCATGTGATAACACTTGCACCCACCACTGATCGCCGGCCCAAATTCAAACTGCACCTCACTCCGGCTCGTTGGCCAACTCGTCAAGCATCTCGCAGTCATCCTGCGTTGCACAGATTGTAGCAAGAACTTGCTGATCATGCATAACTCGCTGAATTCCTCAACCGCCAATCGCGTTACAACCGGGGTAGATTGTGTTTCCCAATACTTACGCACTCACCGACATCTGCTTGCAGTGCAGCATAACCGACAGCTGCTCATGGCCGTATTATGGAGCAGTCCATTGGCAGCCAGTGGAATTCAGGCCGTCATTCGTAGAGCTGGACTACAGCGAATTGGCAAGACTCAGGAGTTACTTGGCGTTAGCTCACTGGGCGTGCCTCGAAATGTTGGCCCATACCGCCGTCTTTAACGTTGGGGCTATGCAGATCATGAAGCACCCGCTGTCGAAAACCACTTGGTGCATTCGATGCGGTGCGCGGTAGAGTCAAGAGCGATCTGACCAGTGCCGGACAGCACCATTCACTTGGGCAGAAGAAAACTCAGATGATGCGAAGCATGAATGAGAGCCAATTCGTTCCATTGCGACTTGCTAAGATTACCCAGAAAGGGATGCGGATAGGGCGGAGTTTTCAATTGCTGAAAGGACTCCAGGGTCGCTTGAAAGCGGTTGATCGCTTGCGATTCATCGCTGGGTGGCCCAGGCAACCACCACTTGGGTACCTTTAAGCCCGCTTTCATTCTCCGCTGGCGTAACACATAGCGTAACACCAATGGGCCAATCAACGTACGAACGATCCAAGGTCCGCGATGCTTAGTGCCACTGACAGCGGTTCTAAGTCCTTCGCCTACATGCTCAAGAATCTGCGACAGATCCCAATTGCCCGCACGGTCGTAGCGCACGTGATTCAGATGCTGAATATCTGCCAGTACATTATCCCACGACCGAAAATCAAGACTTCGCCTGTGCACACGTGTCGCAGCCATCAATCGTTCTCTATATTAAGCGCTTTGTCTCGAATTAACCCACAATCCCACAAGCTCCAGCCTGTTCACACTCAACTAACAACTTGACAGTGCATCGCCTAAGAGCGGGCGACGGGATTCGAACCCGCGACATGCAGCTTGGGAAGCTACCACTCTACCAACTGAGTTACGCCCGCCGTTTTCATCGGTCTTCTTTGGCCTATCCGCGGGCGATTATACCAAACTTCGCTATCGCTGCAAAACGTAGCCGCCGACGTTGCACACATAAGATGGAAATCACTCAAATGAAAGGGTCATAAGGTCCACCGTGCTCTCGTTTTCGCTAAGCTGCATCTCTTGCTCTCGTGCCCGCTGCCGGTCCAGCACAAAGTTACTGTCGACGAATTAGTACTGGTGACCAATCTACAGTCCATCCAAGACTGTAGAGCTCCACCTAGTTGTGTACAGACTAGCTGTAGCTCTGAGTGACGGTCCGATAACCCCGATAGGGTGATGCCCGTCAAGGCAATGGTATTGCTAAACAAAGTTCCTTGCGTGCTGGTCATCTCGTAGGCTTTAACCTGATCGTTGGTAATTGACTCGGCGGGTTGCAACAGCACGGGAACTCGCAATTGTTCAACCCGCCGGCAAAATGGGAAGGATTTGGCTTCATTCGGGAATTCTCCGACCAGATTGGTATGGTATAGATCTACACTCCGCGTAGTGTGCCGCAGAGCGGCGAGTTAACATATTTGATAGTAGGCCAATGGCTTAGGCCGTGTTAGCGAGATCGCGGGGTGTGCTCTTGAACCAGGCAGTCGATTGAACATGAAGCGCCCCAAACGAATCTGCCGACGACAATTTCTAACCCGCTCAGTTGCCCTAAGCAGCTTCGGTTACTGGGTTGGTTCAGGCATGGTGAGCGCTTCCGATGCGTTAGAGTTCAACACTGAAGCCCTCCGGCGCTTGAGCCAAAAGCTTCGCGGCAGATTGGTATTGCCCAGCGATGTTCATTATGAAAGCGCCAAGCGAGTCTTCTATTGGAATCCGACGACACAGCGTCAACCAATCGCCATTGTTCAGTGTGGACACGAAGACGATGTGCTGCGCGGGATTCAGTTTGCTCGTGACCACCAATTAGAAGTTGCGGTGCGCGGCGGAGGGCACAGTTATCTGGCCTGGGGCAATTCCAGCGGGTTGGTCATCGATCTTTCGTCGCTGAAGCAGATTACTATTGATCCCCATCGGCGGGTTGTGCGTGCGCAGGCAGGCATGCTGGCCGGCGAAGTGGCTCGATCAGCCGGCAAACATGGTCTGGCCCCCGTCCTTGGCCAGTGCCCCGGCGTAGGCGCAGTTGGAGTAACGCTAGGAGGAGGCCTGGGCTGGCTATCGGGTCTGTATGGCGCCTGTTGCGATAATCTGATATCTGCGACGATCGCCAATGCCGGCGCACAGAAAATGGAGGCCTGTCAAGAGTCTGACCCAGATCTACTGTGGGCGATGCGTGGAGCAGGCGCGAATTTCGGAGTGACCACAAGGTTTGAAGCTCGCTTGTTCCCAATCGAATCCGTCGTGGGAGGCGACATTCACTTTGCAGTGGCTAATGCCCGCAATGTGCTTCGCGGCTTCAGCGACCTCATGCGTCAAGCACCGGATGGATTTCAGGCAAACCTCAACCTCACTCAAGGTGCGCCAGGCGTGTTCATCAGCTTTTGCCATGTTGGAACAGACGCTGCCTCACAAAATATGCTCGACAAAATCTGCTCGATTGCCAAGGCAATCAAAGTTGCCGTCAAGCGCCAGCCCTTCGCCACCTTGGCCGACAAAGCTGCTGCGACCAGTCCAGCCAATGTCCCTGTCCCAAGCTATCGAGCTATCCAGACCGTTTACCACCCAAGCATAACCGAAGAAGCCATCGACATCCTCGTCGACCAGCTCAACAGCGCTACGCCAGACATCGTGTTTGGATTAAGCCACTATATGCATGGCGCCGTTTGTCAAGTGAGCCCCACCGATACCGCCTTTCCTCATCGACAGGAACACTCAATTCATATTCGCGCAGCCTATTCTTGGAGTGACCCTCAGGAGAGCGACCAACGATACGCTTGGGGCCAGCAATGGCTGCAGCTGATGCGGCCCAAGCGGAACGAAAGCCTGTACGCCAACTTTCAAACCTACGAAACAGCCGTTGGTTCGCCATCGTTATTCGGTCCGAACTATGAACGGCTGCTACAGCTTAAGCGCAAGCATGACCCTGACAACTTCTTCCGGCGCAATGCCAATATCGCCCTGGCGCGAGGTTAAGTTCAGCGACCGGCGAGCACTATCGCGTTTCGATATTCGATACTTGACATCGTTAGCAAAAAATGCAGTCTACGTGATACCATTTCATTAAGGTGATTGACCACCTGAGTTTTTTTAGGAGAAACGGCATGAGCGACCAGCGTTACACTCTCGCGTCATTCTTGGAGCGAACGGCAGACCAGGAATTGAATCAGGGCCTGTTTGAATTGGAATCCGAGCGAATGCTCGATATCAATCTCAATGGCACAGTCTGGATCAAAATGGGGTCCATGATAGCGTACGTGGGCAGTGTAAAATTCGAACGAGAGGGAATCCTCGAGCAGGGTGTTGGGAACCTCATTAAAAAAGCAATGTCCGGTGAAGGTAGTCGATTGACTCGTGCCACAGGCCAGGGCTCTGTGTTCTGCGCGGACAGCGGCAAGAAAATCACGATCTTAAATTTGAACAATGAAGCCATCTTCGTAAACGGCAATGATCTATTGGCCTTTGAGACATCGTTGAAGTACGAGATCAAAATAATGAAGAAACTCTCGGCGATGTTAGCTGGCGGACTATTCAACGTGCGCTTGCAAGGCACAGGGATGGTAGCTATCACGACACACTACGATCCCCTGACATTGCCTGTAACGCCGCAATGCCCTGTCATTACAGACCCAAACGCTACTGTCATGTGGACCGGCAATCTGACTCCAGAATTCAAAACCGACATCCAGCTCAAAACCATGTTCGGCCGAGGCTCTGGAGAGTCACTTCAATTGAAGTTTCACGGCCAAGGCTACGTGGTGGTGCAACCATACGAAGAAACGTACGCAGCAAGAGGCAGTTAGGTCGTTAGTCGGTTGACGGCCAGAACTCGCTTTGACATTCAGCTGGACTGGCGATGGCTATGGTTTGCGGTATTCCCTTGGCAAAGCCCCTATCGGAGTTATTGCACCACGATACTTAACCAACCAGGCTGATAGTTCACTTGGTGAACTCGTACGACTGATAGTTTGTCGTTCCAGGACGTCAAGCTAGCGAGTGGAATTGACTGACTTTTTGGAAGAATTGATTTCAGTCGTTCACGAAGCAGATTCCGTTGCTGTATGAACCGCAAGCTACGGCCATTCTGGGGAGGTAAGACCTCAGCTTCACCCTGGCGATGCAATGTGATTTCGCGCGAGCCAACTTCCAGCCAATACCGCACCAGGATATCCATGGCTACCAGTTTCAAATTATCAAGCTCATAGGCTGCACCACTTACCCGCATTTCCAACAGAGCTTGGTCCGGTGTGTTGCTGTCTAAGTTGATCGTCACCGGATTCTGTGTAGACAAATCAACTTTGAAGTTTTCCGTGACTGGTCCCTGGTCCAAAGGTATACCTAGCGCAGCCAGCACTTCCGATAGGCCGGTAACGGTTCTACCCGCCAACGTTCTTTGTGCGAGTCGATTGATGGCAGACTGGTGAATGTGAACTGCAGCTAAGAAGGGTAGGTTACTTGGAACCGTAGGGGTTGTCGCGATCCATCCATGTTCTGCCTCCAATCGCAACTCTATTTGACCGAATTCATGGGTCGAGCGGCATGAGACGGATGTGGGGTGTGTCCCTAACCGCTCGCATACCAAGTTTACCGCGTCAAGAAACGCATGCTCGAATTGGTGTAGTTCGTCGGTTGCTTGCTGATCCAATTCATCGCTGACGGCCTGCGCGATGCCCCGCGAAATTTGCTGACGAATTTCATGGTCGCGTTTCACCAGCGCTCTTAATGCAGCACAGCGAATCACTGTAGCCATTGGACCAGAGCGTTCAGTAACAACGCTCTGTCCTTGCAACAGAGTGCAGACGCTGGACTGGGCAAGATCGCATTGTACTCCATCGACTCCCACCGCTACAGATTTTCTGGAAGTCGCAGCACTAGTTGTGGCGATTCCAAAGCCGACGCGCCCCTGATGCCCAGTCAAACAGACTTGCACATTGCCGTCCAATTCAATCAGTCCTCGAATCCGGTTACACGATTCATGTAGTCCATAGCGAATGTGGCCATCGAACACTGCCTTGCCGCAGACATGAAGACCGTTGAACTGCTTGTCGATCGAGATTGACTTGGCGATGGTCCGACGACCAAGACGATTCACAAGCTGATCGCTGAACTGCAAAACTATATGGGGATGAGCACCAAACTCTTGTTCGGGTTCCAACGCTGGCGCTGGGCTGTAGTCTGTAAACCAACGTGCGCGAGGGGCCAAGTCACTGAATCGGTCAGGCACGGTCAGCAACGGCGAACCTACAGAATTGTCCGCGGCTGTCAGACCGCCGGACAGCGCGGTTAAGAATAGACCGACTGCTAACTGCAGGTCAAGAAATTTAATCATCAAGCTTGGCCTTAGAGAAAACATGGAACGAAACGTGCCAACCTGCTGGGCGACTTTCCAATGACCATGTAACCGTGCCCAAAAAATCACGAACCTGTGCGAATTCGGGAAGCGTTTTAAAATCCAGGCTGGTGTGATCATGCGTTGCTCCCACGGCGGTTCCCACAAGTATCGCCAACAAGCTGGTCGAAGTATCTCGAGTTGTTACTCCCTTCGTACGCAGGGTCTCGTAGGTAAATTCCAGTTCACGACTTAAGTCGTCATAGCTCCGCAAGACGACGCCGGTCGCCGCGTCGTCCCATCTAGCGGCGGCTTGGCGAAACTCTGGAGCTTCAATCAACTTGGTTGCTGTTTCGGACGAGAGAACCTCGGCGATCCAAGAAGCGTGAGTCGAGCACCATAGCTTGCCATCAGCTACCATCAGACCGGACTGAGCCATAGCGACTCGCTCGTCAGCAGACACAAAACTGATTTGCCACAACGAGTGAGGTTGGCCGGGCAGCCTGAGCTGCTGCGTTTCAGTGTCTTCGGCAAACAAGCGATTTATGATTTCCGCGACGCGATCAGCATTGACTTCAGGCTGTTGAATGTTCAAAGCAATCAAAGTCTGTTCAGCATTCAGCTCCTGCACAAATCTTCCCGCGATCATGACTTGCGGGCCGAGAATGGCGAACAAATCACCTTCCAAATCGACATTCAGCTCTTGCTTAACATCAGCGACTGTCTGTTGAAATGCACCTGGAGTTTCCGTAACGTCATCGTAGAGTTTGGCTAGTCGCTTGATGGCGCTGCCGATATTCCAGTTAGCTACTGCGCATCTACTGACAGGCGCCGGAACGAAATCGGGGAACTTCAATTCGCCTGGTTGAATATCCAGAAGTTCCGTAATTCCCCGACGGGGTAAGGCGGCCTCCAATTCAATAGTCCCGGCGATCTCGCTTAGTTCAGAATTAAAGTGTATCACGCCCCGTGCCGAATCAATGTCATCAAGCTGCTGCTTCCAATCGCTGACAGGGGGTGCCGCCAATTGAATTTGGTCGCCAGGATGGCTATTTGCCAGCGGCAAGTCTGGATTTTGGTGTTCTGCGACAGCTTCCAACAGCATTGCCGGTGCACATTGCCAACTCAGGTGCGCTCCAACTCCGTTCATGTAGTTGACTGGAGGATCATGCAGGCCAGCCAGTTCAGCAAGCGGAGTGTCCAGATCTTGGCCTGCTAATCGTGAGACTTGATTGGCAAACTCAAGCCCCAGTTGTGGATCGCTAGAGATGACAACGAAACCAGCGATTGCGCAGATGCCCACCTCCCGTTCTGGAAAGGAGAGTACAATTTGTTCGATGCTGCTGATCTCTTGACTATCACTCCTTACAGCTCCGGCCGATTGCAGATTCTGGGCAGCCGCATCCATGAACTCAAGTGTGATTGCCGGGTCACGGGCTTCGATCACTAGTGAGATGTGCCGATCGTTGTTGGTCCCGCCTGTAACCAACAGCAATAGCTCACCCTGAGCCAGACGGACCAACATGGCCGTGGAGACACCAAACTTACGCTCCATCCGGCTCGACCAGTCCCAGCCCTGGTGCCGCAACTGGTCTCGAAACGGCCGCAGCGCCTCGACTTGCCACAGGCTACCCAATTGAGAATCACTCATTTGTTGATGAAGCACAGGAAAATGCGCGACATGGATGAAGGCCAAAGTGCTATCAAGAGCTGCTGCGATTGGCCCCCGCGTGACAACACCGGCAATCAGGTAAATCAAAATGCTGGCGCTCAGCCGATGGTACTGAACCAAGAATAACTCGCTTTCTGTATTTAGAAAAATGTCTTACTGACTAGCTTAAGCTTCTAAGGATAATGACTCAACCGGTTCACGAGGCTGCGTGTAGCTCTCTGCTGCAATGCTGCACTAGTAGTTAAGTTCCCTAATGTAGGGGTAAATTAGACTTAGCTTTGCAGCTCTGCGCCGGATTGTGAACGCATTCGAGTCTGATTACGATGAGCGGTAGGTATGCACGGCCTAGGCAACGGTATTCACGACCGAGGCATGGAATCGACTGGGCAACATGCAGCGCGGTACACCCGCAATCATGTTACGCATCGAGATCGACAGTCTCCTAACGCACGTCGGATCGCACGCATGGACAAGCAACAGACTACCAACAGTGCCATGACCGTTTCTCGTAATCCCTTTCGAATCAATTGGCATGACCATGCACAGGGATTCGGTGGTAGCCTAAGTCGATTGTTCGATCGGACTCTGGAACAGGTTTCGGGACTCGGTCGTTTGGCGAAACTTTATGATGCCATCCAATTGGAAAACCCTCGAAAATCTCCTGGCGAATTTGCTTCGAGAGTCTTGGCTGAATTTGGGATAAGTTGGCGATTGACTCTGGGTTCCCTGGAAACCATACCGACAGCAGGCCCTGTGATCATCGTCGCAAATCACCCCTTTGGTGCTGCAGAAGGCCTGATCTTATTTGATTTGCTGTCGCAAGTGCGGCCTGATGTCAAGATCTTTGCAAATTTTCTGATCCAGCGGATCGATGAGTTGCAGCCGCAAGTGATTGCTGCTGACCCGTTTGGTGGAGTGAACACACGGGCCCAGAACGTGATGGCCTGTCGCGCCGCTATCGAGTGGCTTTCCCAAGATGGCCTGCTGGCGATGTTTCCGTCTGGAACTGTTTCGCACCTACATCCAAAGCAGTGGCGGGTAATGGATCCAGCTTGGAGTGACACGGCAGTACGCTTTGCACACAGTCACCGCGCAACGGTGGTGCCGATCTACTTTCACGGTCAGAATAGTCAGTTGTTCCAATGTGCGGGATTGCTCCATCCCCGCCTGCGAACCGCCTTGCTTCCCCGTGAACTACTGGGAAAACGGGGATGGGAGCTGTCAGTTGCTGTGGGCAATTCCATTGGTCCTCGGCGATTAGATGGCTTTCCGAATCGTCAGCGGGCCACGGATTATTTGCGTTTGCGAACCTACTTGTTAAATCCATCTCAGACAGACCTCAAGGCTAACCAAGTGGGGAGTTCCGTAAGATCTTCGATTGTCACACGCAGTGATGTTGGCCTGCTGACGCAAGAGATTAATGCAATCGATCGAGGCCGTGTGTTATTGTCAAAGGGAGCGTTTAATTTCTATTGTGTCTCTGCAGACGAAATTCCGCACACATTGGCCGAGATTGGTCGGCTGAGAGAAGAGTCGTTTCGCGAAGCAGGCGAGGGAACAGGCCAAGCTGTAGATTTAGACCGTTTCGATACCACGTACTTGCATCTGTTCGCATGGAATCGCGAGCGGCGGGAGGTGGCCGGTGCCTACCGTTTAGCCCATGCCGATCAAGTGGTTGAAGACCAAGGATTGGATGGTATCTACACTCACTCACTGTTCCGTTTCGGAGCGAATTTTTTGCCGCAACTTGGGACAGCATTGGAAATGGGGCGTTCGTTTGTCAGCCTGGGCTATCAACGCAGCCCAGAGGTATTGCTTGGCCTGTGGCAGAGTATAGGTGAATACGTGTGGCGCAATCCGCGGGTACGCACATTGTTTGGTCCGGCCAGCATCAGCCGCCATTATGGCAACTTGTCGCGGCAGATCATCGTTGATTTTTTGCGTCGCAAGCTACTTCGCCAAGATTTGGCTCCCTTCGTCCAGGCCATACATGCCTACCGAGATTTACCACTGCCGGGCCTACTGGCTGAACATCTACAGTGCTTGGAATCCATCTCAGATATCGACGAGATTCTGCAGGAGATCGAACACAAGAGCATGCCGGTTCTACTGAAGCACTATCTGAAACTGGGAGCGGAGGCCATCGCGTTTGGCGTTGACCCAAATTTCAGCGATTCCGTCGACGTGCTGATTGCAGTCGATATCCTACAGACCGATCTCCTGCGTATTGAGCGTTTTATGGGCAAATCTCGGGCCGTTGAGTATCTGAAACTGCACGGCGTTCATGTCCCAAGTCGAATACTCGCCCCACCGGGCTCAATAGTAGAGCCGGCAGCACGATTAAATCGGCAACCAGTGCGATAGACAGCATCGAACACATGATGCCGGCATAACGCGCCGTCGGCAAATAGGGGCTAAGTGTAAAGACCGCCAGCCCAAAGACGAAGATGGCCGTGGTCTGGCTCATCGCCCGCGCACAGCGCGTCAAGGCGAACACCACCGAATCCTGTCGGCTGTTGCACATTCTGCGCGAACGATGGTACCAGGTAAGAAAGTGCAACGTGTCGTCGACGGCGATGCCCATCGCGACGGTGGCGGTCAACATGGATCCCACGCCCACTGTGACTCCCATCATGCCGATCGCCCCAAAGACCACGACGACCGGCAGTAGATTGGGAATCATCGCTAGTAGTCCAGACAAAACGCAGGCTGACCAACATCGAAGCGGCCTACTCCAAAAGCCAGGTTCTACAACAGCCCAAGCGGTGAACAGGCAGATCATAGAACACGTAATCAACACCGTCGAACACAAAAAACTATTGATCAAATCGTCAAGCATTTGATCCTGCGCTTTTTGCATTACCGGAACACCTCCGGTGATCGTGAACTCAACACCCGACAAGCCATCTTCTGCAAACAGTTGAGTCAGTGTGGCGAGTTCTGACTTAAGATTTCCGATCAGCCTGGCGTAATCGACTTCGTCAGACGAAAATACGCGGGCGCTGATCCTCCACAAGTACTGATCGAGGGTCATTCTCAGGAAGCCAGCATCGATAAAATCCTGGTGGATATCTGCCATGCGTTCGTTCAGCAAAGTGCGGTGGGCGACGCCGCGTAAGCTGGTCCTTTTGAATGACTGCAGCGGCGGTGCAAAATTGACGGCCGAGGCTGTGGCGTGGATGCTGGTATCCGCAGCCACCGTCTGCTGAATTCTTTCTACCGCTCGTAACTGATCCAGTAGCGTGGGCGACGCAACTTGCGGTATCTTGGCTACGATCTCAATGGGCGCCAACGGTCCAATGGTTTGCTGTAGCCACGCATAGTCTTCGACCAACTTGGATTTCGGAAGAAAGAAATCATGAATGCGGATCATCGCTTGCAGTTGGGTGACTCCCCACGAACCCATCATGAACACGATCCATCCCACAGACAGAATGAGCCAACGGTATCGAACGACTCCTTGCACTACCTTGTCACTGCGGGGCATCCACCAGCCTTGGCTGCTAGGTTGACTCGCCCAGCCCGCCGGGACGAGTGCTCTGAGCTGCCAAGGTAGAGTGGCCGATAATCCTAGACTAAGCAGCACGCCAACAGCAGAATAGATTCCAAAATTTCGGATGGGAACGAGCATACTGACCGTCAGTGAAAGCAAGCCTACAGCGGTCGTAAGCGAAGCGAATAGAGTAGGGGCGGCCGCAGAGCGGGTTGCTTCCCAGGCGGCGCGCTCCAGACCGACAGCTAGCACCGCATCGCGATAGTAGTTCACCAAGTGCACGGCAGCCGATACGCTGAGCACGAAAATCAGTGACGGTGCAATGAGCATGATCGAATCCAACCTGCACCATGGCGAGTAGCCCACGACGGCCAACAACAATAATTGACTAGCGATCGCATTGGCTAACACCAAACAAGTCACGGCCCGACTGCGAAAGGTGAACAGCATCAGAATTGCACACACCGCGTAGCATGCCAAATTTAAGGGTAACAAGAATCGATGACTTGACCTTTCGATCTCCAGGGCTTCAATGGCCGGGCCGGCAACATGCAGGTTTTCAGTAGACAGTAGCGCTGCGTCACCGGTCTGTGCGGCCGCCTCATAAACGGCTTCTATCGCAGCTCGGTCATGTTGTAGTCCCGCGTCAGACAACACGGTCACAATACACGAAGATTTGCCATCGCGTCCAATCATCCAACCGCCTAACCGCTTGATGGCCTCCTGACGGTCAATTCCGACAGCCTGTTTCGCCAGCATTCGCAGAGCGTCATCGCCTGTAAACACCTGTGAAAAAAAGGCCGGTTGCCCCGCTTCGACACCGCTCTTGCGGAGTAGATCTGCAAATCGGCTAGTGGTCGATTCGGCGTTTGCATTCGGTGCAATCTCACAACCTTGCCAGCTAATCATCAGGAATGAGTCACCTCCGAATTGCGATCGAAACCACTCCAGTTCCAGCGACTCCTGAAAGCCGCGCGGCAGCCAATCTTCAATCCGATTGCTACCGTCTCGCAAGGCTTTCCACACGCCGTTCAGAGTGAACAGGACCACCATCAGGAGCAGCCCACTACTCAGAACTCGATCTGTGCTGCGCCCGAAAAGTGACCCGATTCTCATACTCAAACCTAAATCTCCCGCAGCGGTTGGCCAATGTGATTGGCTAAGGCTTCACCGAGTTATTTCATAGCCAGTGCGTGCACTGTAGGTTACATTCAAGCTTCCAGCCGCACTGACACTCAGCAATCTGATTTCGAACCGACCCGGTCGACCATTAGCTGGTCAATAATTTTGGAATGGGACGACATGGCCTTGGTGCTGGACATCAATCGTCAGGCTTTAACTGAATCCGGGCAAGGGGAATTGTTCACAGCCAACGCAGGGTCGTGGAGCCATTGATCGTTAATCTGTCACTTTGGGTTGCTTCTTGATTGGTCGAATAAGACCTTCTTGAACGGCAGAGGCGACCAGCACTCCGCGGCGCGAAAAGATGTTGCCGCGAGTGAATCCGCGAGCATTGCTGGAACTGGGGCTATCTAGTTGGTACAGCATCCAATCAGAAATATCGATGTCGCGATGAAACCACATGGCGTGGTCAATACTGGCTGCTTGCACATTGCCCATCGTAGCGTTGGAATGTGGATCCAGTGAGGTGAATAACAAATTGTAGTCAGAAGCATACAGCAACATCTGCTGGGCTTGGGGCTGAGTGACGGGAATCGTCTGCAAAAATCGAAACCAGATGTGCCGTCGCGGCTTATAACGGTGCTTGGGAAATAAATAGCGCTCGACCTCAACTGGCTTGAACTCTATGGGCCGATCATAGGACAGCCATTCCTTCAACTTGGGTGGAAAAAAACGTTTGAAGATTTGATAGTAGTCCAAGTTGCTGGGGAGCCAGCGAGGAGTTCTCCACAAAAACGGCTTGCGGATCTGATGCTCAAAGCTCAGAGGCTCTTTGACCTGAAATGAGATGATGCTCTGAAAAATGACCTTGTCGTTTTGCAGCGCTTTGACATCGCGAGTTGTGAAGCTGCGGCCGTCGCGAATGGCTTCGACCTGATAGGTCACCGGCAACTGAAAGTTTCCACGCAGAAAAAAGTAGGCGTGAATCGAGTGTGCCAGTCGGGCCGCATCGACTGTCTTGTAAGCAGCGTTCAGGGACTGTGCCAAAACCTGCCCGCCATAGACGTTAGGACTGCCAATGTCTAGGGAGCCGCCCTCGAACAGCCACTGCCCGATCGGCTTGACGTCCAAATGTTCCAGCAGAGAAGCCGTGTCTTTCATAGAGCTTATGCTGGTCTTTACTTAAATGAGATCACTTTGGTCTTAGCCGCAACCGGCAAATCGGCGGGGCGCGTGTGCATGTTGAGAGGCGTGTACTGGCCGGTGGCCCACAACGGGACTTGATCAGCATAATGGGCACTTGCCGGGTCTTCACTCTGGCCACCCGGATAGACGCCCACACTGCTGCTCACTTTGCCGAAGTCCACGATCATTCGCCAGGAAGCACCGCCGCCCACGTGTCCAACATTGCCGCCGGGGTTAAGCGTAAATGAGGTGCCGACCACCGGCCCACCATCAACATTTAAATCAGCAACTCCAGACAGCGATTCTATTTTCAGCACATTGATGTTTTGCCACTGCCACTGGTTGAGATCCGTACCGAACCTGGCAGCCAAGGATTCTACGGCCTCCACAAAACTGCGCCGCAGAATGATGTCGCGATTCTCGCGCTCAGCAGTTCGACGATCATCAAACCAAACGGATTCGGGCATTTCACGCGTCAGGTACTCCAGCACCTCCAACATCGGCTCGCGGCGATTGTCGCCGCAAAACCCCCACGATCCCCCTTGGGGCTCGATACCCAATTCCGGCCACTCATCCTGCCAAACATTGTCACGATATTTTTCCAGCCAGTGCAACCAGATAGTCGGACCAATCGCATCGGTCCCTGCCATGTAATCCCAGTCGCGGAGCGCAGCGGCTGCCGCCGCGAGCAACTGCGGATTGGCCTTGGCATCTAACCGATCTTTCAGAGCCGGCAACATGGCCGGCAAAAACTGGCTGGCGGCACCGTCGAAGTGATCGTATTGGATCGGCTTCATCGTTTCGATGGTGAGCGATTTGGCCTCGGTCAACACGTTCTTAATGCGCCGCGTACGGTAGCTGGGGTCCCACATCCATCCCAAGTAATGCGGATATCCCAACGGATGGGGGCGACCATTGGCCGACGCTACAAAATGCTCCGGCGGATTGATTGACAACGGCAGTTGATCGCGAGCAATCCAGCCGTTCCAATCATTCAGTCCAGTTGAGCCATCCATGGGAGTACGGCCTTGTCCGCGCGTCCGCAGCGGCAGACGTCCGCAGCAGTGCATAGCGATATTGCCATACACATCGCCGTACACAATGTTCATCGCAGGTACCTGCAGTTTATCCAATGCCGACAAATACCCGTTTAGATCACGAGCCCGCGACAACTCCCAAAACGCAACGGGATCGGTCGTTGGCCCCAATCCGGTCCAACACAGCGAAATAGTCGCTGGCTGCTGATGGACCACTGGCCCATGCACCGTGCTGTCGATCACCAGTTCGTGCGACTCAGAGCCACGCACTGGAATACTCTCGACGATGCGCGTCATCTCTTTCCATTGGCCACGATGCAGGTAGCGACGGGGATTCTGCGGATCGACAGTTTCAATGTAGTAGTCAACCGCATCGGCCTGCATGTTGGTCAACCCCCAGGCGATATGGTCGTTATGGCCAATAACAACAGTGTGCGAACCGGGGAACGTCACGCCAGCCACGTTCTGATCGCCAACATTGATATGCGCCGTATACCAAATACTGGGAATGCTAAATCCCAAGTGCGGATCGCTGCACACCATTGGCTTCCCAGACTGGGTCTTCGATCCGTCCACGGCCCAGTTGTTGCTACCAAAACTGCTGCCGCGACCAAACCAGCCAATGTTATTCAGGCGATCAAAGAGATTGAGGTAGGTTTGCGAGAGCCCCTCACCTCCAACCTCGTTCTCCGACGGGGGTTGATACCCGATATTATGCGAATCACCTGCCCTGGTGCTTGATGAGCTGGCTGGATTGAGAAACGCGGCCGACCCAAGCGACGTGGCGCGGCTGGATTGCACACTGATCGTCGATTGCTCGTAGGGACGATCCAGCGGCCAAAGTTGCTCCAGCGCGGTGGCTCCCATTTTTTCAACGACACTGCCAAACCATAGATCGTCCATAGTCCCCGACTGGTCCCAGCCCATATACTTGCTGAACACCAGCGAATCGACCGGCGACCACGGCGCGGGTGCATACCCCATCGCCTGAAACGCCATCGGCAACCCGTCTTTTCCTAATTCGGCAATTCGGTGATTCACGCCGGCCGCGTACGCTTCAAGCTCGGCTCGCATCGCATCAGGAATATCATTTGACTTCCAGAGCGCTTCGCAATCTCGTCGAATTCCAAGTTGCCGCATCAGAGTATCGGCTGGCAATCCGTCAGGCCCCATTATTTCAGCTAGATTACCCGAGGCTTGTCGGCGCAGCATATCCATTTGCCACAGCCGCCCGCTGGCGTGCAGATACCCCATCACTCGCGCCGCATCGGTCCAGCTGCCAGCATAAACATGCGGTATCGCATATTGGTCCAGGTAAACCTGCACCGGCGCAGACAGACCAGGCAACGAGACAGCGTCGGCTTCAGCCGCCCGCGATGTCATAGTGCTCAAGCAACTCACGCACCAGGCAAGGGTAGCCAGGCAGCACAGACCTTTTCGGTTAAGAACATTGGCGGCGAATTTCATAAATAGCGTTCTCCTACTTCTCCTCGATGCAATGGCGATATCATTCACCATGCTGCCGAAAATATCAAGCCTTGTAGCAACCAATACGCAATTGTTAGCGAACGCACCGCCGGTAACCTCTGTCGCGCAGAGGATAGGCGACCTGAGGGCCACCGTCTGGCGACGATAGTTGCGGGTACATTCCGAGTGTTCGCTCACCTTACGGCGGTCCTGCACCAGTTTCTACGGTAATGGCCATGACCAGTGGTGCCAAACTACCGCTGCCTGTGACCAAGTCGATTTTCACCACCGACTCTGGCCGCGCTGGTTGAATGGCTAGATAGCGCAACTGCCGACCCGACAAATCAAACGCAAATTCAGACCCAGGAACATCTACCCGACGAACGTAATCCGCAATATGAATACCGTTTAATAGGGGGTGCTCTTCCACCTGACCGTCGGCGTAGGTTAGTCGCACAACCATCGCTACTTCTTCAAATTTACCAAGAGGATGCGCCCATCCGGCAACGCCGCCCAACATGTGAATCGCCTTGACCGATCCACTGCATGGAATCGACACGTTGCGAGGCATGCGCCGCACCATGGAACCAGCCTTACTGTGCAACAATATTGCATTGAGTACTTGGCCATCCCTGGGCACTACTAAATTGAATGGCACGCCGTGAAATGTTTTCGGCGACCAATCGTCGAACAACATTCGCTCTGGACCATCGCTGTGGAGGAACATGCCGCGATCGCTGGCTACGGTTGCTACTTTGCTAATGTCCAATGGAATGAACCGACCACGCTGTGTCAAAAACTCTAATAAATCGCGCAGCTCGTCGGGACGCAATGACTTCTCAAAACCGTCTGGCATCAGCGATTTGGGCGAAGCTATCAGTTGCTCGATGTCCTCACGCAACACCACATTTCTCTTGCCCTCAGCGTCGTACAGTTCAAGCGTGGTACGCGTTTCAGCGGCCAACATACCGGTCAGCACGCGGCCGTCTGTGGTCAGCAGCGTGTATGCTCTGAAGTTGCCTTCAACGCTACGGCTGGGGTCCAATATGTGCATCAGCAACTCTTCTTTGGGATGCACGGCCATGCCGGACAAATCGGGACCAACGGCTACTCCCTGTCCACCGTGTTGATGGCATTTGGAACAATGTTGCTTGAAGATCACTTGGCCATGGATCGGATCACCTTTTTGTTGTGCGACGTATGCCAACTCCTCCAACACTTGCTGCCGATCAAGATTGGGTAGCGCTCCGTCGGATGACAGCAGGCGCTTAGCCTGTGCACGCACTAGTGCATCGGGATGCACAGCCAGCGCTTGCCGCTGGTCGAGAGCCAATTCCATGAGCGCCAATTGCCCCTGTCCAATGCTCTCTAATAGCATAGCGGTCAGCGCAGGCCGGGACATCATCAAGCCGATCGCTTCACGCTTGGCCGATGGGGGCAACCTGGGCAATCGCCTGACAAGCTGCTGGCCCAAATCGGCGGCGCTGCTGTTTCGCAAGGCAGCGATCAATCCGCTGGACAATTCCGGTGTATTGCGCGGACCGATCGCATCCAAAATTTGTCCCACTGCATGGCCACTGTCCGGTACAAGCTGGAGGACTTGACCTGCCGCCTCGATCCGGCTTTGGTCACCCTGCTGCTCGTTTAGCAGAGTCCCCAGCAGTTCGGCGGCTGTCTGCTGACTGTAGTCAGCCAGCCACTGGCTGCCCCAGGCTCGCGCCAACCGCAAAATGACCAAGCGACTGGCGGTAGGAGATCGCTCCAGCAATCTCAACAGGTCTTGCTCCTGCTGGGCAGACAAGCTGAATTGCTTGCTCTCAGGCCAACCATCCGCCATCCCTTCAAAGATCGCGTGGACGATGTCTGGCGGAGCCTGTGCCAGCGATTTTAACAAACCGGACAAATATTCGGTTTCTTCACCGCGAGCTTCATGAGTGGCCACCTTTCGAGCAACCTGGATCAAGGCGGGCGAAACGTCATCTACTGAAGTGACGGCTGTCAAGAACTGAGTGCTTGAATTTGCGGCAGCACTGATTGCGGCTTCGATGAGTAGTCGATCAGTCAGTGCATCCGGTTGTGACAGTGCTTCCATGATCGCCCGTGCCGCTGAATCGCCGGCCGGCAAGTCAGCTAGCGCCAGCAGCGCCGACAATCGAACGTTAAGATTGGGGGCCACGTGCAATCCAACTGCCAGCAGCGCCGACACCGAGACTTGGCTGTGCGGCAGTACCTGAACTGCATTGCCAACAACTGCCGGCGAAGGATGCTCCAGCGCTTTATGCACAGCGGTGATGACCGCCGGTTGAGAATCCTGAATCTGCCCTAAACCATGTAGCACCCACAACGCGTGAATAGCCCCCACATTGAGCCCGATGGCGTCCACGGACTGGTTGTTCAGTAGCCCAACAAGCTGATCGACTACATCCGCCTTACCGCGCTCGACCAACAGCCGCTGAGCATGCAGGCGCACGAGCATTACCGAATGCCGCAGCGCTGCCACTAATTCATTGGCGGTACTGAGTGCGAGATCCACAGGCGGTAATGGCTGGGCAGCTTCATGCACAATTCGGTAGATACGACCATGACGTTTGTCGCGCAGTTGACTTTCGTAGGCGTTTCCCTTGCCGGTTTGGAAGCCTTTGGGGGTTGGATTGTGCTGCACAATATAGTTGTACCAATCCAACACCCAAACGTTGCCGTCGGGGCCAACTTCGGCCATGATGGGAGATGACCACTCGTCATCGCTAGCTAACAGATTAAATGGATTGGTCGATTTGAATCCACTACCATCATGCGATAACACAAAAGCGGCAACCAAGTGCCCGGTCGGTTCGGCGACAAAGGCCACACGGTTCCAATATTGCTGTGGATACTGCCGGGCGGTATACAGCGCGTGACCTGCCGCAGCCGTGTAGCCACCAAAGTGATCAACCTGTCGTACTTTGTCAGTGATTGGCAAAAAACGATTCGAATCGGCGATGGAAGACAAGGTCAGCTCCGGCGCCCAGCCCCGCACACGTTCGTAATAGCGATTGGGAATTGGCATGAACACGCTGGGGCAGCCGTTGGCGGTCGAACCGAAGATGAACCCCTGCTCGCTGATCCCTAACCCCCAGGTGTTATTGTTGGTTGAGCGGATAAATTCGACTTGACTACCATCGGTACGCATGCGGAAGAATCCCATCCGAAACGACTGCTGTGGCTGTCCCAGCGCGACCGGTTGTGAAGCGTTGTAACCCTGCATGGCCCATAAGTGGTTGTCTAAGCCGTATCGAAAATTGCTCACTCCACCATGCGTATCGCCTAGAGCCCAGCCGGTAATCAACGTCTGGCGTAGGTCGGCAACATCGTCGCCATTGGTGTCTTTCAGCAGTAGCGTTTCAGTACCGTTTTGCACGATGACACCACCACGCGAGAACGCAATGCTGGTGGGAATGCTCAGACCTTCAGCGAAAACTGTAAAGCGGTCCGCTCGGCCGTCGCCATCGGTATCGGTGCAAATCCGAATACGATCACGGCCTAGACCGGGCGGCTGCAATTCGTTGGGATAGTCGTACGTCTCTGCAACCCACAAGCGCCCGCGCTCGTCCCAGGCCATGCAGATCGGCTTGCCCTGCAGATCGGGCTCGGCAGCAAACAGCTCCACCCGAAAGCCTTGTGGAGTCACCAAATGTTTGATTGCCTGGTCAGGCGACAGAGGCTCCTGCATCTTCGACAGCGGCTCTCCTTGCGTACCCCACTGCGACGAAGGCAAATAGTTAGGAATTTGACCACCGACATCACGATAGCTGAAAGGCGGCAAGCCGTCGGCCAATTGCGTCATCGCCGGAACATCAAACGGACGCTCAAAGGCTGAAATGTTCGTTGTGCCATCACCGGCGGCTTGATTTCCATCCTGGGCTAGTGCCGTGCTTCGCAACCAACTAGCCAATACGCCAACCACGATGCAAACAACGAATTGGCAGCCAGCAATAGGCCGCTCAGACATGAATCGCCACCGATTTTCAGCGTGGACCATCAACAACACCGACATTCGAGGAATCGAGCAACAGAGTGTTGTCGATTCTAGTCGATGTAGTTGCGTCTGGCGACGGTGGCTACCACTACCGCACAATTACGGATTTGAATGGGCTACCCCATGTTGTTCGCCCATCTGCACCTACAAACTTCAACTCCACGCCACTTTCGTCTGTCAGTGGCTGTAGCGAAAGAAATTTCCAGTCGGGCAACTCATCAAGCTTGTTCGCAAACTGAGTCAGCGACCACACTTCATTCGGCGTTGTGGGCCAGCGCTGGTGCTGTCGCTGATACAGCTTGATGTGAAAAGCACACTGTACAATCTGCCGTTGCACATCCTCTTCGAGCAGCGACCGAGCCAGCGTGGCCATTTCTATGGGCTGGACGTCCATGGCCACATGAAAGGGTACAGCAGACATTCGCGCCACTGAGAGTGCCCTGGCGTTGTGCTCTCGCAGGGTTATTTCGTTAAAGTGCGACGGTCTCAAATTCCAGTCAGCCACCTCCAGGTAACTCCGATAGGCATGCAACATCGACAGTTCACCGCCGAATAGTCGCGACAACAGGTGACTACCGCGTTGGTTAAACCTGTCTAGCGCCTGAATCTTGTGAAGACTGTACGCGCGTTCTCCAACAACTGCGTTCCGCAAACGCTCCATCGAGCCCGTGGTCGTCTCCACCTGCAGCTTGATTTCCGCCAACTGTTGATCAGACCAAATGTCGTAGGCCAAACTACGAGCGACTGCGTCCAATTGTGAACGTCGTATCGCGATATGAATCAACTCGTGCACCACAAGACTATTCCAGTCAAACGCATCGCTGGTCGCCTTCAGCAGATGCAGTGCACGTTCGGCTCTAATTGCATCACGCTTGTGCAGCGCGTACGACAGCTCCAACTGCACAACACGCATTATGGAACGCGCAGCGCTAGCGGTTTCGTAACCGAGAGAGTCTGAACTGATCCCAATCGGCTGCCAAACAGGAGCCGGAAATTGTGCGGCAAGCTCTACTTGTTTCAAGAGTGGTTGGATGTCGTTTAGGAACTCCACCGTTTCCGCCTCGTGTTCCCAATTGGCATCGGATTGCAGGAGGCTCGGCAACTCAGCTTCGCCCAGGAAAGGCACACGCTCGCGTTTGTCGATGCCGATCGCACAGCCTTCACTCATCTGCAACGCCACCGCCCAGGCATCCGTTCCTTCGCGATGTGCTCGCTGCTCATACCAAGTATGCAATGTTACCAGATCGGTCGGCTGGCCTGCATCAGCAAGGCTTTGTAATTCAGAACGCACCTGCCAATCACGGTACCAACCGCCTGCAACGCAAACGCATAGCGTGCTCGCAATCAACAACACACAAGCGATGGCACTCCAAGCCCAGCGCGACCTATGCCACTCTCGGCGTGGCAACTCCTGGGCCAGCCTGTGTGCGCCAGCCACTAGCGATAAGCCAGCATTGAGCCACGATCCGCCCGTCGTGTTGGTCAGTTGATTTGGCATCGAGTTCACCTATTGGTTGTCGGTAGTCTTCAATTGACGTAGTAACTTTGTAGCTTGGCTCTCCCAACCCGCATTCCACTGAATGGCAATACCGCCGCCTGCAGCGCCGGCTAGGAACCTAAACTGCCGAGCATCCTCGACTCGTAGCGAGCGCGTAACCACCAATGGCTGATCATAGCCCTGCAAACGCCGTAAGCGCTGAAGACTCTCCACAGTTCCCGTGCCGCTATCATCCGAACAAATGGTCCATAACTCTGCCAGCATGGGACCAAAATTCTGCCGAGAGGTACGGTAACTGGCGATATTATCAATAGATTCAAGCTCATGCATTCGATCTCCAATTGGATGGTACCAGCTTTTCTTGTACACCAGCCAACTACACGCTACCGCTCGACGTCTGGCCGACCGGCGACTGTCGCGGTCCCCCAATTGTCTGACTAACCGGCTATACAGTTCGTATCCCATCTGCTGCTTGGCCTCCGGCAACAGTGCCTCATGTAATAGAAAAATTTCAACGCTGTCAGCCATGTCCTGCGAATTGAGCATGCTGTTTTGGCGGACTCTCGACGCAATCGTCATCAAAACATCAATCGACTCGCGATATTGCTCTCGGGCGACGGACTGTGGTTGCTCGGAGGCAGCCGCGTTACTGCGGCAAAGCAAGGCCAGTGAGGTCAGGTAGTTATAGACTCCGTAATTAAGAATGCAGGGTTGATCGGATTCTTTAAGCAGCAGCTTGAAGTAGCCAAGGTTACGCTGTCGAGACTCGTCGCTCGACAGACGTGGCGAATCGTCTGCTGGAGTAGCAGTATCCGGACTGGACTTAGTCGCCGGCCCCTCTTTCTTGTCCAAAATCAGTGCAACCATCATCGGCGTAGGTGGCGGAAAAGTTAGAGCCTCAGCGGCTTGCTCTAGCTCGGATTCAATCTTTGGCGACATTCCAGGCTGTGTGACCACCGATATGGTGTATGCTAAGCAGGGAACCATCAGTATCGTCATCAACCCAAGCGCGTTCGCCGTCCAGAAACGCTTTCCAAATCGCCGATCTATCCAATCACCGGCGTTCCACCAAGTGGTGACCAAGGGCACAATCGCCATCAATCCGAGCAGCCAGATTGGAGTCGATAGACCCAGGTATGCGAACGCAAACCACATGAGGCCGACCACGCCAACCAATGGACTCGCGATCGACGTCAGCAATGGAGTGAAGGCGATTTGGCCGAACCATTGCACGCATACGTAAACCATGGCACCGACCATAAACGCCACTAACATGGCTTCGATCGGAAACTGAACGCTCGGTGGCTGGCCTCCCAATTTCGGGTCCCACAGGAATAAGCACACCATGCTGGAAGCCATCGCATAAGAGATCATCGCCGCAGCGATGGCACTGGCTGTCAAGAAACTCGTCGGCAGGAGATGGCGCGTCAGCCAGATCAACGTTGGCGAGACACCTCGATCGGCCATGAATCGAATCCGCTGATACCGAGTGTCACTTACAAACGGCACGGCGGAAAGCCAGCTTGCTGCGCAAATCCAAAAGAGTAGCGTCACGGGTGGTAGATACAGTGCCATACCACTTGGGTGCGAACCGAATGCCCGGTCCAGCTCGCATACGATATGCACGCTCCAGGCGACCAGCATCAGCACGCTGCAGCCAGTCAGCCACAACCAATTTTGGTGGGTGGTTTGCCAAATCAATGCCGTCCAGGGTTGTTCGACAGCCGTATAACGACTCCAGGCACAAGCTTGAGGACGCGCCAACCCCAATTCAGCGACGCGCCATCGTCTGCCAGTAGATGCTGGAGAGAGCGCGCGGTGCCCAGCCACAACCGTAACGTACAAGGAAACCAAGGTGGCCAACAATGTCCATACTGCAATTGTCAGTGAAGCTCGATCCGTGAATTGGTAGCCGGTGACAGGAAGCACGGCCAGAACGGTCGGCACAAAGCACAGCGGCACGACAGCCAGCAGGCTGACCAGCGGCGAGCGAATGGCCCACGATAATCCCATGCCCAGCACCAGCAGATAGACAGAGGTACTGCCCCAGACCAACAAATCGCTACCGTAGATCGTCTCAGCCAACCCAGTCATCGACCGATGTAGCAAGTACAATCCACCGAAGACGATCCAGGCGGCCCCCAATCCGGCCAGACCACACAGAAGTTTCGTCATGATGACGTCGCGCGGCGCTATGGGCAGACTTTGAAGCCAACTGAGCGTATGAGTCTCCTTCTCGTTACCGACCAAGAAGCCTCCGACTCCCAGTGCAAAAATGCTCGGTGAGATCAGCAACAGGTACTCGGCCATCTCGGCCATCGTTTGATAACTTTGACCTCTTACCATCAGGCTGCCGACTGTGACCAATAAGAAAGAAATCGCCGCCATGACGATCAGCATCATGGCCAATGGCCGCAACTGGCTGAACTCTTTCCACCACAATCGCTTAACGGCTATAGACACATTCATCTTTGCTGTCCTATGCAGATACCTAATACTGAAATACGCGACCGAGCACGCCAGTGGTGGGCCGGCGCGGGGCCAGGTCATCCACCTCTAGTTGCACTGGACTGCACTCTGCAAATCTTGGGAATAGAATTCCATTTGCATCACCCCCGCTTGGTTCCACCCTACAAAGCCCACCATCGATTACTATAAAGCTGCGTGTCACTGGGAGCCTTAGGCTACATCGCTGGCTGCACACTGGCCGGCCAACCCTGACCTCATCGCTTCGATCTGGCCATTGCCGCGAATGCAGGCTGCGAATAGCTCTTCCAGCGTCGCGCCGCGCGAATGCACGGACACAACGCCTGTACCACCGCGCAACAGTTCGCCGACCGACTCGGAATAGTTCTGGACTATCAATCGTCGCTGCCGGCCGACTAACGTGTCGCCCAGTACGATCGCTGGATCGCTGATTAGCGGCAAGCTTATCAGCGGATCGTCCAAGCTGACCAACACCTCGTGAACCGACTCGCGCAGGTGATTCAATTCACCCATCGCTCGAAACCGGCCGCGATGCAGGATGGCGACGGTGTCGGCCACGCGCTCGACTTCGGCGATCTGATGGCTCGAAAGCAACACCGTCTTGCCGACCGCCACACGATCGAGCATGCTCTCCAAGAACTCGCGGCGCACTAGCGGGTCCAACCCCGATGTCGGCTCGTCCAAAATCAACAGTTCTGGATCATGCGCCAGCGCTAGGGCGAGTGCTACTTTGGCTCGCTGGCCCTTGCTGAGATACTTGATCTTGCGATCTGCGGGAACCTCGTAGTGCGCAATGGCCGCTCGATAACGCTCGAAGAATCCTTCCGGGTAAAAGGCGGAAGCGAACCAGCCGATCTCAGCCACCACCATCCATTCATACAAAGCGGGAGCATCGGAAACGTAGCCCACGCGGCGACGGATTTCCTGCGCCTGGTGGGTCGGGTCGAGCCCTAAAACCTGACAGCCGCCGGTGCTGGGCATTTGAAAGCCGGTGAGAACACGAATCAACGTTGTTTTGCCCGCACCGTTTTCGCCCAGCAGCGCAAACACCGTTCCAGGTCGAATTTGCAAATCGACCCCCGCCAGTGCCGTGCAACCGGGAAACTGGACTGTCAACTGTTGCAGCGTGATAACCGGTACCGCCTGAGTCATCGCGGCCTTTGCCGAAGCGTTCTCGGCTGGCGGCAGACTAGCCAAGTTTGTTCCAGAACTTGCCATCGAAGCATCTCCTGTGAAAGTCTGATCAAAGTATTGTTCTACGGCTGCATTCATCCTCGCAGCTACGCTCGTCAGAGCGTGGTGATTTATCGAATTGTTTTATGGCGTTGGCTGCATGGGGGTTGTTGTCGACGGTGCGACTGCTGAGACAGTTGTGACCGAACCGGCGAGGGCGCTGAGTTGCTGCTTGACCAGTCGCCCAATTTCGTCGGCGGTTAATCCCGAGTGCAGCGCCTCGACCAGAACTTGCTGCAACCGCAGCGTCACCAACTGGCGTCGCGCCTGGCGACACGATTCGACCGCCGTGGCTCGTACCGCCAGTCCGATGCCGCGCAGTGACTCAAGCACGCCATCGGCTTGCAACTGCTGGAAAGCTCGGTTGATCGTATTGGGGTTGATTGCCAATTGTTGGCTCAGCGTTCGCACACTGGGCAACATCTGCCCCGGCCGAAGCGTTCCCTCGGCGATTGCAAACTTGATCTGACGAACAATCTGCTCGTAGATGGCGACGCCGCTGGTGGGATCAATTGCGAAAAACATGTTCGAAACCTTAAGAAACCAGGTGTTACACATGAATAGTACACTAGACTAGGCAGATGGTCAAGAGCGGTCTGCTGCAGGTTGCGACAAAATAGCGAGCGCACCAACAAGAATCACCGGCCGGAGCGTTCGTTTGGCAAGTAGCTGGTGTGTGCCTCAGCGATCCGGTAACGCCCGCGCTGATTGAGCAGGGCCTTCTAATTAGAGCCAAGCTTAGAATCTGTGGATCAACTTGATTCTGCGTGCAAGCCGAGACGTGAATTGCCTGAATCGGCACGATCTACTTCCACTGCGTGCTAGAATGGGCATCCCGCTGGACGCGACCGCTGCGTTCCTGCCTGGACTAGCCCTGCCGGGTTTGCGTTGTTCATAGTCGCCCACTGATTGGTTATGCACGTGTCGGTATTTTATGATGTTGTGATCGTTGGTTCAGGCGCGTCTGGAAGCGTGATTGCCAACTATCTGACCCAAGCCGGCGCGCGCGTATTGATGCTGGAAGCCGGCGGAGAATTCAGTTGGCGGACCTTTCCGCGCAATGAACTGCTTTCCAATTCCAATCTCTACTGGAACGGCAGCATGGACGCTACCACCAGCGCGAACCTGCTGTTTTTACGCGGCAAAGTTCTGGGGGGTGGAACCGTTGTCAATCAAGCCTTGATGGACCGCTTTGATACGCCGGTTTGGGACGAGTGGCGGCAGAAAAGCGAGATTGATTTCTATAACGACCTGGAAATGAGCCGCCACTATGCGGAGATCGAGTCGCATTTGGCTCTCCACACCTTGACTCGCTCGGAGTGGAATCGCAATGCGGAACTCTACGTCCAAGGCTTTGAAAAGCTCGGGTACCGCTGGGGCGCATTGCGGCGCGGTCAGTCCAACTGCAGACCTGAGAGCAACGACTGCATGGCTTGCCTGGGGGGCTGCCGCAGAGATTCCAAGCAAAGCATGTTGGTTACTTTTTTAAAGAGCGCTCGGCAGCTTGGACTGGAAGTTCTAACTGGGTTCATGGCAGAGCGAATCGTACATCATCGGGATCGCGTCGAAATCTGGGGACGAAGCGGGGGCAGTCAGCAGCGCATCCAAGCGCGGCGCTGTGTGGTGGCCGCCGGGACTTTGGGCACCAATCAATTGATGCTTCGTAGCGGTTTTGGCGCGAGCTTGCCTGCACTGGGACAAGGACTTTATAGCCACCCGCAGTGGATGAACATCGCTTTGTTTGACGAGGTCATCGATGCTCACAAAGGTGCTCTGCAGGCTGTCAAATCGGACGAGCCACGATTTCGAGCCATGGGTTTTAAGCTGGAAAATGTGTTCGTAGGACCCATTGGAATTACGATGCTGATGCCGGCCCACGGTCTAAAACATCAACAGTGGATGGAACGCTACCGACACATGGCCAGTATGGAGGTCTGCATTCGCGATACGTTGCCCGGTACGATACGCGTTAACCGCACAGGCCGGCTGCGGATTGTCAAACCGATCGCAGGCGAGGACCTGAAGCGAGGCTTATCGGGAGTCGAGGTTGTTCGGGAAATCTACCAAGCGGTCGGTGCTCAAGAGTTCATCACCTCTAATTTTAATTTCAGTTTGCATCAAATGGGCGGTTGTGCGATCGGCACCAGTCCTGCAACGGCGGTGGTCAACGAGCGGTTTCAGGTGTTTGGCATGGAGAACTTGACCATTGCCGACGGCTCCATTTTCCCGCTCTCGTCTGGAATCAATCCGGCCCTATCGATCATGGCCCACTCGCATCGGGCCAGCCAAGTTCTGCTGGAGGAGTTCGGAGCTGCAACCGGCGGCCTGCCTAGTCAGGAGGCCAGTTGTGGCTGAACCCTCCACCCAGCAAAATGCTAATCGCGCCTGCCGCTCCAAACACCTGTCGCGTATTCATCTCAGCAGCCTGTCCAGGCTCGGCGACTTGTACATTCCTGGCACGGACCGGCTGCCTAGTTTTTCGCAGTCAGGTTGCCTGCATCATCTGGACATCGTTTTGGATGGTATTCATCCGGACGACTTGAATGCGGTGCGCTGGTTACTGGCTGGACTGTGGCTGACGCCGAAATGGATATTGCGGAAGCTGCTGAGCATGATGGATCAACACGATCAGTATTCCGAGTGGATCGCCACTCCGCTGAGGCTGGTCAGTCTGGCGATTAAGGGGCTGGTGATGAGCCTGTACTATTCGGGGTTAACTATCGACGACTCACACTCCCCAACAGTACTCGACCGAATCGGCTACAGCTTGCACTGTGAACCGGATTCAGCGGACGAGGAGCAGCCCCGTGCGCCCGCTGTTTGATGAGTTTCCAGAACTGATGGGCAAAGTGGCGCATCAACAGATCGCCAGTTTGCCCACACCCGTCCAGCCTTTGCCGATCGGGCGCAACAATTGGGTCAAACGGGATGATATCACACATCCCGTCTACGGAGGTAACAAGATTCGCAAGTTGGAGTTCATCATCGCGGATGCAGTTGCGCGCGGAAAGAGTCGCATCGTTACCTTTGGAGCGATAGGGACCAATCATGGGGTTGCCACGGCCATGGTTTGTCGACAGGTAGGACTAAGGTGCCGCATCTACCTGTTCGATCAACCCCTGACTGACGTTGTGCGTCAAAACCTGCGATTGATGCAAGCGTTTGGAGCCGAGCTGAAGTATTGTGGATCACTGGCTCGCACCGTCTGGGCCTTTTACACCAGTCCCGCGCGGGCCGCGCGTCAAAACTATTTTCTGTTTGCCGGAGGCTCCAGCCCCATTGGAACGCTGGGGTTCATCAACGCCGCTTTTGAGCTGCGGCAACAAATCGCAACCCAGCAACTTCCCCAGCCACGGGCTATTGTGTGTCCGGTCGGGTCGGGAGCCACTCTAGCCGGGCTAACGCTTGGCATGTCGCTGGCAAGGCTACCGATTGAAGTTATTGGTGTTCGCGTGGCACCATCGCACCTTGGGCCATTGCCGGTCTGTACTCGCCAGACCGTCTATGGGCTGATGGTCAGGACACAGGGCCTACTTACAAAGCATGTGCAATTCCCCTCGTCGCCCGTCAAGCCGCCAAATTTGTTGAACGACTACTTCGGATCGGGCTATGGTGCCTCCACAACTGAAGCACGGTCGGCAACCGAAATTTTTGGGAAAAGCGGTATACAACTCGAATCCACCTACACCGCCAAGGCCGCTGCCGCATTCCTATCGATTCAAACTGCCATCGACGGTCCAACCCTATTTTGGAACACCTTTAATTCTCGCAACGTCAGCGAATTTGCTGCCGTAGCCGATTCTCTACAGTTACCAACCGCACTGCGACAGCTTTGACCTATTGATTTCAGTCAAACCGCAGTTGTTGTAGGGTGGCGAAAAGCGGATGGCAATTTAAAAGACATTTGGCCGAAAAGTTCGATTCCGGAGCTACGCAAGTTGGGGTTGACTGATAAACACGGCACCGGGCTGAAACTAACTTGATGAACGCCTCTTTCGTCGCGCTCAGTGACAATCGGTTGCGAAGCTTGATAGTAATGCACCGGCCAGCTTGTCCCAGGCTACATACATCTCTGACATTTTCGGACTACCTCCCTCCCCGCTTTCCGGCTCAAGCTGCAAGGTGCTAGAATCTACGGGTCGAGTGGTTTGCTTGGGACTGGTGTGGCTTTATAGATATTGGAGTGAATTGAGTTATGGACATCGCTGGACGTACGTTTCTGGTGACTGGTGGCGGTTCGGGCCTTGGCGGTGCAACGGCACGAAGGCTGGTTGCGGCCGGTGCCAAGGTGGTGATTGCAGATATCCAGGAGCAGCCTGGACGCAGGCTGGCCGAAGAACTGGGAGCGGCGCAATTTGTGACTACCGACGTGACCGACGAAGCGAGCGTGCGCGTCGCAATCAAAGTGGCCACTGAAACCCTGGGCGATCTGCGTGGCGTGGTGAATTGTGCAGGCATTGCTTCGGCAGTTCGCGTCGTGGGCAAAGAGGGGCCACACAGCCTGGATGTGTTCCAGCGCATTATTGGCGTCAATTTGATCGGCACGTTCAATGTCATTCGCTTGGCTGCCGAGGTACTTTCGACCGCTGTGCCGCTGGAGGGTGGCGAGCGCGGAGTGATCGTCAATACTGCGTCCGTCGCAGCCTACGATGGTCAAATAGGTCAAGCCGCCTATTCGGCGTCCAAAGGCGGTGTGGTGGCCATGACGCTGCCGATCGCCCGAGAACTGGCGCGGTTTGGAATTCGCGTAATGACGATCGTGCCGGGCCTGTTTGATACGCCGCTGATGCAGTCGCTGCCCGAGGAGGCTAAGGCTTCTCTGGGCCAACAAGTTCCGTTCCCGCCCAGATTGGGACATCCCAGCGAATTCGCGGCGCTGGTTCAGCACATCTGCGAAAATCAGATGCTCAACGGCGAGGCCATCCGCTTGGATGGCGCGATTCGTATGGCTCCCAAGTAGCAGCACTGTAGTAGGTTAACGACAAGCTGAAGCCGCCGCCGATCAAGCCGGGATACAAATCCTACAATGCTCCTGGCTTGCCCGGGCGATCATTCCGCTTTCAGCTACGACCTACAAGCCGGATCAAGATTGGCCAACGAAGGAAATCGGCAGCGATCGGACGCCACGAAGCACCAACGAATCGCTCCAATGCAGGGCGGCGTCCTGCAGCTTAAGATTCTGGCAGCGCTGGAGAATTGCTCGGATGGCCAGCTTAGCTTCTAGGCGAGCTAGCGGTGCTCCGATGCAATAGTGAATTCCGTGACCAAAGGCGATATGGCGATTCTCGTTGCGCGTAATATCCAGCTTTTCAGGGTTGGAAAATTGCCGCGGATCTCGATTAGCCGCACCCAGCATGGCGAAAACACGATCACCGGCAGCAATCGTCTGATCATGTAGAGTCACCTCCTCGGTGGCAATGCGCACTACCGCTGCGGCTGGGCCATCGAACCGCAACAACTCTTCGATCGCCAAGGGCAATAATTCGAGCTCACTTCTTAGTCGCTCAAGCTGTGCCGGATGACGTAGCAGCGCCAGCATCCCGTTTCCGATCAGGTTCGTCGTGGTCTCATGCCCGGCAAACACCAACAAGACACACGTAGCCACCAACTCATCGTGACTCAGCAATTCTTCCTGTTCTTGTGCCGCCAGCAGCGCCGACAGCAGATCGTCACCGGGGGCTTGCCGTCGCCGCTGGATGGCCGCACCAAAGTAATCATTCATGGCTGTGATGCTGTCGGTAGCTCGCCGATATTTGTCCGGTGTGTTCACCGACGAACCGACAAACAGAGCTAGCTCATCGGACCAGACTTTGATGCGATCCAGGTCGTCACTTGGCAAACCCAGCATGTGTAAAATCACCGAGGCCGGCAGAGGGTAGGCTAAATCGGCAATCACATCCATTTCTCCGCGATGGGCGACTTGATCCAACAAGTCAACGACAATTCCGTCGATACGAGGCTCTAGGCGCTCGATAGCCTTGACTGTAAACGCTCTGTTGATCAACCCACGGAGGCGGGTGTGCGTTGGAGGATCGTGGAACACTGCCCAGGCAGAAATCGAATCCCGTAGCGTCGCATAAGCGCACTGTTTGGTCATCGGCAATTGCGCAAAGAAGGGTCGCATTCGATCCGCCGAAAAACGTCGATCCGAAATCACCAGTTTGACATCGTCGTAGCGGGTTAGAACCCAGCCGCCCAGCACCGAGCTGAAGTAGACCGGAGCCTGCTCACGCAGCCGCTGAAACACCGGAAATGGATCGGCGATAACCTCGCGATTGCGTGGATCATAGTCGATTTCCATCTGACAATAACCTCGTTTCAGAAAACGGTCAGCCCGTCAGGCGCCTTCCAGCACGAACACAGTGCAAGCGTTGGCGTCGATTTCAAATTCGCCAGCACCCATGGTGAGGGCGGCGGCCAAGCGGGCGCGTGAATGTTGCCTCGCCCCCCCTTCGCCACGCAGCTGCCAGACTAGTTCCGCCAGTTGAGCGATGCCGGTTGCGCCTAGCGGGTGGCCTTTGGCCAGCAGCCCTCCGCTGCCGTTAACTAACGCTGAACTGCCACCGGGCGAAGTAGCACCCGAGGCAACTAGATCGCCACCGCCACCCGGCTCGCACAGTCCCAGTTCTTCCGTATACAGAATCTCGCCGATGGTAAAAGCGTCGTGGCACTCCACCATGTCCAAATCTTCTGGGCCCACACCCGCCTGCTCAAAGGCCATCAGCGCTGCGCGCCGCGCCGCGCTGGTAGGACGGGGACCATCGCGAAACACAGCTTGTCCGGAAGTCAGCGACATCCCTCGTATTCGAACCGGGCGATGATGACATCGAGCTGCATAGCTGGTTGTGCTCAGGACTACCGCAGCCGCTCCATCCGCTTTCGGACAACACTGTAGCAGCGTCAATGGATCAGCGATCATCCGCGATTCCAGCACGTCTTCTAAAGTGACAGGCGACTGAAAATAGGCTCTGGGATTTGCGGCAGCGAGTTTGCGGTTCTTCACCGCGACCGTCGCCAATTGCTCACGGGTCAATCCGAATTCATGCATGTGGCGGCTGGCTTGCAGTGCATACCAACCAGGCAGATTCAGCCCGGTGTCGAAGTACCAGGCATCTTGCGTTGGCAGCGGGCCACAAATGTTCGACAGTATTTCGACGCCTACCGCCAGCGCGACATCACACAAACCAGCTCTCAGCCAAGCACAGGCTTCTACGACAGCGCTCGATCCTGACGCGCAGGCATTTTCGACATTGATAATCGGCCGGCCGGTGAGACCCAGATTTTTTAGCACGCGCTGGCCCAGTCCTGATGGCGCTAAGGCGGCTCCACAGAACGACGCTTGGATGTCTGACGCCCTCACATTGGCGTGTGCTAACGCTTGATACACCGCTTCGGCTGCCAGCAATTCATAACCACGCTGAGCCTGCTTCGTAAACGGGGTCATGCCAACGCCCAGTATCGCCACTTCAGACATCGCACACAAACCCTAGTTGGCTCTGGCTGCTTCCAAATCTGACTGCAGCCCCGATCTCGGCTGGCTGATCAGCAGCTAACCAACCCATGATTCGCGGACCATCGTCCAACAGTATTTCGCAAACGATGCGCTCGCCCACTCGAGTTCGACTTTCGATCCGTCCGCTGAGCGAGAGTTGCACGGTCAATTGTGAAGCTGAGCCACATACGATGCAGCCATGGCTAACAGGAAAGGTAATCGCACAACAGTCAGTGCAACGACTGCCTTGCAGCTGCGGTTGTTCAAAGCGTGAAGTCATGTTCAGCATCACTGTTATCCAGCTCTTGCATTGTCAGGTCTCGAAGTCAGAAGCATGGCGGCCCGGAGCAGGTGGAACCAGTTGAATGCTAACCTCCTGCCTTCGATCGACCATCCGCTGTGTGCAACTATTCTCGCTCGGTCCCCACCTGCTGGTCCGCAGGCTACATCATTGCTTGTAATCCGCCGGAGTGCACTAGCCCCCGGTTTTCACGGCAATCGGAGGCAAGCGCGTTACGCCCCATCAATAAACCCATTTGCGAACGCTCTCGACGTTACTGCCCCATGGTATCACAGCCGCTCGATGATGGTAGCTGTGGATTGGCCATGTCCGATGGTCATTACTTGCAGACCTAGCGTACCCCCGCTGGCTTCCAGACCACCGAGCATTTTTGCCAATATACCGACGCCTGTGGCTCCCAGCGGATGGCCATGCGCAATCGCGCCTCCCCACGGATTCACCTTGGCTAAATCGGCACCGGTCTCGTGAGCCCATGCTAGAACAACGGTCGAAAAGGCTTCGTTGAATTCAATCCAGTCTAGATCGTTGATCTGTAACCCGGCGCGTTTGAGTGCCAACTGGGTAGCAGGCACTACCGCCATCAGCGCCAGCGCAGGATCACTGGCCGCTACAGCGCGAGCCAAGAATCGAGCACGCGGTCGCAAGCCTCGCGCTTCGGCCCACGGGCGGTCAGCAATCAGCGCTGCGGCGGCACCATCGGCAAACTGGCTTGAATTGGCAGCGGTCAACACGCCTTGACCAACCGGACGATAGGCAGGATTCAGGCTGGCAACTTTATTGGGATCAATGGTATCCCGGATGCCTTCATCGCGGGTTAGCGGAACTTGATTGCCTTCGCGATCCAGGCCTGTCAATGGCAGCAATTCGCGGTGCAGCTTTTCGCTGGCGGCCCGCGCGGCTCGTCGCTGGCTCTCCATGCCATACGCATCAGCCTGCTCACGCGATATATTCCACATCGTCGCAATGCGCTCGCCGCTTTCAGCTTGATGTACCAAACTGAATTTTTCGCATGCAGTCGGACTAAGATTCTCCAGGCCACCGATATCGCTGTACAGCGGAACGCGAGTCAGGCTCTCGACCCCCGCTGCGATGCAGCAACTGGCATCGCCCGCTGCCACGCTCTGTGCCGCACTGTGTATCGCCTGCTGGCCAGAGCCACACCAGCGATTGAGCGTCACCGCCGGTACGGAAATCGGCAAACCCGCTTGTAACACCGCCAATCGAGCAACATTCGCGCCTTGCTCGCCGACTTGTGACACGCAGCCAACAACCACGTCCTCGACACAATCTCCAGGCACATTGCAGCGCGCAATCAGCCCCGCCAGCGTCCTGGCAAGGAGATTATCTGGTCGAGTCTCTCGATACACTCCACCAAGACGACCGAAGGGTGTGCGAACAGCATCAATAATTACCGGGTCCGGCATTTTCAGAATCTCACAATGAAATGGCACCTGTCGCGAATCGCCAGTGGATCGGTTGCGCACAATCGCGCAGCTGCAGCCAGCGGTTTTTTGCGAGTATTTCCAAAACAACGCGCTACACAATGTAGTTGCGGCTGCGGATTTGCCGACCGCAAATCCGCCAGTTTGGACGACTAAAATATACCCAAAGAGTGTAGCAAGATACCAAACAGCACGCAGTGCAACGCTGCCGGACGGCGAAATCGAGTACAATCCAATCATGATTTTGAATGACTCATTTGCGAATGACAACCATGCGTTCAACTTCGTTCGTTACCTATTGCGTGATAGCCAGCTGGATATTGAGTGCGGTAGCGAAGGCGGCTGACGAGCCGGCCAGCTCCACCCCTACAATCCATCCCAGCAGGGGGATATCGCTTGCTTTTGTATCACCCAGTCCACATCAGGTGATTCAGCGAAAAGCTTATGTGCCGCAGTTCGCTCACAGTCACCATCCGGGTGGCGCTGCGACTGGTTACGCGGACGTGGAAATTGCTTTAGTTATTTCTGGCGATTCTTCTGGTTCGTCGCTTGCATGGGATACTCTGCAGTATCGCCTGCGGTTGCAGCCCGGCATGTCGGGGCGTCCTAGCGACTGGCAGAACATTCCGTTCACAATCAGCGCAGCGACAACCGAGGGGCCCGCAGAAAATCCAAAGGCAGTATCCGCAGTCGCTAGAATTGGGGCAGGCGGGTGGTATCAATTGGATGTCCGCTGTTTGCACAATGGCCATACGGTAGCCGAAGACAGCGTTCAACCAATCGGAGTTGGTGAACTGTTTCTGATCGCGGGTCAATCGTATGCCACCAATACCAACGATGATATGTTGCAAGTTGCCGACGCTGGCCAGCGTGTATCTGCCTATAACTTTCGAACTGCCGCTTGGCAAATAGCCAATGATCCCCAACCGGCTGCAGACAACAGCGATGGCGGTTCCATTTGGCCATTCTTCGGAGATATGTTGGTATCGTCGCTGCAAGTTCCGGTCGGACTTGCAAATGTGGCCTATTGCGGTACGTCTTCGGCGCAGTGGCAGCCGGCAGGCAGTTTATTTCCGCCGCTGGCTGAAACCGGACGCAATATGAAATCCATACGGGCTGTGCTGTGGCAGCAGGGCGAATCCGACGTTATCGGTCAGGTGTCGGCCGATGACTATATGAAGAACATGGTGACGATTCGCGATGCTGCCAGCCAGACATGGGGCTACAGCGCACCGTGGCTGCTGGCCAAATCCACGCTGCATCCGACAGTCTACGACGATCCTGCGGGTGAAGGTCGCATTCGGCAAGCGGTCGAACGACTGCTTGTGCTGCCGGGATTCTTGCGTGGACCTGATACCGATGTACTGGCCGGCGACAATCGCGGCGGCCCCAATTCACGCCGACATTTTACTGGTAAAGGCCAGCGAAATGCGGCGGCCATGTGGTTCGCGGCGATCATGCCTGTGATCAACGCGCCTCGTCCGGACCATGAAGTTGTCTTGCGCGACCTGCCCGGGCTGCATTTGCTGCACCCCGCCTGGAACTCGGGGGTCGTGCATCGCGAAAGCAGCGTGTTGATACAAGCTGCTGCAGACCAGCCGGCGACTGCGCGATTGGCATTCGAAGCTTCACGGGTACTGCATGTGGCTACCGCAAGTTCCGGCAGGGCGATGGTAGAAGGCAACGACTGGTCGCTCGCTGCAGATCGCCGGACTTTGATGTTCTCTGGCAATCCGCCACTGGATGTGATTTCAGCCGATCAGTTGTTCCCGCCACGCGATGCACCGCACAGCTATCGCCATCGCACCGGAAACTCAGAGCAGAATTTGCTCTATCAGCCCGGCCGCTGGTTTCATGATCGCAATCTGGAGATTACCTACCAACGTGCGGAACAGCCAGCCTCAAACCGCTCGGCTACCGACGCGAACCACTACCAGCCTGAGCTACTCAAACGCACTCTGGCAAGACTGAAATCGGGGCAACCGCTGCACATTGGCATCAGCGGCGACAGCATTTCGACGGGGCTCGATGCATCGTTCGTTACCTTTGCACCGCCGTTCCAAATGGGTTATCCACAGCTAGTGGCCGCTCAGTTGCAGGACAGATTCAACTGTCCGGTAACTCTCACCAATCGTGCCGTCGCCGGATGGAGTATAGCTCACGGCAACCAGGACGCCGAAGCGTTGATTGCCGCTAAGCCGGATCTGATCATTATCGCCTATGGCATGAATGACGTTGGTCGACGCGATCCTGCCTGGTATGCCGAACAAACCAGCCAACTATTGACGACGTTTCAGTCGCGGCTACCAGATGCGGAGGTTATATTGGTGGCTCCGATGTTAGGGAACTCTCAGTGGATTCATACGCCCAGAGAGATGTTTGCCCTGTACCGAGATGCGCTACGAAGCCTGACCGGTCCTGGTGTCGCGCTGGCCGACCTGACAGAAGTCTGGACAGCACTGCTGTGCAATAAACATGACCTGGATCTGACTGGCAACGGACTGAATCATCCGAACGACTTCGGCCATCGCCTGTACGCTCAGGCGATATTGACGTTGTTGGTAGAATCACGATAACAACTACATCTCATAGAAAGTTTGATTGAACACCGTGGACGCAAATGCTCAAGACCGTCCCCATTCGCCAGCAAAAACGCGTCGAAGAGGCGTGTGGATTGGCTTGGTGATATTATTGCTATTAGGGCTCTATTTCGGGGTGAATCAACTGAACATGTCAACGATCAAAGTCGGCGATCCAGCTCCGGATTTTTCAGCCACCACCCAATCGGGCCAAGTCATCCGCTTACAAGACTACCTTGGGAAAAAAGCTGTCGTGCTGTACTTTTATCCCAAGGACAACACGTCGGTATGCACAGCCCAGGCATGCGCCTTTCGCGATGCATACGAAGACTTTGTGGCAGCCGGAGCCGAAGTGATCGGAGTCAGCAGCGACAGCACGGAGAGCCACCGTGGTTTTGCGGAACAGCAGAAGCTGCCATTCACGTTGGTAAGCGACGCCGATGGCGCGATACGCAAGGCATACCGAGTTCCGAAGACCCTGGGCTTTCTACCTGGTCGTGTGACCTATGTCATCGACCGACAAGGAGTTGTGCGGCACATCTTCAATTCGCAACTCGACGGCGGTCGCCACATTGAAGAATCCTTACGAACCGTCCGCGAACTGGCCGACGGCTTGCGGGAATGAGGTAGGTGTTAATGACTGCCTGCCGGTAGGGCCATCCATTGGTCGATATCGTGAACCGAGTCGTCAGTCCGGTCACCGGTCGGCAACAATCGTTGCAGGTCAACTTTGGGATCCGCCAGTTCTGCAATTGAGCTAATCACGAGGTCCGGTGAGTACGGCGAACGTTGTAAATCTGCGGGGCTGGTGGAACCGGTGAGAACCAAGACCGTGCGATAGCCCATCTGCACTCCTCCCAAGATATCGGTCTCAAGCGTATCGCCAATCATGATCGTCTGCGATGTGGCTAGGCCAAGCTCCTTGCGTGCTGAGCGCATCATAATAGGACTGGGTTTGCCGATGCTCATGGCTGTAGTTCCGGTGGCTGTTTCCAGGTAGGCTACCGTCGCTCCGGCACCTGGCCGAGTACCATTCTTAGTTGGGCAGTTAGGGTCCAGATTGGTAGCAATCAATTTGGCACCATCCAAGATCATCTGCACGGCGGTTTCCAGCATTTCCAAGGTCACGGTTCTCCCCTCACCCACGACAACATAGTCTGGCCGATTATCGACCACGGAATAGCCATTCTTGTGCAGCGCTGTCAGCAGTCCACCTTCTCCGATTACAAATGCGGTGCCACCTGGTTTTTGCTGAGCCAGGAAGCGCGCGGTGGCCATCGAACAGGTAAAGACGTGCCGCTCGTCCGATGGAATTCCCAGTCGAGTCAATTTGGTGGCTACATCGCGACGCGTACGTTGGCTGTTATTGGTCAGAAACATATACGGTACGTGTTCCCTGGCCAATCGATTGATAAACAAATCGGCTCCAGGAATCATTTCCCCACCACGGTAGATGACTCCGTCCATGTCAATTAGAAAGCCACGACGCATGTTAGTTTCTCCTCACTAAATTCAGTACTCGTCAATTCACTCAGTCGATAGCCCCACAGGTTCCCGGGCATCCGAGGGTCGTAGCATACACCCCGGTGATGGACCATTGAAGCAGGAAGGCTAGGGCAAATCGCCTCGGCGCATTGCTGTCAAGCGCGTTGAGGCACACTACCAACCGCAACCAATCAGTTAGCGCCGGTTTGTTGACCAATGGATTATCAAACTTTTTCGGGATTTCATAACTTCCTAACAATTGGCCGACATTTCGCGTTTGTAATGGCGTCCGTGGAAGTCGCCAATTCCAGAAGCATGCCTTGAGCCAGCGTCTTAATGCTCTAACTCATGTGCCTTTGGACAGTCAAGATATTACAAACTTGATCAACGGCATTCACGTTGATAAATTCAATGCAATCGTTTGATTGCATTGTCTTCATTTACTAGAGTGCCATTCGTATTCTTGCTCAAGAATAGGCCGTATTAATCTGCGGCCTATGGTAGCGGATGTGTTGTATCCTTGCAGAATGGCCGAACTCGCTGCCACGCGGCTTGGACAACGAACATGGCAGACAAGTCGAATTGCAAACTTGAACATCTACCTCCCGCTCAAGTGGAGGTACGGCCCACCCATGCGATGCCTTCACCTTCCCATGTAGTGGGAATCGGAGCCTCCGCTGGCGGGCTGGAGTCCCTGGAAACGCTTTTCAAGAATCTGCCAACTGACACTGGCATGGCCTTTGTGGTAATTCAACATCTGTCGCCAGATTTCAAGAGCATGATGTACGAGTTGCTGGGGCGCGATACGAAGATGGAAATTCATCGCATCGAGGATGGGATGCAAATTGAAGCCAATCACGTATACCTGCTGCCTCCGAAGAAGGAGCTAATCGTCTCGGAGGGAAAATTGCGTTTGATCGACAAGGATGTGATTCGAGGGTTAGCGCTGCCCATCGATCGTTTTTTTGAATCGCTGGCGCAAGAATATGGCAGTCGTTCCATAGGCATTATTCTCTCTGGCAGTGGATCGGACGGTTCCCGAGGGATCAAGGATATCGCACATGCAGGCGGGCTGGTCATCTGCGAAAGCGAAAAAACTGCAAAATTCGATGGTATGCCACTGAGCGCTCAGGGAACGGGGATGGTGGATTTGGTGCTCGCCCCCCAAGACATGGGTGCGATGCTGGTTCGGTACGCGAAATGCCCTGCGGAAAGTAAGAAAAGTTTTGAGGCTTCTCACCTGCAGGAGCATTCCAGTCTGGGACTTCAGGGGAAGGAGGCGATCTACGATCTATTCCGGCGAGAGTATGACCTTGACTTCTCGGCGTATAAAGAGGCCACCGTCCAGCGACGGATCAGTCGGCGAGTGGCTATGTCAGATACCCCCAACATCGACAGCTACTTCCAGAGACTCAGTCGCGACAAGGCGGAGCTGAATTCTCTGTATCAAGACCTGTTGATTGGCGTCACTCAATTTTTTCGGGACGAAGAAGCGTTCGAACATTTGCGACTAACCGTTGTTCCCGAAATAGTCCAGCACCTGCCCTCTGAACGAACGATTCGCATTTGGGTTTCCGCCTGCGCCACCGGAGAAGAGGCCTATTCTCTGGCAATTCTGTTCCACGAAGCCTTCGAGGCTCTGAATCGAGCGCCCAGAATTAAAATATTTGCCACCGACGTACACCGTAAATCGTTACTTTATGCAGGTCGTGGCGTGTTTCGCGAAGTATCGATGAAGCACGTATCCGGAGAGCGCCGGCAACGGTACTTCATCCAAAACGGAGAATATTTTCAGATCAAGAACGAAATCCGTGAATTGATTGTGTTTGCGCCCCACAATTTATTACGAGACGCTCCATTTACGGACTTGGATTTTGTGTCCTGCCGGAACCTATTGATCTATTTTCGCCCCGAGGCACAGACCAAAGCCTTGTCACTGTTCCATTTCGGGCTCAATACCGGGGGCATACTGTTTCTGGGCAGCAGCGAAACCCCCGGCGAGATTTCCTCTGAGTTCGAAACGATTCACGAGCGATACAAATTGTATCGAAAATGGCGCCAAGTTCGCCTGCCGGCCGAAATACGCCTGCCTGCGGTGCGCAGCCCGGGGCTTGATAATCCCGTAGTGGCCAGTCGCAGTTTCTCGCTGATCCAAACCAATCGCGAATCCGGACTATTGCGAACCTACGACCTGCTTCTTGACAAATTTATGCCACCCAGCTTACTGCTGAGTGAGAATCGCGAGCTAATCGACTGCTTTGGTGGAGCAGAAAAATTACTTCGCTTACCCGAACGTCGTCCTTCGCTCGATGTGTTGGATTTGGTTGACCTCAGTCTCAGGACAACGCTGGTGGGCATTCTGCAGCGAGTTGCCAAAACAGATTCCCTAATTCGATTCTCGAACGTCAAAGTGACTGCGGAGCAAGCGCAGCAGACGTTCAATCTGTCTGTGGAACCTTTACGGAATCCGCTCACGCAGGCGATTCAGTACTTGCTGACCTTCGAGCCAACCTCCTCCGTTAGTCCGGCACCTGTTCAAACGGCCACTTCCAGCGCCGATGCGGCTCAGGTGTCCTCAGCTGTGATGCAGCAATTGGAAGACGATCTGCGGTACACCAAGGACAACCTGCAAGCCACTATCGAAGAATTGGAAACCAGCAATGAAGAGTTGCAAGCTACCAACGAAGAATTGGTTGCCTCAAATGAAGAACTGCAGAGTACCAATGAAGAACTGCACTCGGTCAATGAGGAACTCTATTCTGTCAATGCCGAACACCAGCGAAAGATTTCGGAGTTGGCTGAAGTCAATCATGATCTGCATCATCTACTGGAGAACACTGATGTAGCGACCGTCTTTCTTGACGCAGAGTTGCGAATTCGAAAATTCACCTCGCGAATTCGCAAGATTTTCGATCTGATTGATCAAGATGTGGGTCGGCCCATTTCCAGTTTCTCGCACCGAATCCAATTACCGAATCTCGTCGATCGTATTACCTATGTCCGCGAACATGGCCAAGTTTTTGAATCTGAAGTTCACACGGTCGACGGCGGTTGTTATCTACTGCGAATACTACCGCACCGCATCAATCTGCAGATTGATGGGGTGGTAATCGTGCTGGTGGATCTGGCTCCCTTAGAGGACTTGCGTGGTCGCCTGCGATGGATGTCAGCTATCGTTGAGTCCACGGATGACGCGATCATCGGCGAAGATTTGGATGGCAACATTACCAGTTGGAACGCCGGGGCGGAGAGACTGTACGGTTACAGCGCTCAGGAGGCCATTGGGCGACATGTTTCCTTCCTCGTGCCCAGCAATCGCCGTGCAGAAATCGCTGACTACCTTGAACATGTACAGAAAGGCGAGTCGGTTCGCTCTTTCGAGACGCTCCGCCTGCGACGTGATGGTAAAGCCGTCCACGTTTCGTTGACTATTTCGGCAGTCCGTGATGCCGCCAATCGCGTACTTGGGGTCTCGAAGATCGCCAGGGATGTGAGTGAACGTATTGAGGTCGAAGCCCAATTAAGAGAGCAGGCCAAACAACGCGAAAAATTCCTGGCGATGTTGTCTCACGAATTGCGGAATCCTCTCAACGCAATCGTTACGGCTAGTCAACTGCTGACCGATCCACGATCCAACGCAGCTACACACCCCCAAGCCATCTCCATCATTCAGCGCCAATCAGCGATGACAGCTTCGTTGCTGGACGACCTGCTTGATGTGACTCGCATTTCTTTGGGCAAAATTGAGCTTTCAAGGACGACGTTCAATTTGGTTGACTTGATTGAAACGATCCGAGAAACGACTCTGCCGGAGATTACCATTCACCAATCACAACTTGAGTTCGAGGTTCTCGACCGCGCGTTGTGGGTTCAAGCAGATTTCGCGAGGTTGGTTCAGGTGCACGTAAATTTGATACACAACGCGGCCAAGTACTCGCCACCAGGCAGCCCCATCCGTGTCTCGATGCGAGCCGACCACGGTATGGCTATGATCACCGTGTGCGATGAAGGCTCAGGCATTTCCGCTGATTTCCTGCCGAAAATCTTCGAGCCTTTTGTACAATCCGATGAGACGCTGAATCGTTCGGAGGGCGGACTGGGGGTCGGACTGACACTCGTCAAAACCCTGGTTGAGTTGCATGGAGGAACCATTGAGGCGTTCAGTGAAGGTCGTAACTGCGGTAGTACATTTATTGTCCGAATCCCTCTGTTGGAAGCTATGAACGATAGATCAAAAGCGGACCACGGTCTTTCGAACCTGACTGATGGAGAACCACAAACAGCCGCAGTAAGTAACCCGGAAACGAAAACTCGGCGGATTGTGCTGGTTGAGGATATCGAGGACATCCGAGAAATGCTTCAAGCCATACTCGAATTAGATGGGCATCGTGTGATTACGGCTAGCGACGGTGAATTAGGATTGGTCGCAATTATGCAACACTGTCCCGATATCGCACTGATTGATATCGGGTTGCCGGGCATCGATGGATATGAAGTAGCGCGTCGCGTAAAGCAAAATCCAGATTACGCCGGAGTTCGATTGGTGGCGTTAACTGGTTACGGGCAGCAAGCTGATATCGACCTGGCGCTCCAAGCTGGTTTTGACACACATCTGATCAAGCCAGTGAACCCCAAGGTGCTGGCCGCGATTCTGAGCACACAGCCCATGAATCAATCTTGACTAAGATTTTCAGTTGGATTCTATTAACTTTATTCTAGTTTAGCGCATGGCGAGAAGGAGATCATCAGAGCAACGGTAAGTATGCTGTTGTTTCCCGCGACGTTCGGGCATGAGGCTAAACACTCAATCTCCGTGTGTTGGAGGTTGCAAACTATGGACGGCCTAACGTGGGCTGATTGCCATTGATAGCAATCTGTCTGGGTTGGGAAGGGAGACCCATCATGCTAGTTTTGTCTCGCAAGTCGTCAGAAACCATTCGCTTTCCCCAACTGGGCATTTCCGTGTCAATTCTTTCCGTCAAGGGGAATCGGGTTCAAGTTGGCATCACCGCTCCACCTGAGATTCGAGTCTTGCGCCAAGAACTCGAATCTACCCAATCCTGCACCTTAAATTCCCACACTGACTCGTGCATGGTTGCCAGTGAAGGTGCCAAGGACCAGCACGATTTTCGGAATCGACTGAACAAGGCGACACTGGGTTTGCATTTGGCGCAAAAACAACTAGCCGCAGGACGAGTAGAGGCTGCTGATAAAACGCTGGCCACCGCGTTGTCGCGACTTGCAGAATTGGAGGCATCCGCCGTGGGCTCCCCGAGTATTGCAGACCAGCAGGCTGCGGCTCTGCCGAATAAGATCAAATTCTCACCAGCCAGTCGTGAAGAATCAGGATTGGAAACCTGTCGAAACCGCGCTCAGCCATGTATCGATGTGCTGCTGGTAGAAGACGACTCTAATGAGCTGGCTCTACTACGGGGCATACTCGAGCTAGAGGGTTATCGAGTCCATACTGCTAACAATGGTCGCGAGGCGTTGGACTGCCTACAGCGAGTAACCCCGCAATTTATACTGCTGGATATGATGATGCCAGTATGCGATGGGCGGGAAACCTTTCAGCGAATTCGTCGAATTTCAGCACTCGAGAATCTTCCAATTTTCGCCGTCAGTGGTGCATCTCCAGATTCACTGGGCCTGCCCATTGGTGCAGGCGGCGTCGAAGACTGGTTTCCTAAACCACTCAATGCTCCACGGCTGGTCGAAAGAATGCGGCAGCGTGTAAGCGAACTTACCGATTGTGCTTGTAAGTCTTAAAATCAAGAACGAATCAAGCTAGAAGTATGTTGCATTGAACTGGCTGAACTACCACCATCTGCTGTATTTTTGGACGGTTTCGCAGGAAGGGTCTATTGCCAGCGCCAGTCGCAAGCTGCATGTCTCCCCAGCGACGATCAGTATCCAACTGCGTAGGTTGGAGAAGTCGCTGGGGGTCAAGCTGTTTGAGAAATCTGGACGTGGACTGGTACTCACCGAGATGGGAACCGCCATACAAACCTATGCTCAAGATATTTTTTCTGCCGGGCAGGAAATGTTGCATATGGTCCAAGGACGGTCTACCAGCGGACCGCCGCTTCTTCGCGTTGGCGTCCAGGATGTAGTACCCAAGTTGATCGCCTATCAACTCCTGGCACCCACGCTCAACATCACAGGCGAGTATCGTCTGTCATGTTACGAAGGTGATGCTCGCAGCTTGATTTCAGACTTGGTAGTTCACAAATTGGACATTGTCTTATCGGACACTCCCATCGATCCGTCGATGAAGGTTCGTGCCTTTTCACACTTGCTGGGAGAGTCCGAGATCGTTTTGGTCGGCATTAACGATCTCGCCAAAAAGGCTGTGAGAGGGTTCCCTAAGTCCCTCAATTCCATTCCCATCCTACTTCCCATGGGAACCACGGCCCTACGTCGATCATTGGATATTTGGTTCGAGGAACATCAGATTCGGCCAATAATCCACGGTGAATTCGAGGACAGCGCCATGATGAAAGCGATGGGTAAGGTTGGATTGGGCATCTTCCCTATACCTTCTATCATTAGCAGGGAAGTGCAGAAGATGTACGACGTCGAGGAGATCAAAAAATTACCGGGGCTAACCGAACGATATTACGCGTTATTGATCGAACGGAAAATTAAACACCCTGCCGTTCTGTCGATATCCGAAAATGCTCGTCGCAGGCGACGCTATCGGTAAAATTTACCAACGCCTTGCCAGTAATTGGAAAGGGCAGCAGAAGCCCCTTCACTCAGATTGTATAACATGGTCGCACCGTTTGCAGACTACCTTCGAAAGTGAAGATCGTGTCTTTAACCTGCTCAAATACATCCCAATACTGTTGCAACTGATCTCGAAACGCCTCGAACCCGAAATAGCACGGAAAGTGCTATTGATTCCATCAATAGCAGCAGCGAAGTGGGATTCGGAATGGCGACTCCATGCCAGGCAAGCCCGTAGGTTGCCTGCGTTTGACCGACAAAGTTCCAGTGAGCGTCAGTGTAGCGGACCTCAATGCCGTAATAGCCACTCGCGACAATCGAAAATCTCAAGTGTTCGACCGTGTTGAATAGACTGATTGACTCAGCCACGGTGCGCAGTCGATTGCGATCGGTCAGATTATCGAATTCGAATACGCTCAAGTCCAAATTCGCAAAATGTTCTTCACCCGCACCGCTGAAGTCGGCGAGCGCTCCGGGATTGCGATCGACAAACCAGGTCAGCGTAGCGGTCAACCATGAATCGCCGGCCAACGGCGACTCGATGTGATACGAGTTGACACTCAGGGCGTTGACTCGCCCAAAGTCCCAGCCCACGGCACCAACCGCACCGAGGCTTCCTTGATCGATGCCTGCAACATCAGCCGTGCTGGCCTGGCCGCCATGAGTCGCAGTCAGATATTGATCGTAGGCTGCATCCAAATTCATGCGCCCAGCGCCTTGACCAAAATCCAACGCCTGAGTGGTGGTCACTATGCTGCCCACTAGAGTTTGACCGTTGTTCCAGCCAGGCAGCTGCGTTGCCGAGTTTAAAAGCACCGCTTTGACGACGCGTGCATCAACCGACTGGGTTGTACCAAAGACATCGCGGCCAGCGTCGATTACCAGTCCGGCTCCACCAGCCACCAGGGGTGCCGCAAAACTGGTTCCCGACAAATTTACGCCATAGAAATTCGGACCACTTGACGGGCGCGCCAGCGTCAACTGCCCTCCGGGAGCAACCAAATCAACGGTGGCTCGTTGTGAATGAGTGCTCTCAATTAGTGACCAATTATTGGGCTGACTGGCAAAGGCCACATCATTGGGGCCTCGGCCTGATGCGCTGGCAAGCATCGAATAAGAATTCGCACCCAAGTCGCCGTCCAGCGCTCCCACGGTAATGCCGTTGTATCCGGCACCGAAGCCGCGCACGGTGTTGGGGCCTGGCCCGGCATTGCCTGCGATATTTACCAGTAACTTTCCGGTCCGACTTGCCAGGCCATCCACGCCGATGGTGTCGCGATGATTGCCGGTCCAGTCGCCAAACCACCAACTGCTATTGATCACATCTGCCGTTCGGCCTCCTACGCCACTGTGCATGATCACCGAATAAACAGAAGCCGTTGAAGCATTGGTCAGAAAATACCCACCATCGGATGCAAATCCAGTCGAAATCGCTCCAGCCCAAGTCACTGCGTCATAGGCAATGCCATAACCAAAGTAGCTAGTGGAAGTTGGATCGCTACCGAGTGTACCGCTGAGTGCATGAGACACAGCCGTCGGATGATTGTGATTGTTTCCTTGGTAGGAGCTGGAAACACCTGTCCCGTAAAACCTCTCTGTAACATTGCCCATCGTTTGATGGTTGACGTCGGGCACAGTACCTTCCACCGTGGCCACAATGCTATTGAATCCAGACCAACCGGAATCGTAGAAGCGATATGCGCCCAATAATTCATTGATATCCAGTCCTCTGAAAACGGTCGGACCGCCATTGGAACTCGACACACCCGGCTGACCAACCTGACTGTGCGTCTCTGTGGCCATCACACTGGTTAGCAATATGGCTACCGTCCCCACACAGGCAGAGGGCCCGCGCTTCCAGTACTTAGAGCAGTGCTTGTTCCCAATGCAGCCACGATTCAAGCTTCGATAAGTCATGACTGAATACCTTATGCGAGTCGCACCGACCACTGGCCACACGAACACTACCCTTTTCTTGAGGCGCGCAGCATGTTGGTGGCTAATGTCGCCAGAATGTGGCTGAATGAGGTTCGACCGTCTGGTGACGGTGGCTACTAGGATGTTCCGATCGACCACGCGCCTAAGCACGAGCTTAGCTGAAAAACTATTGTAACTGCCGAAATGGTGTTTTGCGGCCAGACAATTGACAATGCGGCCGCGCAGACGACAATTCGGGGCAACATGGAATTACGGCTCGTCACCATGGTCTAGCGACCGGTGATGAATGTCTACGGACGCATGCCCGACTGCCCACATCGCCCCCTCTAAGGTATTTGTACGATCATGTCTGAAGTGTCTGGATTCGTATGTTGCGGCGCGCGCTGGCGGATGTGGTGTCTGCTGATTGTTATGTTCTTGGTTCAGCGCGGGTGGTGCCAGGTGCCGACGGCTATCGAGGCGCAGCATGTGGTGGTATATCACGAGCCTGGGCGTTTCGGCGGTTGGCCGGCAAATCATGGTATCTGGTCGTGGGGCAATGAGATTCTGGTTGGCTATGCGCGTGGCTATCACAAAGACCTGGGACAAGAGCGGCATAACATCGATCGTGATCGACCCGAACAACATTGGCTAGCGCGCAGCTTAGATGGCGGAGCAACATGGACATTGGAACATCCGATGGACAAAGGTCAGTTGATTCCCTGCGGCGAGGCGCTGCATGGAACGGAAACGCCGGGCGTCCCAATTCCAGAACTGATGCAGTGTCCAGGAGGAATTGACTTCAAGCATCCTGATTTTGCGCTGGTAGCTAAAATGGAAAGCTCCAATGCGGGACGGTCGCGATTCTTCTATTCCTACAATCGTGGCCACGACTGGACCGGCCCTTTCGCCCTGCCAAATTTCGGAACTGCTGGCACGGCGGCTCGCACAGATTATATCGTCGACGGACAGCATACGCTGACGATGTTTTTGACTGCAGCCAAGCCAGATAACCGCGAGGGCCGGCCGCTGGCGGTGCGTACCACGGATGGTGGTAAGTCGTGGGAGATGCTGTCGTGGATCGACCCGCTTCCCGAAGGCTTTGCAATCATGCCCGCCACAGTGCGTCTGTCTGACCGTGAGCTATTGACTGCCGTGCGCAGGCGAACCGGCTCGCGGCGCTGGATTACAACTTATCGATCGCTGGATGACGGTCACTCGTGGCAAAATGCTGGTGATCCAGTGTCGGATTTAGGCGAAGGCAATCCACCTGCCATGATCCGCCTGCGCGACGGTCGACTGTGTTTGACCTATGGCTATCGTGCCGCACCTTATTACATTGCCGCGAGACTGAGTGCCGATCAAGGGCGCAGTTGGAGCGATGAAATTGTGCTGCGCACCGGTGGTGCCAATCGCGATATCGGCTATCCGCGCATAGTCCAGCGACCAGACGGTAAAATTGTGGTCGTTTACTATTTCAATGACCTGCAGACTGGTCCCGAACGATATATTGCAGCTACGGTTTGGAATCCAGACAATGTCGGTCCTGCTCCGGCCCAAGAAAGTCCTCTCCAGTTGCAAAATTCTGTGACTACGCAACCGTCGGTTACAAAGGCATTTGGGCCGCAGCCTGACGCTGATTCGCTCAGTCCACTAATGGCATACGTTGGCACGTTCAGCTCGCCGCTGAAAGACACCTTGCCCACGCAAGTCGATTTGCCGCCAGGCAATGGTCGTGGCATTCACATCTTCCAAGTCGATCGGCAGACTGGAGCACTGACCGAGCGCGGTGTTTTTCCGCTTGGTACAAGCCCAAGTTGTTTGGCGGCCAGCGCCGACGGTACTCGGCTGTATAGCGCCAACGAAACTGATCGCCTGGGACCAGACAAGCATGGCTCGATCAGCAGCTTCGCCGTTGATCGGTCCACTGGACAATTAACGTTATTGAATACTATGGACGCCGGTGGTGCTGGACCAACCTACGTTAGCCTGCATCCCACTGGTCAACATCTGCTGGTGGCCAACTATTTCGGTGGCAGTGTGGCGGTGCTACCCATACAGGCAGACGGAACATTGAGTCCACCGAGCCATGTGGTCCAAGATCAGGGAACCATCGGTCCCAGCGTTGCGCAGCACGCACCACCGGGCAGTTTCGCCTTCAGCGGCCATGATCGAACTCACGCACACATGATTCAAGCGGACCCCTCTGGGAAATTTGCGCTGCATGTAGACCTCGGACTTGACAAGATATTTGTGTCGCGATTTGACGCTGGCACAGGACGTTTGCACCCCAACGATCCGCCATTTTTCAACCTGCCTCCGGGGGACGGCCCACGCCATTTTCATTTCCATCCCAACGGGCGGTGGCTGTATTGCATTCAGGAAGAGGGTTCGACAGTCGTGTTGTTCGACTTTGACCAAGCCAGTGGCAGGCTGAGTGAACGTCAAACGATTTCAACCTTGCCTCAACAGTTCGCAGGCAGTAATTTTTGCTCTGAGATTTTGGTTTCCCACGATGGGCGATTTGTTTACGCTGGCAACCGACTTTACGACACGATCGCCATCTTTGAAGTTGGAGCGGATGGACGTTTGAGTTATCGCGGCGAGCAGTGGACGCGTGGGAATTATCCTCGCAGCTTTACCTTCGACCCCAGTGGTAGTTTTTTGTACTGCTGTAATCAACGTGCCGACAATGTCGCTGTTTTTCGCGTTAATCGCGGCGACGGGCAATTGGAATTTACTGGGCAGTTTGTGCCAGTGGGCAATCCTTCACATGTGTTAATGTTAGAACTAAAGTAGCCTCCAGGGTGGGCCGGCACGGGTGGTAACTGTGCGCTATCCAAGGCTTGAGTAGCATTGAAAATGAACTCTTCGACCAGGCCATCTATACTTCGCCACCCGTTTGACCCGCCCTACTTTGGCATGTCTGCAAACTTCTGCCCGGCGTCGGCCAATCGCTTCAGCAGCGGCGCAGGAGTCCATGACGCACCGTGCTGCTGCTCGAACCGGCATATCTGCTTGTAGACATGGGCCAGCCCGACGGTATCCGCATACCACATCGGCCCGCCGCGATGCGCTGGAAATCCATAGCCATAGATGTAGATGATATCGATGTCTACCGGCCGCAGTGCGATACCTTCTTCAAGGATCTTGGCTCCTTCGTTAATGAGCGCATAGATAGTTCGCTGGACAATTTCTTCTGACGAGACGCTGCGGCGCTGAATACCGGCCTTGGCGGCGCAAGCTTCAATCAACTCGGCGACCACAGGGTCGGCTACCGGTGTGCGACTGCCCTGTGGGTATAGATACCAACCCTTGCCGGTTTTTTGACCGTAACGACCTTGCTCGCAGAGCACGTCACAAACCAGCGGCTGCCTGGTGCCAGGTACTATCAAGTGTTTGGTCTCCTGTCGAATGCGCCAGCTCACATCCAAACCGGCCAAATCTCCGACAGCCAATGGTCCCATAGCCATTCCAAAGTCGACCAACGCCGCATCTACCTCCTGAACGCTGGCTCCCTCTTCCACCAAAAACTGAGCTTCTCGCATGTAAGGATCAACCATACGATTGCCGACGAATCCAAAGCAATTTCCCACTAGCACGCCAACCTTCTTCAGCGTTTTGGCCAGCGCCATTGACGTGGCGATCACTTGAGGACTTGTGTTCTTGCCACGCACGATTTCCAACAAGCGCATCACATTGGCGGGGCTGAAGAAATGATGACCGATGACCTGCTGAGGTCGACTGGTAGCAGCGGCGATGGAATCGATATCCAGTGTCGAAGTGTTGGATGCCAAAATCGCATCCGGTTTGGAAACCTTATCCAGTTCAGCGAATATCTGTTTCTTCAGTTCCATGCCCTCGAAGACTGCTTCGACAACAATATCAACTTCACTGAAGCTATCGTAGGTTAAAGTCGGCTGAATTAGGCTCATCCGCTGGTCCATCTGCGCCTGTGACAGTCGTCCCTTGGCGACTGTTGCCGCGTAGTTCTTGCGGATGATGTTCAAACCACGATCCAGCAGCTCCTGAGACGCCTCTTTCAATAGAACTGGGATGCCGGCGTTAGCATAATTCATGGCGATGCCGCCCCCCATCGTGCCAGCTCCAATCACGGCGGCTTTACGAATCGGCAACAGTGGAATATCGCTGCTGATTCCAGGGACTTTGCCAACCTCTCGTTCGCCAAAGAACACGTGAATCAGCGATTTTGATTGATCGGAGTACAGGCATTCAAAAAAGATCTCCGCTTCGCGCTGCATTCCTTGATCGAAGGGCAGCGTGGCCGCCTCGACGGCCTCAATGGCTTTCACCGGAGCTATCAGACCACGCGAGCGCTTAGCTACCGCCACCTTCAGTTGAGCCAATTCCTGGGCGTCATAAGCCGGCACAGGCAAATCACAGGTCTTGCGCGGAGGTTGGCCAGCGGCAATGATCTCGCCAGCAAATTGCAGTGCGCCCGTCAATAAATCTCCGTCGACGATGCGGTCTACGATTCCAGCTGCGGCTGCCTCTGCCGCCGAGATCGGCTCGCCACCAGCACACATCTGTGCAGCCTTAATCATGCCGGCAAGACGCGGTAAACGCTGAGTTCCTCCGCCACCGGGAATGATCCCCAGTTTCACTTCCGGTTGTCCGACCTGGGCTGATGCGACAGCCACGCGATAGTGACAGCTCATCGCCGTCTCCAATCCACCACCCAATGCCGTGCCGTGGATTGCGGCGATAACCGGTTTTGGGCATTGTTCAATCGACGGCAGCATGCTTGTTAGCGTGCCACCTGTCTGCCGCTGACCAGACGTAATTTTGCCAAACTCTTTGATATCTGCACCGGCGATGAAGGTGCGTCCTCCGCCGATCAAGATCATGGCCTTGATCGCCGGGTCTTGGCAACATTTTTGAATTGCCGCATCAATGCCATCAGGTACGCCGGGGCTGAGCGCATTGACCGGAGGATTGTTGATGGTTATTACACCTACATCACCGCTAATGGTCAGATCAATCAGTTGAGCCATTGTTTCTATTCCTATTGGTAACAAGCATATCGTGAACTGCTCACGCCGGTCGGTGGGCCGGCGCAGGGGCAAACTATGTAATATTGAGCGAAATATGTCAGGAACAACCTGCTTTATGTTTTGCCACTATTTGCCTTCCCCCCGCTGGTCCCACCCTACGAAGTGTGTGAACGAATACTAACTAAGGGGTTGCGGGAGGTGTCTTGAGTGTTCGCAGGTAAGCCACCAAATCGCGCACTTGGTCTATGCTCAGCACGTTCGCCATAGACGGCATCGTCGATACATCGGACGTGTTCCGCTCTTCAATTTCAGCCTTTTCGATTTTGTGAGTTGCATTCAAATCAGCCAAGACCAAATCATATTGATCCTCGGCCTGTACCACACCGGTTATTATCTGACCCGATGACAGAATCACAACTTCCGTTTTGTATCCCTGGACGATTTTGGCGCTGGGATCGACGATCGACTCTAACAGGTACTCTGGGCCGGTGCGCATACCAACATCGCTCAGATTTGGACCAAGGCTACCTCCCTGCTGATCGACGCGATGGCACTGAATGCACTTTTGGGTTTCGACAAAAATCACGCGTCCTCGCTCCGGATCGCCGCCACTGACAGCATCGCCGTAAGCCGCCATGGGATTCAGCGCCGCATTGGCAAGTGCTTCGTTGGCCTGCATATTCTGTATCCAGCGAGTCATCAGCGCGATACCCTGGGCGTCAGCAGTCGATCGCCCAATGGGTGGCATCATTACCCCTAACTCGGTAGAACGAATTCGGTGCACCAGAAACGATTTGTCGGGATCTCGCGGCAAGATGCTAAAGCGAAGTCCACTGGAGCCTCGGCCCGCTGCCACCGGTGGCTTGTAGACACCAAAGCGGACCGGCTGCGTTTGGTCAAACGACAGGTCAAGCCCCGAAACGATCGCGGGTCCATTCGCACTGTGGCAGTGAGCACAATTGACATCCAGCCAACCACGCGCTCGCCCATCCAAGCTGACGGATTCATCACGCCAGTCCGGCAGCAATGGCAACGAGGCCGTGTCCGCAGGCACACCAGTCAATAATCCAGATCGTTGCCAGTAGATCAATTGATTAACTTGTCCGTCTGCGGTTTGCATCATGCGATTCAAGTTGCGAGCCGTGACGCCGATTGGTGCCATCTGTCCGTTGCGGACGTGACATTGCTTGCACTCGTTCATATTGGGAGTACGGTAGGTAAAGCATTCCACTTGCTCTTGTCGGTTGACTCTTGAGATCACCGTTTGACCACCGGTCACAGCCCGCTCAGCATCACTTTGATCGTCGTTCCACAGGTAGGAAGTGCCGGTCCAGCCAAAGTTTTTATGGATCAAGAGACGTGTCTCAATCAGTCGTCCGACAGCTCGAGGTTCGTTCGCATTTGGAAACCGAATGTGCTGAATGAGCACTGTGCCGACGGGGAAGTCGAAAGGGGCATCTATGCGGAAGTGAGCCGATTTTCCCGACGGGATGTAGATCAAGTATTCCGACTGACCACCATCCAGAAAACTTGTTCCGTTCAACCAAAAGGGAACGACATTGGCAGCCGGCACCTGCGAGGCAATTGGCTGAAACAATCCGTATTCAGACAGTTTTTGAGCCGGACGGCGCGAGTCCAATCCCAACTGCGCAGTCGTGGAACGTACGGCGGGCGCTACTGCATCCGCGTTACGCTTGGATTGACCACAGCCTGTAGTGACCAAAACTAAAGCTAGCCGCAGGGCAAGCGGCAAAAATGCTGCCTCCGTCGCCAGGCGGTGGTGTCGCTTGGTCCCCACGGTCTGGCGACATTCGCTACGCCAAATCTTCCTGCGCCGCCTGTTCAAAGATGCTGTAATTTTGATTATGCCAGCGGAGATGACAGTCTCCAACCACTTGGAATCGCTGTTGACGGTTGACATGGTTAAGAACTCTCACTCGGCCTGTTGCGGAACAGGGCTGTGCTCGCCCCGAGTAAGCTCTAACTTGGCCGCCAATTGCTGCCGATAGCTGCTGACACGCCGGTCAATCTCATGTTGCCCAGCCGCAAGATCGGGATAGCGCATTCCTTCAATCCAGCTGCGAATCAGTTGCACACCTTCGTCGTGCTTCAAGTCACGGCCAACGACCGGCATGCGGATGCCGGGGTCTGTCGATTCAAGTCGCTTTAGCAGAATCGACTTGTCAGGCTCACCTGGCTCGATCACAAACCGCCCGTTGCCAGTGGCGCGACCGGCCGCTACCGGCGCCTTAAAAATGCCAAAGCGCACCGGTTCCGTCTGTTCGTAGCGCAAATCCAGTCCCGAAGTGTAGGCGACCCCTCCCGGACGATGACAACTGGAACAGTTCATATCCAAGTAAGCTCGCGCCCGCGAATCCAGATCGCCCGACTGCGGATCGTCCCAGATGGGAAGTCGCGGAATCGTGTCACTGCCTTCCGGCAAACCCACCAAGTAGCCGATGTCAGACCAATACTGGAGCTGATTGCGTTTGCCAGAATCGTAGGCGAAGGGCTTGTTTAGGTTGCGTGCATGCAGCGGACCTAAGGGGATGATCTTACTGTTGATCTCGTGGCACTGGACGCATTGATTGCGGTTCGGGATTCGAAATCGGTGGTGCTGCTCGGTAGCCGCATGATCGATCCAGGTCACATTCACTGGATCACCGGCCACCGACAACTGGGCCTGCGTGGCGTCGTCATTCCAAACATACTGCGCTCCCTCCCAGCCGCCATCGCGCAGAATCCAAAGTCGAGTTTCCACCAACCGCTCGCCAAGCTCGGGCTGTCGCAAATCATGTGCGTATCCAACCGTCGAGATAATCGCTGCGCCCACGGGATAGTCCAGGCTGCCATCGGGCAGATAGCGGCAGCTTGCTCCGGCGGGCAACCAGACAAAGCGATGCAGCCTAGCGTAGTCGGCAAAATGTGGAGTATTCAGGTCATAGGGCACGACCCCATGATTGGGGACCTGTCGCTGCGGATCAAGAAACAAATTGTAGGTTGCTAGCGTTTTAGAAAACGGCTGGGCGGGATCGACTGCCACGGGAGCCATCGCCGGAGTAGAGTTGAGCGCACGCTCGACGCCCAATCCTTCTGTTGCCCACGCTGACGACAGGAGACCGTTGCTGACCAAAGCCGTAACTACAACGGCCGAAAAAAACCGGTGGATCATCGCCCCACACCGCCTTATTCAATACCGGCTATCTTGATTGGCGCGATCGACGGGAATGGCTCGGAATAGGCGGTGATATCACGACTAGGCTTGGCATCTACCGGGTTCTTTAGCGTTTCCAGCCCACCCAGGTTAACGAACGTTACTTCGCCATTGGTCTTATTGTTGCTATGAATGGACAATCCGGCTTCCCTGATGACTTGTCCATCCTGCATTTTTTCAGGATTGACTACGCCATCCCAGACGATGTCGGGTATCGGTGAGCCGGTAACGGCAGCAATCAACAATCCCCCTTGGCCGGATGGCTGATTACCGCCAGGGCCAAACGTGTTATTGTGAATATGAATCTGTTCGGCATACGGATAGTAGTTGGGGTCTTTGATCTGAATGTTGGTGGTCAAGTAGCTGACGATCATCGTGTTGGTAGTTTGATGGTCCCGAATTTCGTTGTTAAAGATCTCTACGTTCGTATTGGCCATGACCATCACACCAGTACCTGTAGGGACGGTTGCCACGATGTTGCCTTCGGGAGCAAAGTTCGGCGTGTTGTTGTTGAATATCTTATTGTCGAAAACGCGGACATCGTGTCCACGCTGTACGGGCAAGTCCGGTAAATCAAACACCAGAACGCCACCCGTGTTGTTGGTCGCCACGTTGCCATAGACATCGGCACCATGACAATTCTCAATTTCAATTCCGGCCACGTTGTAGGATGCTTGGCTATTGCGAACGATAACATTCTTGGATTGGCCAACGTAAATTCCAGCGTCCGAAGCGCCGATGGCAACGCACTCTTCGATCAACACGTTCTCTGAACTAACCGGATACAACCCATAGGCACCATTGGTCGCCTTGGGTCCACCGGTCCATTCTGCGCGAACTCGGCGGAGCACGATGTTGTCGGCTTTGAGCGACTTCAGACCGTTGCCTTTGGTATCCTCGATAGCCAAATCCTGAACCGTCACCCCCCGACTGGTAATGTACAAGCCCTCGGCACCGGCCTCTTGCCCTTTGAAGCTGAAGATCGTCTTGTCCATCCCGCGGCCCCGTAGCGTGACGCCTTCGACCGACAAGGACAGTCCGTCGGTAAACTCGTAGACCCCCTCGTCGAACTCAAACACTGTCCCAGGTTCGGCCAAAATCAACTCTTCCAACACGCGCTTCTGAACATCCGCGCCAGGGCTAAACTTCACTAAATTTACATCGGCAACAGACTTGCCATCCACCGCAGTACCAGACTCGGCAATGGTGGCTTCTCGGCCGCATCCGGCCAGAGATAACAGACCTGTCAGGCAGGTCATTGACCACAGATACTTGTTTGTCATCATCAGCGTTCCCAAGAATAAAGGCCGATCAAGTTGATCGTTAGTTCGAGTGATTTTTGTAGATTCTCATGGCGTTTGCCAGGTTGTGGATTGCAATCATAACATCATAGGTAAACGTTCGTGCGATTTGTAGGGTAGGACTGTGCTGGACCGGTGCAAACTAGCGGCAAAACCAGAAACAGTCAGCCAGCGGCGAAGTACTTTCCACTGCAACCAACTTGGTCCCACCACAGCCCACCACGGTCACAACCAGATTTTGGCATGAACAGCCGCTATGATCCTGCCATCTCCGTCATCCTTTGAGCCAATTGCAAGGAATTCAGAATGTTTGGGATATCCAGGGTGTAGCGGCACTAACAAACCAGCAACGGCATCCGCTGAAAGCATGCGGCGGGATTTCCTCTGGATTATGTCCGATTGCCTGTCACCTGCATTTACGCAACTGCATCTCTAGTGCATGTAATGCCCCATTACCTGGAAGAAGGTGGTGAACAATATGGATCAAAACGAACTTACGATTGCTCAGCAATGGCAACGAGTCGTGCGAGGTGATGCTCACGAGTTTGCTGCGATTGTTGATCAATACAAAAACCTGCTCACGAGCATTGCTTACTCGTCGATCGGCGATTTTTCAGCCAGCGAAGACATTGCTCAGGAGACTTTCTTCGTCGCGTGGCAATCTAGAAACGAGTTGCGAGATCCCGGCAAGTTGCCCAGCTGGCTTAGCGCTATTGCTCGAAACTTGACGAAACAGTGGGTCAGAAAACGATCGTCCAAGTCCTGGGCATCCGTCGAGGCTGATTTAACCAGCGTAACACAGGATGCACCACATCCATCAGAGCAGCTTGTATCCGACGAAGAAATGCAGTTGGTATGGAGTGCACTCGAAGCGATTCCAGAAACTTGCCGCGAAGTACCATCCTGTACTATCGGGAATCTCAGTCAATTACTAACGTGGCATTGGCTCTAGACATTACTGAAGACGCAGCACGTCAGCGACTTAGTCGTGGACGCAAACTACTGCGATCCGAGGTAGATCGCATGATCGAATCGGCATTGGTCAATTCACGTCCCTCGGCACGCTTTACGACCGGAGTGATGTCGCTAATCGTCACCGGTTGGAGTTCGACAACGGGTCAAGCTGCGACCGTCGGCATAGTTGGAAAGTCCATCGCCAGTAGTGCAGTATTGGCTGAATCTAAAATAGCGGCTTCAGGTGCTGTTGCCGGCGCTGCCGGAGGCTTGCTGGGAGCCTTGGGAGGTTTGATAGGCACTTGGCTGGGGATTCGTATTCCCCAATGGTTGGCTCCAACGATGACTGAGAGAAAGCTGCTGGAACGCGAGGGACGCGTCATCTGGCGCTTGACCTTAATATTCTCGTGCGCTGTTTTCGCCACTGTCGCTTGGGCTTTGTTTCACGGGCCCAAGGCGATTCAGGCCACAGTTTTGACTAGTGTGTTGATGTCCACAGTATTGGCACTCTTCTGTGTCATTCGCGGGATTCGCCTGAGTGGTCAAATCAAACACATTCGTCAGACCATCGCTCCTGAGCAGGACCCAAACCCGACTTGGTTGAAAGACCGTGTTGGACCTGTCAATCAGCTCGGCAAAGCCAAATGCAGTGGCCGAAGAATAACCAGCCAGAGACAAGTGTGGGGGTGGCCAGTTTACGATTTTCAAGTTTCAGATATTGCCTCGACCGCGGCGAGTTCCAAGCCACTGCATGCTAAAGGGTGGATTGCCGTAGGGGACAAAGCCACAGGCTTTATTGCAATTGGTGGTACTGCGAAAGGTTTCCTTGCAATGGGCGGGCGGTCGCTGGGGGTTATTTCGTTTGGCGGCCTATCGGCGGGACTATTATCGGCAGGTGGTCTGGCGTTAGGCATCTTGGCCTGTGGAGGACTGGCGATCGGCCACTCGGCAATAGGAGGAGGGGCTGTGGGCTGGCAGGCCGCTGGCGGAGGGGCAGTTGGAATATATTCGGCTAACGGTGGGCTGGCGATTGCAGGCCACACTGCTGAAGGCGGTCTGGCGATTTCCGCGAAATACGCAGTCGGCGGAGACGCTAGAGCGCCGGAGGCGAACACTGACGTCGCGAGTCTTGAGTGTCGTAAATCCTGGGTAGCCAACTACCTTGGGAGACATGCGATCGCCAATAACCCTCAAGCTTTCCGCTGGAGAGTGGCTATCTACTTTGCAATTTTGCCCATGGTATTCTTCATGTTGGTTACCGTTGGTTTCCGCATGCTCATGTACCAGCCAAGAGCGTCAAAGGATTACCGCTAAAGGGATTGACTAGGATAACCGTCTCACCAATCACGAGTATTGCGAGATTGAGTTCGCCACAATAATCAAGCCCAACGGAACTGCCGACTACGAGGGCCTTGTCGATTCCAAATGCGGTGAGAGTGTTCCACTCAGTACGAAGTTACTGGTCAGCAGTGCCATACCGATAACATTAGTTTCCGACATGACCAAATGACCCCGCTTGAGTTCCCGGCGATAACAAGAACAGAAAAAACATGGGGTCGGCAACTTCCAGACAAATGAGGGCGGAAACAAACTTTGATACCGCTCTTCCCTAGTTGGTCTGATCTCGTCCGCGAGATTTGTCAGTCAGCCTGACGGGGCTGCCGAACTGAACCGTAACCGCTCGGCTTTTGGTGGGCCGGCGCGGGACCTAGTGATATTAGTCGAGATGGGCTTGGCCGTCATCGACATACTTTGTACTTTAGCAACATACATCAAGGGCCCTGCTTGTCCCACCCTATAATATTGCGTGAACGGCTACGGTGGATCTATCAAACTGGTTACCGCGACTACCGGCCATTGCAGCTCTTATACAACTGCCGTGGTTTATTTGGCTCTCGATCGTCCGAGTGCGCGTTGGCGGTACCAGTTCAATTCCGCTGGTCAAACTGATCGACCTGCTGATTCCCTTACCGGCCTGCGCTGGCTTGCTGCTTGCCATCACTCTGTTGTGGCAGGCTAGTGGAAGGGGCATCTGGCTGTGGGGTGGCGGATTGGCCTGTGCGACTGTCTGTGCGATGTTCCTCTGGTTACTTCTGAACAGTTGAAACCAGAGAACTCCGCTGAACTTGAGTGGCGCAATGGACTATAAGTAGAATAGTTGACATTCGCCGTCGTCACGTAGGTCTTAATGAGTGATTATCCATGTACGTTTTGGCCAGTCTATCGTTGCTGGGTGCTTGTCTGTTCTACGTTGGGATGCTGTTGCTGAACTATCCCGAACCCAACACGGCTGGTGACCGTGTTATGTTTTACGGGTTTGCGTCAGTTGTCATGAGCGTAGGCTTCTTTGCGTGCTTGACTGTCTTGGCGATTGCCCTAAGTTCCTTGACACGGCTTGACTGGGTCTCAAAATCGCTTTCGCTGCGCACTGCCTTGGCGTTGACCGCCACCGTAGCCATCTCGGTGTCATTATTCTGTGCAGCCATGTTACGCACCGAGACCTGGGAGACGACCCCCGTCTGGCTGGGTGTACTTGCTCGAAGTCATGCCATGGTTTGGATTCCATTACCCGCGCTGATTGCAGCGACTCTGCTTTTAGTGGCTGGCCAAGAGCCTAACACTTGGACCATTGTTGCAAGATTTCTGGCGATGGGCTCACTGGCGATGGGACTGGTATTTAGCACTGGGCTGCTAACAAGCTGGCTGGAGCATTCAGTAGCCGCTCAGCAACAGTTGCTCGAAGAGGCTCAGCAGAAATTCGAAGAGTCGCAGCAAGAAGATTTGAAACGCATCCAGGAGTTTTCTGCCAGCGACAGCATTCAAGTCCTATTACCGCTGGCCGCCACATGGCAAGACAAAGCTATTCGCTCACAGGCCATCGAAAAACTCAAATCGCGGGTGGACTGGGAAGAAGAACTCTATCGACTCCTGGATCAAGATCACGCGTATCGCGACATTTATCTATTCTTGGACGGCAATCACGTGACTGATCGCCGACGTTTCGCCGAATCGTTAGAACGCAGTCTTCACAAGGTGGCAGAGGAAATCAGTCGCGAGGTTCAGACGACAAACAATTTGCAAAGCTGGTCCTTTGAATGGTGTCGCATTGACAATGCGCTGCGCGCGATCGACTTTCAATTTGCCAATCTCGGCGTCGACTTCGTTCCGGCCATTCAAAAAATTCAAGCGGCTCTCAACGATCATCGCCCCGAACGCTTTCGAAACGTTAAGCTGGAGATATCAACCAAGGTACAAATCTGGCTGAAGAAGAATCGCTCTCGCTAGCAAGTGGTCAAGGATCACGCAAATCATAGGATGGGTCAGCGGGTCTGCTCGAATTGACGGTCAGCCTATGGCGCACTGCTAATACCCGTGCTTAATTAATTGCCAGTTGCATGAACCCGCGCCGAACCACCATAGATGCTAACGGTTACAGTCAGAAACACCGATGAACACCGATGAAACTCCAATGAATTCCGAACTTGAGCGTCAAATACAGCTCGCAACCCAGCAGCGACTGGCCGACTGGCAGACTCAGGTTGCAGCAGCGATGCAGGCCGGTATGCAACAGGCACTGGCGGAATTGGACAGTGTTCGCGCCCAGTTGGAACAAGAACGAACGTCCCTTAGCCAGGAGCTGGAACGAACGCTAGAAGAGCGTGAAGGAATTAAGCGTCGCGCCCATCAACTCTTGCAAGAAGCGCTCGACGAGCAATACACAGCCTGGAAGCAGCAGATTGAAACAGACATATTGTCTCAACGTGTCCAGATGCACATCAAGTCTGGCGAGTCGCTGAGCAACATTTGTCGTTGGTTGGATGTGAGTGAGGCATTTGTGTCGGCGATTGAACAGCGAATGAAGCTCGACGAAAGTCCTGGTGAGACGCGACGCTCAACGGCACGCGTCGTGTTGCCCAACCATCCGCGATTGTCGTACGTCAGCAATGGACGCGGTGGAACCATCCATTTCAAGAATGATTTCACCGAATTCAGTCTTTGGTGGGAATACGGCAGTCAGGATGCTTTGGCCTTGATTGGAATTCCAGCGCCTGAACAATGGGAGTTGCAAACAAAGATTCCACTGCTGCAACGTGAAGCCACCATCCGCTTTATTGCCGAACAAGTATTAAACGACCAAACCTTAAACGGCGGGTCTTACCGATTTACGGAAGATGTGTTGACAATTTATCTGTAGCAACTCGTGAAGCACATCGACGTCATTAACCAGGAAGGAAAACCTGCGTTGATTATACTTCGCATGTTGCCGGCCTCAACAGATGCTGAGAACATTGGAAAGTCAGGTAAAAATTTCATGAAACAGGCGACAGTGAACGCGGCTGTTGCAATTGCCACTACCCTGTTGCTCGGATGTGGCAGCCAAAGCGACTTTCAATCCGCCGGCAAAATCCAGGCAAATAGTCAGAACCAACAACAGGCGCCGAATATGGATTCGCCCCAATTGCCGGTTACGAAAATAGGACCGCGCAACGAGTATGGATTCGCCAAGATATCCACGCGTAAAGGAGACGACTACTACGAGGGAATCGTCGACTCCAACGGCGATGAAGTCGTGCAGCTCAGCTCGAGAATGTTGGTCAATGACATTACCGGCAAGCTAGCCTTGATCCAGTTCGAACGTAAATTTCTGTTCGTGCCCTTAGAGGGTGGCTTCGTCTCCGAAGCGGATCTCGAAAGCGTCAATGGATTTCAATATGCTGAGCCCCATCAATGCGGTTTGGCAATGGTCAGTATCGACGATTCACGGTTCTACATCAACTCTGACTTCCGAAAGGCTTTTGACTCCAGTTTCGAATTTGCTGAATCTTTTCATCACAATCGTGCGCTGGTGATGTCAAACGGCAAATATCGAATTATTGATACGGACGGGAATACCGTTGCGGACCTGGACTACGACCAAGTTAGCCTGCAAAGCGAATGGTGCTGGCAAGTGATCAATAAGGAAAATGGAAGATTTCGAAGTGGCTTTGTTGATCTCAACGGCAAGCGCATTACCGAACTAGTTTATGACAGAGTCGGCTACTACGATCCGGAGGTAAAGCGGATTTGGGTTTGCCAGGACCAACGCTACGGGTTTCTGGACGAATTCGCCAAAACCGTTATCCCTGTGAAGTACGATTTTGCTGAAGTGTTTGATCGTGGCAAAGCGAGAGTCGTACTCAACGGCCGAACTTTTTTCATTGATCCGGAAGGTAACGAAGTGCCAGATTGATGCCAGTCTAGAGTGCCCAGTCGTAGGACTGGGAGTTATTGGTGAGCCCTAATGCCGAAGCAGATTGAGAGCAACGGAATGCGTCGAACGATCTCGAAGGTCAGCAGGCTTCCCATCAGAGTTATGGCTGAGAGCAGTAAAAATTTGATCATCACAGGCCATTGCAGGTCGTAGGTCCAGTAGGCAGCAATGATTAAGATCGTCTGATGGGCGATGTAGCATGGATAAACAGCGGAGTTGCAATATGCAAGAACTGAACTCGGGCGATTCAGATAGCGCGACCCCATGGCCAAGATCGCCAGGCACCAAGCTCCTGTATTGACTGCTTCCAACAGCGGGCCGACCAGTTGTGCCCCCTGTAGACTCATCGGCAAAAATCTTGATAGTACCAGCAACGTGAACGTGACCATGCCAATGGCCAGAGCCTTGATGCCGATGCGATCCAGCGTGTTCCAAAATACTTTGTGAACCGAGATGAATATGAATCCATACACGAACATCAGCAGGTATTGGGCGAAATGATACCAGTCCCAAACAAGATTGCGCGTAGCAGGAAAGTACGGACGCAGCGCATATTCAGCTAACACCAGAGGCACTGCCATGGCAATCCATATTCGCCCATCTACCATCCAGCGCTGAACGGTTACCAGGAAGCTATTGTCAGGATGATTCCTGAGGTAGATCAATAGCGGGCTAAGGAAGATCGAATAGACCAACAGGTAGGGCAGAAACCACAGGTGATGCCAGCTAAAATTTCCAGACGGATAGATACCTTCAAAGAAATGCGGATAGAACTGCCAGTAGGACTCGTACCCCGCGCCCGCAACCTGCCGTTCGACATACACTTGAGGCGGCACAACTACCAGAATGCCGAAGACCAGAGGAATGAATAGCCGGACGGTTCTTTCGCCCAGGAACTCGCGCGGGCTTCGGCTGGAAAGTGCCATACGCGTTCCCATCCCAGAAATTAGGAACAGAATCGGCAATCGCCAGCGGTTCAGGAACGACATTGGCCAGACCAGCCAATCGGCTATTGTCTCATTCTTAATATGGAAATCCCAGGGCACGAAGAACATGCCGACATGATAGAGGATCAGCAATCCGAAAACGATGACTCGAATCCAATCCAAATCGTATCTACGAATACTGGTAGTCGTTGTTTTCATGGATCAGCGGTCCACTGTTCACAATTTCAACTTAGGCATTGACGCTAACTCATCATGAAGACCTGCACTTGGCAGCTAGAAACCCAATGCCCCACAGCACAAGGAAATCGCCCAGGACTTGAGCCGGTTAGTGGCCCCGTGGCTACAAATGGGATACACGAGGTAAAGTCATGCAATCTGTTCGTTCTGTCAACTCCCTTCTTGGTAGTCTGTGCATTTTCATTGCTTTTGGTGGCTTGTTTGTTGGGCGCATGATGACCTACCCTGTGGCGCTGGCTGACGGTAGCTTTCTTCAGCGACTTCAAACAGACGCGGCCGCATGGGATTACGGTCATCGCGTGATGCTGCTTGGCGTGGTCGCGATGATATCGGCATTACTTACTCTGGCAGCTGTCAGGCAGCGGTGATTCGTGTACGATCGCTGCGATTGGTAATCATCGGCGCCACTCTAGGTATTTTCGGTGCGACATTGCAGGTAGGCCAGTTTACCTTAGATTTCGCCACGCTGGCAGCAGCAGAAATTGCCCCCCGATCGGCAGGCGAGGCTCTAATCGCGATTCGTTGTCGTGATCTCGCTGGTCAAGTAGAATCAGGTTCTAATTGCGGCACGATTCCAACAACTTGGCGTGGGACCTGCTACCGTAAAGATCTCCTTAATCAAATACGAAGTGATGCGATCACTAGCCATTCTATTAACCCTGCCAGTGCTTATGGCGTCGTCCGCACTCTACGCTTCGGATGATGTGGTTTCCTATAACCGCGACATCCGGCCGCTGCTCTCGGACCGCTGCTTTGTTTGTCACGGACCGGATGATGCCAAGCGCGAGGCTGATTTGCGGTTGGATGTGGCCGATGGTGATCAAGGTCCGTTCCAAAAGCGCGGTGGCCAGCAGGTGATTGTGCCCGGGGAGCCGAATTCGAGCGAGTTGTGGAGGCGACTGACGACCGACGACGACTCGCTGCAAATGCCGCCGCAGGAATCGGGCAAGAAGCCACTGACCACTGCCCAGAGAGAACTATTTCGCCGTTGGATCGAACAAGGTGCCCAATACGACCGATTCTGGTCATTCGAGCCGCCTCGACCACAAGTGTTACCTGCGGTTGAAAATAGTAACTGGCCAGCAGGCCGGATTGATCAATTTGTTCTGGCTACTTTGGAGCGGCAGCGGATGCAGCCTCAGCCACCAACGGACAGGCGAACGTTGATTCGCCGTATTACACTGGATCTAACGGGTTTGCCGCCTTCACGGCGAGATATCCAGCAGTTCGAACAGGATGCTGATCCGGATGCGTATGGAAAACTGGTGGACCATCTGCTGGCCACTCCGCAGTATGGCGAGCATCTGGGCCGCTATTGGTTAGATCTGGTGCGATATGCTGACACCAACGGCATGCATCACGATCATTATCGCGAGCTGTCGCAGTATCGCGACTGGGTAATACGAGCATTCAACGCCAACATGCCTTTCGACCGATTTGTCACCGAGCAGCTTGCAGGCGACCTGTTGGAGCGCGCGACCACCGACCAGCAGATCGCCTCCGGCTACAATCGCCTGCACATGGTGATGGACAAAGGCACGAATCCTCCACAGGAAAGCTATACCCGCAATGTGGTGGACCAGGTTTCGGCCTTCGGTACAGTGTTCATGGGAATGACACTGGAATGCGCCGTGTGCCATGACCACAAATATGATCCCGTGAAGCAGCGAGATTTCTACCAACTCTTTGCCTTCTTTAACAACATCGATGGAGATCCCGAAACGCCGGGGCGCGAGCAGCAGCCTCCAATTCTTCAACTGCCGACACCAGAGCAGGCGAGCAGCCTGAATGCGCTCGACTCGCAACTGGCGGCAGCCAAGGTCGATGTCGACAATTTGAAACGCTCACTCATGGAGCTTGAATCGGCAAGTGGGCCGGACGGTGCTCTCGGCAAGCCAAGCGAAACTGACAGCAGGGCGACGACCACAGAGGCCGCTGCGCTAGCGGCCAAGTTGAAAGAAGAGGAGCAGGAGCTTAACCGACTGCAGAAAGCACTGGATCAGCTGCGGCGCAGCATTCCGATCGCTTTGGTCATGAAAGAACGATCCGACGTGCGACCAGCCTATATTCTCAAACGTGGGGCTTACGACCAGCCGGGCGAAGAGGTTTCCAGGGACACGCCAGCATTTCTGCCACCAATGGAGTCCAATGGCAATCTTAACACGCGACTCGATCTGGCACGCTGGATAACCGACAAGCGGCACCCGCTGCTGGCCCGCGTGACGGTGAATCGTATCTGGCAACAGTTTTTTGGCGTGGGACTGGTAAAGACCTCGGAAGATTTTGGAGCCCAGGGTGAGTATCCCAGTCATCCCGATTTGTTGGACGACTTGGCCAATACATTTGTCAACACGAACTGGGACGTCAAGTCGCTTGTTCGGTCGATCGCGATGTCACAGACCTACCAGCAATCTTCGCGTGTCTCATCTGACCAGCATCGTGCCGATGCCGACAACCGGTTGCTGGCCCGCGCCCCGCGGATTCGCTTGGACTCGGAGGTGATTCGCGATCAAATCCTGGCCATCAGTGGTTTGCTGAACAGCACCATGTATGGAAAGAGCGTAAAACCGCCACAGCCGGCTGATCTGTGGAAGACGGTTTCCATGGTCTCGTCCTCTACCTATTCCTTTCAACAGGATACTGGGGAAGACATTTTTCGCCGCAGCCTGTACACATTCTGGAAGCGGGCGATGCCACCACCACAGATGACGATCTTCGATGCACCGACGCGGGAAAGCTGTACATCGCGGCGCGAACGCACCAATACGCCCGTACAAGCCTTGCTGATGATGAACGAGAGTCAGTATTTTGAAGCGGCACGACATTTCGCTCAGCAATTGGTGAGCTCATCAGATCAGAGCGACATTCAGCGTTTGTGTGTGGCCTTCGAGTCCGTTACATCCCACCTGCCTAGTGTCGACGTTCAAGCGGATCTACTTAGCGGGCTGGAGAGCTTTCGTGCACTATATCGGGATAATGTTGAGGCCGCTCAAATGATGACAGCTGATTTGAGCCCAACTAGCGATGCGCAGCGTATCGAGCTGGCTGCGTTTACCATGATCGTCAATTCCCTGTTCAATCTTGATGCGACCAAGACACGTGAATAAGCTCGCTTCGTTTAACTACTGGCAAGACGATTGTCTGTTATACTAGACTTCCGGCATGTTTCTCTTACTCAAGTGGAGCAACTTGTGGTTAGATTCAATCGAATTACCATCGATCCGGCGGTTATGAATGGTCAACCTTGTATCCGAGGGCTTCGCCTGACAGTTCGTCGCGTTCTCGAAGTGGTAGCTGTGTATCCTGATCGTCAAGAATTGGCCAAGGAGTTCCCAGAACAGGAGTGTGACGATATTAGGCAAGCTCTAGCATACGCAGCGGCCAGTTTGAACGACAAGATTCTCGAACTTCACCGCGTCTAATGAGATTTTTACTCGATCATGGGTTGCCGCGAACAACGGTCTCCTGCGTTCGTGATATTGGTTTCGAATCGGAGCATGTCGGCGAGTTGGGAATGGCAGCCGCCAGTGATGCAGCCATTCTCGACGAGGGACTTAAACTCAATGCTATTGTAGCTACCTTCGATGCGGACTTTCATGCGTTGTTGGCTAAATCGAGCGCTTCAAAACCTTCGGTGATTAGAATTAGGATTGAACGTCTTAAGGGAATCGACGTTGCGCAATGGATTGAGAAAGCGCTGAGATCATTCGAGACGACTTACAATCTGGAGTTGCGGTTACTGTGAATGCTCGACGCCTAGCAGTAAGGCGCTTGCCAATGACCAGTACCTCGATGTCAACACCAGACCAAAACAACTAAAAGTTAATGCTTGAAAAGAGTGTCATTGGCATCCTAAGGTGCAAGATAGAACCAAGCTAAGTGGTGAAAATGTCGAACATATTTCTCAGTCAATATCATTGGCCACAAATGCGACGTCGGTTCCTATACCACACCGGCATGGGACTCGGAGCGGCCGTTCTCGGCTCCTTGGTCGCCAAGCAAGCCTCCGCAGAATTAGCGGAGCTGCCACATTTTCCACCACGCGCAAAACGCGTCATCTTTTTGTTTATGGGAGGAGCCCCCAGCCAGATCGACTTGTACGACTACAAACCGGAACTTGAGGCGAAATACAAACAGCCGTTGCCGGACGATGTTCGCGACGGCCAGCGTGTGACCGCCATGACCGATGGCCAAGCCAAGTTGATTCAGCCTTCGATTTTCAAGTTCTCTCGGCAAGGTGACTGCGGCAGGTATATGAGCGAGTTGTTGCCACACTTGTCAACCGTGGTCGACGACCTGTGTTTCATCAAGTCGATGCGTACCGAGGCGATTAACCACGATGAGGGCAAGACACAGATGTGCACCGGCTCGCAAATCCAGGGCAAGCCGAGTTTGGGTGCTTGGTTGAGCTATGGCCTGGGGTCGCTCAACAAAAACCTGCCAGACTTCATTGTGCTGAATTCAGCCTATTGGTCTGGAGACCAACAGAACGTGCAGGCTCTGTACAGTCGTCTGTGGGGTACCGGATTCTTGCCATCGAAGTATCAAGGAGTCGCCTTTCAGTCAGCCGGCGATCCGGTACTATTTTTGTCGAACCCATCGGGTGTTACCCGCAGCAGCCGCAAGCAGATGCTCGACCTGGTGACTCAGCTCAATCAGAAACACGCCTCCGACATCGGTGATCCCGAGATCCAAACCACAATTGCCCAACAAGAGATGGCATTCCGCATGCAAGCTTCAGTGCCTGAACTGACGGATCTTTCAGAGGAACCCGACTCAGTCAAGAAGCTATATGGACCCGAAGTCGAGAAATCGGGCTCGTTCGCCCGTAACTGTTTATTGGCCAGGCGGATGGTCGAGCGTGGCGTGCGTTTTGTACAGGTATTTCATCGTGGCTGGGATCACCATAGTGCGCTGCCTGCAAAGCTGCGCGGTCAATGTAAAGACGTTGACCAGCCCTGGGCGGCTTTGATTCAGGATCTCAAGCAACGCGGTATGCTGCATGATACGCTGGTCATTTGTTCCGGTGAATTTGGACGCACGGTCTACAGCCAGGGCAAGCAAACCGACACTGACTATGGACGCGATCATCACCCTCGCTGCTTTACAGCCTGGCTAGCTGGCGGGGGAATTCAAGGTGGCATCGAGCACGGGCGGACCGATGAGTATAGTTACAACATTGTCGATGCGGACGGCCAGCGGACGACTCGATTCGAGGACGACGCGGTCCACATCAATGATCTGAACGCCACAATTCTGCATCAATTAGGAATTGATCATCGCCGCCTGACCTTTGCCTACCAGGGACTCGACCAGCGTTTGACGGGTGTTGAGGAAGCTCATGTGGTCGAAAAGATCATCGCCTGAGTCTGATGTTCATCTCCCATACGATTGGGAGAACCAGCTAATAAAGCTGTCTCCTGCAATATTCACATGCTGCGAGGCAGAACCTCGAAGACAGTGCGTTCCCAAGCGAGGACCGGGAACGAGCGTCTGCCCAGCGGAATCCAAGTTCGCCCTGATCAATAAAGTTGAATCGACAGGCAGGTTCCTGTTGGCAAAATCACGACGCCCCAAGTTTCGTCGGTACCGACCTTCAGCGTCTCAGTATTGGCCGCTTGGTCGGGGAGCTTGACCTCCACCACAAATTTGCCAGGCGAGACTTCAAAATTTAATCCGCTCGTCGGATCTTCTGCACCGGCGCCGGCCGCAACTGTATAGGCCTTCTTGTTGATGGTCACGGCGGCTGCTTCCTCTGACGCATTGCCGACGAGCAATCGACCTTTGCCGTTTCCAGGTAAAACACCAGCGGCCTTGGCACCTTGTGCGTCGCGCGAAATCAAGGCTATCGCCGTCTTATCGCCTTCGGAAGTCAGTTGCACCAGCATACTGCCATCTGGTCCGGTAAACGACAACGAAGCTGATGTCGGTTCTATCTTGGCAGCTTCCTTGATTTCGGTCCACGCCGGTGCGGTCAACTCGCGCCGATAGAAGTCGATAACAGATTTCAGATTGGCCGGGACCGTCTTACTCGTCTGCTTGCGGAAATTGCTGCCTTCGGATTGATACCCCTCGCCCCCCTCGGGAAATGGCAAACCGTTGTGGCTGTCGGCAACCAATCCTTCGACAGGAGCGTTTGGCGGAGACGAATTGGTGATCGTTGCTCCCAACACAACTGTGTCGAAACTCACCTCGAAGCTGTACTGCTTGTTGAAGAATTCACCTGGGGTGAGCATCTTGGCAGTACCCCGAGCACGACCATCTTCGATGACAATCTCGCTGGCATTTTCATTGTTGCCACTGATGCTGGCGTTGTCTGCCCAGATTTGTGTCGAGTTGACATTATCTTCGGCATCAACAACCAGCTTGACCTGCGCTGTAAATTCAAAATAGTCATCGGCGCTCTTCTTGCCCAGTGCTGCGGTGAGCTTCGTCATGTTCAGCGGCTTTTCTGAAAGCACAATGGTCGTCATCGGCTTGTCAAACTGCTTCATTGCGTATGCCACCACGTTGGATAGATTATATGTCTTGTCTCCCATTTTCAGCGTGCCGGAGTTGGCCAACTTGGGCGCATCGACTAGCAACTTCGCTGGCGATGACTGGCGCGTCAGTAGCGGAACATCGAAACTGATCTCGGCAGTGTAAACTTTATCAAAGAACGAGCCAGGCTCCTTCAGTTGTACGCTGCCACGCGCACGACCGTTTTCAACTAACGCATCTCCGGAAAGATCACTGCCGGTTCCATTGCCAGGTGTTTTGTCGGCTTGTAAATTTAGCCGCTTGGGCTTGTCGTCCTCATCCAACGTGATCGAGACAAACGGCTGTGGCCACGATAGTGAACTTTCGTCGGCGCTTTTGTCTGTTCCCGTTTGTTTAAGATTGGCCAACAAGCTTTGCTGCTTGACCGGCCTCTGAGTCGCAACAACTTTTGTAGACCACTCGCCGTCCTCGAAGACCTCGTAAGCGATGACATTGGAGAGTGTGTAAGTCTTGCCATCCATGACGATGGTTGCATGGTTTGGTAGTTTTGGCAAGTTCTCGATTCCCTGGTGGGGCCGATCCTTTCGCTTGGGAAGTTCCAGGGGCTGGCCAGCCATCTCCTTCTTCTGTTGTTCACGGGCAGCGACTTCCGCTGCCTTGGCCTTCTGTTTTGCACGAGCAACCTCGGTCGTCTCCTTTGGCAGTGGCAAGTCCTTTGGCGTAGGCTGGTCGCCTTCATCCCACATCAAACCGCTAGGTGTTAAGCGGACTTCACTGCCGCCTCCGCGACTGTCGACGCGAACTTCAAGCGACAGCGTATTCTTGGCAAATTTTTGGACCCAAAAATTGCTTTGCAGATTGTCTTTGCCGGTTTTGGTCCACTTCTGCTCAGCAAGCGTTTTCCCATAGTAGTTGCCGGTTGTTTTGAAATCCGTCGGCACCTGAAAGCGAACATCACCACGACGCTTCATGTAGCTAACATCGGTTGCACCATCAGGAATGGGAAGGTCGCGAACACGAGTTTCCTGAGCCTGGACTTGGATTGTGAATCCTACCATTCCAAATGCCAGCGCCACTAGAAGGAGTTTTCGACTCATTATGCGTTCCTCAAATCGTGATTGCCTGTTGTTCATTCCAACAAAGCGAACTATTGTAGCAATTTCGCCAAGCCGGGCTGCATGAGAGCACCATCAGCATTTTTCGAGAGGGAGTGCACCGGACTCGCTACAAGCTAGCGGCTTCGGTTGGCTTCCCATCAGCCCGCCTGTGCCTCATGACACGCTCTTTCACTCAACATCCTATCCAAACTCTATGCCAGAACAGCATCAGCGCAATGCAGTGCCCAGCATTAAAGTAGCAAGCTGCAGCGACTTTGAAGTTACCGGAATTGGAGACCATCCAGCCTGGGACCAAGTAGACTGGGTGCCAATGCAGCTCCGTGCAGACAGCTCGGCTGATTACAATTCACGATTTAAGATTCTATACTCGACAAGCGGTATTTATGTACTGTTCGACGGCAGCGATCGCATTCTGTCTGCGACTTTGCAAGAGGATTTCAGCGACCTGTGGACCGAGGACGTTTTTGAATGCTTTTTCTGGACGGACCAGCGATATCCGATCTACTTCGAATACGAGATATCGCCGCTCGGTTTTGAACTACCGATCCTCGTTCCCAACTTTGACGGCCAATTTCTTGGTTGGCGACCCTGGCATTACGAAGCTAATCGCCGTACTCGAAAGGCGATTGCCATCCACGGTGGCGAGATGGAATCCGGGGCAGCGATAACCGGCTGGAGCGCCGAGGTCTTCCTGCCGTTTGCGCTTCTGAGCCCGCTCCGACAAGTCCCACCGCAGCCGGGTACTCGGTGGCAAGCCAATTTCTATCGCATGGACTACGACCATGGCCGGCCATCAAGCTGGCACTGGTCCCCCGTCGGGCCCAGCTTCCACGAAACCCAAAACTTCGGCGCGCTGATTTTTGAATAGACAGTAGGACCTAGTCATTGGGCAATGGGTATTAGGGCACGGCCAACGCGCAATACAAGGCTGCCTAGGTAGCCTTGCGCGATATGGATTTCTTTGATAGACCATAGGCATGCGCAACGAGACTCTTTCTGCGAAGACCGTGGAGGCTGTTTCGCTGCTTGGTCTACGAGAGAGCCAATCATGTCCACTGTAAAAGCGGTTCGAGTCGACCTGGCCAGTGTCAATACTTCGAGAGTTTGTCCGATCCGAGAGACACCAAGAACCGCAAACACAAATTGACTGATCTGATCGTGATCTGCATTTGCGCGATTATCTCAGGTGCCAAAGGTCCGACAGGCACCCGAGCGCTGGGCCAAGGGCAAGCGAGACTTTCTGGAAAGATTCTTGAAGCTTCCTGGCGGCCTGCCATCGCGAGATTGTATTCGCAGGTTGCTCATTGCGCTTGAACCCCAAGCGTTTCAGAAATGTTTCAAGCGCTGGCTAGCCTCGTACATGGAACAAACAGAAGATGGTCAGCCTCGGTTGATTGCCACCCGATGGCAAGACCAGTACGGCAGCAGCCTCCAAACCACCGACCAGTCACACGGGCGGGTTGATGAACGCAGCTACGCAATGATCAAGCTGAAGCAAGCTTCGCCGATCAAGAAAGCCTGGCCCTCGGTCAAAGCTATCGGCTATGCGGTTCGCGTCAGTACAGTTGCCAACCAACAAGAGACATTCCAGACACGCTACTTCTTCCTCTGGCCGACTGCTGACCGTATCCGCGTTTGACGCTACCGTGCGCGGTCACTGATCGATCGAGTCGATGCACTGGACGTTGGACGTGACCTTTCGCGAGGACGCGCAGCAGACCAGTGAGCGGGCCTTAGTCAACAACCTCAATTGGCTACGACGCTTCGCTATCTCGCTGCTTAAACGCGGGCAGAAGAAGAACGACAGCATCATCGGTCGCATGGAATTAGCAGCCTACAATACCGACATCCTTGAGCAAGTCCTTGGCGGACAATAACTTAATTACGCGCTGGCCGTGCGCAGGGGGTGCGACCTGAGCGCCGATGCAAGGGTTGAAGTTAGAAGTGGGTGATTCCTCAAACAGGGTCACCCCTTCACTTCTAACTTTAACCCCAATGCTATAACCCCCACCGCGCGGAATGCCTTTTACAGCGCCACGGACGAATTCAATTCTCAGTCAAACCTAAGGCTCCGAATTTTCATTTGCCGTTGAACCAAGACAGCCTATACGGGCATTCATCATGTCACGATCAGTAATCACAACTTAGAGACACATCGCTCACAATTACCAAATGAATTATCAAATGTTCAGGCGATTCTTCGGATTGAGGCGTCGAGTTCCGTAAAAGTTCAGCATACACACAGCTCCGATGACCGATAACATCAGACCTGAAGGCTCGGGCACCTGCGAGAAAGTCTGATCGAAATGGCTCACGAAGATATTGTCTCCTGCAAATCGTGTTTGCAGTTGAAAGTCCTTGCTGATGCGCAATCTAGCTGCAGGGTGAGCAAATATCTGGTGGTCGATTAGCTTGTCGACGCCGGTCCCACCAAGATTGAGGAACACCTCCTTATTGGCTAGCGTGTCGAGCGTATCATCATCGACTACGCCCTCCACGAGATGCGCCTCACCACCACCTACGTAATTGCCTGTAAACTCTAGTGTATTGTCTGTGATGAGAGCCAGACCATCCAGTCGCATGACATGAAAGTCAAGTGACATATCATAGTTTTTATTGGCCCCATTAAGTTCCCAGCCAGTTGGTGTTTGAAAACGAATGCCATACTCTAACTGGCCCAACACTATGGTCTGAATTGGAATTACCTGAATTGTTGCGGCGCTGACACTCAAGTCACCCGTCTCAATATAGTTCTCAAACCCATAGAAGCGTTTGTCTCCGCTGACCACCTCACCACCGGCAAGTAGGTCCGACAATAGAGCTGCATTTGCCTTAAGCTCTGAAAAACTGAGCATGCTCAATTGCAATACCACCAAGCACAGCCAGCCACATAAACCACGTCTCAAATACCACATAGCTCGACTCCCTGAAAAAGGCTTGGGAAATCCGTCAAGGACCTTCCTATCGGGGACAATTTTCCCAATTGCAATTTTTGTATTGTTTCCCGAGATGAAACCCAGAACGATCGAGGCTGCTGCCTATTTGCACTAGTGAATTCCGCTAGTATTCTGGGATACACGCTTGCGAGGAATCGCTATTGTTAGGGATTGACGTGAATCTTGTTCTCAACGGCGGTCGCTCCCGTTTCACACTTCCCGCCTGACCAAAACACCATTTCCATCACCCACTGGAGGGTTATGAGCGGCTGATGTACATGATGCTCGATGCCAACGTAGTGGCCTGCAGCGCTGGTACCGTGTACCGGGTTTTGAGCCAGGCAGGTCTACTTAAGCGTAACGCGAAACGGTCGCTCAAAGGGACTGGTTTCCAACAACCACTGGCAGCCCACGATCAATGGCACATCGGTGTTTCCTATTTGAATATCGCAAGCACCTTTTATTTCATGGCCAGTATTCTGGACGGCGACAGTCGAAGTGTGGTGCATTGGGATATTCGCCAAAAGATGGAGGAGGTCGACATCGAAGTCATTCCGCGGGCAGCTCGCGAAAAATATCCAGATGTCACTCCACGGATCATCTCGGACAATGGCCCCCCAGTTGGTTGCGAAAGACTTCAAGCACTTCGTTCGCCTGTGTGGTATGAAGCATGTTTGCACTAGCCCTTACTATCCCCAGAGCAATGGCGATATCGAGCGGTACCAACGCACGATCAAATTCCAGTGCATTCAGCCCTTGACCCCTTTGAGCCTGAATGATGCGAAACGAGGCGTAGAGAAATTCGTTATCCAGTTCAATACCGTGCTGCTGCACAGCGCCATCGGCCATGTGACCTCACAAGCGATGCTCTAGGGTCGTCCGCAAACGATCTTCGATGAGCGGGATCGCAAACTTTCCGAAGCTCGCCAGCGGCGTGCGTTGGCTCGCGCAGCAGTTAGAGAGAAAGGCTGCTCGGATTCGCCATCACCGTCTAATACGAACCATACTGACAGTGATGTTGCGGAGGATGGAGTTCTGCTGGGAAGCACCTCGAGCGCCGCACCGTTGCCGTTTACAAATGTCGGTAGCGGACTGAGCCAGATCAATTCAAACTCCTCCGCTACCGCAACCACACTGTAGCCCATTTGCTAATGGCCTCAAACGCAAAATCCCGGAGCTTGGGGGCTGGCCCCCATCAAAGTAGTCCGTCTTCAGTCCCTCTTCATTTCTACACTAAAGGCTAACCACATTTTCACATCTTAGGCTGAACCAATACCATTGGCGGTTCAAATAGGTTCTTCTGCACTTTGCTTCTGGAATAAATAGTGGAATCCACCAATCGAGAATGGGTTGATCATGTGATGTCCACTCCCAGAGCATCTATCGAAAATGCATTCAGTGATTAGCTAATTCCCGCGCAGTTCATGCGGGGAACATTTAGAACGCAAACTGGAGACACGTCATGACAAAGTCGATCACTCGACGACGCAAAGGCACCTTTGCTCTGGCTTTTCTAGCTTCGGTGGGGCTAGGCACAATAGGCCGTGCGGATTTAATCGCAGTGGAATGGGGCGGAAACTATGTTAGTTCGGCGCAGAATTATGCTGATCACAATCCGCTAAATACCTCCGGCGGGAATCAGTATGGCGATCCCGATGGTCCATTTCCCGATGGGGGAGGGGGCAGTATTGCCGGACGCGCTTATCGCTCGACACCGTTCAGTCCGCCCAGCGGATACAGTGGAACGAGCGATACATTTTGGGGAGGAGGCTCCGTAACCTCACCAACACTTCCCAGCAATGATGGCTTCAATGACTTGGAAGTACTCAATCAAGGACCCAACGATAGCCTACATTTTCACGTGGATACGGGTACACATGTCCATACGTTCCATCAACTGATCTATTGGGATAAGGCAAATTTCCTTAATGGGCTGTACGCATATCCAAACCTCAAACTTGGAACCGGGCAATTTGTCATTCGAACGTCACAAGTGGCTGGACATCACACAGACCAAGATCTTCGTTGGGTTGTGCGTAATGGTTCACAGTTCTACGTCTCACAAGCCACCGTCCAATTGACGAACAACGCAACCATTACTGTTCCATACTCTAGTTTGACTAATTGGGGGCTATACAACCCCACCTTGGCCGGTGGTAGCCCGACGGCGGCAGATCTATTATCGTTAGATTTCAACGAAGCTGGCGCGTTTAATCCGCAAACTTTCTTGAATGTCACCGGGCTGGGCTTTTACATCGAACACGAGAATGCGACGGGACCGACTCATGTGCATATTGAAGGTTTCAGCGCAACGAGCGTGCCAGAGCCTTCAAGTGCCCTATTAAGTCTGATGTCACTCATGGGTATCGCATTGCGACGAGGCCAGCGGCATCTGCGAGCGAACGGTTCCCCCTGTCTTGGTTCAACGGGAAGTGGAATTTGGTGAAGGTTGAGTTAGCGAATTGGTGGAACGCATACGGCGTGAAATCTGAATGCATCCAAGCAGAGGTTTTGCGCTTTTGGGCGAAATTGCAAGGGAAGGGGGTGAAGCAGTTTGAGCCGCGACACTCCGGCCTCCAACTTCGCGATTGAACGGCGCTCAGGGTGCTCCTTAGCTGTAGTAGCCAGCATTTGATCTGACGACAATTGCCCAGATTACGCACTGGGCTGTAAGAGTTGGTCGAGCATTTTTTATGATTCGGCTAAGTGCTTAGAATCGTTGAAGGTTTGCAACGGAGGATTGCCGAAGCAGTATCGTCCGCCATGAGGATGTTGTTCGCTATTGTGCTGTAACCATTGATCGACATCTTGTTGCAGTTGAGTTGCCCCAGTTTTCTGTACCACGTGATATGAAAGATTGGGTTAGGAAATAGGTAAGGGAATGGAATGTTCGCTGTGCTGATGGAGAGGAGTGAGCGCAGCGAACGGAACGGAATCAGCACAGCGAGCGGCGAACTCGTTGGGGGTCAGGTAGCCCAGCGAACTGTGGGGCCTGACTCTGTTGTAGTCGTCTTGCCACTGTCGGGATTTGAGTCTTGCGCCTGCCACTGAAACCAGCTCGCTCGGTGGCAGATATTCGTCTCGGAGTTTGCCGTTGAAACTCTCGCACACTCCGTTTTGCCACGGCGATCCTGGCTCGATATACAGCGTCTGAATCGATAGTCTGCTTAGCCACTGCTGGATCGCTTTGGCCATGAATTCAGGCCCATTGTCGCTTCTCAACATCTTGGGGACTCCATACATCGAGAATAGCTCGGCCAGCGTATCAATCGCGTCTTCGCTGGTGATGCTTCGTGACACCTTGATCGCCAGACACATCCGCGTGTATTCGTCGATCACATTGAGCCATCGGAGTCTTGTGCCCTGGAGCGTCGTCGATTCCATAAAATCCCATGTCCATACATCATTCGGTTGGCTGGCTGGCTTCCGATGACAGGCGTTCACCGCTTGGCCTTGACTTCGCTTTTTCCTGCGTTTCCTTGGTACTCTCAGCCCTGCCGATCTCCACAGTCGGTACATACGCTTCATGTTGAGGCTGTCTCCTTCTCGACGCAGTAGTTGTCCAATCCGGCGATAGCCCCAACGCGGTCTACGCCTAACTTGCTCCATTATGCGTTTCGTTAGCCGCTCGTCTTCGTCCTTCGGATGCCCCTCATAACGCTGGGTGGATCTTGGTTGTGCCAACACCCGACAGGCTCGACGCTGCGATACTTGATACTTCGCTTGCAGCATCTCCACTGCTTCTCGACGCGCTTGAGGGGTGCTCAGTTTCCCCGGGCGACCTCCCTGAGCATCTGAATGTCCAACGCCTGGTCCGCCACCAGTCGTTTCAGCCGAGTGTTTTCATCTTCCAGTTGCTTTAAACGCTTGGTCTCGTCGCTCTCCATGCCGCCGTACTGCTTGCGCCAGCGGCTCAGTGACGGTTCACTTACTTCCATCGCTTGCAGCGCCTCGCCCACGCTCTTGCCAGCCGCAAGCATCGCGTCGGCGTCTCGTTGTTTCTTGATGATCTGTTCGCTTGTGTGTTTGCGTCTTCGCTTTGTCATTGAAAGTCCTCCTGCCCATTTCGGGCTCTTGGACTTTCATATCACCCGGATCAGATTTTGGGGAGCAGGTCACTGGACCGTGACGATGGTGACTGGTCCTTAATTCGTTCTTCATTGTCGCGATGGCACGTTTCACATGCCCTACTGGTCGGTAGCGGTAGACTTGGTTGTCTGGTACTATGCTTTAATAGTTGGATTGTGGCGTTCTGCAAAATGTGTCACATGCATTCCGCAGAAGTAAGTTCATGACTCTACTGCCAGTGGCTTTATCGAGGATATTGATGATTGGCCGATGTTTAACTGAGTCGCGATGGAGCTTTCCTAATGCATTTGCCGGAATAGCGTTTCGTGCGCTGCTCTCAGTCTGTATTGTATGGCATTTTGGCGCGTATCTTGATGCACAAGATCGGTTGCCTGCGACGGCACCTGAATCGCAGAATCAGGTAAGGGTAGGCCAACACTGGATTCAGACTACCGAGGATGAGCGATCGATTAAGATCGAGAGCGATCTGCTGGAAGCGGTCATTCCCAAGAATCATCCAAAGCACTGGATGACTGGTATCGAAAAAGGTTCATTCCTGGACAAGGCCAGTGGGTTTCGCGAAGTCGGCGATGGCTTGATGGTGGTCGATTGGCTGATGGAGGCTGGCAGCGATGCGGCCTGGAGTGATCAAGTAATCGCACCAGATGGCCATGGTGTCGGCCGTTATACCTGGTATGAAAATTCGACGGACCCCGCCCAACGCGAGTATGCATTGATGGCGCATGGCAGCAGCCACCGCAAGCGGATGGTCGAGGGGCCTCAGTTGTGCCATCGCATGAAGCCGGTCGAGCCCGAAATCATTCGGGGAGCGGATTTCGTTGCGGTCAAGACGACGTACCAATTCGAGTACGCTGCGCCCGGCCGCCGGCCCGGATCGACCTGGACCCAGTTGATTGTGTTTCCATTGGGCAAACGCTATTTTCTACTAATGGACCAAGTGGACAGCGTCAATGACTCGCCCGAAATGTTCCTGCGCAATGATACCCCCGGCTGTGTGCGGCATCAGCAGGGCGACACCTTCAGCCAGATGTACTTGAGCTACCTCAGCGGACCGCGCGGACTGCTTATACCCTCCAAGGAGTTCTTCGAGCCGTTTCCGCCGGACCTCAAGTACGGATACCGCCGCGACACGCATCACATTCCCGAACGCTTCATTCGCGCCTACCATCTGCGCGATCCTCAGACGGGCGCTGCCGGTCCGTGGCTGGCTGGATTAACGCTGGACCCCTCAGTGGTCTACGAAGCTTGGTGCAGCCAACGCCCAGGAGGTATCATCGTGATGATTGAAGAAGTACACGGAAGGCCGGTCAAAGCGGGCCAAACGTTCAGCGCCGCGCATGTGGTCGGATTCTTTGATGACCTCCCACAAATGGAACAGACCTTCGACCAGCATCGTGGCCACAATACCTTACACGCCGATGCCCAAGGCTGGCGGCTGAGCAAACGCGAACAGTAAGAAGAAGGCTGTGGCTGATCTCAGTGATGCTTCCCTCGACATGGGGCGGCGAAGATCGATGCTGCAGGTAATTCAATGGCTTAAAGTGCGGCTTCTTGAATAAGCTTTTGCGCATCAGCGTTATCGGCCAGTTTTTGCCCGATCGCCTGTATGGACTGCTTGGCATCTTCTTTCAATCCTGGTCGCTGGGCAGCACCGATGGCCAACTTGAGCGTATCGATCGTTGGATAGCGCTTCAACACGTCCAGCACTAGCTTTTGCTCGGCGACGTTCTTGGCAGCATCCAGCGCTTGCCGGCACATTTCGGCTCGATCCGCGTCCGACATCACAAACTGCCGGGCTACGCGAATATAGCCGCGCATCGCACGAACTTGAAAGCGATCTACTGGTCCAGTCTTGGCCAAGTCCAACAGCACCGGCGCAACATCGATCGTCATCCACTCGCCGAGCAATCGAGTACTCAAGTCGCGCAACGACTCATCTTTATGCTTGGCATGTTGTGCAATTATGTCCAGCGCTTTTGTACCTCCGACGGCTGCCAGGGTTTGCAGTAGTATCGCTTTGGCGGCCACCGGCGCGCGTTCGGCAGCTTGGCCCAGTTCAGCAGCGCAGGCCTCGCGGTCAGGCATACGCACAGCCGCGGTCATCAATGCCCGCGAGGCGGCTCCTGTATCACTAGCATGTTGGGGGCTGACCGCTTGCGTGATCAGCACCGACAAGCGAGCCTGTGGCACCGTCTGTCCAAGCGACTGCAACGCAGCAGCGCGAATAGCTTCCTGTTCACTCGCCAATGCCTTGATCAACTGATCTGTGGCCTCAAGTTGCCTCAGCCCCACCAATTCCAGCAACAACAACTGCCCTTGCTTGGCTGTGGCCAGTCGCTGCAAAATATCTTGGTCAACTTGTTCGTCCGAAAGAGCCACTAATGCGGCGCGGACCGCAGGTTGCAATTGCTCACTGCTTGATGCAATTTCCAGCAACGGCTGGACGCAGGAGACATCGCCGACGCGGCCAACCACATTGATCGCGGCCATGCGCACTTCTTGCGAGCCACTGGCCGACAGTGACAGTAGCGATTTCAAATCGGGCTTGCCGGACAGATCGCCGAGCACTTCGACCATCAGTGCGGCACGTTCCGGAGCAGCCTTGCCGATTTCGCCGATCAGCTCGGCGGCCAGTTGAGAACTATGTACCTGGCGTGCCGTTTGCAGCCCCAGTGCAAACATTCGTCGATCGGGCGAGCGCAATTGCTCTACTAACAATGGCACACCATCCGCACCACGAGCCACGATTGCTCCACGAGTAGCTTCAATAATGCGCTGCTGTGGATAGGGACCGCTGCGCACCAAATCGTATAACTGGATGGCGCGGGCCGTATCGCCACTGCTTGCGAGATGCTCAGCGCAATACACACAGCCTTCAGCAACTGCAGATTGCACCGATTTTGGTGCTTGAGCCAAATACCCAGTAAGTGCATCCGCAGCGGCATCCGTACCGACTTTGCCGAGAGCCACGGCGGCAGCTGCGGCCACGTCGGGGTTGCTACCGCGCATAAGTCCAGCAAGCAGCTCGACCGCCTGGCTATCGCGGCGCACGCCAAGAGAATTCACTGTGCCCACCAAAAGCAGCCCATCTAACTGAGCAGCGGCAGAACGCAGAGCGTCGTTAGGCTGCTGGCCGGGAATGGCCTCCAAAGCGATGCGAGCCCACGATGCCAAACGCGGATCCGCCAATAACTTCGACAGTTCTGGCACCGCCGCCTCAGAGCCGTAGATGGCCAGACGCTTGCAAGCCATGGCTTTTTCACCTGCTTCGACGTCCGATGATAGCAGCGCGATCAAGTCTGGCTCGCTGGTCATGCTGATCGCTTGGCCCCAACAATTGGAATTCACTGCCCAACACAGCCAGCACAACGAGGAAAGCAGAGTCGATCTCATTTTGGAACTCATCCAAGGTAATTGGTTAGATTTCATAATTGGGGATAGAGGCTGAATATAATTTGCAGCGGATCGGATTGGACAAGACGGAAGGCACAGACGGTTGCCCGCAGTTTCGCTCGGTGCATACTGACGATCAAATGCGCCAGGGCTCGCGCAGAGCTTCACCACGCAGGCGGTTGGCATGCGGATCGTCTTTGAATTCATACTTATCGACATCCAGCTTGACCGCACGTTCCAAAAACAGCGCAACGTTAGCGGCATGGCACACGACGTGCGCGCGAGCCGCTGCGATAGCGTTGCCTTTGGGCTGACTGCGTGTCTTAACACAGTCCAGAAAATCGCGCACATGGAACGTCGCTGGATAACCGCCGATCTCTTCGACGGTGCGACCAGCCAGCAGTTCAGGAGAGCTGAGAACTATTTTGCCACTGTCTCCCGCCTCGACCCACCCTGTTTCGCCTTCGAAACGCACTGGGCAGGAACCCAACGGAATCCAGTTCTTCTCACGGAAGATCAACTGCACTCCATCAGCGTAGGTACAAACAATCTCCTCATTTTCGGGCGGACGGTATTCGACCGGCGGTGGACAATCGCCAACGGCCCACTGGCACAGGTCCACCGTGTGCGAACCCCATTCCAGAACGCCGCCGCCGACCAGGCCACCACCTTTTTCAAAGTGGAAGCCGTTGAGCTGCTTGGCATTAAAGGGTCGCCAAGCGGCCGGTCCCAAATAGGTATTCCAGTCGATCTCTTCAGGATTGGGCTCGGCCTCTTCCGGCATCCAGCCGCTGGAAATCGCGGTCATGCCAGCCGGGTGAGCATACACTTTCTTCAGTTTGCCCAAGCGACCGGTGCGCGCCAATTGGCAGGCAAAGGCAAAATGCGGCAAATTGCGACGCTGCGTGCCGGCCTGAAAAATGCGCCCCGTGCGTTCAATCATGTCCGCAAGTGCGATGCTTTGAGCAATATTCTTGGTGCAGGGCTTTTCGCAATAGATATCTTTGCCGGCCCGAGCCGCGTAAGCGGTCATCGTGGCGTGCCAGTTCGGACCGGTCGCGATCAGCACAGCGTCAATATCGTCGCGATCCAACAGTTCGCGAAAGTCGCGGTGCATGGTGCAGGCCTGTGTGCCGTATTTGTCGTCCACCAATTTTTTAATGGTTTGCCGCCGCGACTCCTTGATATCGCATACCGCGGCGAATTGGACGTCCGACTGTTCCATGAAACAGCCCAAGTCGTATGCACCACGATTGCCGATGCCAATGCCGCCGACAATGATCCGTTCGCTGGGTGGCACGGCACCGTCGCGTCCCAAGGCCGAGGCTGGAATGATCGTGGGCAATGCTACAGCAGCACCAGTTGCAGCCGCAGTTTTAAGAAAACGTCGACGATCCGTAGGACCGGCAAAAGCTGGTTGATTCATAGCTGAGTTCCGTAACGACTGAAGTCGGTGGGTACCGTGAACTGCCCGAGCTGGCGCGGCAAATGACTGTCCGCAAACTTAGGCTTGAAAACGCTGGCAGAATTATACCGCAAGGCCAAGCCTCGCGGCATAGGGCTCGGCGGAGGCTAAAGCGAAGTTTTTGCGCGGCAGCTTCGCTTGCCCAGCGGGTGGAGTGGGCAGCTTGATGGCCCTTCATCTACCGACTTGCCAACCGTGGCTCCAGCGACGGTGGCTATGGGATTAAATGGCCACGGGGACCCAGATCGTGCCTGCGGACTGTAAGCCAGCACCTGCTAATTTACTTGTCGCGGCTGTGGCTATCGGCACGGTGCGACAGTGTCAAAGCGCAACACGCCATGGTTGCGATGCAGCAGACGATCATGGCTACGAACACTCCATTCCAACCAAAACGGTCGGCGATCCAGCCGACACCGGTGCCAGCCACCGCCGAGCCGAATACGTAGCCGAAGAAGCCGGTGAACCCGGCTGCGGTCCCAGCCGCCTTTTTGGGTACTAGATCCAGAGCGTGCAAGCCAATCATCATGATGGGACCGTAAACGAAGAAGCCGATGGTAATCAAAGCTAGCTGATCAATCCACAGCGGGCCCTGTCGATTCAAGCTATACATGACGACACCCAGCAGCGTCAGTCCCATAAATAGGATGGTGGCCGGAGCGCGGCGACCGCCGAAGATACGGTCGGAGACCCAACCGCACAAGAGCGTCCCGGGTATGGCAGCGTACTCAAACAACGACCAAGCCACACTCGAGTCTTTGAAGGAGAAACCTTTTTCGATTTGCAGATAGGTCGGTACCCAATCGACGATTCCGTAACGCACAAAGTAGGCGAACGCATTGGCCACTGCGATAGCCCACAGAAATGGATTGTTGAGTACGTGGCCAATGAATATCTGGCGAAACGACAACGTGCGCTCAGAATGCTCTGAGTAATCCGGCGGATAGTCATTACGGTATACTTCTATGGGCGGCAGGCCACTACTTTGTGGAGTATCACGCATGAGCAGCCAGGTAACAACCGCCAACAGCAAGGCGATGAAGGCATTGAAATAGAACTTGGCGCTCCACTCTCCTGTTAGGGCCACACCGGCCAGTGCAATTCCAGCTACCAGACCACCACCCACATTGTGCGCAATATTCCAGGTTGCCACCACACGGCCGCGTTCGCGAGTACTAAACCAATGCACCATTGTCTTGCCGCATGGTGGCCAGCCCATGCCTTGGACCCAGCCGTTAAGTGCCATCAGCGCGATCATCAATGTCAGCGAAGTATAGATAGCTGGTACAAATCCAAACAGCAACGTGATGCTACACGAAAGCAACAAACCAATCGTTAGAAAGCCGCGGGCGTTGCTACGATCCGAAACAGAACCCATCAGAAACTTCGACAGTCCATAGGCAAACGACAGTCCGGTCATCGCCATACCGAGTTGTGCTTTGGTGTACTCAGGATGCTCGCCCATGATGTCGGGAATTGCCAGACTGAAGTTCTTGCGCACGAGATAGTAGGCTGCGTAGCCGATGAAAATACCAGCGAATACCTGGATTCTCAGGCGGCGATAAGTGCTGGAAACGCGATCCGGTGGCAGGGGACTGGCTGCGACCGCTGGTTTCAAAAAAGAGAACATCGCGGGATGCCTTCTAATGGTGTCGATACGAAGTAGAATGTCTCCAGGTGGTTTGGTCGTTCTGAAAGGAACTGGCAAACGTTGACCACCTCACGAGAGGCTGGCGACTCATTCACGGTAAGGCGGAGTGTTTTAGGAGTTTTTCAATGCGACTATCAATCTGTGTACTGACATTCATTGCGTGCCTCGCTCATGCCACTTGGCTGCCGGCAGACGGTCCCTTTCCCTATCAGCGTACCAAGGACATCGTGTATGGCGAAATCCATGGTACCGGATTGTTAATGGACGTGTTTGTTCCGACGGGAACGCCCAATGGTCGGGCAATTGTGGACATCGCCAGTGGAGCATGGTTTTCCGATCGTGGCAAGATTAACGATCACGAACGCGCCCAAGTATTCAATGTCCTGTGTTCACGGGGCTACAGTGTATTTGCCATTCGCCCCGGCTCGAAAACCAAATATACGCTCAAGGAGATGGACCAGCACGTCAAGTTAGGCATTCGCCGTGTGAAACAGTTGGCCGAAGAGTACGGCTTTGATGCTGGCAAGCTCGGATTGACCGGTGCATCGGCTGGCGGCCATTTGGCTACGCTGGCTGCGTATACGCCGGAGTCGGCTAAAGCCGAATCCCGCGACGAACTGGAACGCAAATATGACACGTCGGTTGCCGCCGTGGCCGTGTTTTTTCCGCCAACCGATTTTGTGGAGTGGAGACCAGGCGATGTGATCAATCGAGGTGTTTTGGGAGTCGCTATTGGAAGCAGTGGCAATGGGCTGGTCGATCGAATGCCCAAGATGTCGGTGGAGGATTTGACCGCCATGGCCAAGGAGATTTCTCCCTTGCACCGCTACAGTACCAGCAAGGTACCGTTGCTGACGATTCATGGGGACGCGGACCCGGTCGTGCATATTTCTCATTCGGAAAAGCTGGTCAAGAAAATCAGCGACTCTGGTGGTAGCGCAGAACTGATTGTTGTGCCGGGAGGGGCGCATCCCTGGCCAACGATCCACGAAGAAGTCAAGGTCATCGCCGACTGGTTCGACAAGCAATTGCAGTAGATTGCAGTGAAGCGAATCGAGCCTGATTGGCATTTTCTGTGGGTGATCAATCTTGGGTTGGCAATCTCGTTGCTGACCCAAGCGGTGCGGGCGGAGGCTCCGGCAACGGTCGTCGTGGGAGCGTACGTCAACGATATCCAAGATATCGACTTGCGCGAGCACAGCTACGCGGCCGATATCTACATCTGGTTCCTGTGGTCCGATGCCGAACTGCATCCGTACGAAACTGTGGAGGTAGTTAACCCTCACGAACTATGGGGCCACGTTCGCCAGGTGATCTATGAATCGCCCGTGACCATGCCTGATGGCCGGCTGTATCAGGTGGTGCGCATCCAAGGCCGCTTTTGTCATAAATTCTTCTTTCACAATTTTCCATTCGATCGCCAAGAGCTTACCATCGAGCTGGAGGACTCAACTCACGAAACCAATCGCCTGGAGTTTGTGGCCGACGATTCACCGCTGGTACTGAACCCGCAGCTTAAGTTGCCCGGCTTTCAGGTCTTCAATTCGCAGATGATGATCGAGAACTTTCGCTATCCAACGGACTTTGGAGACACGCGTCGAACTGATCCCAACCAATACAGTCGCATTCGCTTGTCGATACCTGTAAAACGCCCTGCGCTGACCTCCAGCATCAAACTACTATTGCCATTGTTCTGCGTGGTTCTAGGAGCTTCTCTGATGCTGGCGCTGCGCGTGACCTACGTGGATGCGCGATTGAGCGTGGGCATCACATCATTGCTGACGGTCGTAGCCATTCAATTGGCGTCGAATGATACCTTGCCCAGCGCAGACTACTTGGTGCTGATGGACAAGATTCACCTGTGTGCGTACGGCTATGTGCTGTCTGCGCTTGCCATTGTGTGGCTGACGATTCGGCGAGTAGACCAGAATCAGATCGAAGCCGCGCAAAATTTGCAGCGGCATGGCTTCTGGACGATAACACTCAGCTTCATCACCTCGGTCGCCTTGCTAATCGCCTGGGCGATGTGGCAGGGCTAGAGGCTATTTACAACTGAATGCCGGACTGTTGCAATTCGGCTGCAGCCACTTGTCCGTGTTGCAGGGCCAGCCATAGCAAGAGTCCCTTCTGCGCGTGCATTCGATTGCCGGCTTGCCGAACGACCAAGCTATTGGGGCTGTCGATGACTTCGTCTGTAATTTCCTGACCGCGTCTCGCGGGCAGGCAGTGCAGGATCTTGCAGTCTGGTCGAGCCTTGGCCATCAATCGCGCATTGAGTTGGAAGGGCGAAAAGGCGGCGATGCGTTCCGCGGATTCAGCTTCTTGCCCCATGCTGGTCCAGACATCGGTATACACAAAGTCGGCATCCGTTAAGGCCAATGCTGAATCTTCTGTTTGAACGATGTCTGCGGCTGGATAGTGCTGGGTGATCTGCTGCACGACTGATGGCTGGAGAAAGTAATCGCTCGGTCCCAAAAGTCGAAAGCGTATGCCCACCATGGCACAAGCCCGGGCCAGCGATTGCGAAACATTGTTGCCGTCGCCAATAAACGTCAGCGACTTGCCAGCCACGGTAGACGAGGATTCGTAAATCGTCATCAGATCACCCAGCGCCTGGCAGGGGTGGTCTTGATCCGTTAACCCATTGATAATTGGCACACAGTCAAAGCTGGCCAATTCAACCACCGCTGCGTGTGAACGCAATCGACAGACCACAAAATCGACATATTCAGCCAACACGCGAATGAAGTCGGCGGCTGATTCGCGGTCGGGCCAGCCCACGTCCTTGCCAAGATACATACCCAACCCACCCAGTTGTGCGATACCGGCTTCAAAGCTGACTCGCGTTCGCAAGCTTGGCTTTTCAAAGATCATTGCCAGCACACGTTGCGGCAGCCACACTGGGCGAACGCCGCGCTGCAACAGCGATTTGACTTGCAGCCCCAAATTCAGAATGGTCTGCAACTCTGGTTGAGTAATGTCGAGTAACGAAATAAAGTGCCTCATCGCCAACCTCTTCAAACTTTCGCTGACGGGACCACTGGCCCAGCCTGGTGTTCCGTGGCTACCCAACTGCGGTTTCTGCAGAGCCGATCTGCTCGGTCACTTCACAGACCGCACGCGACAGAATCTCCATCGCTTGGTCAACTTGCTGCAGTTCAATATTTAAGGCCGGAAGTAGCCGCAAAACATTGCCCTGAGTGCAGTTGATCAACAGACCCTGCTCCAAACATTTGGCAACCACCGGCGCGCCTTCGCAACCGAGTTCCATTCCGATCATCACACCGGCTTGGCGAACCTGCTGAATATACGGGCAACTTTCCTGCAGCGCGTGCAAGTGTTGAGCAAATCGCTCGGAGACGATTGCGCAGTTTTCCAATAAGCCATCTTGCTCGATGGTTTCGATCATGGCGATACCGGCAGCGGCAGAGATCGGATTGCCACCGAACGTACAAGCATGCATGCCAGGTCGCAGGCTACCAGCGATTTCGCGCCGTGCCAACATCGCGCCACCCGCGATTCCACCGCACAGGCTCTTGGCCAGCGTGATGATATCCGGCTGGACACCAAAATACTGATAGCCAAACCATTGTCCGGTTCGGCCACAACCAGTTTGAACTTCATCTAAGATCAGCAACAGTCCGTGCTCGTCACACAACTTCCTGAGTCCTGCCAAAAATCCTTCTGAGGCCAAGCGCACGCCACCTTCGCCCTGGATTGGTTCAATCATGATGGCTGCGGTCGACGAATCAATGCGCTGCCCGACTTGATCCAGATCGCCGTGAGGCACATAGGTAAACCCGGCCAGCATCGGTCCCAACCCGACGTGATACTTGGGCTGTGCCGTGGCCGCCAGCGCGCCGTAAGTGCGGCCGTGAAACCCGCCTTGAAAGGTAATGATCTTGTAACGTTCGGGGCCTTGCTGCAGTCGAGCCAGCTTGATGGCCGCTTCGTTAGCTTCGGTACCGCTATTGCAGAAGAAGGCCTGTGCGTCAAAGCTCCGCTCAACCAACATCTTGGCCCATAAGCCTTGAAGGTCCGTCATCCACGTATTCGGGACGTGAATCAATTGTCCGACTTGATGGCGCACCGCTTCGACTACACGCGGTGGACAATGCCCCAACAAATTGCAGCCCCAGCCGGGAAACAGGTCCAAGTACTGGCGACCTTCGCTATCCCAAACCAGCGAGCCTTCGCCACGAACCAAGTTGACGGGATAGCGAGTGTAATTAGGTACCACATACTGGCGAAATAGATCGCTGCAGGCCGACGAGCTAGGATGTTGCATGGTCGATTCTCCGCGTAACTTCAGTTGTCAAAAACATAAAACTAACAAAGGCAGCTTCATCGGCTGCCTTATCGCAAACTGCGTTGGCCCTAGGAGCTGTGGTTGAAAACTCACCGCAGCCACCGTCGCCAGACCGTGGTCTTACTCGCGGCAGCCACCGTCTGGCGACAGTAGCTACATGCATGCCGTTCGCCTATGACAACGCTCTAGGGGTCGCGACGATTAACAATTTCGGTGCCCACACCGCTGGTAGTGTAAATCTCTAACAGCAGCGAATGTCGCAATCGACCGTCGATAATGTGTACCTTGCGTACGCCGCGCTGTAGCGTTGCTAAACAGGCTTCGATCTTGGGAATCATGCCCGAGTCAATCACACCGCTGGCGATTAGCTGGCGCGCCTGGTCCGCTGTCAGCGAGTGGATAATGGAATCTGGATCGTGCTTGTCGCGTCGCACACCGTTGACGTCGCTTAGAAAGACCAGCTTCTCAGCTCCCAACGCTTGCGCCACCGCCATGGCGGCTGTGTCGGCATTGACATTGTACTTTTGGCCGTGATCATCAATGCACATCGACGGTATCACCGGCACCTGATTGGCGTAGGCCACGCTCTCGATGACCGCCTGGTCAACCCGCGTCACCTGGCCTACAAAACCCAGATCGAGTTGTTCACCGCCCTCGTCCAGCAACAGTCGTTCGCCGAAGAGGACATTGGTATTGCCTGCGAAGTTCAGATTCACGGCTCGACCACCCAACCGTTCGATTTCGTTAGTCAGGAAAGCGGTTACTTCTCCGGCCAAAACGCGCTCGACAACCGCCAGCGTAGCCTCATCGGTGACTCGTCGGCCCCTGACCCATTGTGGCGTAATACCGGCCTGTTCCATCGCGCGATTGATGCTCGGTCCACCACCGTGCACAATCACCGGTTTCATGCCCACCGTTTCCATAAAAATCACGTCCAGCAGCAGGTGCTGTATCGCTTCCTTATCTTCCAGCAGGCTGCCGCCCAGTTTGATAACGGTGGTCTTGCCGCGAAACTGGCGAATCCAGCCCATGGCTTCGATCAACGTATCGGCTTTGGTAATCGCTTCGATCACGTTGTCGGACGCGCCTCTCTACCAACTGGGTATGGCCAATGTAAATATGGCCGAGTTTGGGGAAAACGTACCATGCTACTGAACTGCGGGGTCAATCGTCAACTGAAAGCCCGCCAACATCAGGAGCTTTTTTAGAAGCTGATCGTTGCCTAAGGACATCCGATTCGGGAATTTAATCGACAACGCGCCGCCCGCTTTTCTTGTCCGACTGCCGCTTCTTATTGTCCAAACGCCGCAATCGAGACGCCTTTGTAGGCCGAGTTGACACCCTTCGTTTAGGGGGGGTAACCGAGGCTTCCAGCATCGTTTGCAGCTTTATTCGACAGGACTGCATATTCTGAAGTCGGTCGCGATGCTCTTGAGACTGAATGACGACCAAGCCTTCATCCGTCAGATAACGTTTGGCTCGGATTTGAAAGCGTTTCAAGGCACCTGGCGTCAACAGGTCTGAGCATGGCTTCCAGCGCAACGTCGCCTTGGAGCTGACTTTATTGACGTTCTGCCCACCCGGACCGCTGCTGCGGGCAAAACTCCACTCGAGTTGATCCTCGGGCACGATGAAAGTCGCACTCGATCGGCTAGGACTCACAAGCTCACCGGATTCGCAGAGTTCGCTATTCTGGGCCGAGACAATTCTACCATTGAACTTACGAAGACCTACTGGATAGTTTAACCAATGCGCAGTTCGAGAGGCGAATGCTTTCTTGGGTAATTAGATGAGCAAAATCCAATTCCAGACGATCAAGCTGGACTCTAAACCAATCATCCAGATATTGTGACTCGTTGTGAACCTCGTTCATCTCAAGCCGGTGCCGCAGCCAACTCCAGTCAAGCTGGCCAACCGCGGCAGACATCTTATCAGGATTGGGTTCGTAAGAGTTCATGACAGTGCCTTTTTGCCTAATGGCTAACCTACCACTGGCTTTTAATTGGATTCGGCCAAAGTCTGGTCGAGCATCAACCAAACTGCCAATTAGTTAGACGCATCAGCCGCCAGATGGTTCACTAGCAATTCCAGTGCCAGCAAACCCCGAGGCAGAAAAAATGGCGAGCTAAGCTCTCTTGACCTGCCGATGGGCTTCTGCGAAATCCTGGCTGAAGACATTCGTGGGACAGGGGGAATACTGGATGAAACAGGTGGGAATGCCATGCCCTACGGTCTATATCTGTCGGCAGCGGGTGCCAACGCGCAGAATCACCGCTTGGAAGTAGTCAGCCATAACTTGGCAAACGTCAACACACCGGGATTCAAACCGCAATTAGCCATGCTGCAAGCGCGCCAATCTCAAGCCGAGCAGCGCGGCGAGACTGGGGTCAATGACTCGGGTGTAGATCGGTTGGGCGGTGGTGTCGGCATTCAACCGTCGGAAATTCAGTTCCAACAAGGCCCTATCCGACAAACCGATCGCAAGACCGACTTTGCCATCAACGACAAGGAATCCTTTTTCGTCGTGCAGCGTGGCGAGACAGAGCTGCTGACTCGCGCCGGCAACTTCATGTTCGACTCGCAAGGCAGCCTCGTATCTCAACATGGTGATCCGGTATTGTCCGCATCGGGGGGACGCATTCGCATCGACCCTAATCTCCCCTTTGAAGTCACCAGTGACGGTGCGATTGTACAAGGCGGGCAGAGAAGCATTCTGAGACTTGTCAAGCCGCAGGCTGTAGGTGATCTGGTTCGAGTGGGAGACAACCTATTTCAACCACTGACCAACGTTACCAACGTGGCCCCCGAACAGCGACACGTTTCCAGCGGAGCCCTGGAAAATTCAGCCGTCGAGCCCACTATGGCCATGATGGAATTAATCGAAGCCTCACGAGTCTATGAAGCCAACATCCGCATGATTCAAACTCAAAACGATTCACTCGAGCAGCTCATCAGTCGCGTTCTGCGTTAGGACCACCGGTTAGCAGCTTGGACTATCAGCCCCCCTCGTACACTACTCCCTCTCCGTTCACTGCGGCCTGATTTTTGACTAAAGGAACAACGCGATGAGTATCCAAACTCTATACACCGCCGCGACCGGCATGGATGCAATGCAGACCAAGCTGGACGTGATCGCCAACAACCTGGCCAACATCAACACCACTGGCTTCAAGAAAGATCGGGTCAATTTCGAGGACTTGTTGTACCGCAATCATGTGATGCCTGGCATGTTGGACGCCAACCAATCTCCGACTCCTACCGGTACGCAGGTCGGACTAGGCACCCGTGTACAGAGCACCAATACCGACTTCCGCCAAGGTGCCTTCCAGGAAACGGGCCGCATGTTGGATATTGCCATCGAAGGCCCAGGATTCTTGCAGGTGCTGGATCCGCAGTCACAGGGGGTGCTGTTTACTCGCTCTGGTAATTTGGACATTAACGCCAATGGTCAATTAGTGATTGGATCGGCGCATACAGGCCGGTTGGTCGAGCCAGCCATCTCCATTCCGGCAGACGCTACATCTGTAGAAATCAGCGCCTCCGGGCAAGTCATGGTGCGCACACCGGGTTCGGTCGAGCTGCAACAAATTGGGCAGTTGCAAATGGCCAGCTTCATCAACCCGGATGGTCTACTGAAGATGGGCGAGAACATGTACCAGCAGACCGACGCCAGTAGCCAGGCTGTCTTGGGCGACCCAGGTACGAACGGGCTAGGGGTGATACGCCAGAGAACTTTAGAAGCTTCCAATGTTGAACCGGTTCAGGAATTGATCGACTTGATTACGACGCAGCGCGGTTTTGAACTCAATTCACAGGCCATCCAAGCCGGCGATCAACTATTGCAACAAATTAACAACCTTCGACGCTAGGGCACGCGGCCCATCAAGATACACCACTAGACTTTGTCTTTAGAGGGTAGAGAGCTGGTTGGGCTACCGCCAGAACGACGGTAGCGACCAATGCACCGCTCAATACCTCACGACATCGATAGACACACTGAAACATGCAAACTGCCATCAGCACCCTGACCATCCGAAACCGATCGGCAGCGATCGCCTGTCTGATGCTGATTCTCTGCGCGTTAGCAAGTCCGCAATCGTGCACAGCGACCGATCAGATCTTGATGCGTTTCTACACCGATCCAACTATTGCGGGCGATATCGTGCGACTCAAGGATCTCGTGGAAATCGTTGCTGGCAGTTCCGAGTCGCTCGACAAGCTTAAAGAGATGCCGCTCGGCCCAGCTCCGCGACCGGGTACGATGCAAACTTGGCAGCGCAGCGACGTAGTACAACATCTGGAACTGCGCGGCGTTCATCCCAAGAGTATTCGCTGGACCGGCAAGGATTCGACGAGTTTGCAAGGAATCGAAGCGGCTGGGGCGGTTGACGCCAACTCGCTGACTCCGGCTTTCGTCGATCAGCGCATCGCGCAAACGGCTCGTACCAATGTGACTACAGCCATCAAGGAATATCTGAATCTCCGTTCACACAACCGCACAGATTGGCGTGTCGAATTGGAGTTGCCCGGCCAGTATCTCAAGACGCTGCAATCCAGAGGGAACTTGATATCCGTCAGTGGTGGCCAAGCACCTTGGACGGGCCCACAAGACCTAGTGCTACAAATTAAGCAACATGGCAAAGTCCTAAGCCTGCCCATCCAGGCAATCGTCGAACTACCGCCACAAGTCGTGGTAGCCAGTGGACCGTTGCGACGGGATCAATTCCTGACAGAAGAGATGCTCAGCTACGCTCCTCTACCAACCAATATTCAAGATCAGAAGTGCTTTACCGATATCCAACAATTGGTCGGCAAGCAATTGCGGCGCAGCGTCAGTACCAATCAGCCTCTGACAGAAGAACTGGTGGGAGACCCGATCGTAGTTCAACGTAATGAATTGGTCGAAGTCGAATCGATTTCCGGAGCCGTTGTGGTGCGCACATCAGCCAAGAGTCTCGGCGCGGGCTCGGTGGGCCAGTTGATCGATATCGAACTTCACAATCGCAAGCGACTGATGGCGACCGTCATGGGGCCTTCCAAAGTCCGCATCGCGGCGGTAGCGCAAACTGCAGCTGATAGGTGAATTGATGGGCAGCCTGATTCCTTGGTCCGTATATGCCAGCTTTCTGGCGATGAAGATAGTAAAAGGGAATGCAATGAAGACTATGCTTTCCAGTCCCCGCCATCGCGGTCCGCGTACCTTGGGTCAAACCCAACTGTTTTCGGCAGCCCCGCTTGCCCCCCTCTACAAATTGCGACAACGGTTCAGAATCATCGCGCTGCTGATCACCATCGTTGCTGCGGCTGTGCAAACCGGTATGGCGCAAGATAGCAGTCTGTTTCACAATCCAGTGGTATCGCAGCGTCCAGTATTCGCAGCCACTTCCCAAGTAGTGCCGCCAGCCCCAGCCTCAGATGCTGCGAGTGTTCCCCTGCAGTGGCAGCCACAACCAGCCAGTCCCGCCGGCTTTGTCGGGCCAGGCGGTGCAGGCGTGGGAGGCTTGCCGGCTATGGCCCAATACACCTACCAACCACCGTTGCCGCAACGCGTCTTGAAGATCCACGATATCGTGCAGATTCGCGTCGAAGAAATGGCCAGGATGACAGCCGAAGGTATCGCCCAACAGCGCAAAAATGGACTGTACGAGGCTACTTTAGAGGATTGGGTAAAGCTGGATGGCTTGCGAGCACTTCGCGCCGCCAGCCAGACCGGTGAAGACCCGTCCGTGCGTGGGCAGACGAATCAAATCCTGCGTGCCAATTCCCAGTTGTTGACACGCGAAGCCTTGACCTTCAACATTGCTGCCGAGATCGCGGACATCTACCCCAATGGTAATATCGTGTTACAGGCACGCAAGGAAATCAACGTCAATGACAATCGCTGGGAGATATCGCTTAGCGGAATCTGCAAGGACTCGTCGATTGGCTCCGACAATGTTGTACTCAGTCGCGACATCATCGACTTGAAGATTGACAAGCGCGAAGCCGGTCAGGCTCGCGATGGTTATAAGCGCGGTTGGTTTGCGGAGTGGCTCGGTCGCTTTCAACCGTTTTAGGTTTCTTAGTCTATGGAAATGTAGTAGCGCATAATGAATATCGGGTAGATGATCACGGTTAAGGTTCAAGCATGAAATTCATAGACTGCCTGAGAATATTCCTGATTGGCTGCCTGGCCATGCAGGCTCCTGCATTACATGGTCAAGAACCAAAGCGTGTCCGCCTGGGTGATATCTGCCGTCTGAAAGGCCAGGAGGAGAACCGCCTGCAAGGCTTGGGACTGATCGTGGGACTCAAAGGCACTGGTGACGCCAAACTACAACCCACGACTCGCACACTGGCTCGCATGTTGCAGTCGATGGGTGGTAATTTATCGGCCAATGCTCAAGGGATCCCAGACCTGCGCGAACTGGAAGCCACTGGCAACGTAGCGCTGGTAATGGTCACGACCACTATCCCTCCGGCCGGTGCCCAACAGGGTGATCAACTCAACTGCACCGTCAATGCACTGAACGCTAAGAGCCTTGAGGGCGGGCGTCTGGTACTAGCCTATATGCTGGGCCCTCGGGCGGATGTGCCAACAATTTACGGAATTGCCGAAGGCCCAGTATCGCTGCCCAACAAAGCGATTCCCACGTCGGGTGTGGTGCACAACGGCTGTAAGATGGAAGCCACGATTACCAACAGCTTCGTCAACGGCGACAGAATCTCACTGATACTTGACCGCGATTTGGCCAGCTTTTCTACGGCCGCTGACATTCAAGATGCGATCAACTCGTTCTTTCAGCCCAGCATGGCAGATGGCATGTACGACATCGCCCAAGCTATTGATCAATTGCATGTTCAGGTAACAGTGCCTCCGGCCTACACCGACAAGCCGGTGATGTTCGTCAAGCTGATTCTGGACATCGAATTGCCAAACATCAAGAAGCAGAAGCGCGTGGTAATCAACGAACGTGAAGGCGTGATCGTCATGGGAGAAGACGTACTGATCAATCCGGTGGCCATCAATCACAAGAGCTTGTCCATTCAGGCCGGGGCCGGCTCTGGCGGCTTCGTCGGCTTCGATCCTGCTTCGCCGCGCAATCCCCAGCCGGTACTGAAGAACCTGGTTGATGCGCTCAACGCACTGGATGTGCCCACCGAAGATGTCATCGCTATCATCCGCACGCTCAAACGCAATGGCGACTTGTACGGCGAAGTCGTCATACAATAGTCGCGTTAAGAAAGCCTCAGTCATGCATATCGACCCCACACGCTCGCTCGGTAGCCAGCCCAACCAGGCGCTGGCGAGCGTCCTGCGACCATCGGCATCAGCTAATTCAGATTTCCTGGACCAGCTAGCTCCTATGCCGACCGCGCTCACCGATAACAACGACCAGCGCAGCCAACTAGGGATATTGCCTGCTGTGGCAAGCACTCACAGTGCGCTGGAATTGAACGATGCATCTTCGTCAGTCTACGGTCAGCAGCAAAATGCAGGTGCTAAGGGAGACAAACTTCGCGAAACATTCCAGCAGTTCGTAGGGCAAACCTTCTTTGGTGAATTAATCAAATCCTACCGCAGCACGCAGCAGCCCACAGCCTATTTCCACGGAGGCCAAGCGGAGAAGATATTTCAGGGACAGTTGGATCAGGTGCTATCGGAGTCGCTCAGCGAGCGGAGTGCAGATAAAATCGCCGATCCCATGTTCGAACTCTTCATGCTCCGTCGGCAGAGCTGACTCGTTGAATCGCAACTGCCTGCAACTATTGGGATGCCTGATCCGAACTTGTGGGACAGCAGACATGTGTCCGCGAACGACACAAAAATATCGATACATCTCAACGATGGCTATCTGACCAAACGTTTCACGTTGGCTTTCGGATAGCAGCCGAAGCTATCACATAAGCCAAGTTCATAGTTGGCCTTCTTCAATTTCGCGAAGCTGGAGTGACTTCCAGATCAAGTGTGTCGTCGCGACGGCGAACTTTAATGGTGACGGATTGGCCAACTTTTAAGGCTTCGATAGCATAGGTGTAGTCGTAGATGTTTTCGATTTTGCGGCCAGCTAATTCGATGATCACATCGCCTGCCTTCAGTCCACCTTGATCTGCTGGTGCTCCCTGCGTGACACCGCTTAACTTGACGCCCTGAATATCGGTTTGCCCGTAGTCCGGTACCGTCCCCAGATACGCGGTCAAATTCGCACGGCGCTCAGGCGGTGCGGCCTGTGAATGGTACTCAGGTGCGGACTCAGCGTGCGCCACATCTGCAGCCAACAGTGCCAGTAGCTGCGCCGTCTTGGCAGCGCCCTCATAATTGAGTAACTCCGGCACATCACGAGGGGTATGATATTCGTCATGCGAACCGGTGAATGCGGACAGAATGGGAACTCCTTGCAAAAAGAAGCTGGTCGCATCGGTGGGCAAGTGACAATCAGCTTGAAGCGTCAATGGCAAGCGCACGACGGCATTGCGACGCTCGATGGCCTGAGCCCAATACGGCGACGATCCAATTCCTTGCAAAATCAATTTATCGCGTAATCTGCCAACCATGTCTAAATTGACGTAAGCAGCCACGGCCGGATACAGGGTAGGGGAAGGATGACCATGGGACGGATCGCCCGTTGCCGGCTGGCTGTCGGAAGTGTGAACTTCTGGCTGTGGGAGGATAGCTGCCGGAAACAAACGTTGAAAATCTTGGGTAAAGGCCGCTGAGCCATGCAGACCTAACTCTTCGCCGCTCCAAGCAGCAAACAGCAGATCGCGCTTGAGCTGACTACGACCACTGTGAATGTGATCTGCCAGATATTGAGCCATTTCCAATATGCCGGCCACACCTGATGCGTTATCGTCCGCTCCGCGATGTACGGCACCCGATTCACTTTCGCGGGCCAGCGAAGCGCCCGTTCCCTCACCCAAGTGATCGATGTGCGCACCAACGACGATCATTTCTGGAGTTGGCTGGCTGCCAACGGACAAGCGCGCCAAAACATTTCGACCGCGATTTCGAATTGGCGAAACATCCACGAAAGCCTGCACCTGAACTCCGCTGAGCGCGAATCCCATCCGCATTTCACCGTCATCCCACTGGGTCTGCAGATCGGCCAGATCCTCGCCGGCAATCTGGAGCCACTGTTGTGCTAGGGCGTCGGTCACGCTAATCACCGTCAGGCTACTGGCACCCAGCGAGCCGTCCATCCGCAGGGGGATCAACTGCGAGCGTACTTGACTATTCGGACCGCTGACCAAGATTACACCTTTGGCTCCGCGATCGCGGGCGACCATAGCCTTGTGTCGTTCGTGACTGAAGCCAGCCAAATACTGTCGGCGCTCAGGCGTGATGTTCAGGGGCATTCGTCGCAGCATGACTACCCACTTACCTTCAACATCTAAGTGCACGTAGCTATCGTATGCGGGTTGCCCAGGGGCTTCAGGAGCGACAATACCATAGCCCGCGAAGACCAGTTCACTGGCTTCGCATTCTCCCTCGCGCGAAAAAGAGAGCGGTCGCCAATCGCGATCGACTTCGTAGTTTTGATCGCCCGAACTTAGTCGATTTTCTTGGCCCAACTCAACGCCCGACACAAACTCAAATTCATGAAAGTACGTGCCGTTATCCCCGGCTGGTTGCAAACCGAGGTGTTCTAAGTAGGCGGCCACATAGCTGGTCGCCAGCCGTTCGCCAGGCGTTCCCGTTAATCTTCCGCCCAGCTCAGGGCGACACAGGTAATCCACATGCCGACCGATGTCCGCCGCCGTAATATCAGCGCTGGTTACCTGAGCCGAATCGCTGGCTGCGAGAACTGACCCAGACGTCGCTGAGATCGTTGCTGCTTGAAGGTCGTCGAGCCCCAGTGCGCGGAGCGCAGCTTGATGATCCCAGGCCGCTTCGTAAAGCTGACTGTAAGCAGACCCGCCATTGCTGGTCCACACCAGCGACTTTCCGTCAGGAGCAAAGGCCGGCAGTCCATCAAACCCTGGGCGATCGGTGACTCGTACTGGCTGCACACCACCTTCCAGGCCAATCATGTACAGTTCAAAATTTGCGAAACCTTGCAAGTTCGTGGCAAAAATGAGGTAGTGGCCCGAGGGATGGAAAAAGGGAGCCCAACTGACGGCTCCCAAGTTCGTTAGCTGCCGCTGAGCACTGCCATCGACGTTCATCAACATGATCTCAGCGCTCGACCCGTCGGCGGAAAATCGCCGCCAGCAAATCTGCTGTCCATCGGGCGAAAAAAACGGACCTCCGTCATAACCTACGGTCGTCGTCAAGCGCCGCACATTGGTGCCATCAGCCTGCATGAGATACAGGTCCATGGCCGACGCCGGATCTTTCTCGAATAGCTCGCGTTCCTCGTCACTCAACTCTCCCAACTGGTAGGCTCGGCGATTGGAGGCAAAGCAAATCAACTCACCGTCGGGAGAATAGGACCCCTCGGCATCGTAGCCCTCGACTTCAGTAATCCTTCGATATTCGCCTGTCTGTCGATCGAATTCCACCAATTCATAGCTTGAATCGTAATCCCAGCTGTAACGCCGGGACTGACCAGATTGACGAAACTCTATTTCGGCTTGCTGCTTAGCAGCCGCCTGTGGATCGTACTGCGTCGAAGCGAACAAAACACGGTGATTGTCGGGGTGAATCCATGCGCAAGTGGTCTTACCGACGCCAGGCGAGACACGCTGGGTGTTGCCCGTCTGGCGGTCCATCAAATAGATTTGGAAGAACGGATTGCCCGGCTCGCGTTCGCTCTGGAACACCAGCCACTGGCCGTCTGCCGAAAAATATCCCTCGCCAGCTCGATTGCCACTGAACGTCAATTGCCGAATATCACTCAGCAATTTTGGCGTTGGATGGGCTTGATTCTCTGGCGACTGCGCTGCGACTGGCTGGCCTGCCGTCGTCCAGCCACATGCTATCCATCCAATTACACCGATTGTCAACCAGCCGCAAGTTTTCATCATATTCTTCTATTCTTCAGGTGGGCCACCCAGCAGAGGTTCGTCCATAGCTCGCAGATCGCTGTTGGGCAATCCACCAGGGTACTCCGTACGCGCCATCAGCAATGCATCGCGAGCAATCTCCAGGTGCTGAAGCTTGGACTGTTCGTAGAAAGCCCGAGCCACCTCGGGCAATTTGGGTTGCCCATGCAAGGGTTTGTCGGAAATACACAGTAGTGTTGCCGATGGAATGCGATAGCGAAAGCCGTTGGCGGCGACAGTCGCCGATTCCATGTCGACGCCGATGCTGCGGCTGGCTTTCAAGTCCTTCAACTTGCGATTGAGCGTCAGTTCCCAATTGCGATCGGCAGTCGTGTAGACGACTCCAAAACGATAGGGCAACCGTCGGTCGTCTAGAATACGTGCTAAATAGCGATTCAGTAGAAAGCTGGGAGTTAGCGGCACGGCAGGCGGCAACGCCTCGTCCAGCACATGATCGTCGCGCATGTAGCCCGAAGCCAACACAAAGTCACCAACCTCTTGATGATTGCGAACGCCGGCACAATGGCCAACCATCATCATGGCATCCGGTCGCAGCACCGCTAGGTGATCGGTGAAGTTTTTGGCGTTGGATGGACCGACACCGATGTTGACGATGGTCAAGCCGTCGTTGTCTGTGGTCACTTGGTGGTAGGCCGGCATTTGCACGCGGCTATGCGTCGGCTTCAGGCAATTGGGATATAACAGTTCGAATGCATCCATGTGCATTTGATAATTGGTCAGTAGCACATAACGCTGAAAACTTTCCGCCCGAGTACCGGTATAGTGCTCAATGCGTTGCAAAGACAACTCAACTCGCTCGGGGCCGAACAGGAACACCTTCTTACGCGTATGGTCGAAATCCGATTCGTCGATCAGCGTCAGCAATTGCGGCGAGGCCAGTTCGACTCGCTCCTGAGCGGGCACGATTTCAATTTCGGCATCGTTCGCGGCCAGCCGAAATAGTTCACGTCGCAGGTACCAACGGTAGGCCGAGGGGCGAGCGACTTTACCCCAGATTACTGGATTGTGTTTAGACCAGTGGCGGGTGACGATAACCTTAGAGTATCGACCTGCGGAGTAGATCCGCTCCATCTCGTCGCAGGCAGCTTCGATTTGCTGCGGCAATTCCGCCTTGGGATCCAGCAAGACCTTCACGAAACTACCTCGCCCACATTCCAAAATAGCGGAGGAGGGATTCGAACCCCCGACACGCGGATTATGATTCCGCTGCTCTAACCGACTGAGCTACTCCGCCAAAGGCGCTCAGGCGGGATTGTGCCACATCCCCACCGCGCGACTGTCCACCAGATTAAAGGCCAGTCGGCGGGATTTGACAAGAGGTCGTGATCGCGAAAATCGGTCGGTATACTCCTTGCAACAGCGCGTTTTGAGGGCGATTCGAGAGACCTGGAGTATTTTGCTCGCCCGACTATTTGCGATTGCGACTGTCCAAAAAGCTGAGCTGACGATAGAGCATGTCGATGCGGGCGGGCTGGTATCCACCGGCTTGGGCGAAGCGAATGGGATTTCCGAAGATGGCTTCCAGTTCCAATGGCCGTTTGGCTTGATAGTCCAACAACATGCTGCTGGCGTACGGGACCATGTTCTGAGTATATTCGAGCATCTGGTCGATATGCTCGCGAGTCACCTGGACGCCACATGCAGCCGCGCTAGCCGCGACCTCGATCATTAGTTCTTCGGCTAATTGTCTCACCAGCGGATTGTTCATAATGGCCTCGGTATCTGAGTTCAACACCACGGACAATCCATTGAATGGAATGTTCCAAGCCAGCTTTTTCCAGCGCACTTCGTGCAGGTTTTCTTGAGCAGCAATCTCGATCCCAGCCGCCATAAAATCGGCTGCGATGCGTTGCATCCTGGACGTAATGCGCGCGACACCCGACAGGTGGCCGGCCGGGGCATACTCACCAAAGGCAATTCTGCCGTAGTCCAAATGGCGGATGTGCCCTGGACCAATTTTGTTTGAGCACAAGAAGCAACATCCACCCAGAACGCGATCAGCGCCCACCAGATCGGCTGCGGCGCGCTCGACATCAAGTCCATTCTGCAACACGAGTACGATGGACTCTGGACCGCACACACGCGGTAGTAATTCAGACAAATGGTGATTGTCAGTCGACTTCCAGCACACGACAGCGCAGTCGACTTGCGGGATTTCTTGAGCAGCTCCGTAGACCTGCACTTCGCGAAGATGAAAATCGCCGAGCGGGGATTCAACCCGCAGACCATGCTGGCGCATGTGATCGACATCGCTACGGGCAACGAAATGGACATCAAAACCAGCCTGCGCCAGCAAACCTCCGTAGAGCCCGCCAACCGCCCCAACCCCCAAGATGGCGTAGGACATGCCATGTTGTCTCGTTGTCAAGTCTTACTCCTTTATAAACTGCAGCGATGCTACTGTTTGATCGGTTTTGATAAAGTTTGTCGGCTAGGAAGTCGATTCCATCTGTTATCCGGGCGCTCTGGTTGTGGCATAATTGCTTCCATTCAGTTTGTCCAGGACGAGACGCCTTGACGACCGTCGTTTTCAAAAGTAGACTTCGCCGTATAACCTACTGTCAGCAAATGACTTACGTCGTTTGCTACCTCGGCGAAGGAGCTTTGTCAAGTGACTAAGAAAGACATCGTCAGGTCGATTTCCGACAAAACAGGGCTGACCCAACTCCAAATAAAGGAGATTGTTCAGTTGACCTTCGAGGGCATTGTAGAGGCAATGCTCAAAGAGGGCCGGGTCGAACTGAGGAATTTTGGCGTTTTTCAGGTCAAGAGCCGCAAGGCTCGACTAGCGAGAAACCCGAAAACCGGTCGGCAGGTTGAAGTTGCTGAAAAATTTGTGGTTTCGTTCAAGGCTGGCAAGGAGATGGAAGCTCGAGTACAGCTGCTGGAGGATCTGGCGGTGACGCGAGCGCGATCTTCGGATAACGCAGATATTGACGAAGCGGTTGCCGATTTGGATGGATAACGTCAAGCTCCCCAAGCGTGGGGCTGGCAATTCAGACTGGCTTTGGATGGCGATTCGATTCACGGAGGAAGACGATGCAACGCTGGTTGTGTGCCGCAGTACTGTCAAGTAGCTTCTTGGTCACTGGCTGTATCCTGCCGATGTATTCCGCGTTGCCTCAACGCCGCGCCGAGCAGTTGGTCTATACGTCAGAAAACTTGCGCCTGTTGATCCAGGAGTGGGAACGCTTCTGGATGATCGACCAACCCGACCACATGACTCCCTATCGTGTACACGGTGGAGTTATCTAGCGAGTGCAGGTGAGGTGGGATGGCCACGAGCCATTTTCAGCAAGCTGCAAGAATTACAGCTTGCAGCAGACTGCCTAGCGCCAATTCGTGACGTAGGCTGTTACCAGAATCGGTTTGGCAATTCTGGGAGCACCACATGTGGCGATTGTATCGAACAAGCGGATCATGCCTGACGGCGGTCTTGACCCTCTGCCTGAACAGTTCGACCGTGCTTGGCGAGCATCCCGTTCATTTTCCGTGGGGCACGCATTACAGTGCTCCGCCGATACCAACCGCGCAGCCTCATTCTTACCGTACGCTCTCAAGCGCGGATCGTCGCGAAACAGCCGCAACCGTTCAACCTAATGTGTTGCAGATTCTGCCCGCCAAGTCAGCCTATGCTTACGGTTGGTTCGGCAGCAATCCAACGACTCAGTGGGGCCGCCATTTTGGCTACTCTAAAGGCTTCACTCAGTGGACCAGACGCTAGTTGTCACGCGCCGGTTCTGAATAGCAGCTCTGGCAAGCCTCTGGTTTTCCAGGCCCTTCAGTCGTCACATGCCATGGTTTAGAATGTTTTGCCTGGCTGCCGATGACTCCGTTTTGACCGGACGCGGGCACCCAGTAAAGATCGGCTGATACGTTTTTAGGGCGTCGATACATGCTGGATTTTGCGCAACAAGTCATAGCGGGCTCAAACAAAGATTCACGAAAGCAGCCAGATGGTAAATAGTTTGATCGTGTGGGGAGCGCGCATCGTTTGTGTCGCTCGTTGGCTAGCGATTGTTCTGAGTGCGCTATACGTCTCACCAATGGCCCAGGCTGCACAAACGGCATCGGGCGAAGCGGATGGTCAATCTGACCAGTATCGTGGGGCCGACGAACCAACCATTCCCGCCTCAATCTTTGGTCAAGGTGTTCGTGAAACGCCGTGGCTGTCGCCGACCGACGAGGCAGCTAAATTCCGTTTGCCACCGGGCTTCAGTGCAGAATTGGTTGCTGCCGAACCGCAAATTGACAAGCCACTGAACATGGCGTTCGACCATCGGGGGCGGCTGTGGGTTACATGTACCAGGGAATATCCCTACGCAGCCCCAGAAGGTACCACGCCACGCGATTCGATTAAGATTATCGAGGATACTACTGGCGATGGTCAGTTCGATACTGTGAAGACCTTCGCCGACCAACTCAATATTCCCATGGGTTTGCTGCCTGTTGCCGATGGAGTGATCTGTTTTAACCTGCCCTGGGTTTGGCATTTGCAAGACAACGACGGCGACGATCGCGTTGACCACCATCATAAGTTGCTTGGGCCATTCGATACCTCGCGCGACACGCACGGCATGATCAATGCGCTGCGCCAAGGCAGTGATGGCTGGATATATGCTTGCCATGGCTTTAGCAATCGCTCGGAGGTCACTGCCGCCGATGGATCGCGCGTTCAGATGCACTCCGGCAACACGTTTCGCTTTCGCGCCGATGGATCGCGCATCGAATTGTATACCGCCGGACAGGTTAATCCCTTCGGTATGACATGCGATCAATGGGGCGGATGGTACACCGCCGACTGCCACAGCAAACCGCTAACCGCGCTGTTGCCCGGCGGCTGTTATCCCAGCTTTGGTCGCCCTCACGATGGCTTAGGATTTGCCCCGTCGATGATGGATCACTTGCATGCCAGTACCGCCATTTCAGGCGTTGAATACTATCAAGCGGATCAGTTCCCACCGGCCTATCGCCAGCTATTCTACAGCGGCAACGTCATGACCAGCCGCATCAATTGCAACGCACCGGTTCGCACGGGGGCCACGGTTACAGCTCGCGAGCTGGCTGACTTTATGACGAGCGATGACCCTTGGTTTCGACCTGTCGATATCCGCTTAGGGCCTGACGGCTGCCTGTATGTGGCCGACTTTTACAACAAGATCATCGGTCATTACGAAGTACCATTGGAACATCCAGAGCGCGATCGTTTGAGTGGAAGAATCTGGCGGATTCGCTACCAGACTTCCGCTGCGGTAGAGACTCGCTCGCCCGAGTTACCACATAAATCCAGCGGACTGGCTAGTAAGAATCATCAGGTGCGACGTCAGGCAATTGAAGCTGAGTTGATTCGACCGGCTTACAGTCGAACTGAGTTAGAAAAGATCAGTACAGATGCCGCAGGCCCAACACGCCTCCGACTAAGCGCTGTCGAGATTTTGCATCGTCGACATCAATTGCCAGTTTCGATGATCTTGGATTTGATCCACGGGAGTGATAGCCCGAACGCTTCCAACCAACTAATCGCATTGCTGCTAACGATCGCCAACGGCTGGTCTGAACAGCCCGATGGCATGCCTGAATTGCTGGCCGAGACAACCAAGCTCTTGCAACATAATGAGCCTCAGGTAGTAGTTCGCGCGATCGAGTTGCTGGGACGCAGAGGACACCCGTCCCATATTGAACCCTTGATAGGTACGGGGCTGGCCACTGCCGCCAGCGATCCCGTACAACTGCAGGCGGCCCGTATCGCTATCCGCAATATTCTTCAGCGCAACGACGGGGCTACTGGGCAGTTGTTCGACCGCTGGATGAAAGACGCACAGTGGTTGAAATCGGATCAAGCGTGGTTCGTGGCGCAGTTGTTACCCGGCATTGCCAATTCCGAAGCCGCTGAAACGCTGCTCAGATACCTGTCGGCTGTACATCAGATTTCGCACACCCCCTCCAGCCCCGCCGCTGTGCATGAATTGACCGTGGCGGCTATCGAACATGCAGCGCGACATCCCAGCCAGGAACTGCTGGACCTGTTGCTAAGCATGACGACGCACGTAGCGGGCAACGACTTGATCGAACGAGCCAAAATGATTGATCGAATCGCAGTCGAGTTCCAATCACGACTTGGTCAGCATCCACCTGCCTTGCAGACGTATTTACAGGCCGTCTTGCAGGAACTGGTGGGAAGCTTAGCAAGTCACCTTAACATCCATGGCCCCGGAATGCAGTGGTTAGATTTGTCTGGAAGTTCTTGGTCATTGGAGACTCGCCAATGCGCCGATGGAACCGCTGCCGAACTACTCAGCAGTTTGTCACGTGGTGAAGCCTACGTTGGCACGTTGAGCAGCGAGCCATTCACCTGCCCCGGGCAGATGTCTTTTTGGTTGGCTGGCCACAACGGATTCCCCGACAAGCCTGACCACCAACTCAATCGCGTACGATTGATCTTGCCGACGACCGGCCGTGTTTTAGCACAAGCTTACCCACCGCGCAATGACCGAGCGGTCGAAGTCAAGTGGGATTTGACCGATGCAGCCGGTCAGTCGGTGGTGCTGCAAGTTGTGGATGGAGACAGCGGTGGTGCATTTGCATGGGTGGCAATCGGACGATTTTCGGAACCGAGCTTGGATAGTCAAAATGCCGATCGCTGGACTACCGCCATCGCATCGCTTTTGCGGCGTGGATCTACCCAGCCGGCTACGATGCAGCAACTGGACAGCTTGACGCTCAGCCCTCGACAGCGAGCTGGGTTGTTGTCGGCTGCCTGGGAAGGCCAGGGTAAATCACTCGCCTCAACGCTGGTCAGTCAAGCATTGGCCATTGGACGCGCCGACTTAGTGGCAGGACATCTAGGCAGCGGTGAAGGGCTGTCCGACGAGCTAGGGCTGGTGATCGCCCAGCAAATTAGCCAGTCGGCTACGGCCGCGCAGCAGTCGATACTGGCCAGGTCATTGTTGAAATCTGCAGACGGCTGTCAAATACTGGCTGAATTGTTGGAAGCCGGCCTGCTGAACCCAGCTAGCCTGCGAGGCGTGAGCGCGCTGCTACCCCAATCGCTATCGCCCGAAAAACGTCAACGCTTGCAGAGGTTTATCGACTCGGCTCATCAATCGGGCCTGGACCCGTCGCTGGTCAGTCAGCGGTTGTCGTCCATCGACTGGACACAAACGGACGCCCATCGCGGCCAGCAGGTTTTTAAGCAACACTGTGCCAATTGTCATCAGCTTCGCGGCGAAGGTACGGTGATTGGTCCTCAATTAGATGGCGCGATTGCCCGTGGCCCAGAGCGGTTAGCCGAAGACGTGTTGCTGCCCAATTTGAATGTGGATCGTGCATTTCGAGTCACCACGCTGCTGCTGGATGACGGCTCGATTGTCAGCGGCCAAGTACGCCAGGAAGATGCCCTCAGCGTGCAACTGGTTGGCTCGGACGCTAAGCCGTTGGCCGTGGCTGTGGCAGATATAGTGCAGCGCCGCGAAACAGATCAATCGCTAATGCCGGCCAATTTTAGCGAGCTACTGAGTGCACAACAGTTAGGGGACCTGTTACAGTACCTGAGTCACGCCGCAGAAAAGTAGTTTGCGGCAGTTAGGCTAGCTGCTCATAAAGTTCTATCCGTAGGCTCCGTTACCAGACGATCCAATCCCGTCCACCCGCCGCCGGAGCGGCTGCGGCAACGAATAGGTCGCCGACGCACGTTTTGGTCTACAAGTGAACTCGATTCGCTCCCCCGCTGGCCGGGTCCGCAGGGCCATAGGTCATGCCTCTCCCACACTTTGATGGAAAAGACACCTGGTTGTGACAACACCTGAATCGGATCAAAAAAAGCTAGTGCTACTGGACGCGATGGCGCTGATTTATCGTGCTCATTTTGCGCTCATTCGCAGTCCGCGGTTTACCAGTCGCGGCCAGTGTACTTCGGCAGTCTTTGGAGTTGCCAATACCATACTGGATTTGATTGCCCGTCAACAGCCAAGCCATTTGGCTGCTGCGTTTGATACGCCTGAACCTACGGCTCGTCACATAGCCTTCCCAGAGTACAAAGCGCATCGCGACCAAATGCCCGAAGATTTGGTTAGCCAATTGCCATGGATCGATCGTTTGCTGGAAGCGTTCAACATCCCGATCCTTCGCATTCCCGGCTACGAAGCCGACGACATTATCGGCACGCTGGCACATCAGGCGGCTGAGCTAGGGTTTCACGCGCTGATGGTCACGCCCGACAAGGATTACGATCAATTAGTGCGGCCCAATATTCAGATTTACAAGCCTGGCCGGCAAGGCGGAACTGCGGAAGTGTTCGGCCCGGCCGAAGTCCTGGCCAAATGGGAAATACAGGACATCCAACAAGTCATTGATATCCTGGGACTGATGGGGGACAGCAGCGATAACATTCCGGGCGTGCCTGGCATCGGTCCCAAGACGGCAACCAAGCTGATCCAGCAGTTCGGATCGTTGGAAAGCTTGCTGGACCACGCCGACCAGTTAAAAGGCAAGCAGCGCGAGAGTCTGAAGACCTACGCCCAGCAGGCGAGACTGTCCAAGCAACTGGTTACCATCCAATTGGATGTTCCGCACTCATTCAAGTTCGAGGAGTTTGTTTGGCAAAGGTATGACACTACGAAGCTCAAGCAGTTATTTCAGGAACTGGAGTTTGAATCATTAAGCAAACGCTTGTTTGGTGAAGCTGATTCTGCAGCGACACCTCCTGGTTTCTTGCCACTGCTGGCTGTTGAACCAACCGTTCGAGAAACCGCCGATGACGTCTATCGCCAGCAGACTGCCAACCTAGAAACCCAGTCTTCGGGCGTCTGCCAGTCGATGGGCAAGAACATCTACTCGCTCGGGGCTAATTACCACGTTGTGCAGTCGAAACAACAACGGGCCGAGCTGCTGGACAAGCTGCTGGCAGCACATCAATTTTGCTTTGATTGTGAAACTACCGGACTAGATCCGCGCTCGGCTCGACCTTTGGGAATCGCCTTTGCCCTGCAGCCTCACGAAGCTTTCTATGTAGTCTGCCCCGACGAGACTCAGGAGGCTCGACGAGTATTGCAACAATTGCTCCCAGCGCTGCAAGCTCCCCAGATCACCAAGATCGGGCATAACTTAAAGTACGATCTTACATTGTTGAAGTGGCATGGATTCGAGTTGCGTGGACCGACCTTCGACACGATGCTGGCTCACATGATGCTTGAGCCAGATGGCGAACATGGGATGGATCATCTAGCGCTGCGATATCTGGACTATCACACGATCAAGATCGATCAGTTGATCGGTCCCAAAGGCGCCGAACAACGCTCGATGGCCGACGTTCCACTAGACCAACTTGCTCCCTACGCCTGTGAAGATGCCGACATCACGCTGCAGCTGGCTGAAATTCTACGGCCCAGAATGGACTCGGAAGGGATTAGCCGAGTGTGTTACGAGGTGGAATTCCCGTTGACCAGCGTGCTGGTCGATATGGAACATGAGGGCATTCGGCTGGACAGCCATGCGCTGCGGGAGTTCTCGGCAGTACTGGAATCAGAGATCACGAAACTGCAACAACGGATTTTTGAGATGGCGGGCCACGCATTCAATATCGACTCGCCACGTCAACTGGGCGCCGTGTTGTATGATGAACTGCACATCGATGGAGCGCCAAAGAAGACTGCCACTGGACAGTATTCAACCCGCGAGTCGGAACTTGAACGACTGAGCGGACGACATGCGATCGTCAAGGAGATATTGGAGTACCGCAACGCTACTAAGCTCAAACGAACCTATGTGGATCAATTACCCGCCTACGTCAATCCACGCACCGGCAGATTGCATACGGTTTACGGCCAGGCCTGGACGGCTACCGGGCGCATGCAGTCAACCGAACCCAATCTGCAAACCATACCGATTCGCAAACAGCGAGGTCGCGAAATCCGAGCTGCTTTTGTACCGCGCAATGAAAACTACTTGATTCTGTCGGCCGACTATTCGCAGATTGAACTGCGAATTATGGCTGAACTGAGCGGCGATCAAGCCATGTTAGAGGCGTTTCAACAAGACGTCGATATCCATGCCATGACGGCTGCCAAAGTTCACAACGTCCCATTGGGCTTGGTCACTCGCGAGATGCGAGCGCAAGCCAAGATGGTCAACTTTGGAATCATCTATGGCATTTCTGCTTTTGGACTACAGCAACGATTGAACATTCCCAAGTCCGAAGCCGCCCAGCTGATACGGGCCTACTTTGAAGAATATCCGCAGGTCAAAGGCTACATTGAATCGACCATCGAATTTGCGCGGCAGCACGGCTATGTCCAAACGTTAACGGGACGCAGGCGGAATATTCGCGACATCAACTCGCGCAGCCGGACTGCAGCACAAGCCGCCGAGCGACTGGCCATGAACAGTCCGATTCAAGGTACGGCCGCAGACATACTCAAGCTGGCCATGATCGCCGTGCACCGCGAACTGCAGCAGGGCGAATTCCAAACCAAAATGCTGTTGACGGTGCATGACGAAATCGTATTCGACATGCACCGCCAGGAAATCGACTGCGTGATACCGGTGATCAAACAGGCTATGTCCACTGCGCTGCCGCTGAAAGTACCGTTAGTGGTCGAAACGGGCTACGGACCGAACTGGCTGGCGGCTCATTGAGGTTGCCTGATCCGGATAGACTAGCTGCAAATGCAGAGCAGGTTTAGTACCGATCTTGGCGACGTTCTAGTAAAGCCCAACCAATCGCAACGAGATCGCCCCGGTAAAGGCTAACAAGCACACGTTGAACCAGAATTGGCTAATCCGCCTGACCAGCCATCCCCCCAGGACTAAGCCCAGCGGCACAATCGGGGCCAACACCGCGTTGATCGCAAGCGATTCAGGCGTTATCAACCCCAGCGCCCAAGCACTGAAAGGCAATTTGAAGAGGTTAATCGCTAGAAACAGCCAAGCTCCGGTACCCACCAATTCCAGCTTAGGCAGAGCAACCGCTAACAGGTATAAGGCTACGATGGGCCCGGCCGCGTTGGCTAGCATCGTCGTTATACCTGCCAACAGCCCCAGGCTCCACGCGAACCAGGAAGAATGAGGAATTCGCTCAAGTGCGGTTGGCCGCCAGAGCCGAAGGAGCTGCAATAGCGTCAAAGTCAGAATGATGCCCCCCACCAGAGGCCTGAACTGTCGCTCATCCAAGTATCCCATCAGGCCGGTACCGATGACGACACCAATCAGTGCCGGTGGCAATAGTCGCCGAAAGATACTCCATTGTGCTTGATCGCCAAAAGCTCGAATCGCGCACAGATCGCCAACGACCAACAGCGGCAATACCACACCCGTGGAGACCTTGGCACCGAAAACGTGGGCAAAGATCAGGACGTGCAGCATGCTGACACCGGCCAGCCCACTTTTGGAAACGCCCAGTCCAAGAGCGGCTAGCGCCAGCAATCCCCAGTCTCCTGGATGCAGATCGATGAACATTATCGGCAAATCGACTCAAGCGAGATCAAGACAGGGCATCTGGGCATCAGCTCAGCCCCAACAACTGGCGAGTGGCCAAACCGACATCAGCTTGACGCATCAGCGATTCGCCGACCAGCATGGCTTGTACGCGATTGGACTCTAGCATTCGAGCATCTGCCGTTGTCTCGATACCGCTTTCACCAACCACCACTTTGTCATCCGGAATTTGGCGTCGAAGCCGAATCGTGTGCTGTAAGTCAACCTTGAAAGTCTGCAAGTCGCGATTATTCACACCGACCAGCGCCGCACCGGTGGAGAGCACATTATCTAAATTCCGTTCATCATACAACTCAATCAACACCGACATGCCAAGTTCCGTGGCTAGCTGGTACAGGCTCTTCAATTCCCGCTGATCCAAACACTCAGCAATCAGCAGAATAGCATCGGCTCCAGCGGCACGTGCCTCAAAAACCTGATAGGGGTGGATAATGAAATCCTTCCGCAGCAGTGGCAGCGAAACACTCGACCGAATGCTGCGTAGGTAATCCAGCGATCCCTGAAAGAAATGAACATCCGTCAGGACGCTCAGACAGCTCGCTCCACCCGCTTCGTAGGCCCTGGCGATCTCTACCGGATCAAAGTTCTGACGTATCACGCCTTTGGAGGGACTAGCTTTCTTAACTTCAGCGATCAAGCGAATAGGCGGCGCATGTCGCAATGGCTCAATAAAATCGCGGGTGGGCGGAGCATCATCTGCCAATTTCATCATGTCGCGCAGCGGACGCACTCGACCGGCCTGCTCGATCTCCGTCCGCTTGTGGGCCAGTATCTTATCCAGAATTTTGGTCATCGAAAATCGCGCACTGCCAACTGAAAAACTCGAAAACGCATTGCTCAGTGCTTGAAGTGCCGAGCGCCCGTGAAAATCATGGCAATACGATGTTGATTGCAGGCAGCAATCACTTGATCGTCGCGCCGCGAACCTCCGGGCTGAATAATGGCCACGACGCCGGCTTGAGCCGCTGCTTGGATCGAGTCCGGAAACGGAAAGAAAGCGTCTGACGCCAGAACACTGCCGATGGCTCGTTCTCCCGCTTTTCGCAACGAAATCTCGACGCTATCCACGCGACTCATTTGGCCGGCCCCCACACCGACTAGCGCTCGATCGCGAGCCAGCACAATCGCGTTACTGCGGACGTGTCGCACCATTTCCCAAGCAAAGTCGATATCGACTTGCAACCGTGGATCAACTGACATTTGAGTAACGCATTTCCACTGATTCTGCATGGCTGGCAAGATGTCGGCTTCCTGTAGCAATGCCCCCCCTGTAACGAAGCGCACCGCGAGTTCGGACTCCAGTGATTCCAACTGTCCAACTTGAATCAGCCGTACGCTGTCGCGCCAGGTGGGCCGAGTGGTCAAAATGCCAACCGCCCCAGCTTCAAAATCGGGGGCAACGATCGCTTCAACGAAACGTCCTGGCTCGACTAACAACTCTGCCGTCTGGGCATCGACTGTACGATTCAACCCAATGACACCCCCAAAAGCGCTCAGCGGATCACCATTCAATGCACTGAGAGTGGCCACCGCCAGCTCGGAGGCTGTCGCGGCACCGCAAGGATTGTTGTGCTTGATGACCACCGCTGCCGGATCGGCAAAGCCGCGCACGATCGACAGTGCGCTATCCAGGTCCAAAATATTGTTGTACGACAGTTCTTTGCCGTGAATGTGTCGAGCGCTGACGATGCTAGCCGTGTGGGACGCTGGGGTACGATATACGGCCGCTTTTTGATGCGGGTTTTCGCCGTATCGCAACAGTCCACGGCGCTCTAAGCGAACGGTCAGATGCGGAGGAAACTCGCCGCCGCCTGCATCACGACGAAAATATTCAGAGATTGCTTGGTCGTAATTGCAAGTCAGCGCAAAAGCCTCGCCGGCCAATTTGCGTCGCAGCGCCAGCGATGTGGCTCCATTTTGAGTCTGAATCTCTTCCAGTACAGCGCGATACTGTTCAGGTCGTGTGACAACCGACACGAAGGCATGATTCTTGGCCGCTGCTCGAATCAAGCTCGGACCACCAATATCAATCTGTTCGATAGCTTCATTGCGAGTCACACCTGGACGCGCAATGGTGGCCTCGAACGGATACAAGTTGACCACGACTAAGTCAATGCTGCAGATGTCGTGCTGCTGCAAAGCTTGGCGATCCTCGGCCATGTCGCGACGAGCTAAGATGCCCCCAAAAATCTTGGGATGCAGCGTCTTCAGCCGTCCATCCATCATTTCTGGAAAGCCGGTGTACTGCGAGACTTCAATCGACGGCACACCGTAGTCGGCCAAATACCGCCGCGTGCCACCGGTGGAATAAATTTCAACACCACAGGCCACCAAGCCCGACGCAAAATCCGCCAGCCCCATCTTGTCGCTGCAGCTGATAATTGCTCGCCGAATCCGAGGGTTTTCCATTTCCAATGCATTCCGTTCAGGCACAGTCATTCACTCGCGTCATTCCAAAAGAAGCCGTCTCTGCCACAATCGTCCCGAAAATCGCAGGCTACCCCCTGCCAGTCAGACGCATTGTTTTAGGGAACCACCTGACTCGGTCAAGGCTTCTGTGGCTGCCCTGGGTTGTACAAGCCCAAAATCGCAGCCAAATTCAAATTGGAATCAATTGGTCCCATAGTTCACGGAGGTTCTTGGTAACCGTTCATGCCCATGGTAGACCGGCTATGCCCCAGGTACTGCGGGTCTGGGGCCGACCAGAACCTACGGCACAGCCTCTTCCGGGATTTCGATGTAGTCCAGCGGCTGATAGACCCCGGTGACAAAATACATTCCTGCGACAATCAGCCCCAATAGCAGCCCGCAGCCGGCAGCCATGCTGGGAATCGTCCAACTCTGAATGCGAAAAAACTGCAGGCAGCTCTTGCGAACGAAATAAGAACTCAGAAAAACCGCCAGCACGAGCGCGATTGCAGCGTTGATGGCACTATTGCGGTCATCCGTTCGCGCAATCACGTTACCAGCGTGGATTACAGCGAAGAACGCATAGCTGGAGAAGCCAACTATGTAGCCCCATAAGCGCTTGGTCGGCAGCCCGACACCGGCCAGCATCATAATAGCCGCCATGAAACTCATCAGCACTGCGCCGGTACCGACACCAGCACCGACAAACGGCACGTACTTAATCCCCTCACTGATGGTCGCAGGATAAAATAGCAACACGATTACCATCAACAACATGCACAACGACTGGAAGATATTCTGCATCGAATACAGTACGATCAGCACCGGGATACTGTTTTCGGCCTTGCTTTTGCTCTTGGATTTTTTCTCCTCCTGGACCGCGCGATTCAGTAGCTCGTGATTGGTCGCCTTGGGTTTTGGCGGAGAATAGACGCTTTGGAAGGGAGAAGTGCGGTTAAAGTCCGACTCGGTTAATTGATCCAGTACGTTGCTGAGCGCAGTTGGCGGATGGGCTGCTGGAGCCGTTTCAGAATTTTGTTTGAGTTTCGGTACCTGGACCGCCTGGCCACACTTGGGGCACTTGCCGGTTTTGCCTGCCAGTCGATTGTCCACCGACAGCTTGTGCTGGCAGGACGTGCATGAAAACTGAATCGACATGTGGCTTCATCTTTGGGGATATGGGGATGGCAATGCATCCAATGTAATCCAACTGCGACGGGTTTCACTAGGCCCGCCGCAGCAAGCCGGGCTGAATGTCGATATCCAGACTGGAAAACTGGCCTCGCTCGATCTTCTCCCAAGCGATTGCGCCCATCACTGCGTTATCCGTACATAGCTCAGCTGGCGCAATAATCAACTCGACACCGCGCCGCTGGGATAAGTGCTGCAATTCTCGTCGCAGTTGCTGATTGGCGGCAACTCCACCGCCAACGCACAGTCGCTGCAGCCCTGTTTGCACGAGCGCCAGCTCAGCCTTGGCCAGCACACAGTCGATCAACGCCTGCTGGAAGCTGGCCGCCATGTCGGCGCGCTGATAGTCGCTAAGCTGCAATGCGGAAAAATCCTGCTTGCCAGCGGCCACCAAATGATATCGCACAGCCGTTTTTAGCCCTGAAAAGCTGAAATTCAAAGTCTTCTGATCGTTGACCAGCGGTCGCGGCAGGGCGTAGGCGCGAGGATTGCCAGACCTGGCCAGGCGAGCGATATGAGCGCCACCGGGGTAGGCCAGCCCCAACATGACAGCGACTTTGTCGAACGCTTCCCCCGCAGCATCGTCAATCGTTCCGCCCAACAATTGCCAATCATCGGCTGATTGACAACGATACCAGTGAGTATGCCCGCCGCTAATCACCAATCCCAGACAGGGAAAAATCGACTCGACACGCCCTAGCTGGCAGGCATAGACGTGTGCATGGATATGGTTGATCGACACGAGTGGTTTCTTCCAGGCAACGCACAGCGCTTTGGCAGCGGCCAGCCCGACCAGCAGTGACCCAGGCAATCCAGGTTCGGTAGCGACAGCCACGGCCACCAACTCCTCGTCTGGGACGACGCGGGCCGCTTCCAGCACTTGACTAACGATCGGCACGATACGCTCCAGATGCGCACGGGCAGCCAATTCCGGCACCACGCCATGAAACCGCTGATGCACCTGCTCCTGGCTGGCAACGGCAGAAGCAATTTCGCGCCGCCGATCATCGATGACCGCCGCTGCCGTTTCGTCGCAGGTCGTCTCCAAGGTCACCAACAGTCGTCTCATCCGATTGACGTCTCGGCATCGCGTTGGCGGCGCAATTGTCCGCAAGCGGCGTCGATACCGTCTCCTTTGCGTTGTCGAAACATGACATTAATCCCAGCATCCAACAGCACCCTGCGAAAGACGTTAATGGATACAGCACTGGGAGTGGTGTAGGGTAGGCCACTGACCGGATTGTAAGGAATCACGTTTAACATACTCACGCGGCCACGTAGCCAACCAACTAGTTCGCGGGCACAGGCCTCTGAGTCATTAATTCCCGCTAACAACACGTACTCGAAGGTAATCCGGCGACCTGTAGTCAGAAAATAGTGATCCGCTGCGTCCATAATCGACTGGATGCCGATCTTGCGATTGACCGGTACCAGTCGATTGCGAAGCTGGTCGTTGGGGGCATGCAGACTGATCGCGAGTTGATAGGGCGTGCTGTGCTGGGCCAGACGTTGAATGGCCGCCGGTATCCCAACTGTACTGATCGTAATTCGCCGAGGACTAATCCCCAGACCGTCCGAATCACTGGCCGCACCGAGCGCCGCTAACACCGAATCCAAATTGGCCAACGGCTCTCCCATGCCCATCATCACGATATGACTTAACCGCTCGTCAGCAGGTAACAGACGCTGCAAGCGCAACATTTGCTCGATAATTTCGCCACGAGACAGATTGCGATCGACGCCATCTAGCCCGCTTGCACAAAACACGCAGCCCATGGCACAACCGACCTGACTACTGACGCAGATACTGCGCCGATTGTCCTCGCGCAATAGCACACATTCGATTCGCCCGCCATCGGCTAAATCAAACAACAGTTTTTCCGTGCCATCGTCGGCGGTTTGATGGGCGGCTACGCCGCCGGTCCACAGGCGAAACATCTCGCCTAATTGTACCCTTAACGACTTAGGCAGATCGCTCATGGCATCAAACGACTCGGCTCGTCGCTGATACAACCAGCCCATGATTTGAGCAGCCCGAAAGGGTGAATGGCCCTGGTGGGTCAGCCAGCCTTTCAGACGTACTGCATCCCAGTCCAGAAGATGGGGTCGGTCGTCATGGTTCGAGGTCGGAGTTAGCATGGAACTCTATTCTGATTGCGCGCCATGAAGCGGGGTAGGGGCTAACCCCTGCGATTGATAGCAAATCGGTTGGCCGATGGCTAGCTGCCAGTCGTTACCGGCCTACCAGGACTTTATCCCAGCTTGTCGCAGGCAACTCCAGGGCGGTTCAAATGGTCTCGAACAGTCCACCCAACGCGAAAGCAAGCTAGCGCCTTCCACCCGTTTTGCGGTGGAGGCGGAGTGGGCAATCCGGTATGAGTCATTTTCAACGAGAAAGACCGCAGGCGAGTGATCCGCGCTCTGACGCCGCAACTACGGGACAATTTGCGTAGGGACGGACAACCAGTGTAGCGACACACCGACTACAGCGTGAATCTGTGCGGGCAAAGTGCAGTTTTACTTAATACTCCAATTACTCAGCTAATGACAGTAAATCATGTTCAGCGATTTTTGGTAGCGATGGTCCAGTTGAATTTTCGATACACATCAGTAGTTCATGATCCCGCTGACCATTGCGTGGCTCATTAAGAAGACCATCCAAAGGCATGCATTCGGTCACCGTGAACTGAGATCAATTCAAACATTCCCACGGAAGGGGAATCCAATGCGTATAGTAAGTCGTCGGCGATTCCTGGAGATAGGCTCGGCGCTCAGCGGTGCTGTGGCGTTGCCAATGATGGTGCGAGGTGAATCGCCCTCGGGCAGTACAACGGAGCCGGTGTATCGCGTATCGCGGGTCGATCACGCGGGTCGTGACACGCATCATCCTCTGGACCCGGCGCTGAACTTGGCCCACGAAACTCTGCGGTATGTTCGCGAGAACATCGTCGATTATACGGGCATCATGATCAAACGTGAGCGACTCCACGGTACGCTGGGTGATCATGAGTTCATGGGAATCAAAGTTCGCAATCGCAAAGTGGAGAACGGAGTCATCAGGACTCCATTTAGCGTCTATCTAGCGTACTTGAAACCCAGCGACCTGAAGGGTCGTGAAGTGATCTACATCGAGAATCAGAACCAGGGCAACGTCATCGCCCACGAAGGCGGCATGAAAGGCCGGTTCATTCCTACTGTCGAACTCGACCCCTGCGGCATGCTTGCCATGCGTGGCCAACGCTACCCGATAACGGATGTGGGCATCGAAAACTTGTGCATTAAGTTAATCGAAAAAGGCGAACGTGATCGTCAATACGGTGAATGCCTCGTCGATCAAAAGACAGTCAAGTTGGGCGATCGTCCAGGAACATTGATTAGCGTGGTACACCCCGTCGAACGACCTCATTTCGACTTTTACCGCGCCGAAATATTTATCGACGAACAGCTCAAAGTTCCCGTTCGTTACGCGGCCTACCTCTGGCCGAGAACTCCCGGCGGCGAGGGCGAGCTACTCGAAGAATACACCTATCAGAACATCCGCATCAACATCGGCCTCAAAGACATCGACTTCGACCGCAAGAATCCTAAGTACAACTTCTAAGCGAATACAGGCGAGTTCCGATCACGATTTCCGGTAAGTACGTTTCCTTCCTCGGCGGCCAGCATCCACACGATGCTGGCCGTCGCCTTTTGAGGCGGGCGGCAGAGTTACTTGCGTAGTTCAAATGCCGGTAGTTTTTTAGCTACCGCCACATTTGCCAACGTCACGTAGGACGGCAACCCCCGCTCAAACGGCGGGAAATCCTCGCCTTCAATCAGCGGATAAAGGTACTCTCGGCAAGGCTCGGTGATCCCAAACCCATCGGCGGTAATAAAATCGCGGGGCATGAATCTTTCTACGTTCGCCACTTCAGATAGTGGAGCGTGGCCGACCTGCCAGCGATATGGGCGCGACGACTTGCGGACAACGGTGGGCATCACGGCATTGTGCCCGGCCAACGCCAATTCGACCGCAGCTTGTCCCATAGCATAGGCCTGATCAACGTCATTCTTAGAAGCGATATGTCGCGCGGCGCGCTGCAGATAATCGGCGACGGCCCAGTGGAATTTGTAGCCCAGCCCGTGCTTGACCATATTGGCCACTACCGGGGCTGCGCCACCCAATTGTGCATGGCCAAAGGCGTCGCGCGTCCCCTGTTCGGCCAGAAAGCGACCGTCGGGCCAGTGACAGCCCTCTGAAACGACGACACTGCAATAGTCGTATTTTGCTACGTTAGCCTGAACGGCTGCCAGGAACGCCTGCTCGTCAAACTCAATCTCTGGAAACAACGTGACCACAGGAATATCTTGGTCAGAAACCAAAGCCCCTGCCGCCGCAATCCAGCCCGCATGTCGTCCCATCACTTCCAATACAAAGACCTTGGTAGATGTCTTGGACATCGACCGCACATCCAAGGATGCTTCGAGCGTTGACGTGGCAATATATTTAGCTACCGATCCGAAACCCGGACAACTATCGGTTATCGGTAAGTCGTTGTCGATCGTCTTGGGAACGTGAATCGCTTGGACGGGATAGCCGAGCTTCTCGGACAGTTGCGAGACCTTGAAACAAGTATCCGCCGAATCGCCACCACCGTTGTAGAAAAAGTAGCCGATGTCATGCGCGCGAAAAACGTCGATCAGGCGCTCGTATTCGGCCTGATTGGCTTCCAAACTCTTGAGCTTGTAGCGGCACGAGCCGAACGCGCCGGCTGGAGTATGCCGTAATGCAGCGATGTTGTCATCGCTCTCGGCATCGGTATTGATCAACTCTTCCACCAGCGCCCCGATGATCCCGTTGCGCCCCGCAAACACTGTGCCGATTTTATCTCGATGCTTGCGAGCCGTTTGGATTAAGCCACATGCTGATGCGTTGATTACCGCTGTAACTCCACCCGACTGAGCATAAAATGCGTTCTTCGTCATTCCCAATAACCTCACACCAAGTCTGCTGCCAAAAAAGTGGCCGCATTTTAGACGATGATTCAGCGGGCTACTAGACGTTGGAAGTTCACAGCCTAAAACTGCGAAACATCCACATAACGAAACTGACCACCGCTAGCCGCTGCCAACTCGGCGATCCAGCCGCTGCGTGTTGATCGGACGCCATCACCAAATTGAATGCAGTGGATGGTAGTTCCACTGCGAGCTGCTCGCGTCACGATGTTATCTAGATCCCTGGCTGGGGGCACGGGATAATCTGCATCGGTCAAAAAGAAAACTACGTCTGGCCCCATGGCCAGGGCCATGCGCAACGAGTCGATGTGGTTCGTGCCTCCCGAAGCAGTCATCTCGCGCACGAATCGAGTGGCCAGTTCTTTCGTGCGGTTATCACCTCGCAACAACTGTGGACCGCGATCGGGCAAGCCGCCATAGGGCAACGGAGTATCGTTGTAAAAAATGATCTGGAATTGGTGTGTCTCCCCCAACGATTCCAGGCTGCTCAGCAACTCGGCCTTGGCGCGCCCTAGCGGCTTACCCGCGAAGCCATTCATGCTGTCCGAGCGGTCAAAGACATAGATGAAACGCGAACCCTGGCCTTCAATGCCAAACACTTGAGTCTTAACAAGCGACGGCTTTCCACCTTGCGGTAGCTGCGACTTGCCTTGGCCCAATCCCAAATCGCCGGCCGCCTCTGCGCCACCACCGTCAACCGCCGCCAACAGGCCGTCCAACAACTGCTGTTCAGCGGGTGACGCCTGCGTTATCGAGGACAAGGCCGCCAGGCTGCCTGCATCCGAATCAGCCGGCGATTGCTCGTCAACTCCGGTCAGATGGTAGTAAGCCTGCTGGTCCGCGTTGTCGTAGGCGATGGCGATACCGACCGGTCGGCCAGTTTCACCGGGGAAGGTTCCCTGGGGACCACTTGTCCACCATAGCGTCAGCAACGTCAGAATGCTGCTGTGCACAATGCCAGACAGCAGCCACGCAGGCCAGGCGCGATGCCGTCCCGCTGGCCGTGCTGCCGGTATCTTACGCCGCGTCAGTTTTTCGTGAGTGCCGGTCACTGAGTAAAGTTAAGCTTCAGTTGTTGCTGATCTTCGCATTTACCAAACTCTCGGTAAAGCAAGCTGGGTTGAATGTCGCGATTGTTTTGGTACTTGCCCGAGCGATATTCTACCACCTGGCCTTCCAGCGTATGGTAAAAGAGCTGACAGATTTGGGTTCCAGCATAGATTCGCACGGGCTGAACAGCAAACATTTCCAAAGTCCAGTGCCCCTTAAAGCCCGCGTCGCCAAAGCCAGCCGTCACATGGACGAACAACCCCAGCCGCCCGACCGAGCTGCGGCCTTCGATCATTGGAACCAGATTGTGAGTCTCGGTGTGCTCAATAGTGCGACCCAAATAGATTTGATTCGGACTCAATACCAACCCTTCCGCAGGAATCGCAATACGCCGATACCGATTCGGCACTTTCATGTCGATTACCACCTCTTCGTACACTAGCAATTCATCGTGTAACGACAGATTGTAGCTGTTGGGGTTGAGTTGCTCCGGATGGAACGGCTCAATTTTGATGTCGCCGCCCAGCCGTCGCTTGATTTCCTCACCAGATAAGATCATTTCCGTTCAAATCCCCATTTGCGACAAGAGATCGGCAACTCGGCCGATGGTATTGGTTAATTGCGGGTGTGAATGCTCGAACTGAGCCGCCGCCGACTTCAGCCGCTGAGCCAGTCCGGCAGAATCTACCGCCGCGTCGTCTAACGTCTGACGTATCTCGTCGGCAGCCTCGCGAAGTCTAGTTCGCTGCTGATCGCCGAGGTTCTCGGCATGTGAGAGCTGCTGGTGGAGTTGGTCAAGCGTTTCTTCGAGTGTCTGGCGCATGATGAGACTCCGATTCCTGCCGCGTAAAATGTTCCGTAGGGACCAAATGTTGGTAGCAAAGTGGTTATGAGCTAAGCAAAAAACGCCCCTTAGGGACGAAATGGGACCAGCCAGCAGGGTGACCAGCCAGCAGGGCGACGGTGGATGCATGTTACCAATATCGAGTCCCTAGGGGACAAACCACGGTCGACGTTGATAGCATACCTTGGACGATGGGCGTTGTGTATTGGATGCTGCGATGAAGCTGGAAACGCAACGATCGCCTGGACAAGCCAAGGGCATTCACATCCCGCCGGGTGAGCCCGGCGGTCGGTTCGCCCGGCTTCTGGCTACAGCCCCAGCCTCGACCTACCAGGCTCAATCTGAATGCTAGCCCCATCACTGTTAGAGTTTATGGCTTGGGGGGGTTGTACTAAAAACGAAATATTTCTGGCTTGGGCTAAGATTTCCGCGCTCGGCTAGTCGATACGCAAGTACATAACCCAAGGAGTTGTGCGCTTGGGTTGAGTTTGCGGCCCCCCAAATCAGTGTATGGCCGCCCAAAATAGCTTGTTTTGCTATGGAAGGCATGGAACCGTGAAGAGAAACATTGCCCTGATCGCAGTCATTGCTTGGCAGTTAGCGACTGTCGCACCCAGCTTGGGACAGCAACGGCCTGGCGCCGCTAAGACCCCGTCCAGCCAAAGTACTGAAATCCAGAAGAAGCCTACCGCCAAGAAATCGGAGGGCAAACCGACTGCAGGCAAACGGAGCGAAGTTGCTCAAGCTGCTGCGGTGCGTTCTGCAGCTCACGATTCGGTGGTGATGGATGGTGAGATAATTCATGACGGGGGCCATTACTCTGGCTCGGACAGTGCCGGATGCAGTTCTTGCGGTGGTGGCGGCTGCGATAGCTGCGGTTCGGTCGGAACCGCCGGTTGCGGACCATGCAACGTGGGCGGTTACGGCGATTTGTGCTATCAAAACTACGGTCGCGTATACATCACACTACCCGCTCATGGCTGGGTTCACGCCGAAGGCTTGACATGGTATCAGTCCGGCATGCGCCTGCCTCCACTGGTGACGACCAGCCCAACCGGTACGATTCGTGCTAACGCCGGCGTGTTAGGACGCACAGGTACATCAGTACTTTTTGGCGACGACGACGATAACTTGACCGATGCAACCAGCGGTTTTCGCATTCGCTTCGGCACATGGTTGGGATCATGCCCCGGATTGGGTCTGGAAGGCGAATATGTCGGTCTTAGCGAAAAGAATGAATCATTCTTCGCACAATCCACCGGAGCTACGGGCTCTCAGATTCTGGCGCGACCTTTCATCAACATGCGACCCGGTGCCAACGCCGGTGCGAATGATGCAGAATTGGTTGCCTTTCCAAACGTCATACGCGGCAGCGTGAGTGTCGATCTGACCAATCAGTTGTACGGTGCTGGGTTCCGCTTTCGCCGTCAGATGTGCTGCAACAGCGGCTGCGGTTACTCCGATTGGCGCTGTCAAACAGTACCGATTTCGACACGACTGGATTTAACGGCTGGCTATCGCTTTTGGCAATTGTCCGACGGCCTGCGAATCCGTGAACAACTGACCACCTTGGCCAATAACTCAACGATTAACAACGGACAAGGTACGTTTGACATTATCGACCAGTTCCGCACTCGCAATCAATTCAACGGTGGCGAACTGGGTGTTGTCTGGCAAGGTCGTCGCGGCTGGTGGTCGCTGGATACTCTGATGCGCGTCGCCATCGGTAACATGCACCAGACGGTGATGATCGACGGTTCGACAGCGATCACCGAAAACAACGTGACAACCAACCACAATGCTGGCTTTTTGACTCAACGCACCAACATTGGCGTATACGAACGAGATCGGTTTACGATGATCCCTGAATTGGGTGCTACGGTTGGCTATCAATTGACTCGTCGCCTGCGGGGCACCATCGGTTACACGCTGATCTACATGGGCAATGTGGTCCGGCCAGGCGATCAAGTTGACCTAGACGTTAATACCAACCTACTACCCCCCGAGACGAATCCATTTACTGGTCCACTCAGACCTCAGTTTCAGTTCCGGCAAACCGATTATTGGGTACATGGTCTGAGCTATGGACTCGAATTCCGCTGGTAGTCACCACACCCGGAATGCGAGCAAACGGCATCAACTGCTAACGCGCAATAAAACGCAAGGCTCGACCATCCAGTTGGATTTGGTCGAGCTTTTTGCATTTAGCAATGCGCTTCACCTGACGGCCGCACCCGCACGCGGCAGACCAACTGCGCGAGCGGCCGGCTCGCAATCGTTTCAGGATGAAATTCAGGCACGTGCCCAAGCAAAGACCAGGGGGGGTTATGGCTAGCATTTTTCAACGACTCTTCGCCAAATTCAGTAAGAGAAACAGCCAGACCCGGCGCAGCCGCACGCACCGAGTCCGAACATTGCGATTGGAGCCGATGGAGCGGCGCTGCCTGATGGCCGGCGACATCGCGACCATTGGCGGTAACGTCTTTACCGACCTAACCGAAAACGGCCTTACCGGTGACGATACCGCGCTGGTGGGAGTAACCGTGCGACTGTTCCGGGACGGTGGCAACGCCACCTTCGAGAGCAGCAGCGGCACAGCCGGTGGCGACGATACGCTGGTTGGCGCACCTCAAGTCACCGACGGTAGCGGTAATTACTTATTTACCGGTCTAACCGCTGGTACCTACTTCGTACAACAGGCTGCTGCGACTGGAAGATTGCAGCGGCCTGCGGAAACTGTCAAGACAGTCGTGATTACAGAACCACAAGCTGGTGGAACCGGCGTAACTGTCTTAGATAATTTTACGGATGCTACTGCGTCCTTGGTTGCCGATTCCGGCACACCCACCATCAGCAACTTTACGGTCACTTCCGGCAGCAATACGCTGGGCGGTGAGCGAGACATGATCGTGAATCATGTGGCGGGCGGAGCGAACGTTCGCGCTGAAGTTACCGGCGGGTTATTGGACGTCAACCTAGATGTTGGTACAAGTGGAAATGTCATTTTGATTTACGATGGCGTCGATAGCGATGCAACCACAATTAGTCACGTAAACCTCAGCCAAAACCTCACGTCAGGCGGCGCCAGTGCGTTTCAGTTTCTGGCGGGGGCAACCCTGGCAGGTAATACGCTGACAATTGACGTTTTCAGCGGCTCTGGCAACCGCTCGTCGGAAACAGTCAACATTCCTCAGACTGCCGGTGGTTTGGCAACTGAAGTTGTCATCGTACCGTACTCTGCGTTTTCTACCGTCGCAGGTTCCGGCGCGAATTTTGCAAACGTAACAGCACTGCGAATTCAGATTGATGCCACGGCCGGCAATGACGCACAGTTTGATCTGACACAAACCGTAGCACCATTCCTGAGCCAGCAGAACTTTGCCAACTTGAATCCAATGTCGATTGGTGATCGCGTGTGGCGTGATTCCAATAATAATGGGGCGCTGGATGTGGGTGAAACCGGCATTCAGAACGTAACAGTCCAACTGTATGAAGACGATGGTGACGGACTGCTCAATACTGGTGTAGATACGCTGGTAGGTACCGATACGACCGATGGAACTGGTAACTATCTGTTTCAAAGTTTATTACCGGGCGACTACTTCGTCGTGATTCCCGACTCGGAATTTGCTGGTGGAGGTGACTTGTTTGGATTCACCCCCAGCTCGATTTTCGATGCTCCCAATGACGACACGAACAATCAAAACAAAGGCATTTTCGTAGTAGGTGTGGGTGCCGTCAGCGCTGGAGTCATTACACTGACCGCCGGTGGTGAACCAACCACGGATGGGGATAGCGACGCCAACACGAACCTGGCGCAAGATTTCGGATTTACCCCCGAATTCGACCTGGAGATTACCAAGATTGCAAACGCTGCCAACATCACCGCTGGCGGACAAGTAACGTACACTCTGAATGTCACCAACAATGGCCCGGGAACGGCTACAAACGTGTTGGTGGTCGACGACTTGCCTGACTTTATGACGGTTGTCTCGGTGGTTGCATCGGGCAGTACAAACATCAATCAGAGCGGCCCGCCAACCGGCGAGATTGAAGTCGAGTATGCCAGCTTCGCTTCTGGCGAGTCGCGAGTCATCACCATAATAGCCAGCGTGCCGGCGAACCACGCAGCCCAAGCAAACGTTGTCAATACGGCAACTGTCATTGGTGACGGCATCGATAGCGACGATGACAACAACGAAGACACGGCCAACATCAACGTGATCCGACAGGCCGTATTGGAAATCACCAAAACCGATACGCCTGACCCCAATGTTGTTGGCCAGACTTTGAATTACCAGATCGTTGTTACCAACAATGGCCCCTCGACGGCCACGAATCTGGAAATCCGTGACACCTTGCCGGCTGGCCTGACCTTTGTATCAGTTAATTCCACTGTTGGTACGCCAACACACGTTGCAGGGCTGATCTCACTGGACCTGCCTACCTTGGCTGTCGGCGCATCGGTGACCATCAACGTGGTGACCACCATCCAGAGCAGCTTCTCGGGGTCAACCATTTCCAATTCAGCCACCGCTGATGCGGATGAGGCTGAACTTGTGACTGGCGACTCCAGCACTACCGTCAATCCTAGCGTCGATTTGGTGATTACCAAGTCTGACAGCGCTGATCCAATCTCTCGCGGTTCGCAGTTGACCTACACACTGAACGTTAGCAACGACGGACCGGGCGGTGCCACCAACGTAGAAGTCGTTGATACGTTGCCAGTCGGCGTGACTTACGTGAGCGCTTCCAGTTCGATCGTAGGCGCCGTCATCACTCCGCCTACTGCCCCCAGTCGCGATGTCTCCATCGCCTTGGGCAACATGGCAGCGGGGGCTACGGGCACGATCACGATTATCGTGACTGTGGATCAGGATGCCGGCAATTCACTGTCTAATACCGCCATCATTCGCTCAACCGAGTCGCTGGCCGGCTTCGATTCGAACGCAGCTAACAATACGGACACCGAAACCACAGCCACCGGAACCACGATCGACCTGGAAGTCACCAAAGTTGATTCGGCTACCGTAGGTAATCCCATACGCCCTGGCGGCACAATTACTTACACTCTGACAGCTCGCAACAATGGACCATCTGATGCGACCGGTGTGCGAGTGGTCGATAACATTCCGGATGGCATCCAGGTAACGTCAGCAACCATCGGGGCGACTCCGATTACCATCCCCGCGTCGGCCAGCGATACCACCGCCGCCAATCCTGACGATTTGACATTCAATATCGGTGCCCTGGCCAGTGGGGCCAGCGCGACGTTGACGGTCATCGCCAACGTTCTGCCGGGCTTCCGTAGCGACTTGGTCAATACAGCGGTCATCTCGACTACCGATAGCTTGACCGACTCCAATCCGAACAATAACACAGCCACGGTCACTTCGCCGCTATCGCCGCTGGTAGATATAGCGGTGGTCAAGTCCAGCCCCAGCGGTGCCTCGGTCATACCGGGCAACGCCCTGGTGTATCATATCGACGTGACAAACAATGGCCCATCGACGGCTACCGGGGTCACTCTGTCCGACACATTGCCAGCGGGACTGACTTTTGTTAGCGTCAGTTCGACGCAGGGTACCGCACTGCATGCCAGTGGTGTGATTACTGGAAACCTGGGCGATATTGCTCCGGGGGCCACCGTACGAGTGACAGTGAACACGACAGTTAATGGGACAACACGCGGCACGCTGAACAATACCGCCACCGCGACGCCTACCGAAACGGACTCGAACAGTTCCAACAATTCCTCGACGCTGATTACAACCCTAACGCCCCAGATCGACTTGCAAGTCACCAAAGCCAAGACCAACCCCAGCGACCCAGCGCTGGCCGGTGGCCCAATGACCTACACGATCATCGTCACCAATGCCGGTCCCAGCGCCGCTACCGATGTGGTCATGACGGACGTATTACCCAATGGACTGACGTTCAACCAGGGCTCATCTACCGTCGGTACCGTAGCCCATGTGGGTCAGACCGTCACCGCAAGCATTGGGAATCTAGCTTCAGGTGCCAGCGCAACTATAACTCTGCTGGTGGATGTATCCTCGACGGCCAGTGGCACGTTCACCAATACGGCGACAGTCACCGGAACGGAGACGGATACGAATACGAATAACAATACGTCGACACTCAATACGCCAGTGGCCGTCAATGGCAGTATCGCTGGCCGCGTCTATGTGGATGTTAACAGGAATGGCGTATTTGACTCTGGCGATACCGGCTTAGGGTCCGTTGACATGGCACTAACTGGTACCGATATCTTGGGTCGCACCGTTTCGCGTACAGCAGCCACCAACCCAAATGGCGAGTACACCTTTGATGCGCTGCCTCCCGGATCCTATTCCGTGATCCAGACCACGCAGCCGTTGGGCTTCACCAGTGCTCAAAATAACGTGGGAACACCCGCAGGCGGCACCGCTGGTGACAATCAGATCACGAACGTGGTGTTGACCAGTGGCATCAATGCCATATCCTACAACTTTGGTGAAGTACCCAACCCGCTCAGCAAGCGTCGGTTCCTGGCTTCATCATCGGAGTTCGATTAACGGTCACTGGGATTTGACAGAATGACAATTCAACTGGATCAGCCGCTGGTCATTGAAATCAGCGGTGCTGATGCCGGACGAATCGTTCACAACCTGACATCCAATCAGGTTCAATCCTTATCGATTGGTCAGGCCGTTGAAACTTTTGTAACCGATGCACGCGGCTGGGTCGTAGCGCACGGCCTGATTTTGCACCACGAACCACATCGCTGGTGGCTCTTGGGCCAGCACCCGGATGCGGCTCGCGTTGCCAATCACATCGACCGTTACATCATCCGCGAAGATGCTCGCGTGGTCGATCATTCGCTGCACAGTAGCTTGAGATTGCTGATTGACGACGATTCGGCCAGAGTCAATCAGCCAATCGGTGGCGATATTTATGCATCGGTTGTGGCCGCGATTCCGGCTTTTGGACCAACGGCTCGCCTGTGCGCTAGTGTGCGAAGCTCTGACATTGACGACATCCAGTCCACCAGGCCGCTCGATATTTCATCCGAATCTGTACCTGCTGCCGACATTGAGCTGTGGGGATCGCTGCGCATCGAGCGGTTTTGGCCGCGCATGGGACACGATATTTGGGACAAGTGTATCCCCCAGGAAATTGACCGCACCCGACAGGCCATCAGTTTCACTAAAGGCTGTTATCTGGGTCAAGAAACCATCGCTCGCTTAGACGCACTGGGGCAAATCCAGAAGAAGCTGTCACTGTTGAAAGTTGATTCGACCGAAGTTCAGCCACAAATGCCAGTCCTCCAGGGCGAGCAGCAGGTTGGTCACATCACCTCGGTGGCTGGCCGAGACGACCACTGCCTGGCCCTGGCCGTCCTGCGCCGCGGGTACTTTGATATCGGCACACAGTTGATCTGCAATAACTGTCCGTCTATCGTCTTGCCGCAGCCGGCCGACGAGTGCCTCAAGTAGACTCAATCGGGGCCTGACAATCATAGAAGATCGGTGCTCCTCAATCGTTCATCGGCTGTGAGTCAGTGGCTGTTTTCAGGTCTGGGAACCAGGCAACCCTCGGTGTGACCGACGGTCCCGGAGCCGTACCGGGATACCTTAAGGTATTATCTATCCAGCCCTGAGCCATGAGGACAATTGAGCTACATTGGCTATCGGTCGCCCACGCCTGTATCGCCGAGGGTTGAGCTGGTATAATCTTGGCCACTGGCTAGTAGTTGAGGAAACCTAGATTTGCGAGGTAAGAGTGATATGCGACATCTAAGTGTAACGTGGGTGTTGGTAGCAATGTTTGCAGCCCAGTCGTTTGGTCCGGCTCAGGCCGCACAGGTAACCTTAGGCGATAGTTCGCTGACCGCTGGCATAGCGGGCAGTGGACCGCTAACGTTGGAACAAGCCAAGAACTGGCTGGCCAAACCGGAAAACCACCAGGTGTTGCAGGTCACGCTTCCCGAGGGACTGGCCGCTGGGAAAGATGCGGTTTACATCCCCGAAGACAATCCAATCACACGTGCCAAAATCGAGCTGGGACGACAATTGTACTTCGATGTTCGCCTGAGCAAAGGCAACGAAGTGAGCTGCGCCGATTGCCATCACCCCGATCGCGGCTACGCTTTCGACACGCAATTTGGCGTCGGCATTCAGGGTTTGACCGGTGGACGCAATTCGCCGACATCGATGAATCGCATACTCAGCCGCGAGCAATTCTGGGACGGACGCGCCAAGGATTTGGAAGCTCAAGCCGTCGGGCCAATTGCCAATCCAATCGAGATGGGCAATACACACGAAGCCGTTGTCAAGTTTGTCAGCAGCAACGCTGTCTACCGCGCTCAATTTGACAAGATTTTCGGCCGTGCTCCAAACATTGACGATGTAGGCCGCGCCATCGCGACGTTTGAACGAGTGATCGTGACTGGCGATAGCCCGTACGACTACCAATCGCGACTGGATCGTCTAGATAAGTTGATAGCTGACGAAGGCTACGAGAATCTGGATGCCGTCAAGAAGGAAGACCCCAAGCTATTTGCTCAGTACCAGCAGGCCCAACAGGCGGCCAAACAGCACCCTATGAGTGAATCGGCCAAGCGCGGACAGAAACTGTTCTTTAGCAAAGAAGCCAATTGTTCGGCCTGCCATGTGGGTGCCAACTTCAGCGATGAAAAGTACCATAATCTGGGAGTAGGCATGGACGCCGAGAAGCCGGACCTGGGTCGGTTCGACGAGACAGGCAAGGAAGAAGACAAGGGGGCTTTCAAAACACCGACGCTACGGAATGTGGCTCAGAACGCACCCTACATGCACGATGGCAGCCAAAAGACGTTGCTGGAGGTCGTTCAGTGGTACGTCAAGGGCGGACACCCTAACCCTCAGCTTAGCGACAAGATCAAGAAGTTCGACGCGAGCGAGCAAGACATGAGGGATCTAGTGGCTTTCATGGAAGCCCTGACCGGTCCATTGCCGAAGGTCGAGCAGAAGCGGTTGCCTGTGGATTAGTTGTTCTTAGTCGAGACGGGCAAATTGTTGCTGGCCTGGACGTTGATGAGATCAAGCGTGCTGTGCGAAGCGCTGGTGGAGCGTTGCGTCTGAAGCCAGGTGGTGGCTTTGGCGAGTTTGCGCTCAGCTGACTCTTCACCGGCACCTTCTTGGCCCGGCGCGTGCCCCCAAATGACCAAGTGCTTGTCTACGGACCATAGCTCAAGCAGCCATGGATTCAAACTGGTCAGACGACTATCCGATCGAACGTGCACCCACTGAATGCCCAGATGCTTCGGATCGCTATTCTTCTCTAGATACGACACCAGTTTAAGCGCTTCCGCCACGCGGATGTCGTTAAACGGCATGCCGGGTTGGGCACTAGGGTGCTCCAGGTTATCGATGTCGATCAACAGGTAGTCTCGCACCAACGACTGATTCTGCTTGAAGCCCGCATCGGGCAGGATGACCCCTTTGTAATCGACTGGAAAGAAACCTTCCTGGGGCGTCGGGCTGCGTTTACCTTGTTCATCCACGGGATAGTAAACGACTTTGACCATAGCCAGCGGGCGCCGGTAAACCACGTCAACCGATACCGCACCTCCCTGAGTTTTCTCAACGCGCGATGTTTTCTCGACCCACGGATGCGTTTCAAAGGCACTAGCGATCGTCGCACTAGCCGAAGGTTCCAACAGATTGACTTTGTCTAAACGCTTGCTGCGGTACACTTCATCCAGCACCGAACCTGTAATCCACTCGGGCTGCGCGGTTAACGTGATCTGCGGCAACTGCAAGGCGTACAGCGCTTGATCCAGTTTCTTTGCGCCGTAGTGATACCATCCCAAATAACCACAAATAACCAGTGGGATCAAGGCGAACAGCAATACGCCACCTGGGATAACGTGAATGGCTTTAGCCAAACGCTGACTCAAATTTTTCGATTCGGCGGCCATAGAGACAGCAGTTCACGCAGACATGGAACGTCACAACCCAACCGGGCAACACAGCGATATGTTCTGCTGCCCAGAGATGCATATGGGTTTACCAGATTTTCAACTGCGACTGCAACTGAATTCCGCAACGCGACTCGACAGATCGGCTAACTCGCGTGAGCAAGGCTAGCAAATCCTTGCTCTTGGGCTGACCAGAGGCTAACACGAATCCGGGGTGCGCCGGATCCATGTAGAAATCGCCTTCGCGAGCGTCGCGAACACCCGCCTGCTCAAGCACATCGGCCAACTTGGTTCCATCTGGCTCGATGAATGCTTGAACGGTACGCGAACCGGTGACGGGCTGCGATGCGCGTCGTACAATCCATTTGGACTGCATCTGGCGAGTTAGCTCGGCCGAATCGCCCACGCGCAGTTTGAACTGAACTTCGGCAATCACACTATCCGCCAGGTTACTGCGCCGGAATCCGAACTGAAGCATCCCAGATGATCGCTCAACCAATTGGCCTTCTCGGTCCAGGATGGTCACGCAAGCTACCCGGCTGCCGATATCAGCATTGCTACCACCACTATTGTTTGCGAGTGCCGCGCCGACAGTACCAGGAATTCCCGCCAAGTGCTCTAGACCGCCTAGCCCTGCTGCTACCGCTGCAGCAATCACGTGATTCAGCTTGGCACCCGAACGGGCCACGAGGCGATCCTGCTGGATAGTGACCTTACACATTTCGGCAGTGCATAGTCGGATGACCAAGCCTTCGACGCCTTCTTCACGTACCAGCAGATTGGAACCGCTACCCAAGATACGAATTGGCAGGCGAGCCTGATGTGCTTGCTTGATCAAAGCCGCCAATTCACCCAGACTACCCGGCTCGGCAAAATACCTGGCCGGGCCACCCATCTGAAGCCATGTATAGGGCACCAACGATTCGTTTTCGCGGAGCGTCTGTCGTAGATTCTCTGTAAAAGCCATAGCTGGATAGAATCTACCCCAAAGTCATCCACAAGCCCAGCGGACATACCAGAACAGTTGTAGCCAAACACAGCTGGCCTAGTAGCTACCGTCGCCAGACGATGGTTGCCAGCCACTCCGGCGACTTTTAAATCGGCCCCAACGCCAGCTAACGAACAGTTTGAACCTGGTCGGTGGCTGCATTGGCTACGCGCCCCAACAGCTCGTTCATCCGAGTCTTACTTTGCATACCGGTTAAGCTCAAACGGCGCCACTGATCCTTTTCCTTGGAAAACATGACAATTTGGGGTAGCGTCTCGCCTTTCATAAGCTGCTGAGCCAGTTCCGGGCGCTGATCTTTGTCAATATAGGCCACGATGACATCTTTTAACTCCCCAGAGGCCTTCATCGGCTCGATCGTCTCTCGTTTCATTACTTCACAGGCTACGCACCATTTAGCGCCCACCAAGACTAACAAGGGTTTGTTTTCATTCTGAGCCTGCTGCAAAGCCTCTTCGTATGTGGCCGGCTTGCTGCTTGCGCCAGTGACCGCTAGGAGCAGTGACATTACTGCTAGAAACATGCTTACAATCCTTTTTTGCGAGAAAAGTGTGTCCGACACGCGCCCGAAGCTGAGTTCGGGAACTGATAATTCGATTTTCAGATAAGACCACCGAATTAAAAACGGTTGTGCTGGGGCACCGATCGCCTGCCAGCCGCTGACCGCCGTGTCAGTGTCAAACCAAAGCCCAACGCTTCTTGGATGAGTCGAGTTGTCGATCTGATGCGTAAAAAGCTTCCGACCGGGCTATGTTTGACGATTCGTTGTTGGCACGAAGTATACGGACGCGACCGGCCTTTTCAACCAGCCCCACCTCCCAAGAGATCGGAATTGCTAGCATTGCAGAACGATGCTGAATGCCTAATTTGCCGGGCGCGCTGGCTGCTTAAGTCCGGAATATGTCGAATTCCTAAGAGTTAACGGTCAAACTGGACTTTGCCCGCCGAGGCCTCTCTCCCCTTCTTGCAATAGCCTACAGACCACCCATAATTGCTGGATATCCGATCAATTTTTTCGCCCAAAAGGTCGATGCACTTCGGCGACGACTCCTCTGGCCCGTTCTGCTGACAGCGTGGGCGGTCGCCAAGTTGGCCAGTTTCACCTATCTACACAGCCGGCATTATTCGATCATGAAGTTGCGAGTCGGTTTGCTTGGTTTAAGCGTCGACTGGAACACACGGCATTTACCAGCCCTGCGCACGCTTCAGGACCGTTTCGAGGTCGTGGGCGTTTACAGTTCGGTAACAGCCTTCGCCGACACGGTGGCACGAGAGTTTGAAACCCGCCGCTTTGACGGGTATCGCGAGCTGGCGCGTCAGGAGAACGTGGACGCAGTGCTGTTACTTGAGAGCCAATGGTATGGCATTCTGCCCATTTTAGCAGCCTGTGATTTTGGCAAGGCTGTCTATTGCGGCAGCGATATCGACTTTGATCCGCAGCAGGCCACCGCCGTGCGTCAGGAAGTCGATCGCGCTGGAATCGCCTTTATGGCCGAATTCCCGCGCCGTTTTGCTCCAGCTTCCTTGCGTTTGAAGGAGCTGATCGCGACGCGCCTTGGACCACCTCAAATCCTTTTCTGTCACAAGCGACTGAACTGCGAACAAGACGGGACACGCGGCCGAACGCCACAAGCCCGCGCTGACCGTGAGCTGATGGAGCTGTTGGACTGGTGCGCGTTTATTGTGGGCCGCTCAGTCCGATCGGTGCAGTGCATTCAGCATGCTCGTTACGAACAGGAGCCATGTGGCGAACCAGTTGTCGACTACCGATCGCTGAGTGTCGATTTCTCGGAGCCAGATGCACCACTGGGAACCACCGTCGCCCAAATCAGTTGTGGTACCTACATCCCCAACTCTTGGCACGAGGCCATCGCCTATCGACCGCCGGCCGCTGTTCAAGTTCGCTGTGAAAACGGCCTGGCATTTGTCGATTTACCCAACGGCTTGGTGTGGTTCGACCAGGCAGGGCGTCACCAAGAATCGTTGGACTCCGAACGCGCAGTCGGCCAACAACTGTTGACTCAGTTTCACCGGGCTGTTACCAGCCTAGTGCGTAAAATGGGCGACCTGGACGATGTTTATCATTGCCTGCGGGCACTGCAAGCTGCCAGGCAAAGCGTCCAGGAGCGACGAGCCATCGACTTGTCTTAATCTGCAGAAAAGCTCACCGCCAAGGCACCGGAGGATTGCTGACTACCGGTGTCTCGGTCAGTTCGGCCTGCAGCATGTATTCGGGTACAGCAGCAGGCGTTCCGTCTGGGTTTACAGCCACATCAAATAGTCTCATGCTGCGCAAGACGCGGCATAGGTCGCCGGGTTTGAAGAACGACTCCTGGCCAAAAGTCTCATCCAAAATGGCAAACGTCAAATCCATGGTCGCCAGCGGTTGGCCGCCGACCTCGATCGAACCTTCCACGGCAGCACCATCGTTCTGCAGGCTCAGGATTCGAGCCGTGAAACGCAATTGATCGCCGGGCCGCGCAATACCAAAGAATTCGGCTTTGCTGACTTTAGCCAACACGACTCGCTGCGTGAAATCTTGCAGTTGCGAGATCAGCAGACCGCCCGTCTGTGCCATTCCTTCAATCATCAAGCTGTGAGGGAAATGCGGCAAGCCAGGCAGGTAGTCGTCTAGCGGCTCTTCGGAAAACGTGACGTTCTTAAGCGTTACGGCTTCGCGTCCGACATCGAACTTTTCAAATCGGTCGATCCAGAACCAACGCATATCTGCCTGCTCGGACGGTCAGTCGTCCCAATGTTCCCAAACTATGCTGCACCCAGCTTGCTTTGAACGTAACGACAGAGATCATTGACGGTCAGCAAATTCCCAAAATCCTGAACACGCGGGTTCTGCTCGAATTTACTTAGGTCGGCCCATGACAAGCGTTTTTTTAGCTCAGTCAAACCTTCGGACGTCACCTTGCCATTCTGAACAAACTTGGCGTCGGTCAAAATGTCATCCGGGAATAACTCTTCGCGCGGAATGACGATACCGAATGCCTTCTCCAACTTGAAGACGATATCCAAAAAGTCGATTGACTCGGCACCCAAATCGCCTACCATCGTGGCCTGGGGTGTCACTTCGTCGTCATCAACTCCCAAAGCATCGACCAGTGCCGCTTGTACCTTTTCGAAAACCTCGTCCGCACTTGCCATGATCTGCTATTCCTCTACTTAAAAACGTCGCCGAGCAACCTAGCTCAGCACTATTGTCCTACGCCACTTGAACTCAATTCAACATACCACGATACCACTCATTGCACCTGAGCCCGGCCACTCATACGTACCACGCATTAACACGGCCCCACCGAATCGGCCAGATTATAGCCTGGGTTCTTGGGCGACATAGGCGATTGTTGCAGTTGTTGGATGATTTGACGAATATACTGGCTGGAGTAACCGTCTGAAGGGCTGGGCGGATCTGCCCTCTGGCACTCCACCACCAGACGCCCCGCCACGCACACTGCACCACTAGGATTGGTACCGGAAACTTTGAGTGTCGTGCGGCTGCCTTCGCTCTTGATGATTTGTGCTTCGACTTTCAACGTATCGCCCGGCTGCAGGAATGCAGCAAACTTGATGTTTCGAGCCTCGCGGAGCACCACTAGTCCCGTGCGATAGTCTTCAGTCGCTCGGACCAAAAACTGAGCAGCCTGAAATAACGATTCCAACATCATCACACCAGGCTGAACCGGGAACCGTGGAAAGTGATCCCGCAGGTAATCCTCGTCTCCCGTTAGCCGCTTTTCGGCCATGATCCGTTCGCCAGGAATCAGGAGTGTAATTTTGTCGATCTGTCGAAAACGCATCGCAATCTGGAAGTCATTTCGGACTCCACCAAGAATGGTTTGACTAGCTGCTAACGCCTGGATGTAAACTGTGTCGACCGTCGCCCAAACGGCGGTGTTACTCATAGCTACCGTCGCCCGGCGGTGGAGCCACAGTCGATCATTCTGGACCTCGCTGGAGGCCGAACTGTTAAGATAGGGGATTTCCCAACCCTATTCAACGGCTATCATCCAGGGCTACTTCTCAGAGTGTCGCAAAGGCTCGAACCGATCTCAAGCCCAAAATTCGTTGTTTATTGCCATCAATCCGCCCCTTTTGGGGCGTATATCTTCAAATGTTATTGGAATTGGCAATGCCCATCGGCTAGAATCCCTGTGAGGAATGGCGTCGCGCGACGCCCCCAAGAGCTGGAAAGTAGCTGCCGAAAGTCCGTCACATGCGTCGTTGGGCCGTTGCCTGCCTGAAAGCGATTATTTCGCTCAGCCCGCTACTGGCGCTTCCGGCAACTCTGATGGATTCTGTATTGGCGCAGTCCGACGAGTCGCTCAAGAAAGAGTCTAGCTGGAATTGGCCGACAGCCGCCACCTACCAAGATCACTTGAGCAGTTTCCTGGATCAGCGCCAGGCTGGCGCGGAACTGCGAAGCCAAGTTCAGCGCCAATGGCTGCTAGGTGTCGCTCTTCGCGGGCCGGAATTGTTGGACCATCTTCTGGATACAGCCGGTCTGGTTGAACCCCGCTTAGTTGAACTCAACGCCAGCCTGCGTTCGCTTCAAGGACCGCCCTTTGCGGCTCAAGACTATCCGTGGCTTTCCAGCGACATTCCCGGTTGGCTTCAAGACGCGGTACGTCTAGCCTGCGGTCGATCGTTGGCGCAGCGCCGAATGTACGATGAAGCTCTGGAAATCCTGGGTGGCTTGGAGTTAGGTCAGATCTGCGATCCCGCGTCACTGCTGTTTTATCGCGCCACGGCCGAACACTGCCTACTGAAGAAAGCTGAGTGCCTCAATAGCCTCAAGCTGCTGTTGGAGCGGGAGAGCGAACTTCCCAAGCGCTACCGACAGTTAGCGCATTTGATGCGAGCCGACATCGATCCACTGGAACAAGATTCGCTTGACGAGATCGCTCGCATGATGACCGATGTTCATCGACGCTTGGATTTAGGTCGGGCTGGACAAGTCGTTCGCGATCAAGAAGCGGGCATCATCGACAAATTAGACAAACTGATTGAACAGGCTGAACAACAAGCACAGCAAATGCAGCAGCAGGCCGGTGGCGGCCAGGGTCAGGGACAAGGCCAGCGCCCACAGCAGTCGTCTGGGCAACCCATGAAAGACAGTCAGGTCGCCGGCGGTTCAGGTCCAGGTGATGTTGATCCGAAGGCCAACGAGGGCAACTCGAGCTGGGGCAATCTTCCGCCCGCCCAACGCCAGGAGGCGCTTCAGCGTCTGACTGAAGAGCTACCTTCCCACTATCGCGATGTGATTGAAGGTTATTTCCGGCAACTCGCCAAAGATCGCTCGTCGCGCTAGAGTGCGTTGCTGCCGCTTGTCCGCCCTGCACGCACACACGGTTACAAAACAACAAGGCTCAGGTACCACATACGGACCTGAGCCTTGAACTGGATTAACGACTAATTGCCGATCAGCTTCATCAACAACCAGCGAGGCTAGGGAGCATTGCGTTCTCGATCACGCGCTCCCTCTCCCGCTGTATACCCAACGCCAAATCTAATACCCTACGGCACCGTGATGTTGGTAAGTTGTGCTGATATATTGCTCCTCATCGTGGTGATATCCAGGAAAGCAACAGTGCCATTTTTGTCGATGTCGTAAATGTTTCCCGAATTCACGATCAGGCTTACGTTGTTTTTGATTTCCGTAATATCCCCGAACGAAACTGTGTAATAACCTGCTGACTCCCCAGTCGTTTCGCCTAGCAGGTGCCCGACGTAGTACACACAGTCTTGGCACAGACCCGTATTGGTATTGGCCTTGATCGTAATCCTCGCCCAACGGTTGGCGATTGCTCCGTTGGCCCACGTCAACAAGACGGTAGTTGGGGAACCGACGGTGACAGACACGGTTGGAGCAGGTCCGGAAGTCCAGCCCGAAGGCGGATTTGCGTTCTCGTTAAACGGACCCTGCGGGCTGAGCTGGACGGTGAAATCGGCCGCACTCAAGGCACCGGCATTGGCCACGTTCTGAATTCCGAACTGCACGCCGTTCAGGCCATACGCCGAGTTGGTCAAGTTGACCAAGGACATGACTTGAGGTCCCTCACCGGCACCTTCCTTGACCATGCTCTTGACGGTATCGACTGCATCGCCAACGATGCCTGTCCAACCGGCGTGGTACACCTGCGCCGCTACCACCTGTGCATTACATGAGCTAGCCGGAACAATCTCGCCATTGATGCGAAATCCACCGGTGTCCACGTTCGCCGGGGGATCGCCACTGGGCGCAAAGAAATTGGTGACGCGGTTGGTGCCACCAGACGACATCGGCGTTTCGTCCGCGGCTCGCTTGTCTTCGTCAACTCGCAATCGGAACTCAACCTGTCCAGTTAAACCGGTCAGGCCTGAAAGATCGATATCGCTGTTGACAAAATTAACTACAGGCGGATGGGTAATGGTGGCGATTGGCGAGGTAAAATTGTCATTGGAGCAGTAAAGCACTAGATACTTGGGCCCGCTGGCTGAAGAGCGAGTTCCGATTTGAAGGTTAGTCAAATTCGCCTCATAGCCTGAGTTGACTGAAAAGCCAAACGAGTAGTACTGTCCCACCGACCAATTGCTGGAGTTCATAGAGTTCACGCCGCTGGTCGTAAATTGCAGACCCGCAGATCGCGTCAAATCCAGCCCTGTAGCGTTAGAGTCTACGTATTCCGGCGAGTTAGACACCTGAGTACCGGGTTGACCGAAAAGATTGTACCTTACCAACTCTTGAGCCCATCCTTGCGTAATCACACTGACCGCCATCGTAGCGGTCAACAGCATGCATTTCAACTTGAGCATTTTATGATCTTCCTCGAAAAGAAAGCGAAATAACAAAAAAACAAGTTCATTGGCGGGCGCAAACGCGCCACACCACGACGGCAGCCTAAGTGGCAAGTTATTTCCGTCGGCTACGAATCATGCTGACTGCAGTCACAGCCAATCCCAACATGCTCAGCGTGCTGGGTTCTGGAATCTGTTCTGCCTGGATCAGTATATTGTCGACGCGATTTGTTCCGGCAGTGGCTGCTGTCACAGTCGATCGCATCCTCACATAGACCGTGGCTTCATTGTCGACGGCAGACGTCAGGCTGATTGGACCGAATGAGTAGTACGAATAGGCCGTGGTTCCATTCCAGACACCGGGTGCCGGTGGCGCAGTATTGGCCAGAACCGTGTAGGAATTGAGCGTGGTAAATGTCGTTCCGTTGGTACTGTACTGCAATTCGAAAGCCGCAGGCCCAGTACCGCTACGAGTCTGATCCCAGCTCACTACCGCATTTTGGTAACCAGTTAGATCCACCTGAAAACGATAGTAGTCTCCAATCGTTGTCCAAGTGTTCGAACTAAATGACCGGGCCGACCCATTGCCTACTGGAGTGCTGTAAACCGTTGAACCAGATGTGTGAAACCCAATCGCTGGAGCGACTCCAGCCTGCAAGCCTCCCTCAGCAACATGCGGTCCCGCAGTAGTCGGAGCCGATGTTTCAAAAGTCCAATTGGCAATGGTTACCAGCGCAGCGCTCGCTCGACCGCAGACGCCGAACCCAACCACCATTGTAAGGCAGAATAAACTTAATCTTCTCATACCAATTTTCTCCCCCTCAAGAAGTCAACGCCCAGCGGGCAAGCTCAGGTGAACAATCGAAACTAATCTGATTAGCTTCAGATTTACGATGGCAATGATCCTATCGGATGGCGTTGGCATTGCAAGCAATTCTGCCGACAACAGCCTGGAATTGACCAAACGCCCCCCCCCAACTGACGTGGCAGACGTCTCGCAAGGGTGCTTTTTGAGTCACAGCACGATGCTGCGGGCGAGCGATTGGCCCACCAACATACAGATTAATTTTGCAAGAATTCAAATGCCGCCGTAGCCAGTCACCATGCCTAAGTCGATTTGCGTTCGTAGGCGGACTCAGTAGAGACGTTTTGTGACTGGCTGCTCAAGCCGCAGCTGAGCTTCGCGGATTTCCTTCACCATGTCGGAGCGTCATGACCAGCAGCGGGAATCGGAAGCGGACTTTGCTTGTCAGCGCGGCGAAAGGGCTTGATCTAAGTCAGCCATCAAGTCGTCAGGATCCTCTAAGCCTATCGAGAGGCGTATGAGCCCATCGGTGATGCCGGCGCGCTGGCGAGCCGCAGAGTCATAGCTGGCGTGAGACATCGAGGCTGGCTGCTCGATCAGTGATTCAACTGCTCCGAGGCTGACGGCTAAATGAAAAAGCTGAGTGGCCTTGACGATCCGCTGCGTCTCTTCATACCCGGCATTGGCTTCAAAGGTAATCATGGCGCCACCGGCTCCATCCAGTAATGTACAGGCTCGCTGATAATCGGGATGCGATGACAGTCCCGGATATAGCACGCTGCGAACGCGGGGATGCGTTTGCAAGAACTGGGCAATCTTCAAGGCCGACCGCGATTGCTCGCGCACTCGCAACTCCAGCGTCTTGAGTCCGCGACTGAGCAGAAAGCTTTCCAGCGGTGCCAACACTGCGCCCGTCGCGTTTTGAATGAAATACAGCCGCTCGCCAAGTTCCTGATCGCGGACCATAAGCGCTCCGGCCAAACAATCGCTGTGCCCTCCCAGGTACTTAGTGGCCGAGTGCATCACGATGTCTACCCCCAGTTCCAATGGGCGCAGCAGCACTGGAGTTGCAAACGTATTGTCGACGGCCACCAACAGTCCACGACGATGGGCCAGCTCAGTCAGTAGTGGCAAGTCAGGAATCGTCAACCGTGGATTGCCGATACTCTCCAGCCACAGCATCCGGGTTTGAGGCCGAATGGCAGCTTCTAAGTTTTCTGGGGATTGCAAGTCGACTAACTGAACGGTGATTCCCGACGCGTTGCAAATGCGATGCAGCAGGCGGTAGCTGCCACCATAGATATCCTGTCCGGCCACCACATGATCGCCTGCCTTCAGCAGCATCATCGCGCAGTGAGTAGCCGCCATACCGGAAGAAAAGGCCAGAGCGCGACAGCCACCTTCGAGCGATGCGAGTGTTTGTTCGACGGCACTGCGCGTCGGATTGCCGGACCGCGAATAGTCGAACTTGCCCCACTGGCCAGCTCCCGGCTGAACAAAGGTCGTTGCTAGATGTATCGGCGGAATCACCGCGCCCGTACTAGGGTCTGGACGATTACCGTCGTGAATGGCTCGCGTGCGGAATTTCCATGGACCACCATTCATGACTGCAGCGCCTGTCGCAAGTCGTCGATTAAGTCACCGGCGTTTTCAATTCCGCAGGACAGTCGAATCATATTGTCGGGAATGCCGAATTTCTGCCGAGTCTCGGGAGTCTGCTGGTAGTAGCTCATCAATAAGGGCTGTTCGATCAACGATTCCACGCCGCCCAAGCTAGGGGCGATTCTTGGAATCTGCACGCGATCGACGACATTTGCCGTCTGCCGCCAATCAGCGTCTTTGACTAAAAACGTAATCAAGCCTCCAAACCCGTGCATGGTTCGCGCGGCCACAGCGTGCGAGGGATGTGAGGGCAAGCCAGGATAGTAAACTCGCTCGACTCGCGGGTGCGCTGCCAAGAACTCGGCCACCGCTTGACCGTTTTCGTTGTGACGCTGCATGCGCAATTCAAACGTCTTCAGGCCACGCTGTAGCAAATACAGGTTGTGCGGGGAACAAACACCGCCCATCACACCACGCAGCTCGCGTACGTTAGCCAATTTCTCCACTGAACCGATCAAAGCACCTGCCAACAAATCGTTGTGCCCGCCCAAATACTTGGTGGCGGAATGCAATACATAGTCAACACCAAACTCCAATGGTCGCTGGTTGTAGGGCGTGGCCAGGGTAGCATCGATCAGCGTTTCGACTTGATGTGCCTTACCCAGTTCGACAAATCTCTCCAAGTCGATGCAGGTCAAATGTGGATTGGTTGGTGATTCGCTGACCAGCAGCCGAGTGCGCGGCGAGATTGCCGCTTGCATGGCAGCAAAATCGCCAGTGGGAACTTGATGCGTTACCACGCCAAATCGGGCCAGATGCTTATAACAGAACTCGCGGCTGCGATGATAACATTGATCGAAGAACACGATCTCGTCACCCGCGCTCAGCTTGGCCATCAACAGACCGACCAGAGCCGACATGCCACTGGAGTAGACAATCGCCGTTTCACCACCTTCCAGTGCCGCCAACTTCCGCTCGACCACCTTTTCGTTGGGGTTACCGTAGCGACCATACTCTTCGCGCGGCTGCTGTTGCTCGATGAAGTCGATGATGTCTTGAGAATTGTCGAACACATAGGTCGATGCGGTCACGATCGAATCGGTGATCGCGTCGCAAGCCTTGCGCCGTTGTTCACCAGCATGCACGCACAGCGTTGATATTCCTTGGCCCGTGCAAACATTACTGACCGGCGTTTGCGGAGCCGAAGTTGCCGCTGAGGTCTGCGGGACGTTGTCGGAAGGCTGAAGTCTCTCGGACAGCGATTGGTGATCGGTTGGTTTCATAGTGGTGCGCATACTCATTGGTTCAATCAGCCCTCGGAAACATCCCCTGTCCGGATTGCGCACAAAAAAAGCCGCAACCCACTAACTGGATCGCGGCTGATGCGAGCTGATTGAAAACCGAGTCGTCAGGCTGACGGGCACCGCCAATCGACTCAAGTTGGCTCTTTAGCAGTGTTGGCTGCAAGCGGCCGCAAATCCCAGGTTGTGGAGAAAGTCTACTCGCGTACGTAGTGGTTGGCAAGCCATTTTTCTGGTAGCAAAAGGGATTCTACAATTGGGAACTGGAAATCCACGGCCTGGGCGGCGGTAGCTGCGGACGGGCCAAGGAAGCTATCATCGCCACAAGGTGGAGCAGTTCTGGCGATGCAAAAATCCACGATGTAGGCGACCGTGGCAACGAAGAAATCACCGCTCGGATTCTAACCGTTGGAAATAGGCGTCCAGTCCGGCCCGGAATTCCTCGGGGAACTGACGCTGGCCGCCGCTGCCAACCGCTTGGTCGACGTCGCGCCTCTCGCGACGCTCATTCAGGTTCATTCCCGCACCGACCAAAGCTAGTGCGGATTGATCTGTGGTCCCCGTGCCGCCTCCACCTGGACTGGAGCCTCCACCGCCACCTCCGCCCTGAGGATTGATCCGCTGAGAACGCAGCATCAATTCGATCACTTCCGTCTGCGCGGCAATCGTCTGCGGTCCGGTCTGAGCTAACATCAACAACTGTCGAGCCTCTTCCATGACAGGACTGATGGTTGCCAGCAGTTGCATATCACCCGCAAAACTCTGTTCGGCACCGGGCAGCGCTGCGATCTCTTGCAATACATTGTCGGTCGTCGAACGTAGTTCAAGTTGCACGGCAGCCAATCGCTGCGTCTCTTGCTGGTGCTGGACCGGTTCCACAACCGGCATAGCCTGCTGGGCAACGCGCGTGTCTTCGCGCAAGTTGACCTCACCCTCCAGGATGCGCAATAGCTTGAGCACAATAGCTGGTGGCAACGACTGGCTAGTTCCACTCGGCTTGCTTTCCTCGTCGCCAGAAGCCGTCTCCACCAAGTCCTCGGCCCAGCGATCCAGCGTATCGGCCCAATATTCAGCCTGAGCGATCGACAGTCCATGTTCGACCAACAGATCGTTGCCAAGCTTTTGTAATGCCACCAGAACCTCCGATGACTTCATCTCTTCCAAGACTGTCTTAAACTCCCCAGATCGCCGACGATCGAAGTATGCCTGCATGTCATCCATAATGAATGACAACTCTTGGCTACTGCTTTGCTCAGACTCGGCTAACGATTTAAGCATCTCAAGCTGCGACTCTGCTAACGGTGACGTGCTTCCAAAGACGTTCTGCATTTGACCGGCCAGGCGTTGTGCCACCAGCAGTTGCTCACGCGATGCCGCTTTGAGGCGTTTGACTAAAGTCGAGCCCTCTAAGTTGGCCATCAGACCGCCCAATTGGTCCGAAATCTTTTCGAATTCGGCCAGCAATTGCAATTGCTCGTCCAGCGCCTTGTCCAACGCAGGCGGTGGCTCCTGCGGCGCCCCCTCTTTTTCGGCGGGCGGCGGACCGGTTGGGCCAATCAGCGCAGTTTGTGGCAAGCCGAATCGCCCGGCTGATGAAGATTCTGTATCTGATTTTTCACTCGGATTCTCCGATTCGGGCATTGTCCCCTGCTGGCTCGATTCAACATCCACTATGCTGGGCAGGGGAAGTTGCGGCGGCTGTTCCTGTTGAGCCTGCTCGTTGCTCTGTTGGTCGTCTGAAGATTGGCCGCCGAGGGCCGCTGCGCGAACGGCTCCAATCTGCGAGCCTTCTAAAGCTGGTGTTTCGGACTGCTGACCGGCGCCGGACCTTGCTTGATCGGCGGTTATTTGGTTTGCCGCTTGTTGCAGTAGTTCCGTCACGGCGGGCATTCGCGAGCTGGCAATGTCGCCTAGCAACTTCAGCGTCTCGGCCCAGCGACTGAGATCGGCCGGACTAATATCGGGGTTGCGAGCAGCCTGGGCCAAAAGCTGCGAGCCGGTTTGATTAAGCCCACTCAGGCGACGGCCATTGGCTTGTTCCAGCGCGGCCTGGCGCCGCAAGTCCTCCAGGAACTGCTGGGAATCTTGCTCCGTCGCAGCACGCTGGCGAAGTCGCTGGTTGGCTTGATGCAATTGCAATTCGGCATCGCGGACGTCCAACGCCGAGCGATGCCATTTGCTCATCTGACTGTTGATCCAAATTGCATGCTGATCCGCCGTCAGAATAAACAGCGTACAGGAAGACGACTGGGCGGGCGGGCGTCCGGGAAGATAGTCTTCGGCCCACACGACCAACTCGATCGGCTGCGGCGCGATGCCAAGGGCCTGGGCACAGAATGTGCCAGTGACCTGCAACGCATTCTCCTGCGGCCCGCCAGCAGCAATTATCCTATTACCACCAACAGTTTCGCTGGCCGATGCCTGCTGAAACCCGCGCCAACTCAATCCAATGCGACGAATTCCGAAATCGTCAGCCGCCAAAACTTGGAAGTTAATTTGCTCCGTCTCCAACACCACCATCTGCCGTGATAAGTCCTGTACTGTGATTGCAGGTGGCTCATCGATTAGCGGTTTCACCTGAACCTGCAACGGCTCGCGACCGGTCAACCCATCGCGATCCAACCAGGACAGCGTGACCGTCAACTCTTCTTCGACTACTTCACGCGGTGGGGCAATCAAGCGGTCTCCCTGAACATCGATCGGCAAACCGTCGAATTGGGCCGATTGCAGCTCCGCCGTTGCCGTCCCGGTTAATTGATACTGGCTGCCCACCACGGCCGACACTACCCCCGAACGCACATCGAATTCTTGCAATTCATCGCGCTGTAGGTAGTCAGGCAAGCGAACCGAGGCGATCAGTGACGACAACTCGGGGCGCAACTTGGGACGCAGTTTCATGTCGTGGTAATCGTCACCTGCAGATACTCGCACCACAACATAGTTTGTTTGAGCAGCTAGCTGAAAGTCGTAACTGGCTGCTTCCAGCGGAGCCACTATGGGTGGCAAGTTACCGATGCGCACCTGCGCCACCTGAGGAACTCGAGCCGATCGCTCACTCAGTTTTACCTTCAGCGAAATCGGTTCCCCATGTGCAACAATCAAACTTTCGGGCAGCGGCTGTAATGACGTAAAGGTGTAGCGCGCCGTGTTTCGCCAGGGCTGCAAGAGTCGTTGCCAAGCGTTGCTCGCCGCCAGTGGATAATACAGCAGCAACCCGATGGCACATGCCAGCGCGACCGTTGCCGCCACGATCAGCGGACGCAGTTGATGCTGGGGTGCCGCACTGCGCAAGTCTCTACCGGCCGCGCGCTCGGCCACCTGCTCGATGGCGGCTTGGCACAGCGCTGGAGAGCGCTGCAGCTCGCGATGGCTGGCAGACAACTCGATGACGCTCAACAACTCATCACCCACGCCAGCGTCGCGGCGGCGGAGCAGTCGGGCAAGTTGCTCCCATCGACGTTGCCGCCAAACCCAGCGCTGGGCAGCGTAGGGCACGAGCAACCAGACCAATACCGCCACGACAAACACAGTCCATCGCAGCCACAGCGGCGTATCGTATTGTCGATCGACAAAATACACCGTCAGATAGGCCAGTAACAGGGCGACGAGCGCAGCGGCAAACGCCTCGGCCAGTTTGGTCGACCAAACGTACGCGCGAAACTCTAGCATTTGCCGGCGCAACGAGGCTGGCAATTGCAACTGGCTGTCGGGCCGCTGCGGTCGGTTCATGCTTTCAGCGCTAGACATTGGAACGGTGACCTTGCTGTTTCAAGCTATCGTAGAGCCGGTTCAAATCACACCCACCACTTTACGTCCAATCCACAAGGCGGCAAGCATCGTCACCAGCAGCGCTGCAGCCCACGGATGGCTCCACAGCGCCACGCGGCGTACCGCCGGTGGGGAATCGGCAATTGACTCGATGGCCTGCAACAACTCGGCCAGCCGCCCATCCTGAATCATTTTACCTCGACTGATTCGAGCCAGTTCTTCCATTACGTCCAGCCGGACTGGACGACCGATTTGCTCCAAACTGCGGCCTTGTACGAAGATTTGTGCTTTTAATTCTGCATCATTCTCCTGACAACTCAGTACAACCTGGTGTGTCCCCGGCTCGGACGGGGTGAACTGGCCAGCAAAGGCTCCCCACTGATCGCCGCTGCTGGAAAACTGGACTACTTTAGTGTGCCCCGAGGGCGCTACGATGCGTGCCGACGCAGTGCCTTGGCTGAGCGGTTCGCCGCCGGTGCTCGTGATGTTGGCGCTCAGAGCCACCGTCTGGCGGACTTGTGGTTGTTCAGGCGAGTAATACAAACGCATCAGTTCGCCCTTGGCCATATTCCGTTGGTAGGCCATCCAGCGAACTACTTGTCCCCAAAAGCGATAGTGGTAACGGTCTTCCACGCCACGACGCCAACGCCAGGCCCCGTCTGTTCCCATGAATAGAATCTTTCCCGCGCCGAACGTGCGTGTTACCAGCAGCGGAATACGACCAAACTGATTGGACGCCTCACGGTGCAAAGCCAACACATCAGTCCCAGCCTTGGCGCGTATCACGGAGGCGTACCACTGAAACCCAGGCAGCGCATCCCAGACTTGCAGATTGTCGTCGGCCGTGTCGGCCAACTTGGTGAGCAAGCTGTTGCGTCCTAGTTCCGTCAGCGCGTATTGACTGGCCTCTCTTGAACCCCAACCCATTGGCTGGGATGTATCCAGCACCACCGGCAACAGCGGTTCCAAGGCGGAGTCCACCAAACTGAGCTGATAGCCTTTGATGCCCGGCATAAACACCAAGCCGCTGGCCTGTTGTTCCACTAATCCTTTGAGCAGCTCTGCCTGCTGGCTCGTCAACTGTCCTTCCTGAACGCCGACATCACCCAAAAACACGACGTCATATTGCGCGAGTTGCTCGAGCGATTCGGGGAAGCTGGAAATGTAGTCCTGATTACCACCACCCACTTTGCCTAGCCCTGGGTGGAACAGAAGGCAGTGAACATCCACACCGGGATCACGCGATAGTGCGTTGCGCAGAAAGCGGTACTCCCAGCGCGGCACCGATTCGATGACCAGCACCTTGAGCTTCTCTTCGCGAATGGCCATCGGAGCTTCACGCCAGTTATTTTCTGACAAAATTTCGTCGGGATGCTCAGGAATTGTCAGGCGCAGCGTGTAATCACCGATCGTTTCAGGCTTCCAAAGAATTTGTTCCGACGTGCGTCCCATGGCTTTGATGTGTACCTGCTGATGGATCGTCGCGCCATCGGAAACCTTCAGCTCGACCTGCACCACATGATCTCGCGGCAGGGAGCTTTCGATAGTGATTGGCACCCGCACGTTCTTGCCGACAACGCCAAAGGTAGGGACGTCGAAGCCGACCAAGTCGATATCCGGCAATCGCGAGGGACTGCCCAACGGTACGCTGAAAATGGGAATTTGTGCGGCCCGCAATGGGGTGGCTGCCTCGACAGGCGGTGGACCATCGTTCCAATCTCCATCGCTAATCAGCACAATCGCTTTCAATGATGGATGATCGGATTGCGCTTGGCTGAGAGCCTGGTGAATGTTGGTTAAACCACGCTCTTGGTCGCTTGCAAATGGAGAAACGATGACATTAAATCGCTGGCTGACAGTTTCCCAGCCCTTATCGTCCAGCAGCGGTTGTGCCGCACTCTGGCGATCTTGTATCAGGGACTCGGATGAACCCGGCATGCGCACATCGCGCGTCTGCATGCTCCGCGATTGGTCGACCAGAACTGCTATGCAGGGAAGTTCCGTAGGCGCAAACGTCTGGACTGTCTCTGGCTGATTAAGCAACACCAAGATCAGCCCGACGATGCCGACTCGCAGCAGCTCCAATCCGGCAATTGCCGGCCGCCGACCGCTGCGCAACCAGGCAAACCAGCTCAATCCACACACTGCCGCGAGCGCCATGACCGTGACGGTCAGCGACAGCGGAGTGAACTGAAAGCTAAGACTGGTTGATGACATGAACATATTCCGAATGCGATTCAGGAATCGGCGGTGATTGATAACTCTAGCTGCGCAGCGGGAAAGCTGCTGGCTGGCCGCTGGGATCGGGGCGGCGTCTTGGGATGCACAGAGCAGCCTCGAACAGCAGAGCACCCACGACAGCAATCAAGAACAGCCTCCATATTTCGCGCAAAATGCTGCTGGAGCTACCCGCCTGACGGTCGACTCGCTGCATCTGCAATCCTTCGAACAATGCCGCCAGCTTGTCGTCGGGTAGCGTGGTATACTGATCCTCAGCCAGCGGGCGATTTACAGCCAACAGACGCTCACCCTCGCGATAAATTCCAGCGTGGCACGCAAACTCGGTGGATAGTGCGGGTGGGCCAACAACTTGCTCCCAGGCAACAGATTTTGATGCGATCTGCGCCAGCGACTGTGGTTGATTGGTATCTCCTTCAGACGCAACCATTGCCTGAGATGTTTCCTTCGAATCGGAGACAATTGGTGCAGCCGGATTCGTAGGTGGACCAGCCGAACGCATTTGTAATCCGCGCACGGCCAGCTGTCCTTGCTCAATGGCGCGCTGAATAACCACGTACAGCACGATGCCTTCTTCCGCCAACGACGACAATTGCACATCTGGACTAGCGGTGCAGAAGTAGACTCCACCGCTGGATGTTGGCAAGCGTGCCAACAAACTGTGACCACCATCCAGTGCAGCCAATTGAGTCATCTCCTGTTGGCTGTCCAGAGTCGCGTGCCCGCGAATTTCTAGTTGACCGACCGGCAGACCGGCACCGCTCTGCGTAGCGGCCAGCAAGTCTTGGTCACCGCGCCAGTTGGTTACCGCCAGAGGCAATTGCGAATGCTCGATCCACTCGACCCAGCGTACGTCGCGATAGGCACGCGACGGGTCATGCGTTCGATGGACTAGCGATGCCGGTGGGAAAAAAACGACTTGACCACCCTGCGACAAATAATGGTCAAGCATGGCTGCGGAAACTTCATCGGGTAACGCTGCATGCCACACGACTAGGGCTGTGTCTTCCAACTGGGAAGAACTCAAGCTCCCTGGCAGCGCCTGCTCCAATTGCGTTTGGCTGACACCATCGGCGGAGATACTGGCGGCAATCTGCAATGGTCGAGCGGCAGCGGGGTCATCCGTCACCAACACAACTCGCCGCGCTGCCGACTGGCTGAATACAAAAAAGAATTCGTTGTCGGCGGGGTTGGCATCGGCAGGCAGTTCAACTCGGCCCCAGCCCGACTGCACTCCGGCTGGCAGAGGTATGCGGTATTCTCGCAACTGTCCGCCGGAACCGCTCAGTTCGACCTGCAATCGACTGCGAACCCCCGACAGCTCCAACTGCACTGGTACCGAACGCGCCGGCGGCGCCCCTTCACCAGATCGAAATACGTCTACCGATAGGACGAGAAAATTGTGACTGACTCCACCGCTATCGGTTTCCGCCTGGCGCCGCGCGTCGGTCACGCGAATCGATAAATTTTCTGACTGCATGTCTGGGTAGGCCAACAACCGGAAGCGTACGCTTTGCGGCAACGACGCAAAGCTTTGCCGCAGCCATGCCCAATCGCCACTATCGGCATTCCAGTCAGCCGACTGCAGATCAGTGCCAATCCAGATTTCAGCCGCTCCAGGCTTATTGCGTTGCAGATATTCGAGCACCGCATACATCATCTGCGTCATATTGGCCGCGGCACTATTGCCGGTCAGTACTGGTGCATCCATCAGAGCCGCCAGGCTGTCATACTCTTGTGCCTGAGCCGAAGCCGAGTCGATGGCTACCCAGTGCGCTGAACCCAAGGTCGTCAGCGCGTCGGCCATCTGCCGCTTGGCCGATGCCAACTTGGATTCGCTCGAACCGCTACCTTGCATTTGCATGCTGGGCGAACGATCCATCAGCACCAACGTCGTGTCTGCGCGGCTACCGCCCAGCAAACTCCAAAAGCCACTCGATAGCGGTCGGCTGATGGCTAGGATCAGTGCGGCTATAGCCAGTGTCCGCAGAGCCAAAATCAACCATTGTCGCAGCTTTGCGAACCCGCTGCTGAGCCGATTGGCTTGCAACAAGAACATCATCGGGGCCCATAATCGCGTTTGGTACCGCCACTGGTTAATAAAATGAATCACTATAGGCAGCACCATAAGCGGCAAGGCCCACAGCAGCCAAGGCTGCAGAAAGCTCATCGCGACCTCCGCTGATGCGCGCGATCGATCAGGAAATTGCGAATCGCCTGCTGATACGGCTGATCGACCTCTACACGGCGATAGTCTACTGCGGTCTCCAACGTGGCCTGCTTCAGCTCGTTCAGGTAATGCGACATCGCTTGCAGATAGCGATCAGCAATCTCGACAGGGTCGGCGAACATGGCTGCGCCGCCTTCAGGATCCACGAAACGTGTGGGGCGCTGAATGTTAAAGCGCAATTCATCGGTGTCCAACAAATGAAAGGCCACGACATCGTGCTTGCGAAACCGCAGATGCTCGAAACAGTCACGCAGTTCGGCCGGCTGGACGAACAGGTCCGAAATGATGATGACTAACGCCCGCTGCCGCACGGTCTCCGCCAGTTCATGCAGCAACCGGGGGAGTTGGGTTTCGCCGCGCGCTTTAGCGCCCTCCAAGTGATCCAGCAGCGTGGACCAGTGAGCCGGATTGCGCCGCGGTGGCACTTGCTGCACAATGGAATCGGACACACAGGCCAGTCCCACCGCATCGCCCTGCTGAATCGCTAAATAGCTGAGCGCAGCGGACATCCGGCAAGCATAGTCCAATTTGGTTCCGGCCGAACAAGGCACGCCCATCGATCCGCTGGCATCGACAACCAACATCAGGCGTAAGTTCGTGTCCGCTTCGAATTCCTTGACGTAGAAGCGATCGGAGCGCCCATAGGCTCGCCAGTCCAATCGTCGCAAGTCGTCGCCGGGAACGTACCGCCGATACTCGGCAAATTCGACACTGGCACCGCGGTGCGGACTCGCATGCCGTCCGGAGACGTTGCCCAACATCGCTTGGCGAGCCAATAGCGGCAGAGCCCCCAGTTCTGACAACTTGGCCGGATCGACGAGTCGGCTTGTGCGGCGTTCTGTGGCCATGCTTGTCAGGTGGCATCAATCGCCACAGTGGCTGTGATTATGCGTCTGGAGTTTCTTGAATCAATCGGCGAATGATATCCTTCGAGCCGACACGTTCGGCCTGCGCAGCAAACGTCGTAATGACTCTGTGCGTCAGCACCGACGGGGCTACAGCTTGGACATCCTGTACGCGAACCATATAACTGCCTTGTAATGCCGCTCGGGCTTTGGCACCCAAAATCAGATTTTGAACGGCGCGTGGGCCTGCCCCCCAAGCGACCAGCGGTTTCAACCACGAGGGAGCTGTCTCGCCACCAGGCCGAGTGCGCCGGACCAGCCGCGCGGCATAGGTATAGATATGGTCTGGCACCGGCACACGACGCACCAGATGCTGATAGGCAATGATCTGTTGCGCAGTCATTAAATGTTCCAGTTCCGGCAGCGCATCACCGGTGGTGGTCTTGGCAATTTGAATCTCTTCTTGCTCGTTGGGATAATCCAGTTCGATTAACGACATGAAGCGATCCAGTTGCGCTTCGGGTAACGGATAGGTACCTTCCTGTTCAACCGGATTCTGTGTCGCCAGAACCATAAATGGGTCATCCAGAGCAAAGGCTTTCCCCAGCACGGTAACGCGATGCTCTTGCATGGCTTCCAACATGGCGGCTTGCGTCTTAGGTGGCGCCCGGTTGATTTCGTCGGCCAAGACGATGTGCGCAAACACCGGCCCAGGGACGAATTGAAATTCGCGTCGCCCGCCCTCATTTTCCTGAAGGATATCGGTGCCGGTGATATCCATCGGCATCAAGTCTGGCGTGAACTGAATGCGACTGAACTTCAGCGACATGGTTTCAGCCAACTTGCTGACCAGCAATGTTTTGGCCAGTCCTGGTACGCCCATCAGCAGCGCATGACGCCGGGCGAACAGGCAGATGGCCAGCTGCTCGATAGTCTGGCGCTGCCCCACGATGACTCGCCCCAGCTCGTCCACCAGCCGACGGTAGGCCGTTCGCAACTGATCTATCGCCTCGACGTCATCTCCACTCAACGATGTTTCCGCCCGCACCTGTAGACTCATAGTAGACTGCTAATCGAGTACAAAACTGTCCGTTACGACCGCCACAACTGGTAGCCACGCTCGCCAAGAGCATGAAGTAACATAAACACCGCCACCGTCTGGCGACGGTAGCTACCTACCAAACCGCCCCGCAGTTTCTAGTCGCTTCAGGGGGCGGAACTTGTTATTATAGACCGAATAATAGTTTGTTCAGCCCTGTAGCAAATGATTTTGCAGTGTTCCGCCACGTTCGTGGCTCTAGTGAATTTATGCTCGAAACCCAGCATGTGCCGGTACTGCCTGAGGAAATCGTGGCGTTGGGCCAACCCGCCGAAGGAGAAACATGGGTGGATGGAACCGGTGGCGGGGGTGGCCATGCGCAATTGCTGCTGAACCGCATTGGTTCTCGAGGCAGATTGTTGATTCTGGATCGCGATCCTGCTGCGACCGAGCGATTGCAATGCTTATTTCCATTACCCACCCAAGTGCGTCAGGCATCATACCACCAGACCAGCAATGTACTTAGCGAACTACGTTGGCCCGCTGCCGACGGAATCTTGCTGGACTTGGGACTTAGTTCTGATCAACTGCATGACCAGCAGCGCGGATTTAGCTTTCAAGCCGACGGCGAATTAGACATGCGGTTTGACCCCAGCTCGGGACAGCCCGCTTGGCAATGGTTAGCAAGCGCTGACGAAAAGAGTATTGCCGACACCATTTATCAGTATGGCGAAGAACGCTTCAGCCGGCGCATCGCCAGTCGTATCGTGCAATCGCGGCGCCTGCAACCAATTCGCACTGCAGATCAATTGCGTGAGTTGATCTATTCGTGTGTTCCAAGAGGACGTCCAAGCCGCGGCGGATTCAAACATGGGCGAGTCGACCCGGCTACGCGCACTTTTCAAGCCTTGCGCATCGCCGTCAATCAAGAATTACAAATCCTGCAAGCCGCACTCGAGTCGTTGCCGAACTGCCTGCGCAGTGGCGGACGGCTGTTGATTATTAGCTTTCATTCGCTGGAAGACCGTCTGGTTAAACAGGCTTTTCGTCAGGACCATCGCCTGGAAATCGTGACTCGCAAACCCGTTCGTGCCAGCGAAGCCGAAGTATTGCAGAATCCGCGTTCGCGCAGTGCCAAACTGCGGGTCGCTCGTCGGCTTGCTTCGGAACAAGCCTCAGAGTAGCCACTCTTTTTTTCAGTCAGCAGCATTGGCCAGAATGCGGTGTGCTACATGTCACCTGCACACTCACTCGGGCGAGCGTAGTTATCGCCTTAACTCTATTGCTGGTATTCAGCGGAGCTGCACACTCCCGCCGATCTAATGCCAATTGCTGGAAACTTGCCGCCGATGCAGCTGATATTCGCTATTTTGTCTTGATTTCATTGACTTCAATGCGTTATGAGCCGTACTGTGTTTTTGAACTTTGCCGGAGTTATCAGATGAAGCCGTTCGCCTGGCCCGCCCTTGCGTTGACCATTGCAATCTGGCCGACCAATCTTTCCGTTGGGCACGCACAGGCTTGGCTGAACGACAATTCATCGCGCAGTGCTGGCGGTCCTGCAATTCCACAGACTCCCCAGTTATCTGAGAACGGTTTGACACAGCCACCTCCGCCATTGGGCGATATGCCGCCGTCTGTATTTGACGCGCCAACCATTCCAGCCGCTCAAACGGCCGGACCGATTTGGTATTTGCCTTGGACCTGGTTCCCGCTTGATGGATGGGAAAACAGCGCCGAACTGGGACTCAATGGAGCCACGGGCAACACCGAATCGCTGACCGTTCAAAGCGGTGCAAGATTCAAGCGGAAAACCGAACAGAATATGTTTGATCTGAGATTGCTGCAGAACCGCACGCATAACGCTGGGCTCATTTCGCAAAACAACGTCTTGCTCTATGGCGACCTGGAGCGCGATTTGGGTCAAAGCAAGTGGAACACTTTCATCAAGCAAGGTTTGGAGTACGACGAACTGCGTGCCTTCAACCTGCGATACTTTATCAACAGCGGTCTGGGATATAAATGGATCGACGGCGACGGCTTACTTATCTCGACGCGTTTCGGTGCTGGTGCATCCAGAGAATTTGGTGGCACGGATGATCGCTGGAAGCCGGAGGCGCTGTTTGGCGCGACCTACGAACACCAAGTAAATCCGCGTAATAAGTTGGTGGCTAAGTTCGACTACTTTCCAACTTGGGAAGATTTCTCGGACTATCGCACGATTACCGACTTGGCCTGGGAACACCTGTTGAGCGAAGAGAGAAACCTGTCGCTCAAGCTGGGCGCATTGCATCGGTACGATAGCACGCCCGGCGGAACTGCGAAGCCTGGCGATTTGAACTATTCGGCCATGCTGCTATACAAGTTTTAACGCAACCGGTCATGTGAATTGCAGACTGGGACACCAGCAGGGACCGTGCGTGGCTACGCCTGAACAGACCTACCGTCTGCGCGACGGTGGCTACCTCTATTTTTCACTCGGCGACCAATACAGCTCGATATCGCTGGGCATCGAGCGGACTGCGGCATCTAATTGTTGAACATCTTTCTTGCTCAACTCGCCCCGCAATCGCAAAGCCTTTCGTACATTAGCTTCCATCTGGGCCTTGTCGCCATTTTCGCGTTCAATGGTGGCTAATTGCAGCCAGGCATAGGCCTGCACCAGCGCTTGCATGTGGGCATCGTCAACTAGACTTTTCAACCGCCGGCTGGCCAACTGCAAGTCGCCGGCCTCTTGAAACTGGCGGGCCAACTGCAACTGAGCGAGCCCCACATACAGTCGATTGAGCGGGGCAGCAGAGCGCGGAAAGTAGACTTCGACGGCTTCCCATTTTGCAATTCGGCTACTGGAGCGATCCAGCATCGCCCACAAGTATTGTTTCGCAACCTCGCTTTGCCGAGGAATTCCTTCGTAAATCAGTTGGTCAGCCGCAAATAAAGCATCTGGCCCAGGCCAATTCCATCCCCAAACGGTCGCCCCAAGGCCGCGCGCTCCCAACCACAGCGCCAACGCCAACGGCACCCCCACAGCCACACCAAGAAGCGCACGGCGCAGCCTTCGATGCGGTGGTTTGTTGAGCAGTTCTTGCAATTTCCGGGTTGCATCGCTGGCTGGTGGCCGCTGCATCGCGGCGTGGTACAGTGGCATCGTGCGATCAGGCCAGTGATCTGATAAATCATGATCGCGATGCTGCTGCAAATAGCTGAGCACTTCTGCAGGACTGGAAAAACGTTCCTCAGGCGACTTGGCTAGTAGCTTCTTCAGCAAGCCGACCAAAGACTGTGGCAAATCGGGGCGCAAACCTTTAATGTCCGGCAGCGCAGCCTGCACATGCTGCATGGCCAGCGCCAACGGTGTGTCACCGCGATACGGTGGCCTGCCCATTAACATATGAAACAGCGTGACACCCAGCGAATACAAATCGCTTCGAATGTCCACCGATTGTCCCTGCACCTGCTCTGGACTCATGTAGATCGGCGTGCCAAGCGCCACTCCGGGATTCGTCAGCGATGCGGTTTCCCCCAACTGGATGTGCGCCAACCCGTAGTCGGCAACTTTGACGTCGCCGTCACTGGTCAGCATAATGTTTTCGGGTTTGATGTCTCGATGAACAATACCAACCTGTGCCGATTTGGTGAGAGCGGCCAGCGTCTGCAGCAGAATGCTCAGCGCCTCGCGAATTGGCAACTGTCGATCTTTGCCAATAGCCGCTGCCAACATGGCCTCCTCCTGTGACAGTTCGTCACCGACACGAGAAGAGATTCTGCCGATATCGCTACTGCTGCCTAATTTGCCAAGAGCTTGACCATCAGGGCAAACAAGCTGGCCGCGCAGATAGTCTCGCAGATTAACGCCAGGGACGAACTCCTGAGCCATATAACGGATCGAGCCGTCTTGACCGACCCCATAGATCTGCACGATGTTCGGATGTATCAGAGCCGCCGCCGCCTTGGCCTCCTGCTCAAAGCGCTGCTGATAGGTCTCATCCTCGGCCAAGGCAGGCCGAAGGATCTTCAGTGCAACGGGACGTTCAAGACGTTGATCGACGGCATAATAAACATCAGCCATTCCTCCACTGCCCAGCGGCCGCTCAATACAGTACCCGCCCACGACGCTACCGGACGCCAACAGCGGTCGCAGATTAGAATCCAGCTGAGTCATGAGCAATCTGTCTGGCTTTTCCATACACTGTCACTCAGCTCGATCAACTGCTGAGGGGTCAACTGTTCGGCTCGGACCGTCGCGTCCAGACCCATTTCTGACATAATCTCGTCGACCTGCTGCTTGTCAAGCCGATCCCGGACGGCCACCGTCAACGCTGACCTCAGAAACTTGCGGCGGTGCTGGAAAATCTTGCGCACTAGATCATGGAAGTGCTCGCGATGGGCCAGCCGGTCGCGCAGGACTTTTTGCGGCTGAATGTCGACGATGGCCGATTCGACCTTCGGTTGTGGCCAAAATACCGTCGGAGGCATAATGCGCACGATGCTGGTGCGACACTGCGCCTGCATCCAGACACTCAGAGCGCTATAATCCTTGGTGCGGGGTGTTGCGCAAATTCGCTCGGCCAACTCGCGCTGAATGGTGGCCACCATCCGCGCCGGCCACGGCTCGATGCTCAACAAGTTCGACAAGATCGGCGTCGCCACGTTATACGGCAAATTTGCAACTAACTTCAATCTTCCACCAGGGATCTGGCTAACCTGCTGCCGAATTTCCTGGATGACCTGGGGATGCAATTGGTTCTTGCTTTTTAGAGCATCTTGCTCCAGCAAGGTCACATTTTCCAGCTCTTCCAATTCACTGCGGGCTAACAGAGCAAGGTGGTGATCTATTTCGACGCTGACCACATGCCCGGCCTGAGCAGCCATGATGGTTGTCAGCGATCCCATGCCCGTGCCGACCTCAAGCACGACATCGCGTTTGGTTAGCTCTGCCGAATCCGCAATCAAGCGCACCAAGTTCAAGTCGATCAGAAAGTTCTGACCATAGCGCGTTTGCGGTCGCATCTTGGCGCGCTGAAAATTCTGCTGCAGGTAACTGAGCGTTTGACGCTGAACCATAGATCTGCTTATTAAAAACGGTGGTAGGACGATTGCCGAGCGTTACAGGTAGCGGTTGGAATTTGCTGGCGACTGGCGACTGTCTAGCGACAATTGTCGCTGGACATACTTAGCCAGAATATCTGTCTCCAGGTTGACCGAATCCCCCAACCGAAGCTGTCCAAGCGTCGTGGCGCTGAGCGTATGCGGAATGAGGGCCACCGAAAACTCGCAGTCGGTAACGCTCACCAACGTCAGGCTAACTCCATCAATGGCTATTGAGCCCTTAGACGCCATCTGCACCAGCAGCTCGGGAGCTGCCCTAAAGAAGATGTCAGACCATTCGGCCAGATCGCGGCGTTCGGTGACTGTACCCAGGCCGTCGATGTGTCCAGTAACGAAGTGCCCCCCCAACCGATCATGCAGCCGCAGCGACCGTTCGCAATTGACTTGCTGGCCCAATTGTAATCGGCCTAAGGTGGTTCGCGACAGTGTTTCCATGCCGGCCTGAAAGCTCATGCTGCGATCCTCAATATCAACTACTGTCAGGCAGCAGCCTTGAATGCAGATGCTGTCTCCTACACGCACATCGTCAAACTGACTTGAAAGCGCCAACGTCAGCCGCATCCCACCCGGCTCGGCCTGGATGGCACTCACGGTTGTTCTCGTCTCAACCAATCCCGAAAACATCGGCCTCGCTCAAATCGCAGTAGTTGGAAACGATCTATACTTCACGAATCACAAATTGCCTTCACTTCACGACGTATACCAGCTTACCAGCCGAAGCGGCTTTGGGCGAGTCGAATCAAAAATAACGAGGCGGTCTGGTGCTCTGGCGGCATTTGAGCACAATGTTGAGCCTAGTTTTCAGGACAGTTGTTTCTAGTTTCAGGGAAAGCGATCCGATGAGTATGATCCAGGGCGTTCAGGCGCGTCAAATTCTAGATAGCCGTGGCAATCCGACCATTGAGGTCGAAGTTGAACTCATGGACGGTGCGTTAGGTCGCGCCGCAGTGCCCAGCGGTGCCAGCACCGGCGCTCACGAGGCTTGGGAATTGCGCGACGGGGACAAGTCCATCTACATGGGCAAAGGTGTTCTCAAAGCAGTTGAACATGTGAGTGGCGAAATTGCCGACGCGTTAATCGGCCTAGACGCTCTGGACCAGCGCGAAATCGATCGGGTGATGATCGAACTGGATGGCACCGAAAACAAGAAGCGCTTGGGGGCCAATGCGATTTTAGGCGCTTCGATGGCTGTGGCCAAAGCTGCCGCAAATTACTGCCAACTGCCGCTGTATCGCTACCTGGGAGGCACCGCCGCGCACATTCTGCCCGCCCCCATGATGAACATTGTCAACGGTGGCCAGCACGCAGACAACTCGGTGGACGTACAAGAGTTCATGGTCATGCCCCTGGGCTTCGACTCTTTCTCTGATGCGCTGCGCGCCGGGGTTGAAGTCTTTCATCACCTGAAAAAAGTACTCAGCAGCCGCAAGCTGAACACCTCCGTCGGCGACGAAGGCGGCTTTGCACCCGACCTGGGCAGCAATCAAGAGGCGCTAGACCTAATCATGGAAGCTATCGGTCAAGCCGGCTACCAAGCTGGCGAGCAGATCTTCATCGCACTGGATGTCGCAGCCACCGAATTTTATGACGAGAAAACCAAGCGTTACACGATCGATGGCAAGAAGCTGTCCGGTGCCGAGATGGTTGGATTTCTGGAAGCATGGGTCGACCAGTATCCCATTTGCTCCATCGAAGACGGGTGTTCCGAAGACGACTGGGACAGTTGGAAACTGCTGACCGATAAACTTGGTAACCGAGTGCAGCTTGTCGGCGATGACCTGTTTGTCACCAACGTCCAGCGATTGCAGCGCGGCATCGACGCTGGCATTGGCAATAGTATTTTGATCAAGGTCAACCAAATTGGTAGTGTCACTGAAACCATCGACGCCATCCAATTGGCCACGCGCCACGGTTACACGTCGATCTCCAGCCATCGCAGTGGTGAAACCGAGGACTCGACGATCGCCGACCTAGCGGTTGGACTGTCCACCGGTCAGATCAAGACAGGCTCCGCCTCGCGTAGTGACCGCATGGCCAAGTACAATCAACTGTTGCGCATCGAAGAACAGCTCGGCAACACAGCCCGATACGGCGGACCGCTCTTCAAACGACGTTCGTAAACTGGGTACTGGCACTCAAGTCAGTAGGGATGGCGAGGTCGGAAGATTGCCAAAATTCCGTGCTGCTATGCAGCGGCTGGCTAGACGATCGTGCGTCCAACGCCGATTGGATTGACGGCTTGTCGGTAGATGGTAAGTGCTTCAGGTAATAGCTTTTCTAGCTCTGACGCCCGGCGATGATCCGCCGGATGCGTAGACATGAACTCGGGCGGTTTGACAGCTCCCTGGCTTGCACTGCCAAAGCGTTGCCAGAATCTGGGAGCTTCGCTGGGATCGTATCCCGCTTGCGACATCAACATCAGTCCGATGTGATCGGCTTCCGTCTCGTGCTTGCGACTGTAGGGCAGCAGCACGCCGTAGTTGGTCGCTACGCCGTAAGCACGCATCCACAGTTCTCGCGATACCTGCTCGCGATTCTGCGTCAGTACGCCCAGTACCTGTTGTGCACCATTGACGGCGGCCTGCTGACTCATCCGCTCTCCGCCGTGACGCGCCAGCACGTGGGCCACTTCATGGCTCATCACCACCGCCAGGCCGGCTTCATTTTGACAGACCGGCAGTATGCCTTCATAGACCACAATCTTGCCACCGGGTAGACAATAGGCATTTTGCTCATCGCCTCGGATCAATCGCACCTCCCATTCATAATCGGTGCGTCCACTGGCTGCGGCGACGCGATGACCAACCTCGTGTACCAGTTGGCTGCTCAGACTGGTAGATAACTCCTGGCTCTGCTGCATCACCTCAGCAAACGCCTGCTGCCCCATAGCGATTTCGGTTTGCTCTGGGAACATGATCATCTGCTTGCGACCGGTGATGGGTGCAGACCGACATCCGCAACAACCGCCCACCGTCCAAGCCCCGGTAACAGTCAACCAAGTTCGACGATCTATCACCCCATGTACTCCAATTTGCAGACTGATACACTTTCGAACGTTTAACTCGTTGACAGCCCGGATTCTCTGAAATCTGCGACTGTGGCGAAAGATGGATTCTCGATCACTCAAGCCGAGGTATTTTCTACTAGCCAATTGCCAGCATTCCGCTTGTCAGGCACACTAACACTTATCCCGGCAGGCATCGTCGTGGGGTAGTAGACCGCCTTTGCCACAGCGCCAGCCAATGCGGTTTTTATGGCAATTAGGAAACATCGTCTCGCTCAACAATCCCTTTATTGCCAATCAGTTTGGTTACTCGAATATGACTTCATTTGCCAGCATCGTCCCGCAACTCCGCCAACAGTTTCCATCCTTGTCGCGAGTCGCCCCCGATTCGAATCGTTCCATCGCCTATCTTGACGCGCCGGCCGGAAGCCAAGTCCCACAGTCGGTCATCAACGCTGTAACGGACTATTACCGCTGGCATAACGCCAACACCGGCGGAGCCTTTGGCACCAGTCGCCAGACCGCCGCATTGACCGCCGAGGCTCATCAAGCTGCTGCGGATTGGTTTGGCTGTACGGACGCCGGCGAGTGTATTTTTGGTGCCAACATGACGACGATGACTCTGGCCTTCTCCCGGGCGCTGGCACGCACCTGGAAGCCCGGTCAGCGCATCGTGGTCACTCAATTGGACCACGACGCGAATGTCACTTCATGGAAGCTGGCGGCTCGCGATGTGGGTGTCGAAGTTGATACGATCAGCGTCAACGTCGCGGATGCTACCTTAGACGAGCAGGACTTTCAGCGCAAGGTAACCGATCAAACGCGACTGGTAGCCCTGACCGCTGCGTCCAACAGCGTAGGCAGTACGACCCGCGTTCAGCAGTTAACCGAACTGGCGCATCGCGCCGGAGCAGAAGTGTATTTGGACGCTGTACATTGGGCTCCACATCGCTTAATCGATGTCGCCCAGTGGGGCGTCGACTACTGCATCTGCTCGGCATACAAGTTCTTTGGTCCACACGTCGGACTGTTGTGGGGGCGTCGCCAACGATTGGAAGAACTTGCCGCTTACAAACTACGGCCCTCACCAAACAGTCTGCCTGGCAAATGGATGACCGGCACTCCCAACTTTGCAGCCATCGCGGGTGTCCGCGCCGCCATCGACTACCTGGCCAACATCGGATATCAATTGTCCTCGGCCAGCCAAGATAGCTACCGTCACCAGACGGTGGAAGAATTGCCAAACGACAATCCACTCGACATGTCACCAGCCTCTCCCACGCCCAACCGTCGGCAAGCGCTTCAAATAGCGCTGACAGCGATTCAAGAGTACGAGACGGGCCTAGCGACTCAACTGATCGACGGTCTGCTGGGCCTGCCCAAAGTTACCGTGTATGGCATCACCGATCCACAGCGTTTCGCCGAGCGTGTGCCCACGGTCGTGTTTACTGTCGAGGGCCTGACGTCGCAGCAAGTGGCCAGCTATTTGGATAGTCGAGGCATCTACTGCTGGCATGGCGACTATTACGCAGTGGATATCTGCGCCGCGCTTGGACAGGCACGTGACGGCATGGTACGGCTGGGCATCGTACACACGACGACGACTGAAGAAATTCAGCGCGTGATTGACGAGTTACAGCGACTGGTGAGCTAACCTTTTCCTGGCACGGCAATGCCCAGCTCGTGCATGAGCAATTGCATGTCTTCCCACACCAATCGTTTGGCCTGCTCGTTCCTTAGCAGATACGACGGATGGTAAGTCACCAGCACTTTGGCACCGCGATACGCAAAGAACTTGCCACGCATACTGCCGACCGATGAACTTAGTCCTAATAGTGACTTGGTCGCTACTGCTCCTAGGCAAACGATGTACTGCGGTTGCAACACTTCCAATTGTGACTGGACAAATGGACGGCAGTTGTCAATCTCATGATCGGCCGGTGTTCGATTACCCGGCGGGCGGCATTTGAGCGCATTGAGGATGAAGACATCCTCGCGGCGCAATTGCATGGCCTGGATTATTTTGGTCAGCAGTTGACCAGCGCGGCCCACGAACGGTTCGCCGACACGATCTTCATCAGCTCCCGGCGCTTCGCCCATGAAACAGATGGTGGGCGAGGGAGGTCCAACACCAAATACCGTTTGATGACGATAGTTGCAAATTTCAGTACACAGTCGGCATTGGCGGATCGAATTCTCCAGCTCCTTGAAGACCTCCACCCTTGCCGCAACTTGCAGGGCAGGGCGAGTCCAACCACGTGAACCTGCATCGCCGATCATGCCATGCACCCTCAGCATCGGTGCTTGTTGCACGGGTACGGAGTCGATATCCAAGTGAGTGCTGGTAACGCCGCCGACTGCATCTTCGCTTGAGCCTCTGTCTGGCTGCCTGAAAACGGCTGGCCGATCAGCCGCAGCAGTGCCAGCTACACTCTGTGAAGTTTTGACTGAATCGACATCTACTTGGCCACAACGATCGCTGATCACATCCAGCCATTCCTGCGGCAAATCCTCTACTGACCCGCGCGTCACCCAACGCACGCCACAGCGTTCAAAATTCTCCAGCGTTTGCCGAAGAGCCAATTGAAGGTCGATTTCGCTTGCCGACAACGTCCCATTCCCTGCTATATGAGAAGCCACATACGGTAGTCGGCAGCATAAGAGAAACGCCTCAAGTTGCAAGCCTATATTGAGTCCACTTTCTCGACCAAATTTTGGTGCACCTCTCTCTGCCATCCAGTTGCAGGTTCTCCGGCTTAGCAGCGGGAGGCGGAACCGGGCACCGATGGCCATCATTGATTCCGAAAAATCTCGAAATATCCAATGTAGCGCTCTGAGGTGGTCCCGCTTTCACGGACAGCCCAGTCTCTGGTGGATTCTCTGGGGATTCTCTGGTTCTCTCTGGGGACACAGCACAATGGTGTGGGGGTTCTCTGGGTGGGGGGTTCTCTGGGGACACAGCACAATGGCGGGCGGGTAGCGAATTCCTAAAAAGTTGGGAATGCCGGTCAAAGAATTCCAGGGTGGGGGTTCTCTGGGGGTTCTCTGGGGACACAGCACAATGGCGGGCGGGTAGGGAATTCCTAAAAAGTTGGGAATGCCGGTCAAAGAATTCCAGGGCCAGTTCGTCTAACAAGGTATCAAACGCAATTCGGCCAGCATTGGTCACTGGACCGAAGCTGAACTGCGACTGTTGTACCTTCA